>JAEWHK010000056.1 GCA_023387815.1 Pseudomonadota bacterium
GGCTGGGGCGGAAGGATTCGAACCTTCGCATGCTGGAATCAAAATCCAGTGCCTTAACCAGCTTGGCGACGCCCCAAATTCTATATCCAATTATACAGTGGATGCCGGCTGATGCCGTGACAGATAACGACCTGTTTTAACCACTGGCGTGCCTCTGGATGAGAGGTGAACGCAGATTCTACACGATCAACACAGGCCTTTGCCTGCTCTGACGAGGAAAACGCCGCAAAAAAACACGCGCCGGATCCGGTCATTCTGGCCGCAATACCCAGGGACTCAAGCCAGCCAACAATAAGCGAAAGCGGTTTGAAGTGGGCACATGCTGCTGCCTGCAGATCGTTTTTGCCAAACTGATGAATATCGTGTCCAGCAAAGTCGTGCATTATGATGGATTTTGTGTCTCTTGTCAAATCGGGTGAAGCAAATACTGTTGCAGTTGCGACACTCACAGAAGGGACAAAAAGCACATAGGTCCTCGGAGGTACAGCACAGGGCTGCAATGCCTCACCTATGCCTTCTGCAAACGCCGACTCACCGAAGATAAAAACCGGCACATCGGCCCCCAGAGAAAGGCCCAGTTCCTGCAGCTGCGCACGGGAAAAACCGCAATTCCACAGGCGATTTAGCGCCACCAGGGTGCTGGCAGCGTCACTGGAGCCGCCGCCCAGTCCCCCGCCTGCAGGAATATGCTTGTCGACCTGGATCGAGACCCCTGCCCCGGCATCTGACTGCGGGCCGGCGTGCTGCTGCAATAAACGCGCTGCGCGCACAATCAGATCGCTGTCATGAGGTACGCCAGGTACGTCGGACTCTCGCACAATCCGCCCGTCATCACGCAGCGTGAAATCCAGCCGGTCAGCCAGGTCAATGAAGGTAAAAACGGTTTGCAGCAGGTGCAGACCATCAGCACGCCTGCCGGTCACGTGTAGAAACAGGTTCAGCTTGGCAGGCGCCGGGACATCATTCAGCGAGTTCATTCGCTCTCGGTCACCACTCTGACGGTTACCCGATCATTGGACACCGTGCGCTCGAAATTCAGTCGTGTCGGGCCCTTGCTGTCGAAGCTCGACATCGTCACATGCCAGCCGGACTCATCAAATTCGCTGTTTTTCGCAGTATTTGCCCCTGCTGCTGCGCCATCCTGACCATTGCGCTGTCCTTTGAGCCAATGACGCATGCCACTGACAGGAATGGCGCTGCCCAGGACCTCGGCCACCAGGGCATCAGGATCCGCCGCAACTGTCCGCTTTCCATTGGAACGCGTCAATACGGCCTGATTATCAGATACCACCACGCGGGCCAGTGTGGAGCCCAGCGGATTGGTCAGATCCAGAGTAAGGACAGAACCGGTATCCAGCCAGGTGAAGCCGCCCTGAACTGAGTCGCGGTTGCGCTCGGTGCTTTTGTCATACACATTCAGGGCGAAGCGGCCAGCGCGCTCGAAAGTGCCATCGGCAGAAGCCGTTGCCGGCACCCTGGGGGCGGTTGGGACGGTAGAACACGCAGCCAGCGTGGCTGCCACCAGACAGCTTGCGGCAAGTCGACCAAAGCGTGGTACAGAAAAAACATTCATTTAAGACGAACTCCCAGTCGTTTGAGGGTATCTTTGAGCGTCGGGTTGGTCTTGTCCAGTTTCCAGCCTTCCTTCAGCAGCGCACGCGCGCGCTTTTTGTCGCCATTGGTCCAGAAGATTTCAGCCAGGTGGGCTGCGATATCGGCCTGAGGCGACAATTCGAAGGCATTTTCCAGATACTGGGCGGCCAGTGCCACGTTGCCCAGCCGGAACTGCAGCCAGCCCATGCTGTCCAGGATAAAAGGATTACCCGGCGCCAGCTGAACAGCCTTGTCCAGCAGGATCTGGGCCTGATCCAGGTTGATGTTCTGATCGGCAAAGACATAACCGAGGGCATTGTAGGCATCCGGCGAGTCCGGTTTCAGCACCATGACCCGACGCAGCAGGGTTTCCATTTCAGGAATATTGCCCTGCCGTTCATAAAGCATGGCCAGATCATATTTGATGGCCGGGCTGTCCGGCAAGGCCTTGTCGGCCTTTACCAGACGGGCAATGGCCCGATCTGTGCGACCGGCAGCCGCCAGCACCTGCGAGGCAGACAGCTCAACAATGATTTTGTCATCCTTGGTTTCTGTGCGGATGCCTTCGAGCAGGCTCAGCGCCTTGTTCAGGTTTCCAAGCTTGCCATATAGCGCAGCCTGCTTCATGCGGATCTGCGGAATGGCCACGGACTCATCGATTTTTTCAAGCTGGGCGATGGCCTCGCGATAATGCCCCTGGTCCTCTTCAATCTGGGCGTACAGCAGGCGCGCATCCGTGGACTGACCCTGGGCATCGGTTTCGGCATCGGACAAGGCGTCGCGCCTTTGATCCTGCACCTGCAGAAACTCATCCAGCCGGGCCCTTGCGGTCTTATAGCGTTTTGCCTGGTAATTGACCTGGGCTTCCAGATAGAGCAGATCAAAATCTTCCGGGAAGCTGGCGCGCATTTGCTTCAGATCACTCAGTGCCGTCTCGAATTTGCGGTCTTCGACCAGCTGACTGATATAAAGAAGACGCACGCGCCGGATATTCGGGTGTTTCTCGATGAAATTTCGCGCCAGGGACATGGCCTGGTCGTGATTGATCCTGACACCGTATTGCAGCACACGCTCGGCCGCCGCATCGGAATTTGGATCCAGCATCAGGGAACGATGCGCCGCCTCCCAGGCCAGGGCACGGTTACCCGCCTGACCGGCCAGGTCTGCAAGCAGCAAATGCGCCACTGCCAGCTTGTCGCCATTGTTGTGGATGACCTCGGTGAAGACGCGCAACGCTTCTTTTTTATCCTTCATACGGGCCACCACAGCGGCAGCCTGGTAGAGTGCGCGATCCTTGTTCCCCGCCTTTGCAATACGTTCCCGCAGGGCCTTCACAATGCCTGTGATATCGCCGTTACTGGCAGACAGTGCCAGAGTAGCGGCCGCGGCTTCTTCATCACCCGGCGCAAGCTGACTCCAGAGGCGGGCAGCCTTGGTGGCTTCGCGAGGCTGGGACGCGGCAAGATAAAGATGCATGGCTCGCTTGGCCAGGCGCGGGATTTTTTTGTCCTCTGCCAGTTCCATGGCCGTTTGCGCGGCAAGATCGATTTTGCCGTCCTGGGCCGCGATTTCCATGACCATCAGACGATAGATATCGTCCGCTTCGGTGTGGTCTACCAGAACAACGGGCCGGGCCTTTTCGTTTGGCACAAAATCCAGCATGGCACGCCGATCCACCGGCTGGTCGAACTGGGCATGCGCAGCGGCAGTCCACAGTAGCGGAGCAACAAGCACTGCGGCGCGAATAACGCTTTTCATCGGAATCACAGGCAGATGGGGCAATGACGGATAACAAAAAACAAATGTTATCATCACTCCTTAGTTATTATTAATAAATCCTTAAAATATAAGCATTTTATCGGCGGCACCACACCGGGTTGCGAGCCGGTTATATGCCCGCTTCCTATGCCCGAACTACCCGAAGTCGAAACCACCCGCAGGGGTCTGAATATGATCATTACCGGCAAGCGGCTGCTTGCGGTACACGTTCATGAAGCCCGCATGCGCTGGCCGGTTCCGCCAGATCTCAATACCCTGCTGCAGGGCAGACAGCTGCTGGCGTGTGAGCGCCGGGGCAAATATCTGCTGTTGCGCTTCGAACACGGCACGCTGCTGGTTCATCTGGGCATGTCAGGGTCGCTGCGCCATGTCGAAGAGGGGGCTTTCCTGCGCAAGCATGACCACGTGGAATGGTGCTTTGAAGGCGCTACGGTCCGGCTGAATGACCCCCGCCGCTTTGGCGCCGTGTTGTGGCACCCGGACAACGCCGGACCCATAGCGGCGCATCCGCTGCTGCAGAGCCTGGGCATTGAACCTTTCGATCCCGCCTTCACTCCTGCCCTGCTCTACGCCGGCCTGCAGAACCGCAGTGTCGCCGTCAAGCAGGCGCTGCTGGGCGGGCAGATCGTGGTTGGGGTGGGTAATATTTATGCTTCGGAAAGCCTGTTCGCGGCACGCATTCATCCGCGCACGCCCGCCAATCGAATTTCGCTGGCCCGGGCCACAAGGCTGCATGGGTCTATCCTGGATACCCTGAACAAAGCCCTGGATTCCGGTGGCAGCACCTTGCGCAATTACACAGGAACCCAGGGTGAGCCGGGCGCCTATTTTGCGATCCATGCTGCCGTCTACGACCGGGAAAATGAACCCTGCCGTCAATGTGGCACGGCCATCCGCAAAATCATCCAGGGTCAGCGCGCGACCTATTTCTGCCCTAAATGTCAGCGCTATTGATGACCTTGCCGGGATTCATCAGGATATGCGGATCCAGCGCCCGTTTGATTTTGCGCATGAGGGCCAGCTCTACCTCTGATTTGTAGCGCGGCAGCAGGTCCTTTTTCAACTGCCCCACGCCATGCTCTGCACTGATGGAGCCGCCAAACGCATGCACGCTGTCATGGACCAGGGTGTACACCTTCGGCTGCAAAGTGAGAAAGGCGGCTTCGTCAGACCCTTTTGGCGCGGCCACGTTGTAATGCAGATTGCCATCGCCCAGATGCCCGAAAACAATATGGCGTACACCAGGGAACGCCTTCTGCAGCTGAGCATTGGTCTGTTCAACAAAATCGGTCATGCGGGAAACGGGAATGGAAACATCATGCTTGATGTTCTTGCCCATTTGTTTTTCCGCAAGCGGAATGCTTTCGCGCAAATGCCACAGTTCATTGCTCTGCGCAATAGACGCGGCAATCACGGCATCCACCACATCGCCCGATTCAATGGCTTCCCCCACGATCGCTTCAAAACGTTCGCGGCCATGTTCTGCACTCTCGCTGTCGGAAATTTCCAGCAGGGCAAACCAGGGGCATTCACGGGTCGATTCTTCAAACGGCCATTTCTGCTGTTCGAACTGGCGGGTGACCGCGTCCAGGCAGTAATGGGAGATAAGTTCAAAACCCGTCAGCGCGGCGCCAAAGCCCTTGCGTGCCCGGGAGAGCATGCGCACGGCCGATGGCATATCACTGAACGCCAGCATGGCCGTGCAGCGCGCCACAGGCTGCGGATATAGCTTGAGCGTGGCTGCCGTAATGAAACCCAGCGTCCCTTCGCTGCCAATATACAGGTCACGCAGGTCGTATCCGGTGTTGTCCTTGCGCAGGCCACGCAGGCCGTGCCAGATATCCCCATCGGCCGTCACAACCTCCAGACCCAGGGTGAGATCACGGGTATTGCCGTAACGAAGCACCTGGGTGCCGCCGGCATTGGTTGCCAGATTACCGCCAATCGTACAGCTGCCCTCTGCGGCCAGACTCAGCGGGAACAGGCGGTCTGCCGCAGCGGCAGCTTCCTGCACCTCTTTCAGGGTACAACCTGCCTGAACGGTTATGGTGTCATCATTGGTATCGACTTCCAGTACACGATTCAGGCGCTTGAGTGAAATCACAATGCTGTTGCCCTGCTCGTCGGGCGTGGCACCACCACAAAGTCCCGTATTGCCGCCCTGGGGAACCATGGGAACCTGATGTTCGATGCACATCCTGACAATCTGCGCAATGTCTTCGGCGCTGCCTGGCCGCACAACCGCCAGCGCATTCCCGGTGTAGCGACCACGCCAGTCGGTCAGGAAAGGTTGTGCCGCTTCTTCTGTGAGCACGTGTTCTGTGCCCACGATTTTCTGCAATGCTGCCAAGATTGTCATATTTATTTGCCCTGTTCCGGATGCCATGCTGCCACAATCGGTCGTTCGAAGAGGTCGTTCCGATATGCGCTGGCAACAGACGTATAATACAGTCCTCATTCTACCGAAATTTCCCGTTGTTGCCCGGCCCTGCCAGACGCGTAGCCGCGACAATTCTCCCTCACAGGATAGCCAATGACCCTTGTTCTTCCCGAAACCGTTTTCAAGGCCTATGACATTCGTGGTACCGTTCCCGAACAGCTGAACGCGTCCTTCGCGTATCTGCTCGGGCGTGCCCTGGCTCGTCGGACCCGTTCGGCCGGCGCTGACCGCGTCGTGGTCGGATACGACGGTCGCCTGTCCAGTCCGGAATTGTCTGAAGCACTGCAAAAAGGAATCGTGGACGAAGGCGTGGATACCGTTGACATCGGCATGGTGCCCACACCGCTGGTGTATTTCAAATCCTATTCGGAAAAAATCGGCACCGCCGTTGCCATCACGGGCAGTCATAATCCACCGCAATACAACGGTTTCAAAATGATGGTCGACGGCAAGGCCCTGTATGGCGACGATGTATTGGCGTTGCGGGAAGAAATGCAGGCGCTGCAGACTGAACCTGTGGCTGCCGAAAAAGGCCGCATTCATAAACAGGACATTGTGCAGACCTATATCGACCGCATTGTGTCGGACGTCAAACTTGCCCGTCCCATGAAAATTGCGGTCGACTGCGGCAATGGCGTAGCCGGCATCGCTGCGGCAAAGTTATTCCGTGCATTGGGTTGCGATGTCACTGAACTGTTCTGCGAGGTGGACGGCGCGTTCCCCAATCACCACCCGGATCCTGCCGATCCGCATAATCTGGAAGATCTGCAGCGCACGTTGCAGGATAGTGATGTGGAAATCGGCCTGGCCTTTGATGGCGACGGCGACCGCCTGGGTGTGGTCACCCGCAGTGGCAGCATCATCTGGCCCGATCGCCAGCTGATTCTGTTTGCACGCGACATTCTTTCGCGCGAGCCGGGTGCCACCATTATCTATGACGTCAAATGCAGCCGTCATGTGACAACATCTGTTCAGGAAGCCGGCGGCAAGCCCTTGATGTGGCGTACCGGCCATTCGCTGATCAAGGCGAAACTGGCCGAAACAGGCGCGCCCCTGGCCGGCGAGATGAGCGGTCATATTTTCTTCAAGGAACGCTGGTACGGTTTTGATGACGGTCTGTACACAGGCGCACGCCTGCTGGAAATTCTGTCGCGCGCAGATGACCCGACAGCCGTGCTGGATGCCCTGCCCGAAGGCATTTCCACACCGGAACTCAAACTGGAAATGGATGAAGGTCAGCAGTTCGCACTGATCAAGACCTTGCAGGAAAAAGCCACATTCCCGGGCGCCTCGCGCATTGTGACCATTGATGGTGTGCGTGCCGAATATGAAGACGGTTTCGGTCTGGCGCGCGCCTCCAATACCACGCCTGTGGTGGTCCTGCGCTTTGAAGGCGATTCTCAGGAGGCCATCGACCGTATTCGTGGCGAATTCAAAGACGTGTTCAGTGAGTTTGCGCCAACGGCGAAACTGCCGTTCTGACTGACTGCGGCACTGACATTAATAGACGTGAGCAGAGCGACTCGCTGCAACAAGCGAGCGCCGGTCTGCTCGCGGCCTTTTCGATGACTCGCCTGTTGCCATTTCCTCCCGTTAGTCGCGCATATCAGCGGATGAAACCGAGACGGGCCGCTGGCTCTCTGAATCCGTTTTGCTATTTCAGCAGCGATTGATAAATATCCAGGTGGGTCTGCACCACCTTGCGAATATCAAAGGCCTCCAGCGCGAGCTCGCGGCCTGCGCAGCCCATTTGCTGACGTTTCTCGGAATTTTCAGCCAGATCACAAACGGCATCGTACAAAGCCTTCGCATCCCTGACCGGGACCAGCACGCCCGTCTGTTCGGCTTCAATAGCATCGCGGCATCCGGGCACATCGGTTGTCACCACAGCGCGTCCGCAGGCCGCGGCTTCCACCAGTGATTTGGGCAGGCCTTCCCGATAGGAAGGCAGCACCACAATATGTGAATCAGCATACAGCTCGGCAATATCACTGCGCTCGCCCAGCCACTGCACCGTATCGCGCCAGCTCTCGGCTTCCTGTTCAGTCACGGAGGCGGGGTTACCAGGATCGGGGTTGCCTACCACGATCCATTGATAAGGCCTGCCATCGCGTTGGGACATCCTTGCCGCTTCAACATATTCCTCTACACCCTTATCCTTCAGCAGGCGCGCCACAAAAATCACTTTGATCGGCAGCGCCGGTTCAGGCTTTGCTGCATAATGGTCCAGGTCAACGCCTGATCCACGAATCATCACCACCTGTTCATCCCGAACCGCACCAATCCGGCCCAGAATATCCCGGTCATTACGGTTCTGAAAAATCACTCGACTGTTGCGATGCCCCAGCGCAAATCGATAGAGCTGCTCGGTCACCAGACGCACCCAGTCCGTACCCTTGTGTTCACGCGTAAAGATAAATCCCAGCCCGGAAATGGCTGAAACCACGCCCCTGACACCAGCCAGTCTTGCCGCAATGCCGCCATAGAGCACGGGCTTGATGGTCACCAGATGCACCACATCAGGCTCCACGATCTTGAACAGCCGATAGATGGCGTATAGGGTCTTGAGTTCGGCCAGCGGATTCATGCCGCTGCGCGACATTGGCAGCACGTAGTGCGTCAGGCCCTGGGCCTTGATCGCCTCCACGGCGGGTCCATCCATGGTCGCGACGCTCACGTCATACCCCTGCTCTTTTGCCGCAAGTGCAATCGGCAGCCGGTGCGACAAAAAGAAGGCTGGATTGTTGACCACGAACATGAGGGAACGGGAAGAATGCGGTTTTGTCATGATTCGGCCTCTTTAATTTGCGCGATCTGATGTCGTTCGATCTGCCTCTGGTCGATCTGCTTTTGTATGATCTGCAGTAGCGCTGTCTGCATTAACGCTCTCGGCTTTTGTGCGATCTGTTTGTATGCGGCCATCGTCAAGCATGGCACGCCAGGTTGCCTCGTAGCGTTCTACCATTTTCGGCAGACTGAATTCTTTCAGTACTCGGGCGCGGGCGCGCTCAGCAATCACGTCACGACCCTGCTGCCGGATATCGGCAAACGCCTGAATAATGCCACCCGCCAGCGCCTGCGGATCCTGGGGCGGCACCACCCAGCCCGTATCGCCCACAATCAGTGCCGCATCGCCCACATCGGTGACAACACCAGGTACACCGCAGGCCATGGCTTCGGCAACCACATTGGGAAACCCTTCGGCCAGGCTTGAGAGCACATGCACATCCAGCGCATTCATGAGTTCAGGCACATCATCACGCATGCCCAAAAGGATTACCTGATCCGCCACATCGGCATCGCGCAGCAAAGTCATCAGTTCGGTATTGCTGGTTTCCAGCCCTTTGCCAACCAGGACACATCGCAACATCAATCCCTGCTTTTTGCATTCGGCAAGTGCGCGGATCAGACTGCGATGGTCTTTCAGCGGATTCCAGCGTGCCACAAAACCGATCACGGGTTCGTCGGCATCGATTTGCCATTCCTGGCGAAAACGCGCACGCGCCTGAGGATTGGGCTGCCAGCGTGTCAGATCGTAGCCATTCTGGATGACGACCATTTTGTTAGCGTCGTAGCCCCATTGCACATGGCGGGCACGGGCGCCCTCGGCGCAGCAGACAATGGTCTGCGGCAGCCAGCCCGAAACCAGTCCCGAAAAGCGCGCCAGCAGCCAGGCCGATTTGCTGCTGCTTTTCAGATTCTCGCCGGAATTGCGAATACCCCAGGCGATATGCCGCAAGCCCGCCATTCTTGCGGCCAGCCCGCCGATGGCATCTGCGTGATACATCCAGGTCTGCACAATATCGGGCTTGAGAGAAATAAGCGTACGGCGCAATGCCATGAAATCGGCCGGCGTGATTTTGCCAGGCTTCATGTCAAGTGTAATAACGTTGATACCTGCATCGCGCAGGCCGGCTCCATACAGGCCGTCGTCGGTGAAACTCACCAGCGTATGACGAATGCCATGAGCGGGCGCCATCAGCAGACGGTTAAGCACGGCTTCGGCACCACCCTGCCCCAGGCCGCTGATGACATGCACCACATGCAGCGTCACGTTCGCTTGCTCCGCTTCCGCCATTATCGCTGCTCCGGCGGCGCCGCAGATGTCGCCGATGTCGCTGGGGAATTGCCCAGGACGGAATCGAACAGGAACTGCCACTGTTCCAGCACTGCGTCCAGACTATAGCGATCACGCACCGAAACGGTCGCACGATGACCGAGCTCGCGCCTTAAAATTTCATCTGTCATAACCTGGTGTAACGCTTCCTGCAAACCGGATTCATCCGTCAGTCCCACCAGGATGGCGTCGCGCCCGTCACGGGACAACTCAGCAGGGCCACTGGGACAATCCATGGTGACGCAAGGCAGACCCAGCGCCATGGATTCCAGCAGCACATTGGGGAATCCTTCCACTTCGGAAGTCATCACAAAGGCATCGGCACGACTCAATTCGTCCCAGGGATCATCGGTTTTGCCGGGCAAATGAATCCGGTCTTCCAGACCCAGCTTGCGCACTTTTTCCTGTAGCAGACTGCGCAAGGGACCGTCACCCCAGATCGTCAGATCCCAGTCGGGTACCTCGGGTGCGAGACGACTGAAGACATCAATCAGCATTTCAAAACGTTTGGTCGCCACAAAACGCCCCATGGCGCAAAGCAGTTTGCGACGATTGTCTTCCGATGCACTCGTGCCTGCGTCGCTCGCCCCCGTGTCTGATTGAGGTCTCGTATCCGTTTTTGACGCCGTTTCCGCCGTGGAGCCGGATCCTGTCTGCGCATCCGCGCCCGCAGCCGGATTCGCCGCCGTTCTTGAAGACACATACGTTACCCTGCCCGTGCCATCAGCCGCTTTGGCTGCCGACTCCAGCGCAGGTGGCAGGGGATTCGGAATCACTGCAACATGCTTGAGGCCAGGCACAACGCGGCCAAACACCTCGGCAGCCTGCTGTGTCTGCAGCATCACGGCATCCGCTTCGGGATACAGAATCTGACGCGCCCTTGCCAATACCGAACTCACATTCTTGCTTGCAGCGGGGTTGGTTCTTTCGCACACAATGACAGGAATGTCCATGCCCTTGGTGGCTGCCAGCACCATCACGTTGACATTGGTAAGAAATGACACGATCACATCGGGCGCTTCTTCCTGAATCAGCCGACGCAATACCAGCGGCTTGGCCAGCGTCCGGAACATCCCCGGACCGCTAAGGTGCCGTGAGACCCAGCTCTGGCGTACCCCCGGATCCAGCGGATAAAACGACTGTCCGGTTCCCCGGGAATAGGTTGGCATCAGGCAGACATCGTTACCCTGCTTCACCCAGGCGTTGGCCAGTGAGGCGGCGACGCGCTCGGCACCGCCGGCATTCATGGAACTGACAAGTAACAGAATTCGCACAAACTACTCCTTCATATTGCAGACAGGGATATTCATGGTTTGATTCCGTATTCATCCAGCCATGCCTGAAGCATCAGAATACCCCACAAGCGGGCGCTGTTGTCAGCCTGTCCGCGCTGATGCTGTTGCCAGATTTCACTGACGCGTTGTGCGTCCAGCAGATTCTGGGACTGCAGACGAGGTACAGCCAGCAACTGTTCACCCCATTCGCGCAGTGGTCCCCTGAGCCACTGACCCATGGGTACGGAAAACCCCTTCTTGGGCCGGTCCAGCATCGCCGCAGGCACATGGCGATACAGCAGCTGTTTAAGTATCCATTTGCTGTTATTGCCACGCAGCTTGTACTTCTCGTCCAGACTCCAGGCAAATTCGTAAACACGGTGATCAAGCAGCGGCACCCGGGTCTCCAGCGAGACCGCCATGGCGGCACGATCCACCTTGACCAGAATATCATCGGGCAGATACGAAACCGTATCGATGGCCATCATGGTATCGAGCAGACTGTCCAGTGGCGCTTCAGCGAACGCGGTAGGAGGTTCTGTCGCACCCTTCAGAATCTCTGTCGGATCCTGCCAGTAAGACACAAACTGGCGATAGAACGCCACCATATTCTGCGCGCCCAGCACCTGCTGCAGCTTGTCAAATTTTTCCGCGCGCGGGCCCGACAGCAGAGTGCCTGCCAGGCGCGCACCGCCACGCAATGGCGCTGTCAGTCCGGCCGGCACACGCTCACGCTTGCGCCACCATTCGCGCACCCGCTGATATCGCGAATAACCGCCAAAAAGCTCATCGCCCGCATCGCCCGAGAGTGCCACCGTGACTTCCTGCCGCGCCATGCGCATCACCAGGGCCGTTGGAATCTGCGACGAATCGGCAAAGGGTTCGTCATACATCCGCGGCAGCGAGGGAATCAGATCCAGACTGTCCTGCGCACTGACATAAAGCTCGGTGTGATCGGTGCCCAGGTGACGCGCCACCTCGGCTGCATATTCGGCTTCATTGTATTCAGGTTCGGTAAAACCAATCGAAAAGGTCTTGAGTACGCCTGCGGTTTCTTCACGCGTCAGACTGGCAATCAGTGATGAATCAATCCCGCCGGACAGGAACGCGCCCAATGGCACATCTGAGAGCAACTGACCGCGGATTGACTGCCGCAACACCTGATCGAGCGCATCAACGGCCTCATCGTCACTGGCAAATTGCTGACGCGGCTGATGTCGTGCCACCTCCAGCGCCGACCAGTATGCCTGTGACTGCGGCCAGTTGCGGTTTTCGATATCCTGAAGAGACAGGCGCAGCCAGTGACCCGGCAGCAGCTTGCGAACGCCGGAAAAGACGCTGTAGGGCGCGGGAATGTAGTTGTGACGCAGGAACAAGGCGATCGCATCGCGGTCCAGTTGCTGATCAAATCCAGGCAGCGACATGAGCGCTTTGAGTTCTGACGCAAACATCAGGCCCTGTGACGCATAGCCGTAATATAGCGGTTTCTCGCCGAAACGGTCTCGCGCCAGCACCAGGCTGCGGCTCTGACGATCCCAGACCGCGATGGCAAACATGCCCACCATCCGTTTGAGCGTCTCTTCCACACCCCAGATCATCAGACCGGCAAGTATGGTCTCGGTATCTGAATGACCACGCCATGCATGGCTATAGCCATCCTGCACCAGCGCTTCGCGCATTTGCGGATGGTTGTAAATCTCGCCATTGAAGACCAGCATAAAGCGCTGATCGGCACTGGCCATGGGCTGATGTCCCTGCTCGGACAGGTCCTGAATTGCCAGGCGGACATGACCAAACGCCACGGGGCTGGTGTTGTCTTCCCAGAATCCGTTACTGTCCGGTCCGCGATGGGCAATACGGCTGCAGCTGTCCGCCAGCAGCGTTTCCTTGTGTTCAAAGCGTCCTACCAGCCCGACAATCCCGCACATAAGCCTTGCCTATTCCTTTTTATCGTGATGTATATCATCGAAAACCCGTTGCCACAGTGACAGAATCCGGCGCATGGAAAAGCGGTCACGCACGTCAACCGCGCGACTGGCCAGCGTTTTGCGCAACTGTCTGTCATGCATCAGGCCGGACAGCGCCGCCGCCAGCGCCTGCGGATCCTCCACCGGCGTCACCAGCAGACCATCAATATCCGGGCGAATAATTTCGCGAGGCCCGGTTTCACAATCGAACGCAACGCTGGGCATGCCGCAGGCCATGGCTTCCAACAGGCTGTTGGACAGGCCTTCCACCCGCGAACTCAGCACATAGATATCACAAGCGCCATACCATTGCTGCATATTGCCAACGCGTCCGGGCATGCTGATGCGGTCAGCCAGACCCGCAGCCTCTACCTGCTGCTCAAGTCGCTCGCGCTCGGATCCTTCTCCCAGAATGACCAGATCCCAGTCCGGGAAGACCTCGGCCAGATCCCGGAATGATTCAATCAGTATATCGAAACCCTTGTCGGTATGCAGCCGCCCGACAGCCAGCAGACGGCAGCGCCCGTTGCGCGCAGGCGGCGGCACTTGCGGCTCTCCATTGGTCAGGGGCCAGTGCACGGCATTCGGAATCACAGCCATGTTCGAGCCCGGCACGTGATTGACAATCCAGCTGGCTGTGTCACGGGTCAGCGCCACCACTTTCGCCGCGCGTGGATAAGTGCGACGCCGCAATTTCAGCCACAGTGAAGACAGAGTCTGAGAAGGCGGATGCGTATGTTCGGTGGCAATCACGCGGCATGGCAGACCCATTGAAGCAATCACCGACAGCACCGAGGCCGTTGTCATCATGCCCAGCACAGTATCAGGTCGATACTTCTGCATGGCCTTGCGCAGCGCATACAAGCGGCGCAGATTGGCCAGCAGCCCCTGCAGACCCGCGGTATTCAGGGACACCCGCTCAATATGCCGGTTCAGTTCATACACATCGCCGCTGGCATCGGTCTGGGTTACAACGGTCACATCATGGCCGTGAATATGCCACTGGTTGGCCAGATCGACCGCGACCCTTTCAGCCCCGCCTGCGTGCAGCGAGTGGATAAAAATCATGATCCTCAGGGAAGGTGACCTGGCAGTCGTGGATGGAAAAGACATATTACTCAGTGGGTTTGTCAGCCACAGATTTCTCTACAGCAGACTGTTCTGCAGCAGCGTCTTCCGGCGACGATGTTTCTGGAGTTGATGTGCCCGACACATTATGCGTCAGGGTCACAAAGACATAGCAAATATAGGAAAGCAGATACATGCAGCTGGTCGCCAGCATGATCCCTTCGACACCCATCATGGGCGCCAGAATCTGGTTGAGTACGGCCTTAAGCGCGAAGTTGGCCACGGCAATGGCAGCCATCAGCCGATAACGGTTCTGGCTGGCCATCAGCTGCACCAGAATCAGCACGCCGAAATAAAATGGCAGTTGCAATATTCCCCAGCGCAGCACACTGGCAACGGCCATCGTATCATCGGCCGTAAACGCGCCTTTTTCAAAAAGAATTTTGACGATCCAGGGGGCCAGTACCCAACAGACGGCAACGGCCACAATACCACCGACCAGCATCAGCGCTGACCATTTCAACGCCATATTCCGTGCGCGATACGCGTTGCCCTGGCTTTGCACGTCGGCAAGCACAGGCAGCGCAGCGCGGCCTACAGACGCCGCACCTAAACCGATAATCAAAGACAGCAGCCTGGCGGCATAGCCCAGCGTCGCATTGGCATTTTCACCCAGCTTGGCTGCCGCAATCTGATCCAGCGGCCCCACAAAGCTCATGGCAATCTGCCCAATAAGCATCACGCCTGCCGCATTCAGCAACAGTGGCCACTGATGTGATTTAAACGTAAAACTGGGCACACCCCAGATACCGTCGTCGGCCTTGCGCGACAGAATGGTGAGCCAGATAGTCTGAATCAAATAACCAACCAGCGTGCCCAACAGCAGCGGCATCACACTGACGTCGCCCGGCGTAAGCAGAATCCAGGCCAGTATCATCAGGGCTGGCACACTTTCAAGCAGCGTATTGACATGCCGCTCGTGGGCGCGCAGACGCGATGTACCAACCCCGATCAGCAGGGTCAACAGCGCAGCCGGCGCGAAAGCCCAGATCAGCTCGGTACTGTGCTGTCGCGTTGCCTCGCTCAGATTCCCACCGGCATATTCCAGAATATACGGCCACAGCAGCCAGGTAAGCGCTGCCGTCACCACCCCAATGACGAGCACCCAGCCCTGCAGTTCGCGAATGAACTGCACTCTTTCGGTGTTCGGCGCATAACGCGTCTTGACCAGAACCGGGATGAGCACAATGGAAAAGGCGCCCACGATGGTGACCGGCAGCCAGTTCGCCATGGTCATAGTGAACTGATAGGCGTCAACCACCTCGCTCACGCCATAACGATGCGCGACCGCCATTTCCTTGAGCGCGCCGGCTGCTTTGCCGATCAGCAGGAAAAATGCCACCCGCATCGCGCCTTGCGCGATACGCAAATGATCAGGATGCAGCCCTTTGAACCGCCTGATAACCCGCTTCAAGGATCAACGCAGGAATTGGGTATACCAGGGCATGGCCACCTCTATCCCTTCCAGGATATTGTGGGTGGGGTTGTAGCCCAGCTGGTCATGCGCTTTTGTAATGTCTGCCTGGGAGTGGCGCACATCACCATTTCGGAAATCCCGGTATACAGGTTGTTTCTCGTATTTCACGCCGTTTTTCTCCAGCGTGCTGGCAAGATGGGCAAACAGTTCATTCAGACTGGTGCGCGCATTCACGGCCACGTTGAATACCTGGCTGCCCTGCTCCGGCATATTGGCTGCGGCCAGCAGATTGGCCTGCACCGCATTTTCCACGAAGCAGAAATCCCGGCTGGTTTCTCCATCGCCATTGATGAAGACGTCTTCACCCTTGATCATGGACGCTGTCCATTTGGGAATGACTGCCGCATAAGCACCATCAGGATTCTGACGCTTGCCGAACACGTTGAAGTAACGCAGACCCACAGAACTGAAGCCGTAAGCGCGTGCAAACACGTCTGCGTACAGCTCATTCACATATTTGGTCACAGCGTAGGGAGACAGCGGTTTGCCGATCTTGTCCTCGACCTTGGGCAGATCGGGATGATCGCCATACGTTGAGCTGGAAGCCGCATAAACAAAGGATTTGACACCGGCTTCACGAGCCGCCACCAGCATGTTCAGAAAACCGCTGATGTTAACGGAGTTGGTCGTAATGGGATCATCCAGACTGCGGGGCACAGAACCCAGCGCGGCCTGATGCAGAACGTAGTCCACGCCGCTGACGGCCTTTTTGCAGGCTTCCAGATCGCGGATATCGCCTTCTATAAAATTAAAGCGAGTCCATTGCTCTTCGCTGACCGACTTCTGTACTTCGTCCAGATTGTGCTGAAAGCCTGTCGAGAAATTATCCAGACCCACTACCTTCTGATTCATCAGTAGCAGGGTTTCGAGCAGATTGGAACCGATGAAGCCCGCACAACCGGTAACCAGCCAGGTTTTCGGTTCGGCCTGAATGGAATTTTTTAGATTGTCGAATGCCTGAGTCATAATTTTCACCTGCTATATGTTGAACCTGCCAAAAATACAGGCGCGGCCGTCCGGAGATTGCCGACGCCTGAGCTTACTGAAATGCGTCTGCCGCGTATGCCGTCAGAGACGGATATCGGCCTGATCTGCTTTCAATACGTATTTGAGGTCATAAAGAACGTGCTGCGGTTTACCCAGAGCGCGAATTCCCTCAGCGCCCAGTTCCACGAACTGGTTATGGGAAACGGCCAGGATAATGGCATCGTAAGCGCCTTTTTCCGGTGCTTTTACCGGTGTAATACCATATTCGTGCTCGGCTTCGGCCGGGTCCACCCACGGATCGAAGACATCCACATCCATGCTGTATTCGCCCAGTTCCTTCAGGATATCCACAATGCGCGTATTGCGCAGGTCAGGACAATTTTCCTTGAAGGTGAGGCCCATGACCAGCACTTTGGCACCCTGCACCTGAATCTGACGCTTGGTCATGGCTTTGACCAGTTGCGAAACCACATAGGAACCCATGGAGTCGTTCAGACGGCGGCCCGCCAGAATGATTTCAGGGTGGTAACCAATGGCCTGAGCCTTGTGTGTCAGATAGTAGGGATCCACGCCGATGCAATGGCCGCCCACCAGACCCGGACGGAAAGGCAGAAAGTTCCATTTGGTACCAGCAGCTTCCAGCACGGCTTCGGTATCGATGCCCATTTTATTGAAGATCAGCGCCAGCTCATTGATCAGCGCGATATTGACGTCACGCTGTGTATTCTCAATGACCTTGGCGGCTTCAGCTACGCGGATGCTGGACGCCTTGTGCGTACCGGCAGTAATGATTTCACTGTACAGATCGTTAACCAGATCAGCCACTTCAGGCGTAGAGCCGGAGGTCACTTTCTTGATCGTGGACACGCGGTGATTCTTGTCACCCGGATTGATTCGCTCTGGGCTGTAGCCCGCGAAGAAATCGGTGTTGAATTTAAGGCCTGAAAACTTCTCCAGCACAGGCACACAGTCTTCTTCCGTTGCACCGGGATAGACCGTGGACTCATAAATGACGATATCGCCTTTTTTGAGGACCTTGCCAATGGTTTCACTGGCCTTGATCAGCGGTGTCAGGTCGGGCTGCTTGTAATCGTCGATGGGCGTAGGCACCGTGACAATATAGACATTGCATTTGGCAAGTTCTGCCGGATCAGCGCTGTAGCTCAGTTTACCGGCTTCAGCCAATTCCTCGGAAGACACTTCCAGCGTGTGATCGACACCGCCCTGCAGTTCCTTGATACGTTTCTGGTTGATATCAAAACCCAGCACACTGCGCTTTTTGCCGAATTCCACAGCCAGCGGCAGGCCGACATATCCAAGTCCGACAATCGCTAATTTAATATCGCCAAGTTGCACTTAATTCTCCAGAAAGGAAGTCAAAAAGAGATGAGAAACGTTTTTCAGAAGGCCATTTTAACAATTTCCAGTCCGCCACGGTCACCGATGCCCCTTGCAGGTATTACCGGACTGAAACAAACACAAATGTGATCTGACCAACAGTTCTGTCAGTTGTGACGCGATCAGCGCCGCCGTGACACAGAGGGCAGAAGCAGCCACCGCGGGCAGCGCCACTGCACCAGGCGGGAATAAAGCCAGATATACACAGAAGCGAATACCAGCATGCTGATGCACAATGCGATTGGATTATCCCAATACAGCGTCGCCGGAACCAGACCTATCAGCGTCAGCACCCACAGGTATGGCGATGTCAGCGCATTGCACATGACGGGCACCATGCCTTGTCCGCGACGACTGAAGGTGACGCGCACCAGACGCCGGAATATCAGCTGATGCAAATGCAGCGCATCGGGCTGATCTACCGGTACGCCCCGTTTGAAGCGACGTCGCCAGATTGAAAACAGTGTCTCAAATACGGGATAGAACAGCACGGCAAGGGCGTAGAACGGAGAAACAGAGGGATTGCGCACTACCAGCAGCACAGCCAGTTCTGCCAGCATGAAACCGATGAAGTACGCGCCGCCGTCCCCCAGGAACACTCGGCCGAAAGGAAAATTCCAGACAAAGAAACCGACAATGGACGATGCCATGGCCAGGGCAATGGAAAATATGGCCAGATCATCAACCTGATAGGCGACCAGTGCAATCGAGGTCGCCATCAGCATAGCCACCATGCCAGCCAGCCCGTTCATCCCGTCCACAATATTGAGCGCGTGTGTGCAGCCACCCACGGCGATAACGGTAAAAATAAGAGAAATCGGCCAGAAACCCAGAATATAGTTGAAGACATCAATACTGACGCGACTGACACCACCGAAGAACCACCAGGCAATGGCCGCGGAAATAAAGGCAGCGAGCAGACGTTTGCCGGCGCCGATATCCTTGGTGATATCTTCCAGAATGCCGGCCACAAATACCGGAAGCGAGGCCACGAAAAGTGCGGGCCACAACCAGTTCAGCGTCATATTGTCGGGCCGACCCAATACCAGCAGACCAGCCAGGGTGCCGGCAAAAACAGCCAGGCCACCAATGCGCGGCGTGGATTTCTTATGAGAAGCCTGCGGCTTGTCCAGATCATAGTCGCCGGTATAGCGACCATGCCATCTTTCAGAAAAAACAATAAGCCCGCCGACCATGAAGGCCACAATGCTGATGTAGAGATATTGCCAGGTGAATGTCAAAGTCGATCCAGGATGCAAAATTCTTAAACAAACGACAATAGTAACGTGACGACGGCGGCCGACAGCCAGTTTGAAACAAACGGCATTACATTACATATTCAGCAATTTTAATAGTTATTTACATCAGAAATACAGTTATCTCTTTCAAAACTAATTTAGCCGAAAAAAAAGCCCAAGATCTTGCGATCTTGGGCTAAATCCACCAAAGGAGGAGGGTGGAGGAGACAACCTTGGCATGATGAGCGGAAGAAACTCTAGCGGACCACAATACCGATTTATTGATTTGTTGTTTGCTGCCTGTGTTTTTCTTGCTAGGCAACGGCGAAACAACAATTAACTCGATACTGCTACTGCGAATTTCCGAAAGACCATCTCGTCATCCGTTAAACAAATAGTACTGCTTTTTTTTGTGCAACGCAAGAAAATTTTCAGTCAAGCGTTTGAAATGACAATAGGGAAAACTTCAATGTGTTTCAAAAGCGACACTCACCCCAGCACTGTCTATAGGTAATTATACCGGTATGAGGGGGACAAAGCCAGATTGTGTACGAAGACAACGCGATATGGATATCTGCATTGCGGGTAATACCGGGGTCAGTTCCGTGGCTTATTGACAACAGAAAGCGATAAATATTGCGGATTGGCCTGGTAAACGGGCAGAAAAAACGGCCACCGCGTTATCCGTACCCGGTTCTGCTGCCCTGCCACCGCGCTATTCGTGCTGGCGTCGGGTTCCGTAAAAATGGCCGCTGCGTCTGCGTTGCATTGCAAGACGCCTTGCGGCCCGGTTTTCTATGGGCAGATTTCAGCTGCTGCCGCGGATCAGATCCGATAAGCCAGCGTTGTCATCACCTTGGACATGGCGGTCATCAGACCGCGCACTGGTACAGGCAGCGGTGTCCCGCCATGATGTTCCGCCGTCTCACGATGATGGATTTCGTCTTCCTTCATTTGCTGCACAATGGCGCGGGAGCGTACATCGTGTGCAGGCAGTTCCTTCAGGTGACTGTCCAGATGCGCCTCGACCTGACGTTCCGTTTCGGCCATAAAGCCCAGGTTGCGTTCGCGCCCTGCCACGCTGGCCAGCACACCCAGTCCGAAAGAACCGGCATACCACAATGGATTCAGCAGGCTTGTATGACTGTTGAGCTCAAGGATGCGATCGCGGCACCACGACAGATGGTCCACTTCCTCCAGAGCAGCGGTATCAAACACCTGCCGTACCGACTCTTCTTTGCACATGAGGGATTGGCCACGGTAAAGGGCCTGCGCGCAGACCTCTCCAACGTGATTGACCCGCATCAGGCCGGCTGCATGCCTGGCCTCGGCTTTACTCAATTCAGCTTCGGCCTGGTTGGCGGGCAACGGGCCGGCAGGATTCGGGCGCGAGGCCCGCGAGGCACCGGAAAGCACTTCCAGGGCGGTGCCAATTTCCTTTAGCACACGGTCGGCCACGGAGTAGCGGCGATTGAATACGGGAACTGCAGTAGCATTTTCAGAGGTCATAACTCAGCCTTTGAGAAGAGGTCACGTTGAAAACAAAACGGTGACAGAGACAGCTTGCGCATTTTTCGCTTGTGCGCAGCCTGTCAGAATGTCTATTGTAGCAATGGGTTATGATTTCATTTTGATTTAAGGCAGGAAAACGTCATGGAATGCAATATCGAATGGAATGGCCCGGAGGGCATGCTGTTCGTTGCCAGAACCGGCAGCGGGCATACCGTTGCCATGGACGGCGCACCAGAGGGTGGCGGAAATAATCTGGCGCCACGCCCCATGGAAATGATGCTGGTCAGCGCAGGTGGCTGCTCGGCCTATGACGTGGTGCTCATCCTCAAGCGTGGCAGACATCAGGTCACACGCTGCCAGGTTGCCGTTCAGGGAGAACGCGCGGACACCGATCCCAAGGTATTTACCAAAATTCATTTCGTCTTTACCGTGACCGGGAAGAATCTGCCCGAAAAAGCCGTGGAGCGGGCCGTCAACCTCTCTCATGAGAAGTACTGCTCGGCCGTTGCTATGCTGGAAAAATCAGCCACCATCACCCACTCCTACGTCATTGCCGAGGCCTAAATGAACGACCAGTACGAAAGTTTCATGCGCCTGGTCATGGAAAAAGGCGTCGAAAAAACAGACCGTACCGGTACCGGTACGCGCTCCATTTTTGGCCATCAGATGCGGTTTGACCTTTCCGAAGGCTTTCCCCTGATCACCACCAAAAAACTGCACACCAAAAGCATCTTCATCGAACTGCTCTGGTTTTTACGGGGTGACTCCAACGTTCGCTGGCTGCAGGAACGTGGCGTCACAATCTGGGATGAGTGGGCCGATGAACAGGGCAACCTGGGTCCCGTCTACGGGGTGCAATGGCGCTCCTGGCCCAAACCCGATGGCACCCATATCGACCAGATTTCCCAGGTCATTGAACAGATCAAATCCAATCCGGATTCGCGGCGCCTGATTGTGTCTGCATGGAACGTCGCAGATATCGGACAGATGAAGCTGCCGCCCTGCCATGCCTTCTTCCAGTTCTACGTTGCCAATGGAAAACTGTCCTGCCAGCTCTATCAGCGTAGCGCAGATATTTTCCTGGGTGTCCCGTTCAATATTGCCAGCTACGCCCTGCTCACGCATATGGTCGCGCAGCAGTGCGATCTGGAACCTGGCGATTTTGTCTGGACAGGCGGCGACTGCCACCTATACAGCAATCACATGGAACAGGCACAACTGCAATTATCACGAACGCCATATCCGTTTCCGCGCCTGAATATCCGTCGCAAACCGGATTCCATATTCGATTACGAATATGAAGACTTTGAGATTGCCGACTACCAGTTCCATCCGCATATCAAGGCGCCCGTCGCCGTCTGAGCCCTTGCGCCCGGCACGCCAAAATTGCTTTAATTACAGGAACCGACATGTCCACACTGATTATTCTTGTTGCCTACGCCGTCGAAAACCGCGTCATTGGTATCAACAATACCCTGCCCTGGCATCTGTCAGGTGATCTGAAGCGTTTCAAGGCTCTGACCATGGACAAGCCCATCATCATGGGCAGAAAAACCTGGGAATCCATCGGACGCCCCTTGCCCGGACGTCGCAATATCGTCATCACCCGAAAGGAAGGTTACCGCGCAGAGGGTGCAGAAGTGGTCAATTCACTGGACGCAGCCATTGAACTGGCATTTGAAAAAAGCCCGACCGCATTCGTGATTGGCGGCGAACAGATTTACGCCCAGGCCATCGAAAAATCACAGCAGGTCATGGCAACTGAAATTCATCAGTCCGTCGACGGCGATGCCTTCTTTCCCGATCTGGACCAGCAGCTGTGGCGTGAAACCTCACGCGAATCTCAGCCTGAAGAAAACGGAATGAAATACGACTACGTGATTTACGAGAGAATCCCCAAGGACCTGCAGAAAGGGTCTGTGAATATTCCGTAAGTGTGGCGTTCGTCAGTGTGGCGTTCGCAAGCGTTATGCTCGTAAGCGCGCCACCCTCGTAAACGCGTCAGTCGTAAGTGTCATTGAAATCAGGACAGCTAGTCAAAAACGGCGACGATAAAGGCCGCAGATTGCCCGCGCGTTTACCTGCTGTTAATGCGCAGGCGCCCCGCCCAGATAAAGCTGTATCACGCGCGGATCATCCATAAGCTGCGCCGCCTCGCCCTGCAGGGCGATTTCTCCTGTCTCCAGCACATAGCCGTAATCCGAGATCTGCAGTGCCGCGCGTGCATTCTGCTCGATCAGCAGAATTGACACGCCATCATCACGCAGGCTGGACACCATTTGCAGAATTTCCTGCACGATCAGCGGTGCCAGTCCCAGACTGGGTTCATCCAGCATCAGGAGGCGCGGCGAAGACATCAGCGCCCGCCCAAGAGCCAGCATTTGCCGCTCTCCGCCAGACAAGGTATAGGCTTTCTGCTTCTTTCTTTCGTGCAGGCGCGGGAATCGACGATAGACGCTATCGAGCTGCTGCCGCAGCTGATCTTTCTCTGAACGCCGGGCATAGCCGCCGAGCAGCAGGTTTTCATAGACGGTCATCTCGCCAAAAAGCTCACGCTGTTCCGGCACCAGGCAGATGCCCTGCTCAACCCGGCTTTCCACATCGATATGCTGTAAATCCATGCCTTCATAAGTGATGCTGCCCTGCGACGGTCGCAAGCCCATGAGTGCAGAAAGCAGCGTTGTCTTGCCGGCACCATTGGGCCCGATCACAGACACAATACTTCCAGAAGAAACCTGCAAAGACACATTCCTGACCGCCTGAACATGACCATAGGACACGCACAGATCCGATACCTCCAGCATGCTACTCATTTGCACTTCCTCCCAGATAGGCATCCTGAACTGCCTTGTCGGCACGCACTTCCTGCGGCAGGCCTTCGATCAGTTTGGCACCAAAATTCATTACCACAAGACGGTCAACCAGCTTCATCACAAAGTCCATATCATGCTCGACAATAAGAATGGTCAGCCCTTCTGCCTTGAGCTGGCGCAGCAGATCAGCCAGGACATCCTTTTCATTTTTGCGCAGCCCTGCGGCCGGTTCATCCAGAATCAGCAGCACAGGATCGGAGGCGAGCGCACGGGCAATTTCAAGAATCCTCTGCAGGCCCAGCGGCAGCTTGCCAGCCGGCAAATAAGCCTTGTCTTCCAGACCAATCCGAACGAGCTGCCGGTAGGCCTGATCCATGATTCGCTTTTCTTCTGCGCGATTCAGACCCAAACCGGAACGCAGAAATCCCGCCGAGCCCCGCATGTTCGCGCCCAGCGCAACACTGTCTATCACACTCATGTTGGGACGCAATTTGACGTGCTGAAACGTGCGGGCAACGCCCATGCGCGCAATCTGGCGTTGTGAATGATGCGTTACATCCTTGCCCAGAAAACGTATCGTGCCTTCCGATTTTCCCAACACACCTGTAATAAGATTGAACATGGTGGACTTGCCGGCACCATTGGGTCCGATCAGCCCGACAATCTCTCCGGCAGACACGCGAAAACTCACATTATTGACCGCGACCAGACCCCCGAATCGGCGCACCACTCCTTCCACACTCAGCACTTCTGTGCCGGCGGCTAGCGGCGACTTTTCAGGCAATGGCTCAAGACCGGACGGCTCATAGCGTTTACCTTCAGCGCGCCCGTCTTTTGATCCGGCACTTCTGCGCTTTGCCACAAATGACATAATGCCGCCGCGTGCAAAATGCAGTAGCAGGATAAACAGCGCGCTGAAAACGATGGCCTCGAGCTGCCCGCCGCGGGATGAGACCAGCGGCAGAATATCCTGGATATAGTTTTTGGAAATCAGCACACCTGCAGCGCCCACAATCGCACCCGACAGAAATCCGACACCACCCAGAATCGCCATCAGCAGATAGTTAATACTGGCATGCAGATCAAACGGCGATGGACTCACAAATCGGTTCATATGCGCATAGAGCCAGCCGGCAAGCGCTGCAAAGATGGCGGCCACAATAAAAAGGCGCAGACGCACGGCGAACGCATCTTCACCGACACTGGCCAGCAGCACAGAACCGCCACGCAGACTGCGAATCACCCTGCCGGTTCTGGACCTCAGCAAATAATAGGAAAACAGCATGGACAAGCCGACCAACAGCCAGATCAGGTAATACATTTGTAATGGACTGAGCAGCGCCACACTCCCTACTGACACCGGCGGAATATTCGTAATGCCGGTATTGCGTCCAAGCATGTCCATATTTCCAAAGAGCAGCGAAATCGACAATCCCCATGCAATCGTGCTCAGCGGCAGAAAATGTCCGCCAAGCCTGAGCGTGATGACGCCAATCACAAAAGCACATAGCGCCGTGATCGCGACGGCCGCCAGCAGACCTGTCCACGCCGACAGATCATAATGCGTGGTCAGATAGGCGGTGGTATACGCGGCAACACCCACAAAGGCAGCCTGCCCAAACGAGGTCGCGCCACCCACACCGGTCAGCAGCACCAGCCCTAGCGCCACCAGCGCACCAATGCCGATATCGTTCATCAGCGACACACCGAACTTACCCAGAAACCATGGCAGGCCCAGTATGAACAGGGAGGCAATGACGAAAATGATGATACTGCGAAGAGAGGTTTTCATTCGTCAATCTCCTCGTTGTTGTCCTCATCATGTGCAGTCAGCACCGAACGAATCATCAGCACGGGAATCAATAGTCCAAAGACAATGACTTCTTTCAGTGCACCATTCCAGAATGATGAGAAGCTCTCGACAATGCCGACTGCCAGGGAACCCGCCATCGTCAATGGGTAACTGACAAGGCCGCCAATGATGGCACCCACAAAGGCCTTGAGCCCAAGCATAAAGCCGGAGTCATAGTAAATCGTATTCACCGGCGAGATCAGCACACCAATCATGCCGGCAAGTACAGAGGAAAAAAGATAGACCAGGGTCGCCGTACGCATCGGACGAATACCCACGATGCGCGCACCAATCCGATTGACCGACGTTGCCCGCAGGGCTTTGCCCGTGAGTGTGAATTCAAAGAAAAGATAAAACATGATGCTCAGCAGAATGGCAACTGCAATAGTGAGCGCCACCTGGCCACTCAGGGTAAAGTCACCGAATAGCGGAATGTCCAGATCCGTGAACTGCTCTGTCCGAAAACCTTCAGGACCGAAAAATAATAGTCCCAGACCAACAAACAGAAAGTGAATGGAAAGTGAAACGATCAAGAGGATCAGTGAGGACGCATCGGCGATGGGTTGCAGCGCAATGCGTGCCACCAGAGGGATGATAGGCGTAACCAGCAGCACGGCTGCCAGAATCTGCAGCAGCATGGAATCGGTCCGTCCTGTGATGGCCCAGGCAAACGCGCAGGGCAGCAGCGGTGCCACGCCCCAGCAGGCAATGGACATGGGCACGCGCCGCCACTCGCGCCTTCGTGCAAGACTGGCGATATCGACAATCAGCGCAACCACTGCCAGAACAATGACCAGACCAATCGTTGGCGGCACCATGCCTGCCTGCAGCGATGCCAGACTAAGCGCAGCAAATGCAGCCACATCGCCGAAAGGCACGAAGATCACACGGGTAACCGAGAACACCATTACCAGTCCGATTCCTGCCAGCAGATAGACCGAGCCGTTGGACAGCCCATCCACCATCAGCATATAAGCGACTTCCCAATCCATTTTCTGTCCTGTTGAACGTTACGTGAAAATCACAGTCATGCAAATATCACAGTCGAAATGACATCACATTTGAAATGACACCAATGCGACTGCCAGACTCATCATTTTTCCGGGATATATATCCATTTGCCTTTTTCCAGACGTACCAGCACGCGTCCACGTTCATCACTGCCAAAAGACTCGCCCTTTTTGAAGGCGTAGACACCGTGAGTGCCTTTGATCTCCGTTCCCGACATAATGGCATCACGCAGGGCCGCGCGAAATTCCGGCGTACCGGGTTTTGCCTTGCCTTCGGCAATCACCTTGCGCGCAGCTTCTGCAGCGATCAGCCAGGCGTCGAACGCATAAGCCGAATAGGCATCGGTAGAGGGTTTGCCATTGGTCTTCTGGAAAATGTCATGAAACTTTCCGGACATTTCCTTCACAGGATGATCGTCCGGCAACTGATCGGCCACAATAACTGGACCTGTCGGCGCCACCAGACCTTCTGCCGACGAGCCGGCAACACGAATGAAATCGGGGTTGATCAAAGAGTGCGCCCCGTACAGTTTGCCTTTGTAATTCCTGTCTTTGAGCGCCAGATACGGCAACGCCCCTGGTGTGCCTGCCCCGCCCGTCATCACTGCGTCCGGTTTCTTGGCAATGATCTTCAGTATCTGACCGTTCACCGAGGAATCCGAACGGGCATACCGCTCGTTGCTCACGACCTTAATACCAGCAGCCTCGGCTTCCTTGACCAGATTGTCATAAACAAGATCGCCCCAGGCATCCGAGAAGCCAATGTAGCCCACGCTTTTGATGCCATCCCGTTTCATCTGCCCAACTACGGCACTGATCATCAGCTGAGCCGACTGTGCAGTGGTCACATACCATTGTGCGTTCTCGCCGGTTGTGCTCGCGGGACTTATTCCTATGAGTGGCGTGGCCGCTTCGCGCGCCACTGGCAGCGCAGCCAGCGTTGCGGGTACATTCGATGAGCCAATCAGAATATCCACCTTATTATCCTGAGTCAGCTTGCGCGCATTTCTTGCCGCGCTTGACGGATCGGTCGCGTCATCAAGCACGAGCAATTCCAGCTTGTTCCCGTCAATATCGGGAATCAGGGCCTGCCCTGCTTTTGCGCCCTGTTCATAAGGGATGCCAATTGACGATCCCGGTCCGGTCAGTGCCGTTATCAATCCCACCTTGATTGTCTCTGCCTGTGCAATGCTCGCGGCACCGATGCTGCTCACGATGCCTGCCAGTACCGCCTGTCTGAGCCATTTTTTCATTGTTCTCTCCTGATGATGTGTATCTGTCGATTCATTCCCGGCCAGGGAACGACCGACAACCCTGTTTACTCGTTCTCAAGCTTCCATTTGCCGTCCTGCAGCTTTACCACGACCCGCGCCCGTTCATCCGTACCAAAAGGGCTTCCCCGCTTATAGTTATAAACTCCATGGGCACCAGCCAGTTCGCGGGTTGAAAAAATCGCATCCATCACTGCCTTCCGATAGTCTGGCGTTCCGGGCTCCGCGTGTTGCAGGGCTTCGGTTGCGGCCGAAACCAGCAACACCCAGGCGTCAAATGACCATGCAGAAAAAACATCGGGCGTGCCTTTAGGGAAAGCGTTTTTGAATGCGTCCCTGTACTTGAGCGCCACCTTTTTCGATGGATTGGTATCGGGCAACTGCTCGGCCACGGTGACTGGCCCGGTAGGAGCAAGAATGCCATCACCCGCCTTGCCTACAACACGAATGAAATCATTGTTGATCAGCCCATGTGTGCCGTACACCCTGCCTTTGTAGCCGAGCTTTTTCAGCTCCAGATAGGGCAGCGCTGCCGGCGTGCCAGACGTGCCGGCCAATATCGCATCGGGCTTTTTGGCGCGAATCTTCAGGATCTGTCCGGTCACGGATGTATCAGTACGCGGATAACGTTCATCGTTCAGGACTTCAATGCCTGATTCTGCCGCGCGCTTTTTTAATGCGTCGTAGGCAAGGTCTCCCCATGCATCAGAAAAGCCGATGTACGACACGGTTTTGACGCCATGCGCTTTCATATGATCAACCACTGCATTGATCATCAGTTCGGTTGGCTGAGCCACACTCACCATCCATTCGGCGGACTTCTCCGATACATTTGCTACCGGTGAAATGGCAATGAATGGGACACGGCTCTCATTGGCCACCGCAGCAATGGCCATGGTGCCCGGAACCCCGGATGTTCCCATAAGGACATCAACCTGATCCTCGTTGATCAGCTTGCGCGCATTGCGTGCAGCGGTCGCCGGGTCCGAAGCATCATCCAGACGGATCAGCCGGATATCGGCATCACCTGCCGTGCCCATGGACTTGTGTCCTGCAATCACACCATTGGCATAGGGAATACCAAGCGACGAAATGGGGCCCGATAAAGACGAGACAAACCCCACAGTGACTGTTTTGGCTACTGCGCCCGCAGACATGCACATGGCGGATGCGCACATCACGATTGACAACAATTTCATATCCGCTCCTGTCTGCCCGCAAGTGGCCAGGCATTAATCAAATCAAAAATGTAATGTCCGATATTCACATCTGAAATTGGTCCGGCATCAGATCGTGACCGAACCAATACTGCTTCCCCCGCATACATACAACACCTGGCCCGTGACAAAACCAGAGCCGGGGCTGCAAAAAAAGGCGACCGATTCTGCCACGTCCTGTGGCGTGCCAATGCGGCCTACCGGAATGGCATCCGCCAGTTTCTTCTCCCGCTCACTGCCGGGTTCTATGAC
The DNA here is from genome assembly GCA_023387815.1 of Pseudomonadota bacterium. Classification (GTDB taxonomy): domain Bacteria; phylum Pseudomonadota; class Gammaproteobacteria; order Burkholderiales; family Burkholderiaceae_B; genus Advenella. The sequence continues at coordinate 29,326 of JAEWHK010000056.1, forward strand.
GTCGTAAAACATGTCAGATGCAATCGGGCCCGGCGCCACCACATTCACGGTAATGCCTGAGCCGGCCAGTTCAAGCGCCCAGGTGCGTGCCATGCCTATCATGCCGGCCTTGGTTGCCGAATAGGCTGTCCGCGTCTGCAAACCCAGCGCGCCTCTTGACGAAATCAGCACGATCCGGCCGCCTCCTGCCGCTTTCATGGATGGCAGAAATGACTGCGTCAGGGTCAGTGCACTGGTCAGATGCAGCTGTGACAAACTATCCATATCTTCTTCGCTCACGTCCTCCAGCAGATTCGGCAATATGACACCTGCGTTATGAATGAAATGGCTGACGGCGTAATTCGAAGCAATGTCACGCGCTGCTGCCCGAACCGCATTTCGATCCAGCAAATCCACACAATGGCTGTGCAGTCGCGGATGACTGAAATCTGCCGGGCGCCGGGCCAGAGAGACAACTTCCATGCCCTGCTCCAGCAGTCGATGGCAGATCGCAACGCCGATACCTGCGCTGCCTCCGGTCACAACGGCCACGTTTTCCGTCATTCCTGTCCCCTTTGTTCCACCAGTGCCAGAACGCGCAAGGGGCTGCCTGAGCCCCGCCGGATCTTCAGTGGCGCAGAAAAAATCACCGCACCGGTAGGCGGCAACTGATCCAGATTGGTCATGCACTGCAAACCATAGCGATTGTTGCCATGCATGAAGTAGTGGCAGGGGAACGGAGGATCCAGATGCTGGGCCTGTCCCGCATCGGTGCCCACCGATTCTGTTCCGAAACCATGAACATCGCGCTCACGGATCAGCCAGGGCACCACCTCGGCATCCGGCCCCGGCGAATGCGCGCCATCATCCTGCATGTTCAGATACGCTGCCGGCTTTTCCCGTTTGGACCAGTCCGTTCGCATGAACACCCAGGAACGCGGCGCAATTTTTCCATGCGCTTTTTCCCATTCCAGAACTTTATCGATGGTGAGCAGATAGTCGGCAGATTCGGCAGACTCCGCGGAGCAGTCGATGACACAGGCCTGGGCGATAAAGGCACCCAGGTCTATGGTGTCGACGGTGTTGTCGGGCTGATCCTTGCCGCTGACCCAATGGGCGGGTGCATCAAAATGGGTTCCGGTGTGCTCAGAGCACGAAAAATTGTTCCAGTACCAGCCCGGACCACGTTCGTCATAATGCGAGATTTCTTCAATGCGAAACGGCCACGCCTGCCCCATTTCCGGTGGCAGCACAATCGTTGGAAACTCCGGTGTCAATGTCTCTGTCAGATCGACGATCCGTACGCTACCGCTACTCAGTGAAGACATCAATTCAGTCAATACTGCCATGTTGTTCTCCCAGTTTCGTTTCAGTTGCCCGCCGCCAGTTCCCGCTCCAGCGCCTTTGCATTGCTGCGCTGTCGATCACGAATGTCATTGGCGACATCACCGACGTAAATCTCTTCCAGACCCCGTTCCAGTCCCTGCACGATATGACGCGCGATCTGCGAAGGCGCAACGCGTGGCGGCGGCGTGGTCTGTTCCCATTCATAATCAACAGGACCGGTAAAGACATTCACCACACGGATGCCTGCCCGCTGCATTTCTGCGCGCAGGCAATGAGACAAAGACAATCCGCCGGCCTGAGCAGCTGACCACACGCCGCGTTCGGGCAGGTTCGCCAGTGCATGCACGGAAAAGATATTCACCCAGGCCGATGCACTGTTGACGCCATCAGCGGCCCGGCCGGCCATCGCACCGCCAAACGTCTGCGCCAGTCTCAGCAGACCCAGGCAGCTCACATCAAACAAATCGCGGGCCGTATTGATCGTATTGGTGCCCAGCATGCCACCTTCACGCAGCAGATCTGCGGTGTTGATCAGCACATCAACCTTGCCGCCAATTTCAGCTGAAATACGCTCCAGCGAGTCGCTGTCGGTTACATCCATGGCATGCACCTGAATCCTGCTATCGGAAACAAGGGCATTGAACTCGGCCGATGGGCGCCACGGCTGGGCATCGCCAACAAAGATAATGGAGGCTTCGGTTTGCAGCAGAGCCTTGATCATCGCCAGGCCCAGTGCAGACTTTCCATCGGTAACAAGCACCCGTCGAAACTTCACGTCGTTGGTCATTTCACGAATCATTGCATCATCCTGATAATGGGCAGGCAGCGCCTGAGGCAGAGCCAGCATTGCGGCATTACCGCCTTTGTCCAGTTTCATTTCCAGCTGCACCGGCATTCCTTCTTCACAAGCCGGATGCACATGCGCGACCACGGACGGACCTGCCGTCATACTGACTGTGCCAATCCGCCAGGGAAGCCGCTCACGGAAATACACATCATTGCTGTGATGAAGCACCGTAGTGGCAAGCAGGACTCCCTCGCGGGACACCTCGGACCAGATCAAGTGGTGAGACAGGCATTTACCGCAGACATCGCGCGGCGGATACTGCACATGCCGACACGCATCGCAAACCTGCAATTCAAACCGGCCCTCTGCAGCCGCACGCGTCATGCCATGAAAAGTCCGGCTGCGCGCTGCTGGCGGCAGCGTCGGCTGGCGCGTGCGCACAATCGGATTCTTGCGGGCAGGCTTGCGCAATTTGCCGCCGAACTGATCGCTCATGCTCCCCCCCCTTTTTGCAGAATCGCAGCAGCCGTACATAAACCACGATCGTAATTGATCATGCCAAAACCGCTGACCATACCGATATGCGCGTTCCTGACCTGTGTGTTCCCGGCCTGCCCGGTCAATTGTCGTATCGCTTCATTCATGCCCAGCGTTCCGCCGGCAGCACCGGCCTGCCCCGCTGAGAGCTGTCCACCACAAGTATTGAGCGGGCATGAGCCGTCAACCGTAAACGTATTGGCGCGCACATATTCCGGTCCTTCACCCGCCGCGCAAAACCCCAGGTTTTCCAGCTGCAGCATATTGATCACCGGATAATCGTCATAGGCCTGCAGAAAGTCCATATCCTGCGCCGTCACGCCGGCCTGCTCATACAACGCGTCACAATCCAGCGTCCAGCCGCCCCGGCTTTGCATCGCATCGTCGGGCCAACCATTGTGACGTTCTATCGTTCCCAGTATCCGCACAAAATGCAATCCCAGCTTGCGCGCGCGCTGCTCGCTCATCACCAGGAATGACTCGGCACCCGCGCAAGGCATGACGCAGTCAAACAGATGAATGGGCACAGTAATGGGCCGGGCATCCAGATATGCCTCCATGGACAGAGGCTTTTTCATCAACGCATGCGGATAGCGCAGCGCGTTGTCCCGCTGCGCGATGCAAAGTTTGCCAAAATCTTCACGCGTTGCTCCCGTCGTGTTCATATAATGGCGCGTCAGCAATGCAAAACTTGCATTGGGCCCGCCGGCACCATATGGATAGGTAGCATCCTGAGCAAAGCGCGAAAACTGACCCAGCGTCTTGCGAAAGGAATCCACGTGATTGGTATCGCCGGTAATGATCGCCACCACATTGGCATCACCCGCCTGCACTGCCCTTGCCGCACGACGCAAGGCCACCACGGCACTGGCACCCCCCATGGGAATATGATCGAGCCAGCGTGGTGACACGCCAAAATGCTGGGTCAGACCAACAGCAGAATCGGGCCCCAGACTGAAACTGGCGACACACATGCCGTCGATGTCAGACAGCTGCAGTCCGGCGCCATCCAGCAGCCCCTTGAGGGAGCGTCCCAGCCAGTAATGCGCGCTTTCAATGGAATAGCGCACATACGGCACCGTAACCGGCACCGCCAGAACAACGCCGTCATAGGAAGCCGCCCGCGTCACGCTCGTCCTCCTGGTTTTTTCAGATGACAGGTGTTGATCGCCTGTCCTTGCGATACCAGTTCAAGAGCCATCGTTTTGAGCGTGCCCCGCTGGATCTTATTGGTGGCCGTCAGTGGCAGTTCTTTCACAAAACTCACATAGCCGGGTACTTTGTAATATGCCAGCTGTGATAGCGACCAGCTGACCAGTTCCGCGGCAAGCGCTTCACGGTCCTGTGCCGTCGATTGCGCAGGTGCGAGCACAACGCAGGCCAGCACCTCGTCGCCACGCACCTCATCGGGGACCGCCGCGACCGACACTGCCTGCACCATGGGGTGACGCGCCAGCGCGCCTTCGACCTCCACCGCAGCAATATTTTCACCGCTGCGACGAATCACATTCTTCTTGCGGTCCACAAACACCAGATAACCCTGTTCATTCCTGCGAACAATATCACCCGTTTTGAACCAGTCATCCTGCCATGCGGCTGCAGTGGCCGCTTCATCTTTCAGATAGCGGGAAAAGAAACCAAACCGCGGCTGATTTCCCGCATGACGCACCCACATCTCGCCCGCCTCGTCCGGCCCGGCCTCTTCGCCCGCCTCATTGACGAGTCTGACCTTGACGTCTTCCCCTTCCTTGCCAATGCAGCTGGAGCCAACAAAACGGGGCTCCTTATTTGCCATGATCACCGCACCGGCGCCGGTTTCCGTCATCGCCCACGCTTCCAGCAAAGGAAAACCAAAACGCTGTTCAAACGGTTCATGCAGTTTTTTGTCGACACCGGCACCAAATCCAAATCGAACCTGGTGATCTCTATCCTGCGGCCCCGCAGGCAGCTTGTCCAGGATCGCAGGCATGACCCCCAGATAATGAACGATGGTCGCCCCGCTGCTGCGCACCGAGTCCCACCAGCTTTTTGGATGAAACCGGTCCAACAGAATCAGACAACCCGCAGTCCGAATCATGGCCATGACCGAATAGGCCAGCGCATTCATGTGAACAAGGGGCAGCGGTGTCAGCATTCGCTCTGTGCCGTGATGCAATGTCGCCAGACCACCTACCTGTGCATACCAATCCCCGGCATGAAGAAAATAGGTATTGGAAAGCACACACCCCTTGGGCTGGCCTGTCGTACCCGAGGTATAGAGCAAGGCGCATTCCGTATTTTCGTCGGTTGCCGTATTGGGTGCCGTATTGTTATTGCGTTTGTCATGATCCCTCGCCACCGGCGCATCATCGGGCAGAACCACAGGAACAGAAACGCCCGCCTGCGCGCATGCTTCCTGCAGCAATGTGTGATGGCTTGCAATGGACACGAGCAGACAGACGTCCGAATGACAGATGAGATATTGCAGTTCTGCCAGTCGCAGGTCTGCATTTACCGGTACCACAGAAACCCCAAGCGCGTTCAGGGCAAACCAGTGCAGAAAAAACGATTGCCGGTTCTCCAGCAACAGGCCAACCCTGTCTCCTGCTCCGTAACCTGCCTGTGCGTAGACCTCACGCCATTGAGTCACTTGCTCCATGATCCAGCCATAGCTGAACACGCCAGACTCGGTCTGATACTTTTCGGCGGTCTCTGGCAACACGTGCAGAAAAGGCAGATCCGGATAAGTGCTGGCAGTCAGCTCGAAAGCCTCGTAAACCGTGCGGGCAGTCATATCGTTCACGGCGCCCTCACATGAAAAGCTGAATGCTGCCGAAAGCGGCATCTGGATTGACCAGATCTACTCGCTTGAGGCGTATGCGCAAGCGGTCGTGTTCCCTGACTAGCGTATGCGTTGCCCAGCCGGCATACAATTTCTGCTCGTCCAGTCTGGTTTCAACATAATGAAACGCCGTATGCACCACAAAAACACCGTTCTCCGGATCGTGCGCGGGGTCATCGACCTTCATATGCGGCCGCTGCAGCAAATGGTGGCAATAGCTGACTGGCTGCTGGGAGAACGTGCGTTTCCCCGTAAATCGTTCGGCTCTGACCTTCAGCAGCAGTTTGTCTTCATACATCAGCGAGGCATGCAAACGCGCATCGGTCTGATCCCGCTTGAGCGGCATCCAGTAATAGCCATCATCGGTAAAAAGATCAACCCACGCTTCCAGTGCAAGCGAATCAATCAATCTGGCTTCATGATAAATGAAATCAAAAATATCCTGATCGTTCATGCGCTCACCTCATTTTTCTGCATCGGTTGCATGAAACGCAGCCAGGCACGATACTGATTGCGCATCTGCCACTCGCTGGTACCTTGTGTAACGATGTTGGACTGATCTTGTTCGGAAGCATCATAAAGTCGGGCGAAATTGACCCATTCATGACTGCGCGCATGCAGCACTTCCTGTGAGCGTTCGTACATTTCCAGATCATCATGCCCCACCACCGAAGTGGGTGCATTGATCAGCCGGTTGTACATCAGGCTGCGCTCAAACAGCAGATCGGGAGCACCTGCCAGCCTGAACGTCCAGGACTCAACCATCGTGCTTCCCGCCGAAAGCGGCTTGAACAGTCGCAAAGTCTGAATAGGCCCCTTCACCAGAATATTCGGGAAATAAACGGTGTTATGACGCACGTCTCCCAGAATCTGGGCGGCACGTGTTTCTCCATAGGCCTGCTTCATCGCGTCCCAGTATCCTGGAACATCCGAGTAGGCAGCGTGAATGGAATCGCTGACACCGGTATGACCATGTCCGTTGTCCCAGACGCGAATACCCATTTTGTCGAAGAACTCATACGAAGACATGAAAGGCGCAAACAGTTCGACGGCCATGGGCTTGGGCGTGCCTTCGGGCGCCTCTTTCCATACGTTGACGGCTGTTCCCGCAGAAGACTCATGCGCCACCATGGGATGACAGGTGTCGGTCTGATTATCCACAAGCATTTTCCAATTGCACTTGTGAACATATCGAAAAATGCCGCCATCGACCACGAGCCTGCCTTCCGGAGAACGGTCAATCATATTATCAATGGTAGACAGCGAGTCACCAAAAAACGTTTCGAAATCAACGCCTTCATCATTCAGCCGGCAGAAGACGAAGCCACGGTAATCGTGCACGTTTTTGATCGCAACCATGCCTTTGGCAGCGTCGCAGGAATCCAGATCTGCGTTCTCGTAGCCGCTTTTGAGCGGGATGGCCAGAATTTTTCCGTCGGTCCGAAAGGTCCACGCATGATACGGACAACGAAAGAATTTGCCGGTATTGCCACAAACCTCGCCTGCGACCTTCACGCCACGGTGAGGACAGCGGTTATAGAGCACCTTGATTGTCTTATCGGTATGACGGACCATCACAACAGGCTCATCACCAACGGTGGTCGTATAGAAATCGCCCACGTTTGGGATCTGACTCTCATGCCCCACAAAAACCCAGGTCGAGGCGAACAGATATTCCATTTCCAGATCGAATACATCCTCGTCGATGTACAGATCCCGATGAACTTCGCGTTCCCGAACCAGCGATTTGAGGGCATCCGGGTTCGTCTTGTACTGGCTAGCGGATCGTCTGGCTGATCTCATTGTTTCGCTCCATCAGATACGTTTTCGTTTTCTATGCACTTGCGCGCTTGCTGCATGTTTTCATCAAGTTTGGTTTGCCTGTTCATTACAGATCCAGCACCAGCAGGGGTGATTTCGAACGTGATACACAAATCTGCATGACCTTGCCTGACGCTTTTTCCGAGTCCGACAACACATAATCCCGATGATCGGGCTCGCCTTCAATTACGTCCACCTGGCAAACGCCGCATTCGCCGCGACAGCAGTCACAAAGCGGATCCTCTCCTTCCTCCTGCAATACCTCCAGAATGCTTTTGTCGGGAGGAATCACAAATGTCTTGCCTGATTGCGCCAGCCGCACTTCAAAGCTGCCGGCATTATCATCCGCAGCCGCCGGGTTATTGAACAGTTCAAAATGCAGCTGCTGCGATGGGAAGCCGCGCTGCTTTGCGCATGCCAGTACCGCATCAAGAAGACCCGCCGGACCGCAAATATACAAATGCTGTTCGGGCTGCATACTCTGCAGAATCGCATCGATATCCAGCTTCGACTCATCCTGATCAAGATGAACCATCAGGCCTTCGCCTGCCAGGGCTTCCAGCTCACGCAGCAATGCCATTTGTGATCTATCACGTCCGGCATAATGCAGATGAAATGCCCTTCCTTCACGGCCAAGCGCGCCGGCCATGGCAAAAAGCGGCGTAATCCCAATTCCCCCGGCCAGCAGAACGGGGACAGCACTGTCTGCCGCATCCAGCATGAAATCGTTACGGGGCAATTCGCAGCAAATCCGGTCACCCGTCTTGAGCGAATGCATGAAGCGAGAACCTCCTTTGCCCTCGTCTTCACGCTTGACAGCAATCTCATACTGAAAGACTTCACCCTGATCTGCACCGTCATCACCGATCATCAACAGCGAATACGCACGTGTGTCGCGCAGATCACTTCCCGGTGCTGCCGACAGATCACTGCCAGCCTCGCCGGTATGCACCCGGATATGCGCACCCGGGGCCGCAACCGGCAACGCTTTGCCGTCCACGTGAGTCAGCACAATCATGCGAATCTGCTCCGTCAGATCCTGCGTTTCCTTCACACGTAACTGCAGCAATTCCACGATTCCTGGTCTCCTTTGTATCGTCCGCTACGCGATCTGCATTTCAGCAAGGGCAGTCTGCAACTTCTCGCCCTTGACATCATTGAGAGCAGCATCGTAAAGCCTGGCGTAACGGGCGGCCGCATCGGGCGTGCCACACAACTGCTCTGCCACCCTCATTAACTGGCCGAAGCGTCCCTGGCTTCGTTCATGGGTATCGCTGTATCCCTTGACCAGACGGCGTGAGCGGGTAACACTGACCGCGAAGTCATAGTCTGTATTCAGCGCCTGTCTGATGTTTTCAATCCAGCGATCAATCGAGGTCATTTCCTGTGCGTGCCGCAGTGTCGCCTTGCGTTTTCGCTTACGTGACGCCAGCAGATACAAAAGCACGTAGCCGCCAAGACGACTGCTCCTGATATGCCGACCCTTCTGAAAGAAAGGGGCAGACCAGCGGCGCAGCGCTGACTTCTCCAGCCATCGTCCCGTACGCTCGGGCAGCGTGCCACAGACCTCTTCGAATCGGGGATGCATATAATCAGCCACATCCAGCATCTGCTCACCGGTCAGCCTGACTTCCTGCGAGATTCGTTGCATGCGGGTATCGCGAATCTTCAGATCGGCCACCTTGATGACATCGTCATAGGCCATAGCCGTGGCCAGATACCGGGCAAACTCCCAGCTCAATGTCCAGCCCTTGGCCTCACCGCCTGCAGAGCGATCAAGCGCCAGCATGGCCTCTACTCGTTTCAGATAGTCACAGGCATAGTCCTTGTCCTGAAAGTCCAGCAACTGCCTGACACCCGCCAGAACCACAGGCTGCAGCAGCTCCGGAAACGTATTCCGCAGTCGGTCCAGCAGGATCTGCCCCTCCGGTGAGGCTGCCACGGCGGGCACGGCAGGAAAGCGGGCGTTGGCCGTTTCCGTGCGTTGTTGCATTTGGGCATTCAGAATCGCGTCGTGCCCGGCCTCAAAGGCCGAGAGACTCGCAGCAACACCGACCTTGCCCTGTCGAATGGTCTCTTCAAACGCTTCGCGTGAAAACGGCAAGGCATTTGACCCACACAGCGCCCCAAAAAGACTGGCACTGATCACGCTGCCAGACTGTTCCGCAATCTGCTGCAGATCGGCGGCATAAAATTGTCGGGCAGTGTCCCTGCCGGCAGACACCACCTGTTCACTATCAACAATACCGTTGCCCGGATGTGTTTTTTCGCTGATGGCATAACTGCGGTGTGTAGAAGTGATCAGTGTGGTGCGCTCCGGCGTGACGATGCCACGCAAAATTGCACGACCGGCTTCCATCAGCTCGGCACTGATGACCACATCCACATCGCCCGGCGTCGGCATCTGGGCCAGAACCGGAGGTTTGTCCAGAGACCATGGCGGCGGAAAAAGCTCCACATAATAAATGGTGGCGCCCGTTCGCTGAGCCACGCCTGGCACCGAGGTACTCTGCGCGTACCACCCGGCGTGCTCTGCCAGATGCACCAGCCAGTCAGACAGCACGCCTCCGCCCTGCCCACCCATGGCCAGGATGGCAATCTTCAATGGTTCTGCTTTCAATGGTTCTGTCGGTTTCACTGAACCGGCGCCTGAAATTGCCGTATTCATATCGTGATTGCCTCATTGCGCGCCGCATATCGCTTTCTGAGCCGCCCCATCAGCTTTGCGCGCCATTTGCCCAGCAACTGATCCTTTTTATCGGGATTGTGAATAATGTCTGCCCGGTAAAAGGAAGGACACAGCACCGCCTCATGCGCGATCTCACCGCAGTGTCCACAGCCCACGCAGCTGGTATCCACGTGTGCAACAGGATCGTCCTTCAGCGGATTTTCATTGTCTTTGAGGGTGAGTGACGGGCAGCCCGACAGCCGGATACAGGCGTGGTCACCGGAACAGATATCCTGATCCACACCAAACTGCTGTTTGACCCGTCGCCGACCTTTTTTCACATCGTCTTTGAATACGGGCTTTTCGCGCCGCTGGCGGTTCAGCATGCATTCGGACTGCGCAATAATCACCTTGGGTCCCGCGTCCGTACAGGTGAGCGCGTCTTCAATCAGTGCCCGCATTTTGTGCACATCATAGGTCCGATCAATGACCTTCACCCATTTGACACCCACACCTCGTACCGCCTGCTCAATGGGATGGTTGGTCGAACGGTTATCGTTGTCGGCACGGGATGACAGAATATCCTGCCCGCCGGTCGCCGAAGAATAGTAGTTGTCCACGATGATAATGACACCATCGTGCTTGTTGTAAACCGCGTTGCCAACGCCGGACGTCAGCCCGTTATGCCAGAAACCGCCATCGCCCATAATCGAAATGGATCGCTTGCCGGCCTTGACATTGAAGGCAGACGAGCTGGATGCGCCCAGACCATAACCCATGGTTGTGGCGCCCAGATTGAAAGGCGGCAGAATGGAAAACAGATGACAGCCTATGTCACATGAAATATGGTGTTCGCCCAGTTTCTCCTGGGCCAGTGTCAGCGCTGAAAATACCGGCCTTTCAGGACAGCCCGTACACAGACCTGCCGGCCGCGCCGGAATAATGTCAGCCAGCTTTTGTCGACGAACAGCATTGAACACAATGGGCTTTTCAACCATGCCTGCCGTCGCCGCAGCCGCCGCGATGTCTGGCACCGGGTTTTGACGCTGCGGGCTGACGCTGGCAAAAAAGGCTTTCAGGCCATCGCGAACAGTCTGAACCGTATACTCTCCGGCCATCGGCAGCACATCCTTGCCCGATAGCGGTGTGGTAATGCCGGCCTTGCGCAGGATACTGTGAATATTCTGTTCGATATAGTCGGGCTGACCTTCTTCGATCAGTATCACTGCTTTTTTGTCACGGCAGAATGCCTCGACCTCATCATCGATCAACGGGTATACCGCATTCAAAACGTATAACGGTATTTCACTGTTTCCGAAGTGATCGGCTTTATTGAGTAAACCCAGCGCGCGTATGGTGTTGTTGTACAGACCGCCCTGTACGATGATGCCAATGTCCTTTTGCGTACCTTCAAAGAATTCATTGACATGATTGTCCTTGATGAACTGCACGGCTACCGGCCAGCGGTCACGGATTTTTTCCTGTTCATGTTCATAGGCAGCGGGCGGCAGCACAATCCGGCCTGCATCACGACGCGGTGTTTCCATCGCCTGCGCCAGCGTGAATGACGGCTGAACATTATCTTTGGCAATGAAGCGACCATGCACGTGACAACCACGGATTCGAACCTGGAAAAACACAGGTGTGCGACTAGCTTCAGATAAACGGAAGCCCGTTTCAACCATATCGACCATACAGGACAGGTTGGGTCTGGGATCCAGCATCCACATTTGTGATTTCATGGCAAACGCGTGAGTGCGTTCCTGCATGATCGATGAACCTTCGCCATAATCTTCGCCGACAATCACCAGTGCGCCACCGGTAACACCACCCGAAGCAAGATTGGCCAGCGCATCAGAGGCCACATTGGTTCCTACCGTAGACTTCCAGGTCACCGCCCCACGTATTGGATACATCACAGAGGCAGCCAGTGTCGCAGCCGCTGTGGCTTCAGAGGCGCTCGATTCGAAATGCACACCCAGTTCACGCAGGATATCGTCCGCATCGGCCAGCACGTCCATGAGATGCGAAATGGGCGCGCCCTGATAACCTGCAACGTAGCCCACGCCGGACTGCAGCAAAGCCTTCGTGATCGCCAGAATACCTTCACCGCGAAATTCTTCGCCCGCACCTATCCGGAGCGACTGCACCTCTTTTTTGAAGGATCGTTCTGCCATGGAATGACTCCTTTGCGTGAGCGAAAACTATTCAAACCGAATGCGACCTGGTCATTGTTTCGGTTGCATCAATGTCAATTTAGTTTAGGTTTAAAATATTTTCACGTCAAGAAATTTATATGAAAATTCATATATTAGGTTCATAATAAAGGGACGATGCATGGCGCGTCACTCAGTACTACTACTAGTTTTCCGTCAATCAGATTTTATTTTTTGACCAGGCACTAAAATGACGCAGCGTAGCAAAACATGCCCAACATCGTGCATGTCAAATTGTCTTTCGGAGCGGAACAGACGTGAGTGAACCCAGCCGATTTATTGATACTTATCTTGCCTATTTGTTGCGGCGCGCAAGCGAGACCGTTTCAACCGACTTTTATACGCATCTGGACACGACCAATCTCTCGGTTACAGAATGGCGTGTTCTTGCCTGCCTGCATGACAATCACGAAGAGTCCGTAACAGATCTGGCATACCATGCCGTGATGAAGCAGCCTACGCTGAGCAAGGCACTATTGCGTATGGAGCAGGACGGTCTGATTGAGCGTCGACAGGAACCGGGCGACCGACGCCAGATTATGGTGCGCAATACCCGCAAGGGAACGACTATTGCCGCTGATTTGTGCAGGGTCGCCAAAGAACATCAGGACGACATCATGCAGAATCTGACCGAAAGGGAGCGCAAGCAACTGATCAGCATTTTGCGCAAGCTGATCAGCACCTCAGAGGGCGGGTGACCGCAACCGTATTTCATTTGAATAATTATTGAATTAGGCACTGAGAGCGGCATCAAGATCAAAGGAAGGCCTTGATAGCGGGCTTGACATCCTCCCCTCCCTAAAGGAAGGGGATTCCTACTGCCTTAACCGGTGAGGGCAAGTGCTTCGGTGGGTTCCTGTTTCACAGAGGCCGCACAAGAACCAACCGCATTCTTATGTCTGACTAC
>JAEWHK010000065.1 GCA_023387815.1 Pseudomonadota bacterium
GCATCGACGAGGCCATGCATCCCCTGACCCTGCTGACCTATGGTCTTTATGGAAAACGCCTGCCAAGACAGAACGGCGCACCCCTGCGCATTATTGTTCCCTGGAAATATGGATTCAAGTCAGGCAAGTCCATTGTGAAAATCATCCTCTCGGAAACCATGCCTGCTACCAGCTGGGTGGCTATTGCGCCTTCGGAATACGGTTTCTACGCCAACGTCAATCCCGATGTGCCGCACCCGCGCTGGAGCCAGTCTCACGAGCGGGTCATCGGCGGCGGTTTCTTTGATCCCAAAGTGCCTACACTCAAATTCAACGGCTACGGCGAACAGGTCGCCTCAATGTATAGTGGCATGGATCTGACTGCCAACTTCTGAGCCGGGACGGACAATGACTGAATTTGTACAGAATACTGCCCGACCGAAAAGCGCGTCACCAACGTCTACCACTGCGCGTTCATCAAAGAACGCCACAGATCGCGCATCGACGCCTCCCGCAACGCAGTCTGCAGCCCAATCAGCAGCCCAGGCCGGCGTGCCGCGAACCGCTACTGCCGTGAAACGCCGCTGGACCGCAAAACAGGTAGGACGCATCAAGCCATTGATTTTTCTGCTGTGTCTGATTCCGTTTTTGCGCTGGTTCTATTTGGGCTATACCGATGGACTGACCGCCAATCCAGTCGAATTCATCACCCGGTCTTCTGGATTCTGGACGCTGGCGATGCTGCTATTGACATTGTCAGTGACGCCTGTCAGACAAATGATCGACCAGCCGGCCCTGGTACGGATACGACGTATGCTGGGCCTTTTCTCCTTTTTCTATGTGGTATTGCATTTATTGACTTGGGTCGTGCTGGATCGCAATATGGACATCAACTCCATGATCACTGACGTGCTGGACAGAACCTTTATTTTCGTGGGTATGGCCGCATTTCTGCTGATGCTTCCGCTGGCGCTCACCTCTACGCAGGGATGGATGCGGCGGCTGGGCATGAACTGGACCCGACTGCATAAATGTATCTATTTGATCGGCTGTCTGGGCATTATTCATTTCTGGCTCATGAGGGCGGGAAAAAACAACTTTTCCGAACCGATCCTGTATGGCAGCATACTGGCTGCGCTACTGCTGTGGCGCGTTGGTCGTTCCTGGTGGCAGCGTCGTCGTCTTGCTGCGGCCTAGCACCTGTATTCATTCTTTCGCCGTATACTCGGATTCTGCGATAGTCATTGAAACCTGATGACGCATGAGGGTCAGGGTAAATAGCGGTCGATTGAAGAGGATGATATGTGTGGGGGCGGAATCATTGAATGAGAAACGGGACGGAAAGCTGCACGATATGCGAAAGCGCGGACTGACGGTTCTGGGTATGGCTGTCATCCTTGCCTGGCTGGGCGGATGCACGACCGGACTGTCTGTTGATCGTTCGTACCAGGCGCGAGGTCAGGATAGTCGGGTGCGTTTTATTGTGCTGCACTATACCTCAGAGAACACGCCGGAATCCTTGCAGATCCTGACCCGGCAGCCTGTGAGTGCGCATTACCTGATCACCGACGAGCCGGTAAAGATTTACGGACTGGTCGATGAAAATCGCCGTGCCTGGCATGCCGGTACCAGCGACTGGTTTGGCTACAAGGATTTAAACGCCATGTCCATTGGTGTGGAAATCGTCAATGCAGGCCCGCTGGATGCGGCAGGAACGCGCTGGGCACCGTATTCCGCGGGACAGATGCAGACGCTGAAGCAGTTGCTGCACGATATTCAGTCCCGTCATCACGTTAGACCCTGGAATATTGTTGCTCACAGCGATATTGCGCCCTTGCGTAAAACCGATCCTGGGCCGGCATTCCCCTGGCGCGACCTGGCCAGGGACGGACTGGGGCGCTGGTTTGATGAAAACGCAGTCGCGCAGCGAGCCCCATTAGTGAGTCCGGCGCAAATTAATGATGCCGGCCATGTACAGGATCTTTTGACGCGTATAGGCTATCCGGTACAGCGCACTGGTATCTGGGATGCGCAGACGCGCCAGGTGCTGCGTGCCTTTCAGATGCATTATCGACCTGCCAATGTGTCGGGCGTCGCAGATGGCGAAAGCATTGCCATTGCAGAGAATCTGGCGCAGCAACTGCCTGCAGAAGATCACTGACAGAGCGCGCGAATTTCTTCAGGCAAGAAACAGAAACAGAGTGGGAAATTTATCCAGATCGGGCGCAGGTCTTTTTTTCCATCCTGCCACGGTGTCAGTCTGAATCCACTCGTCGGGTGTAGTCAGCGCTCGCGCAATGCACAGACGTGTAGACGGGTTGAGTGTCTGCAGCAAGGTAGAAAACATGGCCAGGTTGCGATAGGGCGTTTCAATGAAGAGCTGGGTCTGATGATGTCGCGCTGACAGTTGCTCCCAGGCTTTGAGCTGTTTGCTTCGTTCTGCGGGCGCAATCGGCACGTACCCATGAAAGGTGAAGCGCTGTCCATCCAGTCCGCTGGCCATCAGTCCAAGCAGAATAGAAGAGGGCCCGACCCAGGGAACCACTCGAATTCCCAGCTGGTGTGCCAGCATGACAACCTTCGCCCCGGGGTCAGCGACTGCCGGACAGCCCGCTTCGGAAACCAGACCCATTTCGCCCTCGGCCTCGGTCAGCCAGCGCTTCATGTCTGCTTCAGAGGTTTTGGCGCTCAGCGTATGGATGGTGATGTCCTGAATGGCACACCGGGTGCCTGTCTGCTTAAGATATGCCCTGGCGGTCTTGGCATTTTCCGCAATATAGGCGTTAAGCACGGATGCCTGTTGGCGGGCCTGAGCCGGCAGCCACTGTTCCAGAGGTGAATTACCCAGACTGACGGGTAATAAATGTAGTGCGCTGATCATAGTGCCTGGGCCTGAAGCGTGGGGTTGAGATTGAAACTACGCAGCATGCGACACAGTTCAATCAGGGGAAGGCCAATAATGGCAGTCGGATCGTCGCTGTGCATAGACTCCATCAGACTGATACCCAGGCCCTCGGCCTTGGCGCTGCCAGCGGTGTCAAAAGGCTTTTCGACGGTCACGTAATGTTCGATTTCTTCATCGCTCAGTGAGCGGAACACGCAGCGGGTTACCACATCGCGAACCAGATCGCGTTCGCCGTCAGTGACCACCAGCGCGCTGTGAAATTCCACGGTTTTGCCCGATAATTCCCGCAGTTGGCTTAGGGCGCCTTCATGGTTTCTCGGCTTGCCGATAGGGTTGCCATCGTGGGTGGCTACCTGATCGGCGCCAATGACCACGCTGCCCGGGTGACGCTGCGCAATCACTCGAGCCTTGGCAAGAGCCAGTCGTTGCGAAAGCGCCTGCGGTGTTTCCTGAGGCTGCGGCGTTTCGTCAACATCGGGGGAAATGGACTCGAAGGGCAGGCCCAGGCGTTCGAGCATGGCCTTGCGGTAGATGGAAGATGACGCGAGAATCAGACGCGCAGGGGAAAATGACATGGTTTTCATTGACTTATCTGTTTGGAACAAGTTATTATCTTATGTTTTCCGGCAATTGTGTAGGCGAACTGCGAAAACCCGCCATGAACCCTGTAATCGACGTACTCGATTTTATTTCCCGCGGTGCACGGCAAAGTGGTGAAACGCCTTTGCTGGCCTTTTCCCGGGTAAGGGATCTGCTTCCCACACAAGTGCTGGCAGTCGAAAAGCCCGCCGATAAGGTTGTCGCTGATAAGGCTGACCGGGCACATACAGTTAATACTGATACGAATGAGCCTGCTGAAGAGCAATCTGACGCCAGTCAGGAGCGGGCCGATGGGCTGGTGCACTGGACCCTGCAAGGTGAGCGCAGCCCCCACGGCAAGCGGTTTCTGCATCTGGATGTGAGTGCGCGACCTATCCTGATCTGTCAGCGCTGTATGCAGCCGTTTGTGTACCCAATAGACAGCCACACACAGCTGGAAGTTGTGACCAACGCAGCAGCGCTGGAAGAAGACAGCGAGGGCGACGATCTGGATATCGATGCTCCCGACCGTATTCTGGCTCAGGCCAGTCAGCCGGTGCTGGAATTGGTAGAAGACGAATTCATTCTGAGTCTGCCCTACATACCCAGGCATGATTATGCATGCGTGGAATATGAAGTGCAGGAACCTGCTCAAGGGGCAGACAAAAAGCCATCGCCGTTCGCGGCGCTGGCGGCTTTAAAAAAGCAGTAATTTAACCTATTTCCTGCATAATTTTCGGGTTGTGCAGTTTTATTTTCGGAGTCATCATGGCCGTTCAACAAAACAAAAAGACACCTTCAAAGCGCGGTATGCACCGTTCGCACGATTTTCTGACAACACCCCCTACAGCC
>JAEWHK010000069.1 GCA_023387815.1 Pseudomonadota bacterium
CCCCGCAACTGCAACAATCCCTGCGTTTGTTGCAGTGTTCTGCGCTGGACCTCCAGGCAGAGCTGGCACAGGTTTTGCAGGACAATCCCATGCTTGAACTCGTCGATAATAACCAAATATCGGAAGAGAACACAAATGTAAGTGAAAATGATGCCGAGCTTTTACAACAGGACTGGAGCTCGCAACCCGGCCAGAAATCCCGTGATGATGAGTATTTTCAGCCCGAAACGGCGGTGGCTGAATCCCTGGCCGACCACTTGCGCAAGCAGCTGCGGCTGACCCATGCATCGGAAAGGGACGTCAGTCTGGCCGACTATCTGATCGAAGAGCTTGACGACAACGGCTACCTGCTGACGGATCTTCAGGAAATCGCGACCTTTTTCTCTGAAGACGCCGAAGTGGACGAAGATGACCTGGCGGTTGCCCTGCGTCTGCTGCAGTCCTGTGATCCCGCTGGCGTCGGTGCGCGTACGCTCTCAGAATGTCTGCTGCTGCAATTGAACACGACCACGCTGAGCAACCCGGTGGAGCCCGAGGTGCTGGCTTGCGCCCGCAAGATCTGCGAAACCGGCCTGGAAGCGCTGGGGCGTGCTGATACCGCAAAGCTGCGTGCCATTACGGGTGCCCCCATAGAGCTGATTCGTCAGGCACACGCTCTGATTCGTCAGCTGGACCCCCGTCCCGGCAAACAGTTCAGCGCGCCCACGGCTGAGTTTGCCGTTCCGGATGTACTGGTTCATAAGATCAAAGGGGAATGGGTCCTGACGATCAACCAGGCGGTTATGCCCTCGTTGCGTATCAGTGAAGGTTACGAGTCCATGATTCGTCGACTGGGTAAAGAGGCCGGTGCCGGTATGAGTGAACAACTGCTGGCCGCCAAGGGATTCATTCGCCAGGTCAGTCAGCGATTTACCACCATTCTGGATGTCTCAAAAGCCATTATGGACAAGCAGCGCGGGTTCCTGGAGCATGGCATGGCGCAAATGCAGCCCCTGACCTTGCGGGACGTGGCTGAAACGGTGGGCATGCATGAGTCGACCATCTCCCGGGCAACCACCCAGAAATTCATTGCGACGCCCCATGGAGTCTTTGAACTGAAGCGATTCTTTGGCTCAGGCGTGGCAACTGATACCGGAGAAAGCGCATCGGCAACGGCTGTGCAGATCCGGATTCGTGACTATATCCAGGCCGAGCCCGAAGGCAAGCCACTATCCGACAGTCGGCTGACCGATCTGCTGGCCAGGGATGGCATTACCATTGCCCGTCGTACGGTCGCCAAATACCGCGAAGTGTTGGGTATTCCACCCGCGGCGCTGCGCAAGGCGCGGGCAAGTCTGAACGGCGATTAGCAAGAAATCGTCTGAAAAGACTGGAAAGCGTGGTGATCATGGCAAATTATCAGAAGTGGCTTACGATTGCTTGCAAGTTTGTCAGCCTTGGATGATAATTAGTCTCATGTATATTTGCATTTGTAATGCCGTCACCGAGAAAGAAGTCCTGGACGCTATCGCCCAGGGCGCATCTACTTTGGGTGACCTGCAGCGTGATCTGGATGTTGCCACCAATTGCGGTTGCTGTGCTCAAATGGCCTGTAGCTATCTTGAGCGCGCAGCCTGTAGCGGCTCGCCCATCAATCACGAGGGCGCCAATGATCATTGCGGCAAGGAAAAATGCGACGCGCTGGAAACCGAGTCGGTTATTCTCTGGCGTTCCGCTGCCTGATTCTCTATCTCTCCATTCTGCTCCTTCTTATTTCCCTGCTTTTCCCGCTTTTCCCCCGCACTTCTTGAAACGCTGACGTTCGACAGCTGATCTACTCTTCTTTTCCTTCTTTCTTCCCCTTTTCTTTTCTACCATATCAGCGTCCGATAAAACGTATCTGATGCCGCTTCCGGTCATTATTCCGCGGGTCGTATTCTGCCCCGATGTCGTCCAAAAAGGGCAATTTTTGAGCCCGCCCCATTGCTGAACAAAAACGCTTTCATTTCCATTCTCATTTACCACATGCAGTGTTCTTGCGGCATTCCGGCGTATTCACGGATCCTTGTCTTATAATTTCTTCATTGTCAAAGGTTGCACGCGCGGCCAGTCAGCGCCGCTGACGACCTGTCACACTAAAGGAATGATCATGAAAGGCGATAAGGACGTTCTCAAATTTCTCAACAAGCAGCTCACCAACGAGCTGACTGCCATCAATCAGTATTTTCTGCACGCCCGCATGGCGAAGAACTGGGGCCTGAACCGCTATAACAAAAGCGAGTATCACACCTCAATTCAGAAAATGAAAAATGCCGATGCCATCATCGAACGCATTTTTCTGCTGGAAGGTCTGCCCAATCTGCAGGACCTGCACAAGCTGCATATCGGTGAAAACATACCGGAAATTCTCAAATGTGATTTGAAGATTGAAATCGATAATCACCGTACGCTGACCGAAGCCATTGCACACTGTGAGAGCGTGCGTGACTATGTCACGCGCGACCTGCTTCAGGAAAATCTGGAAGATGTGGAAGAGCAGATTGACTGGCTCGAAACCAACAGCGAACTTATCGGCAAAGTGGGTCTGGAGAATTACCTGCAAAGCCAGATGGGCGAGGAAGACTGATTCTGTTCTAGAGGATTCTGATCCTTTGGTCTGCTATTGCTGAGTGATTTTCACCAGAGAATTTTGGACGATTCCAATAAAAAAGTCCCTTCGATTGTCGGATAAAAATCCGGTTTCGAAGGGACTGTTTTTTTGTCTGTTGATTATTGACGGTAAATACGGAAGCGCCGCCGTGAATAATGTGAGTTCTGTAAAGCCCAGCCTATCGTGACGGGCAGTCCGACACATTGCCCCAGGCGTTATTGGCGCCGCAATACTGATTTCTGACGCGGGACAGGCAGGAGGGCCGATCAAAGAATCCCAGTGCACGACACTCGCTCATGGCCTGACGGAAAGCGGGCTCCCAGTTGCCGCCCGATGCCGCGGCCCGGGGTTGGCGTGGCGTACGGCGGATAGGTACCATTTCCTGGCCATCTGCGCCGTCGATCGTATCGGTGGCGTCACCTGTGGTGATTTCGCTGTTGTTCGTGGTCACGGCCTGTTCGATGGCCTGTTCACCTTTGGCCGCGTCAACATGCCATTGCACGGGCTCAGGCTGTGAGGGCACGCCCTGCGCGCCACTCATGAGGGGTTGCTGAGGTTGCGGTTCTACCGGGCGACCCTGGGCATCAACCATAGGGTTGGGATCCGATGCCGTGACATTGGGTACATTCGCAGAAACCGGTGCATGTTCAATCAGCCAGTCACCTGCCTGCAGACCTCCCCACGTTGCCGCACCGGCCACGATGAGAAGGGACAAAAATAATAAACGCCAGGACATCTGCATACCTCGGTTGTAATTCGGCTAATTTTAGCCGTTTTCCCCAAATACTTTACCGCCATGTTCGCGCATGGCATGAAAATTAATCTCCGGATTCAGCTCCTGTGCGACCCGCAATTGTGCGGGTGACGTAATCAGGAAAGCCAGTGCATCCACCACATCGTAAGCAATGTTTGCCGCATTGCTGTCGATGAACTTCTTGAGCGCTTTCGGGTTCTCGCTGGTGACCCAGCGCGCCATGGTATAGCGCGAGGGCATCATGCGGGCATCGGCACCATATTCGGTCTTAAGCCGGTGTGCTACCACCTCGAACTGCAACTGTCCCACCGCGCCAAGCAACAGCGCGCCGCCTGCCGCCTGAGGACGAAACACCTGAATGGCACCTTCTTCACCCAGTTGCGTCAGGCCCGTACGCAACTGCTTGGTGCGCAAGGGATCCTTGACCTCTACGGCCTGAAACAGCTCAGGCGCAAAGAACGGCAAGCCGGTGAACTGCAGGGTTTCGCCTTCAGTCAGCACATCACCCAGCTGCAGCACACCATGATTCGGAATACCGATGACATCACCGGCATAGGCCTCGTCCAGCAGATCACGTCGCTGGGATAGAAAAGACACCACGTTGTTCGGGCGGATCTCTTTACCGGTACGACTGACCTTCAGGCGCATGCCGCGTTCAAAACGTCCCGAACTGACCCGGACGAACGCCACGCGGTCCCGATGCGCAGGGTCCATATTAGCCTGAACTTTGAACACCACCCCCGAGAATTTGGTTTCATCAGGTTGCACAACCCGCTGCAGTGCCTGACGCGCCCCTGGTTTGGGTGCCCATTCAACCAATGTGTCCAGCACTTCCTGAACGCCGAAGTTGTTGATGGCCGAGCCAAAAAACACGGGAGTCTGCTTGCCCGCCAGAAACGCATCGTGTTCAAAGGCCGGAGCGGCTTCCTGCAGCAGATCGATTTCCTCTTTCGCCTTGTCAAAGGCGCTGCCGAAACGCTGGCTGATTTCGGGATTATCCAGCCCTTCAATAATGTCGTCATTATTACCGCGACGTTCCTGTCCAGGACGGAAAACGCGCATGCGGTTGCGGCGGATATCGAACACGCCACCGAATGATTTGCCCATGCCTACAGGCCAGGAGAAGGGGACGGCGTCCATGCCCAGGTGCGACTCAATTTCTGCCAGCAGGTCCAGAGGCTCCTGAACCTCGCGGTCCATTTTGTTGATGAAGGTAATAATGGGCGTATTGCGGGCGCGACACACCTGTAGCAGACGAATGGTCTGAGGCTCGACCCCGTTGGCCGCATCGATCACCATCAGGGCAGCATCGACGGCGGTCAGCACCCGATAGGTATCTTCGGAAAAGTCCTGGTGGCCCGGCGTGTCCAGCAGATTGATCACACAGTCGCGATATTCCATTTGCATGACCGAAGAGGCAACGGAAATGCCGCGCTGCTTCTCTATCTCCATCCAGTCTGACGAGGCATGCCGGCTGGCCTTGCGTGCTTTCACGCTGCCTGCGATCTGAATGGCACCTGCGAAAAGCAGCAGTTTTTCGGTCAGCGTAGTTTTACCCGCATCGGGGTGGGAAATGATCGCAAAAGTGCGGCGGCGGGCAACTTCCTGCGGAATGGAATGTGTAGACATCTGGAGTGTATTCGGAATAGGGAATGAGATGGCAAAGGCGAGCGACGCCCGATGGGACAACGCGCCTGCAAACCCGACATGTTAAACGGATTTGGGATGTTTGGTCAGGGAAATGGCCTGTCTGACACGGATTGGGTACCTGCTGTGGCTGTAATGCCGACGCAGCAAATCCTCCCCACTCGGACGACAGAGGTCTGGCAGAAACCCGATGCCGCAGAAAGCGCCTGTTCGTCAGCGTTGTGGGTGCGCACTGCAATACAGAATCAGATAACCTACCAGCGCGGCGGCCAGAGAGCCGCAGAATACGCCGATCTTTGCCAGATCCTGCACTGCCGGGTCAAGAAATGCCAGTGCGCCAATGAACAGGCTCATGGTAAATCCAATACCGCAAAGGACGCTGACACCATAGATCTGCATCCAGTTCGCCCCTTCAGGTTTGCGGACAAAGCCCAGTCTGACGGTCACCCAGACGAGTCCCGCAATACCCAGTTGCTTGCCAAAGAACAGCCCGGCCGCAATTCCCAGCACTACAGGGTGGGTGAGCTGGCTCCAGGAAAAATCGCTGAAAGAAACGCCGGCATTGGCAAAACCAAAAACCGGAACAATCAGAAAGGCGACCCACGGCGCCAGGCCATGTTCCCATCCGATCAGAGGCGCGGATTCGGGCGCCGTGTTCTTTCCGGACAACGGGAGTGTGAGGGCCAGTGCAACGCCTGCCAGGGTGGCGTGGATTCCCGATTCCAGGACAAACCACCACATGAACGCCCCCACGGCGGCATACGGGATGCCGCTCATGATATTGCGCCGGTTCAGCAGGATCAGCAAGGCCAGTGCTGCGCCAGCGAGCGCCAGGTACAGTGCCTGAATGTCTGCGGTATAGAACAGGGCAATAATCACAATGGCGATAAGGTCGTCAATGACCGCGAGCGCTGTCAGAAATATTTTCAGAGAAGCGGGCACGCGCGAACCCAATAGCGCCAGCACGCCCAGAGCAAAGGCGATGTCGGTTGCGGCAGGTACTGCCCAGCCTCGTAACTGTGCAGGTTCGGAGTAAGTGAAGGCTACATAGATGAGCGCAGGCGTGACGACCCCGGCCACAGCTGCCATACATGGCAGTAGCCGTTTCTGATAGGTAGACAACTCTCCCGTGAGCAGTTCCCGCTTTACCTCAAGACCTACGTACAGAAAGAAGACCGCCATGAGTGCATCGTTGATCCAGTGCAGAACAGACAGGCCCATGATGTAGCTGGAAAGCATGCCAAAGTAAGCAGGTGCCGCTGCCGAATTGGCGCACCATATTCCCAGCAGGGCGGCGATCATAAGCACGATGCCTGATGCCGGTTCGCTGGAGAAAAACAGGGTAACTGGACGAGGGAGATATTTTTTCATGAAACTGCTGACCTGCCTGATTCTGCGCCGCTATCTTGAGAACTGCGTGTGCCGTCGCTTAAGAAAGCATTTGGTGACGTGTGTTTGGTGTCTTTGCCAGAAGAGCGTATAGAGAAGCGTTGCAATTGGACTTGCACAGGCAGACGATAATGCCCCCGATGCCAAGATACGATCTTAGCATTTTTTCAGCTATTTGTAAGCTTTATATAAGGATCGTCAGGCGGGTCTTGGCAGCGCACCGTCAACAAGAAAATGCGCGAGTGCGTAAGTTTTGATGTCGCCCGACCGCAGTTGGGTAAATGACACCCGGTCGGCACTGACTTCACAGAACCACTGGCTGCTTTCCTGAGGCTTTTTCTGGCGAAAAACGTCGGGAGAAAACAAGGCCGCGCACAGACCATGCTCAGGATCTCGGGCAGAACAATATTCAAAGGCCAGAACCCCGGCCGCTCGCATTGCGGTGCCCATCGCCTGAGAAGCGCGGTAGTCGACAGGATGGGCAAGCTCTTTAAGATACTGATCGAAAGGTGGCGCTTGCAGCTGTATGCCCTTATCTGTCTGGTAACGGACTGAAAAAAGCGTGTGTTCGCTGCGAATTCTGTCTTTGACGGGGGCCCCGTTCATGGAATGCCAGAAGACGAATCGATAAAAGGCACTTTCGGCCAGCACGGCCCCCAGCGTGAGGCCGCCATAAAACAGACTGCGCTCGTGAACGCCGCCAAAACGCGAGCCCCACTTGAGTGGCGGATAACGAAAAGGTGTTTTCAGCAGATAGTGCAGGGCCTCGCAGTCGGGCTGTGAAACGGGTTTGGCCTCATCCAGCATCTGTTCCAGCAGGGCCTGTTCGTCAAGCGTGTCGACATAACCCAGCGTGGCAATCTGCTCCTGGCTTTCTACCAGCCGCTGCAACTTGCCGCTGATGGAGCGGATATGCGCGGGGCCGCTACATGCCTGCCAGATTGCCTGCGTGATCATTACACTTTGCCGCGAATGGCATCGACAAACTGCAGTACCGTCGCCATCCCCTGGATGGTTTCGATCTGATTGGCAGGAACGCCGCCCGTCACATTATTGGGCGTGCGCATGAAGTGGCGCATCCATTCCTGGTCGCCACCGGTCAGGGCAAACAGGGCGCGGGCAAGCCGCAACAACAGGAGTGCCAGCTCTCCCTGCTTGCTTGCCGGATCCAGGGTAGCGGTGGTTTTGAGGCGGCTGACGGCTGTACGATGCATACCAAGCACGGCAGCCAGTTCGCTTTGCTTGAGGCCGAGTTGCTCGGCCGCGCGCAGAACCGCCTTGGCCAGAACGGCATCGGCAGCGGGCTTGGTTTGAACGAGCGCAGTCATACAGGGTCCTCCGCGACATGTGATTCTTCATCCACAGTATATCCGATATGTGCGTTATGCACAAATTAGTGAAAATTGTGTTTAATGCAACTTTGGAAAACGCAGTGCTGCTGTAATTTCACTTGAAATGAATTAAACGAAATTGACACTCTCGGGACGTCTCTGTGTTTTCCGATGTCATACAGTTGGCAAAAAACGGCTATGATTACAGCAATTATTTTCTGATTCACTTCTATGGGTTGCTACCAACATGAAACGAATTCTCGGTTTGATCTGTACGTTTATGACAGCTGTATTGTTGTCGGGTTGCGGCTATAACCAGATCCAGACGCTGGATGAACAGGTAAAAGCCGCCTGGTCTGAAACGCTGAATCAATATCAGCGCCGTGCAGACCTGGTGCCCAAGATTGTCGCCAGTGTGAATGCCTATATGGTCAATGAGCGCGAAGTCCTCACGCAGGTCACCGAAGCGCGTTCTAAAGTGGGTAGCGTGCAGATTTCTGCAGACACCATTCCTACTCAGGAGCAGTTGCAGCAGTTCCAGGCTGCGCAGAACCAGCTGGGTTCAGCGCTGTCCCGTCTGATTGCGGTTTCCGAGAATTACCCACAACTGAAAGCCGATGCGCTGTTCCGCGATCTGAATGCGCAACTTGAAGGTACAGAAAACCGCATCGCAACAGCGCGTGGTCGCTACATCAAGGACGTTCAGGCATACAACACGCTGATTCGTCAGTTCCCCACGCTGATCACCGCCAAAATCATGGGCTATCAGGTAAAACCCAATTTCGGCACAGACAATCAGGACGAGATCATGCGTAACCCTGAGGTCAAATTCGATACCGGCGCCCGTACGCCAGCTCAGCCTGCACCTGCTCAACCGGCTCCTGCACAGCCCGCTCCTGCGCAATAATGCCAGACGTATTAATGGTTCGATCATTGATGACTCGATTATCAGCGTTGCGTAACGCCAGGCTGTGGCCGGTCACGAAAGACCGGTCAGCAAGGGGCTCGTCATTGTCGGGTTCGTTGTGCCCAACTAACGGTAATCGCGCATTGCCGTTCTTGCAGCGCGTTCAGCACCTGTTCTTCACGCTGCTGATGCTGATGACACTGGCAGTGCTTTCTCCAGCCATGGCGCAGGAAGAAGTGGCCGTTCCTGCGCTCACGGCGCGTGTCACCGACACCACGGGCACACTGGACGCAAACCAGAAGGCAGCGCTCGAGTCCAAACTGAAAGCGCTGGAAGATAAAAAAGGCGCTCAGGTGTTTGTGCTGATGGTGCCCACCGTTAATCCCGATACCGTAGAAAGCTATTCACGGCGCGTCTTCGATTCCTGGAAAGTGGGTCGGGCCAGGGTTGACGATGGCATTCTGTTTCTGATTGCCAAGAACGACAGGCGTATGCGTCTTGAAGTGGGCTACGGTCTTGAAGGGGCCGTGCCCGATGCACTTGCGTCACGTATTATCAACGATTATGTCGCGCCGCATTTCAAGGAAAATGATTTTGCCGGGGGCGTCAATGCAGGCGTTACCGCGCTCGTTTCCCTGATTGAAAACGAAGCGCTCCCGGCACCGGATAAAAAATCCGCCAGCAACGGCGATGAGTTCGACGAAGGGCTGCTGGGCCAATTGGGTCCCATGCTGATGTTCGGCTTTTTCCTGATTGCCTTTTTCCCACCCGTTATCAGCGCCGCAGCAGCCGGTGTGATGCTGTTTGTGATTACGGGCAGTATTCTGTGGGCCGCGCTGGCAGCGATTGCAGCGCTTGTGATCAGCGGCATTGCACGCAAAGCGGTTCCTCGCGGTGCAGTGCGCGGCGCCAGACGTAACGGCACCATTCTTGGCGGTGGACTCGGCGGTCTGGGCGGCATCGGTCGCGGAGGCGGTGGTTTCGGCGGCGGTGGTGGCTTTGGCGGAGGCGGCTTCGGTGGAGGCGGTGGCGGAAGCAGCGGCGGCGGAGGAGCATCAGGTGGCTGGTAATAAATGGGAATGGCTGGGTCTGGATCGTCTTGACGGCTGGTGGCTGTCGCGCCGGGTATTTTCTGCGGCCATGCTGGAGCGTATCACACAGCATATTCGCAAGAGTGAACAGCGGCATGCCGGCGAACTGGTTCTGGCCATTGAGCATGACTCACCTTGTCATGGCAGCGAAACCGGTCTGCGAGCGCTGGAGGTCTTCGGTCGCCTGCGCGTCTGGGATACCCCTGCGCGTACCGGGCTGTTGCTGTATATCTCGCTGAACAAACACAAGTTCGAAATCATTGCAGATCGTGGGATACCGGTACCGGCACAGAAGTGGGCCGAGGTCACCGAAATCCTGCAAAAGCGCTTTGCGGCTAAAGACTATGAGCAGGGACTCATGCAGGCCATCACTGCGATTGAAGAGCAATTACAAAGTGTATGTCCGGCGAACGGCGCAAACGATGACGGAAGCAATCACCTGCCGGATTCGCCTGTCCTTATGTAAGCCCTGATGTAAACCGTGATTATTGGCCCGCTCGTGACAGTATTTTTCCCAGCTCGCTGACGGCGACATCGCGGCGAGAGCCTGGCGAGTATCGATCACCCATTCTGGACCATTCCGGATATCCGCGCGCGTCCTGAAGTTGTTCGGGTAGCGGCTCTTCCTTGAATTCCTTGCGGGCAGCCTCGGGCGGGATGTTCACCGGCGCCATATCGGCGTGCCCGCGCAATTCCAGCGCACGAATCAGCTGATGTGCACGGATAGCCAGAAGACGAAGAATACTGTCTTCCACCGTTATCTCGTGATATCCCTGCAGTCGGCCGTAAAGACGCTTGCCCAGTTTGTCAGTACCCTGCCACACGCTGCCCAGCACACCGCCAATCAGAGCGGCAGTGCCCAGACTCAGGCCGGCAGTGAATACGTCTATGGCGGCACCCGCCATGGCGCCTGCGGCAAAGCCTTTACCCACCTGAATCCCGGTGTCCAGCAGGGCCTGAGGATTGAACAGGTCCATGCTCCAGCGTCCCCCTTCCAGCGGCAGAGGTTGTCCGGGATAGTCGGCGGCGCGAAAGCGATAGTGCTCAAGCAGCGAGGTAACCGCCTGCTGTTCACGCTCCCGGACTTTCTCCTGAAGCAGCTGTGTCGTGCGCCGCACACTCTCCTGATCGGTCTGACTGCTCAGGCGCAGCGCCGCCACGTCGATCAGCATATCGGCAACCAGCGCGAAGGCGGCGGCACGACGGCGTTCACGTTGTACCCCCACATCTTCTGACATGGCCTGCAAGGTGGCGGCGTGCGTATCCAGCACCAGCGCCAGCTTTTGAAAAAGCTGCGCTTCGCCATCGATGGCCGGCGCAACAGTGTCAAATTCAATGACCACATGCAGGCCCAGTCGGGCCAGTGTGGTTTTCCAGTCCTGCTTGCGGGAATCCGGGTGATTAATGAAATTCAGGACCGGCACTAACGGTTTGCCACAGCGCGCCAGAATGGCCAGTTCATCTTTGTGCTTGGCCAGTACCGGATCGCGGACATCAATCACGTGAAGACCGGCATCGCAGGCCAGGAGCTTTTTCAGGACCCGCGCTTCCTGTTCAAAACGGCCTTTACTCTCTGGCGAGTCCAGAAAGCGGGCAATACTATCGGGTCCATCGTAACGGCTGCCGGTCTGTTCCTGAAGCTGCTCCAGATAATCCAGCAGCCCGATGCCGTCTTCCAGTCCTGGCGTGTCGTACAGTTCCACGGCAGGGGCGCCATTGAGCAGCAGGCGCGCGCCTTCCACGTGTCGGGTCGTGCCTGGTGAATCCGAGATCTGCCCGAAGCCCGCATCATGCGTCAATGTACGCAGCAAAGAGGTTTTGCCGGTGTTGGTGTGGCCGACGACGGCCAGACGAAGAGTGGTGGTGGAAGCATTCATGGCGCGGCAATCCAGTCAGGAAGCGTGCTGGCGTTGGTGTGCACCGTGTCAGGCAGAAAGCCTGCCTTTGAAAGCTGCGTAAGCCACGTTTCGCGCCGCCCTGCCTGTTCCTGCTGTTGCCAGAGCAGGATATGACTGGCACGGGCCAGTGCAGCAAGCTCAGAAATGAGACGAAGGGTGCCGCGATCCGGTGTCTGGGCAGAATCAATGACCAGAAGCAGTCCCTTCACCGGCTGAGAATGCAGGCGATCCAGCAGGGCATGTCGCTGCTCACGAGACTCAAGAATGCCGCCATCCTGGGTGCCGGCTGCGGCGGAAAAAACCGGCCAGGGTGTATCGGCAGGCAGTTCAATGCCGACATACATGGGCTCTGAGGAATAATTCAGGCCGACTTCGCTCACACTGACGGGGCGATCATCCTCGCCAGCCGGGGCGTCAACACCCAGATTTTCGCTGGACGGGGCCAGTCGCGTGACCAGCCGACTGTAGGACGGCAGGCTGATGTCCAGTCGAAGATCCCTGATGGAACGGCGCAATTGCCACAGGCAAAAAAGCAGACTGAACGCGCGCAGCACCAGGCCATACACAAACACGACGCCCAGCAGCCAGGCTGACCACACGGCATAAGTACTGTCCGAGAGCGTCGCCCCCGCGGTGCTTTGCCTCACCAGATCGGCCTGCGGCGTGGGAAAGCCAAGAAGGGAGGGGACCGTGCCCAGCGTGCGCGTCAGTGAGACAAACACGTCTGGCGTCAGAATCGTGGTTTCCCATCCAAAGGTATAGCGCTGCGCCGCCAGCAGCCCCAGCATGGTCAGCAGCGCGGCAGTAAAAAACAGAACCCAGAATCCGTGACTGACACTGGACAGGGCCCACTTGAGCCCCCCATTGCGGGCCAGCAGCGACACAAAGGACTGCGGCGCCAGGGCAGCTTGCGGACCGCGCGCGATCTTACGGCTCAGCCAGAGCCACAACTGGCCCAGCCAGCTGAATGCCCGCGTAGAGAGAAAAAAAGACAGGAGCCAGAACAGGAAAGTCAGGCTATGAACACCCAGCAGCGTCACCAGGGCAAGCAGCACGTTGATATGCCGGTTTGAGGAACTCAGTACACCGGCAGCCGCCCCCGCACCGCCAAGCAGCGCAATCACGGCCAGAATGACCAGTGCGAGTCGGGCGCCCTGAGACCATTTATTGACCAGCGTCAGGGTATCTTCCCTTTCGGCGATGCGCCGCGCGCGGTTTATGATTTTCTGTTCCGGACTGTCGCTGCTGTTGCGCAGCTCACGGATATAGGCCGAATCGTCTATCGGCCCCCAATGGTCTTCGCGAAGACGCACGGCTTCAGTCAGCCAGAAATCCTTGAAGGAGTGAAGACGACGGGCCATCTCGCGTGAAACCGAATTCGACGGATTATTGCCTGAACCAGCGGCTGGCAGCCTGTTCCGCCTGCTGCTTCACCTCGGGCGTAATGTAATAGGCAACGGCAGCCAGGGCCGCCGC
Organism: Pseudomonadota bacterium; assembly: GCA_023387815.1. GTDB lineage: Bacteria > Pseudomonadota > Gammaproteobacteria > Burkholderiales > Burkholderiaceae_B > Advenella. Next base: position 13,123 of record JAEWHK010000069.1, read on the forward strand.
GATGACAGCCATGTCGTCGGTGTAGCCGATGCCTGGGATAAAGTCGGGCAGCGTGTCCAGTGGCAAAACCAGATAGGCGAGGGCGCCATAGATGACGCGACGCGCCCACGCCGGGGTTGACGGATTGCGCACCGCGAAAAACAGCAGCAGCGCTTTCTGGATCACCGCGCGACCGGCGCGTGTGGCGATGCGGGCCAGTTTTCTGATCAGGCCTGGCGGTTTTCTGGCATCAAACATGTTTGTATCATCGATATATTGCGCCATAATCCCCCCGCGATCGTTGAAAATGTGTCATATAAAACAAAAATGCGTGCCCTGAGGCACGCACTCTTTATAACATGTCGTGATCAGGTGCGCTTGACGATAAGACCATACACAAAAAGTACAATAATGGCACCAATCACAGAGGCGATCCAGCCGGCCGCATCACCCTGTGCATACCACCCCATTGCCTGACCCAGATAGGTTGCGACGATAGAACCGACGATACCCAGAATAGCAGTAAGAATGAAGCCCATCGGCTGACTACCGGGCATGATTGCGCGAGCGATCAACCCAACGATAAAACCAATGATGATAGTAACGATAATCGACATATTCTCTCACTCCTGAAATTAGTAAATTCCCCGACTGCGTGTAACATTTCAGATCATATAGGAAGCCATTTTTTCACACAAATCAAAAATGTTTCCATTTATATCGTCATGCGACCCGTCAGTCCCTGTGAAAAGCATACCCCATTTCCCTTGCTGGCAATCAGTCACAATGCCAGGCTGAACGGTAATTTGCAGAACCGTTGTTTATCTGCTCTTAGTTGTTGCTTGAGGGACACGCTTTGCCTTGCGCTGCTGTCCTGTCTTCCCTTTGCCACGGTATAGACGACTGCCAAAAATATTCATCCCCAGACCTGCGACAACCACCGCACTGCCCAGCCACTGCACAGTCGACAGCTTCTCCTGCAGCACCAGTTCGGCCGAGAACAGGCCCACCACCGGTATCAGCAGCGACATGGGTGTGACCAGGCTCACGGGATGTTGTGCCAGCAGTCGACCCCATAAGTAGTAACCGACGAAAGAGGCGGCGTACGCGAGATACATGACCGATCCCACGCCAATCCATGTCAGATTGGTCAGACTCCGGGTGATTGCATCAGGGCCTTCAAAAACAAACGATGCGAGCAGAAACGGGAAGACAGGGAACACGGCGCCCCAGGTCAGCAGACTGAACATATTGACCGCAGGTCCGGCCTTTTTGATAACGATATTTCCGCAACCCCAGCTGAAAGCCGCGCACAGCGTCAGAAAAAAGGCGAAGAGCGGTACAGGCTGGGCACTTTCGCCGCCAGCTTCGATCACGGCAAGCCCGATGGCAGCAATGATCATGGCAATGATGCTGTGAACACGCACTCTTTCGTTAAGCAGCAGCGCGGCGATCAATACGGAGAAGAACGCCTGTGACTGAAGGACCAGTGAGGCAACACCCGCCGGCATGCCCAGGGCAATCGCGCTGAAGAGGAAGGCGAACTGGCCAAAGCAAAGCGTCAGGCCGAAAAGCAGCAGCAGATGCAGTGGAATAACGGGGCGGGGAATAAACAGGACTGCCGGAAACGCCACCATCGCAAAGCGCAGCGCGCCCAATAGCAATGGAGGAAACTCGCCTACGCCAAACTTGATAACGACAAAATTCAGACCCCAAAGGAGGACGACGAGCAGGGCGGCAAGCCAGTGACGCAAGGGCATGAAAAATCCGAAAGAAGCAAAGGGCGGGGAAAAGGAAGGACAATGGAGGGATTATGCGCCACCCCTAGGGGGCGCCGCAAGTCAAAGCGCGATTATGCGCGTCGTTGTGCATTAGCCATCAGGCACCTTCATCGATCACTGTACAAGACAGCAGTCATCACGCACCGTATCTCGCACCCAAATCACGCGCTCAAACTTACGCATTCACCGTCAGTACCACCCGATGCTCATGCCAGCCATTCACAAAATAACCGGTATTGTCCCTGGTGCGCTCGGGTTGCTGTTGTCCGGCCGCATTGCTTGCGCGACAGACCAGCACGGCGGGTCCGGCCGGGAGCGTGAGCGTCGCGGTAAAAAGCCGCCAGGCAAAGGGCCCAAAATCGGGACCAGTCAATTGGGCGACCTCCCAGTTGCGACCGCCATCGGCTGAGACTTCAATACGAGTAACGGCCGAGGATCCGCCCATGGCCACCCCTTCTATCTGTACCGGCCCCGCCTTGACTGTTGTGGTATCAGCGGCGGTGGGCGAGGTAATCCAGGACTTGACCGGCAGACGCCAGGCGGGAATGGTCAGATTCGGCTGTCCCGGTCGAAGGGGGACGCGAAAATCGGCGGTCTGAATGTGTGCGCTGGATTCATCTTTGGTGAACGCAATGCGCTTTACATACTTGATGTAATTGATGCTCGCATAGCCAGGCAGCACAAGCCGTAACGGCCCGCCGTGAGCCAGTGGGATGGGTTCGCCATTCAGTTTCCAGGCCAGAAGTGCATGCTCCATTGCAGAGACCGGCACCGAGCGTTCGACTCGGGTGAAGTCAGACGGAATGCCATCGGGAAGTACGTCGCCGCCGGTCGCCGTCAGATAACGGCTTTCCGGGGCAATACCGCCCAGTTCGTGAACCACGGTGGTCAGTGGCACCCCCGTCCAGATGACACAGCCTGCACCTCCGGTCTGCCAGGGTGTTCCCGGTGCCGGGACCGCTTGCAGCCCGCGTCCGTTTTCCGGACATTGCAGCCCGCGTCCGTTTTCCGGACATTGCAGCACGGTGGCCACCGTTCGGGACGGCATGGCCTGCAGTTCGGCCAGCGTATAGGCATCGGGCTCGGCTACCCCAGAGAAAGACACGGCCCATTGTCCGCGTTCTTCCAGAATTCTTGCTGGCGGTGGCGCGGCATTGTCGCGGACAAAGAGACTACGTGTCGGGGTAATGACCTGTCTGCCCAGGACTTCACGGCGCGTTTCAATCGCATAATCGTTATGGACGATCAGGCTATCTCCCTCTTTCCATTCCAGCGAGGAAGGCAGGGGCCGGTTGCTGACAACCTGGGGCGGCGCGGCGTTGGCAGCCGGTGTGGTGGCTGACGGATTGCCTGCAGAGGCCGCCGGAGATGCAGGCCTGTTGGCCGGACTGCTGGCGTTCTTTTTGGGAGCTGGGTCAGAAGCTGGCGGCTGGGACGACTGCGCTATTGCGAGTCTGCCTGCCATTGTGGTCAATAGACCTGCGAGCGCCTGTATCAGCCGGGCGCGTCGTTGCGGATGGGCGGGTTCAGTACTTCGCATGCGGCAGCGTATCGGTCAGTAGAAAAGCGGTAAACAGGGTTCAGCCTGCACTTTACACCTGAAATCTTCCCGGCGCGAGACAATCCTGCGGCATTGCGCAGTCGTTTCGCCAAACCGGACAGAGTTACGTAAAGCTGCATTTCAGTTTATGACACATTGCGGGTGAACATTCATGCCTGCCCGGCTTATGTCACAATCATGAAATATAAAATTCTTAAGATCGTCCAATTGCCCGGAATACAAAGATGAGGTTTCCATGAAGGTTATAGTAAAAGCCACTGCCGCTCTCGTGCTCGCAGGCCCCGCCCTTGCCATTGCCGATACGCTGGTGCTGTACACAAGCCAGCCGGCGCAGGATGCGCAGATGACTGTTGATGCGTTTCAGAAAGCCAATCCCGGCACGAAAGTGGAGTGGGTTCGGGACGGAACCACAAAACTGATGACCAAATTGCGCGCTGAAATGCGGGCGGGCGTGGCCAAGCCGGACGTGCTGCTGATTGCCGACAGCGTGACGCTGGAACAATTGAAAAAAGAGAACAGTCTGCTGGCCTATCAATCGCCGGAAGCGGCCAATTATGATTCCGCCCTGTTCGACAAGGACGGCTTTTATTACGGGACCAAGCTGATCACTACCGGTATTGCCTACAACACGGGCGCCAGCGCCAAGCCGACGTCGTGGAAGGATCTGGTCAAACCTGAGTATAAAAACCAGGTCTCAATGCCCAGCCCGCTATACTCGGGCGCGGCCATGATTCATTTGTCGGCGCTTACCACCAACGCGGATTTCGGATGGAAATACTATGAAGCGCTGAGAGAGGGCGGTGTGGCTTCCCAGAAAGGCAATGGCGGTGTGCTCACTGACATCACCTCTGGCGGCAAGCCTTATGGCGTGCTGGTCGATTACATGGCCATTCGCGAGAAAGCCAAGGGCGCGCCCATCGAATTTGTATTCCCTGCCGAGGGCGTGAGCCTGGTGACTGAACCGGTAGCCATTCTCAAATCCGCCAAAAATCCCGAGGCTGCGAAAAAATTCGTGGACTTTGTTTTGTCTCAGCCAGGACAGGAACTTGTTCTGCAGCAGGGTTATATTCCCGGCCGCAATGGCATGAAGAACCCGCCAGGCTTTCCGGAACGCAGCCAGATCAAACTGCTGCCATTTGATGCCGCAAGCGCCTTGCAGAACGCCGCCGCCGACAAGGAAAAATTCAGCGAGATCTTCGGCGGGTGAGTGCCGGCAAAGTCCCGTCACGAGCAGTCACGGTCGCGTGCCATCTTTGCGGGAACCCTATGGCTGCCTCTATCAGCGGGAATAATTGGCGGGGACCGTTAAAGCGGACCATCAGTCTCGGTCATCAACATTGACCGTCGGCGTTGACAATCGGCGACGCCTGAAAAGGGGTCTGAGCCCGGCGCAAATACCGTGTTGGGTAAAATAAGGGTCGAGGCTGCGGTCTTTTGCTGTCGGAATTTTCGGCAGACTTCATCGGCGGACAACATAATTCATGGCATGATTGCCAGACGAATGACAGGACAAGATTAAAAATCAGGCGGTCGGCAGGGTTGGACCGGATACCTGAATCTCATTATGGCAAGAGCTTCCTCTTTTCTGCGACCTTTTGGCGGGACGCCCGCGTCGGCTCTGACGCCGGTGCTGCTGGCGCTGGTGCTCGTGCTGGCGGTGCTGCCCCCGGCACGACTGCTGGTCACCGCGCTGGCCGATCTGCCACGCGCAGAAGACAGCGCCATGTGGACCATGCTGACCAATGCCTCCACCTGGCGCGCCACCATCCACAGTCTTGTTACCTCCGGGGTGGCAACGCTGATCTCGATATTGCTGGGCACGGTCCTGGCCCTGCTTGTCACGCTGACCAATATCCGGGCCAAAGGATTGTGGGTGTTCATGATCATGCTTCCCATGATGATCCCTCCGCAGGTCACAGCCCTGAGCTGGCTGCAGCTTAGCGGTCCGGGAAGTGCGCTCCTGCAACTGCTTCATCTGGCACCGCCACTGGGTAGTCCTCAGTATTTGCGTTCCTGGTGGGGCATTTCCCTGCTGATGGGCATTCAGCACGCGCCGCTGGTTTATCTGGCGGTTCGTGGAAGCCTGATGGCCCTGCCCAAAGAGTTGATTGAAGCCGCGCGTCTGGCCGGCGCCTCGCAAGGCGATGTGGTCAGAGATATGATTCTGCCTTTATGCCGCAACGGCCTGTTGGCCGGGGGTGCCATTGCCTTTGTTTCTGCGCTGGGCAATTTCGGTATACCTGCCATGCTGGGCATTCCTGTTTCGTATTATGTGTTGCCGACGCTGATCTACCAGAAAATGGCCGATTTCGGTCCGGACATGCTGGCCGATGTTTCCAGTCTGTCGGTGATCATTGGGGTGGTCGCTCTGGCAGGTGTCATGGTCCAGCAACGCTATTCCTCGCGCATGCCCCTGACCGGTATGCCCGGTCGGCCACTGGCCTTTTCTCTTGGCAAGCGGCGCTGGATGGCAGAGTTCGCGTTATTGCTTTTGGTGCTGATCATTGTGGTCATTCCCCTGTTGGCGCTGATTTCCAGCTCGCTGGTTGCCGCCATGGGTATCCCACTTTCCCTGAAAACGGCGAGCCTGCAGGCCTATGTGCAGGTTCTGTTTCACCAGAGTGTCACCTTCCGGGCGTTCAGCAACAGCATAATGCTGGCTGGCGCGGCGGCCCTGATTCTGGCTGCCGTCTGTCTGCCGCTGGGTTACCTGTTCGTGCGTTTTCCGTCCAGAATGAATGCCATTTTGCAGGGTGTGATCGATTTACCTTATGCCATTCCTGGCGTGGTGCTGGCCGTGGCCTGCATTCTGATTTTCGCGCGACCAATGCCCATCCTCAATATCACGCTTTACGGCTCGCTGGGACTGATTCTTTTTGCCTATTTGTCGCGCTTCATGACGGTTTGTCTGAAGCCCATTCAAAGCAGCATGATGCAACTGGATCCGGCGCTGGAAGAGGCCGCCCAGCTTTGCGGCGCGGGCCCCGGTCGTCGGCTGCGCGATATTGTTTTCCCCTTGCTGGCACCTGCCGCGTTTGCCGGTATGCTTCTGGTCTTTCTGATTGCCGTGAATGAACTGACGGTCTCGGCCCTGCTTTGGAGTGCAGGCAACGAAACGCTGGGCGTGCTGGTATTCAATCTGGACGATGGCGGCGAAACCGTGCTGGCCTCGGCAGTTTCGGTACTGATTGTGCTGATGGTGCTGGTATTGATGCTCTGTCTGAGCGTACTGGGCAGACGTCTTCCACAAGGAGTAATTCCATGGCGCAACTGACCCTGGAAAAAATCAGTAAACATTATGGTACTCATGCCGTGGTTGACGATGTCAGCCTGGATATCGAAAAAGGTCAGTTCGTGGCACTGCTCGGGCCCAGTGGCTGTGGTAAAACCACGACCCTGAGAATGATCGCGGGCTTTGAACAACTGGATCAGGGTCGCATTCTGCTCAACAATCGCCTGCTGGCTTCACCCGAGCATCATATCGCTCCTGAACAGCGCAATATGAGCATGGTCTTTCAGTCCTATGCGCTGTGGCCTCACAAAACTGTGCTGGACAATGCCGGTTACGCGCTCTCGCTTCGCGGGGTGCGAGGCCAGGCCTATCGAGACCAGGTCTTTGCCGCACTGGAAACCGTGAATCTGGGACATCTGGCCGACCGCTATCCGCAGGCGCTCAGCGGCGGACAGCGGCAGCGGGTCGCGCTGGCGCGCTGTCTGGTTTCCCATCCCGAAGTGGTGCTGCTGGATGAGCCGCTGGCCAATCTGGATGTGCATCTGCGCACGTCCATGGAAACCACGTTTCGCGAGTTTCATGCGCGCACCGGCGCCACTTTTCTGTATGTGACGCATGATCAGGCCGAAGCCATGGCCATGGCGGACCGTATTGCCGTCATGAACCACGGTCGGCTGGAGCAATGGGATACGCCGGAGAACCTGTATCGTCGCCCCGCGTCACGCTGGGTCGCAACCTTCATCGGCAAAGGTTCGGTGCTGGATGTCCCCAGTCATGTCCACGGAAAAAATCTGAGAGCAGATGACATTGTCAGCCTGCTCTCCAATGCCGGTGCCATGCATCGCGGCGCCATGCTGGTACGACCCGAAGACGTGCGTATTGTTGATGAGGGACTGCCGGTCATCGTGCGGCATCGCGTGTTCAAGGGCGAACGATATCAGTACACTGCCGAGATGGCCGACGGCCAGTCCCTGACCTTCTATCACAACCGTATGCTTGAGCATGGACAGAAAGCACAGGTCGCGATCACCCACGCCTGGGGGTTGGATCTTTAACGCCAGGGGGCTTTCAAAGTGCGAGTCTGGCGCTTATCGCCCCCGTCAGTCATTGAGACCAACCGGGGCTATACTTTACTTTTTACGCGCGATTACTGACCTGGACACTCGGAGCATTCACCGGCCAGATCCGGTGACAGGCGCAGTTGTGAACTGAGGTCGCGCAATGCGGTACGCACGCCTTCCTCAATCACGGGATGGTAAAAAGGCATGTCCAGCATCTGGGCAATAGTCATCTTCTGCTGATGTGCCCAGGCGAGCAGGTGGGCCAGATGCTCTGCCGCAGGCCCTACCATTTCCGCCCCCAGCAACCGGCCACTGCCGTGTTCAGCATAAATGCGCAGGTGCCCTCTGTTGACACCCATCACACGACTGCGGCCCTGATTGTTGAACGACACTTCGCCCACTGCGTAGCAGCCACAATTGTCATATTTGCCCGTCACTTCCCTGAAGCGCATGCCAATGCTGGCAATTTGCGGATCACTGAATATCACGCCGATCTGCGACCGGCGCAGACCTTCGGTCACTTTGGGGAACGTGCCTGCATTCGTACCCGCAATAAAGCCCTGGTCCGCGGCCTCATGCAACAGTGGCAGCTGGTTGGACGCATCGCCGGCAATAAAAATATGCGGTACGCTGGTTTGCATGGTGTAACGGTCTGCCTTGGGAACACCCCGGTCATCGAGGTCGATCTTCAGATTGTCCAGTCCCAGATTCTCGACATTGGGCTTGCGGCCGGTGGCGGCCAGCAGATAATCCACCGTGACCGAACCACTTTGGCCATTTTCTGAATAATCCACTTTCACGCCCTTGCCGCTTTCCAGCAGACTGATTTTAGTGTCGGCATCCAGATGCAGGTTCATCTCGGCATCAAAAATTTCCAGCGCCTTTTGCTGCACAACAGGGTCGGTAATGCCACCCAGTGCATTGTCCTTCCCGAAAACATGGACCTCTACACCAAGTCGATGCAGTGCCTGGCCGATTTCCAGGCCAATCACGCCTGCGCCGAAAACAGCCACGCTGGCAGGCAGCGTTTCCCAGTCGAAAACATCATCGTTCACAATCAGTCGATTTCCCAGCGACAGCCAGGCAGGAATGATGAAAGGACGTGAACCGGTAGCGATCACCACGCGTTTGGCCGTGATTTCGGTGTGCTCGTCGACCAGAATTGTGTGCTCGTCCTTGAATCGTGCCCGGCCCAGAATGCGGTTTTCAGCCGGAAAGCCGTCCACATCTTCAAGCACAAAGCCTACGAAACGATCGCGCTCGGAACGCACACGCTCCATGACCTCACGACCGTCAATGCGCAGGGCACCATCAGGATGCACGCCAAACTGGTCAGCATGACGAACGTGATGTGCAGCCTCAGCCGCTGCGATCAGCAGCTTGGACGGCATGCAGCCTACACGGGCGCAAGTGGTACCGAATTTGTGATCTTCGACCAGATACACGCTGTCGGTGGACTTGCGGGCGGCGCGAAATGCGCTCATGCCTGCCGTACCACCGCCCAGAATAACGACATCAGCGTTGATTGATTTCATATTCGATTCCTGATTTTGAAAGTTGCTTTCGCAGCTTTATGGTTGATTCTACCGGTTCGCAGGCGAAAAAAAAGCAGCGGCATCGCGCATGCGTGCCCGCTGCCGTCTTATCGGCCTTGCTGTGTCGGTGGTAAAGACAAGGGGCCGTGCCCATCGGGCGGGCCCCATGTGCCGAATTTACTTGCCAGCGAAGTGTGCTGCCAGTTCGTCGCTGCCACCAATGTACTGACCACCGATAAAGATCTGTGGTGTACTGGTTTTGCCAGTTGCAGCACGAATAGCTACGGTGCTGGCATCGCGGCCCAATACGATTTCTTCGTAAGGCAGATCTTTTTCTTTAAGCAGCGCTTTGGCTTTGGCGCAATAGCCGCAACCAGGTTTGCTGAACATCACGATGGAAGGTTTGTCCTGGTAGTCTTTGTCGATATAGTGAATCATGGTATCGGCGTCGGACACTTCAAACGGATCGCCTTCTTTCTCTGGCTCAATGAACATTTTTTCGATCACGCCGTCTTTGACGAGCATGGAGTAGCGCCATGAACGTTTGCCAAAGCCCAGGTCGTTTTTGTCGACCAGCATGCCCATGCCTTCGGTGAATTCGCAGTTGCCGTCAGGGATCACAGTGATATTGTCTGCTTCCTGCTGGGCTTTCCATTCATTCATTACGAATGTATCGTTAACGGAAACGCAGACGATCTCGTCTACACCGCGTTCCTTGAAGGCTTTTGCCAGCTCGTTATAGCGTGGCAGGTGTGTGGATGAACACGTTGGGGTGAACGCACCAGGCAGTGAAAACACGACTACCGTTCTGCCTTTGAAAATTTCGTCAGAAGAGATTTTCTTCCACTCGTCGCCTGCACGGACGGGAAATGTAACGGATGGGACGCGTTGACCTTCTTTGTTCTGCAACATAATTGATTCCTTGTTCCTGTTAATAATCGTTGAATCGTTCTTTTGACAAGCATCGCTGAATGGCTCGTAATGTTGGGAGCTGTCTGCGATTTCTCATCAGATGTATCCATTGTAGGCAATGGGGCTTAATTAGTAAAATTTATTATTTTTATGCTGTTGATAGCTAAACTTAAAGATCGCTTTAACCGTCTTTCTGGCTATCTTTTTATAGAGAATCCCTATCTTTACTATAGAGATTTCGCACATTACTGCTAAAAAATATTGCGAAATAAACCGCATTTAATCTGTTTTTATTGCGATTTAGCGTAAATTATAGCATATTTAGCTGAATAAAGAAAGCATGTAGCTGAGCAGGAAGGGGGCGATCAGGCTAAGGACCACGCCGGAAAAGATAGCCGTTACCAGAAATGTGCTGCCTGCCGTTTTGCGCACAATCGGCAGTGTCGTGTCCATCGCCGTGGCACCCGCGGCACCGATGCCGCTCATGGGATATCGGCTGCCGGCAAAGAACAGGACAACGATGGAGAAAAGTTCGCGAAACAGGTCAGTCAGCAGGGCGGTTGCGCCGTAAAACTCGCCGAGTCTGGCGGTTACCAGCACACCGGAAAGTGAAAACCAGCCAAAGCCACTGCCCAGCAGCAGGCCCTGACGCACGTCTGCACCGGTCAGCCAGGCAATTGCTGCCCCAGAGACCAGAGACGCCGCCACCACAACTGCCGGAATGATAAACATGGCCGGGCGGATTGCGCTGCGCGTAAGTGGGGTATGGGCCAGATCGGCACCAATCAGGGCCAGCAAAACATACAGGAATAAATCTGAGCCTGGAATGGGTAATGTCAGGTCCAGACGCTCCATCAATATGGCAAGCCCTAAACCGGCAATCAGAAAACCCAGCGCGATACCGCATTCCCGAATAACATGGGCAATGCCCAGATTGCCCTGAGCGGACGGCGTCTGGCGGTTTGCCGGGAACATTAAAAGCAGAATGAGCGCGCAAAAAAGCGTAATTCCAATTGAATAAAGCGCCGCCGTCTTCAGTATCTGCACTGCATGCTGCAACACCGACAGCTGCTCGCCGAAGCGGTAGCCGATGGCGAACAGCATAATCCATACGAAGGGCGTGATGCTGCGTGACAGGACAGCCACCAGTCGCGGCGGCAGGAAGTAACCCACAACATAGCCCGCCACCAGAAAGGCGGCTATCGGAAGCAGGGAAGACAGCAATGAAGTCATAGGATGCAACTTGAATCGTTAACCGAAACGCAATAACGAATAGGGGGCGTTGACAGATTTACCGGACGGAATTGTGATTGGGATGCCAATTGCCGCAACACTGGGAAAGCGAGCCATGGAAGGGCGGCGTCGACAATGTGTCAGACCGCCATACCACCATATCGCAATTATAGTCAGGCCGGATTGTCTGCCACAGCTGATAGTGCTGCTCTGTGGCGGGCCCGCGGCTCAGGTGGGCAGTTTGGCCTTGAGCTGCTGCTTGACCTGTGGCCATTCTTCCTGAGTCATGCTGTACATATGTGAGTCCCGGATGGTGCCGTCGCGGCGCAGGGCGTGACCACGCAGCACACCATCTTTTTTGGCGCCCAGGCGCTCGATGGCCTTCTGGGAACGCTGGTTCAGATTGTCTGTGCGCCATCCCACCACATTGGCCTTGAGCGATTCAAAGGCATAAAACAGCATCAGGTATTTGCAGACAGTATTGACGTGCGTTCGCTGAACTGATTTTGCATACCACGTGTAGCCGATCTCCAGTCTGGCAATATCCGGGACGATATCGTGATAGCGCGTGGTACCAATGATTTTGCGGGTTTTGGCGTCCAGCACCACGAAGGGCAGCATGTGTCCGTCCTGCTGACCTTTGAGTGCCGCCTCTATATACGCGGTTTCCTGGCCAGGCTCTGGCACCGACGTAAACGTGAGATTCCACAACTCCCCATCTGCCGCGGCATTGCGCAGCCCTTCGGCATGCGCAAGACGCATGGGTTGCAGCACGATACCGTGCCCTTCAAGCTGAATGGGCGCCAAAGGCTTGGGAAAGGGAGTGACCATGGAGTTTTCCTGCAGGACCGGAAGGTCAAAAACGCCTATTATAAAGAAGATCAGTGCGTCGTAAATCCGTAAGTCTCACAAGCCGGAAAACGCGTGAACCCTGCCATTTCCGGTATTGTGGCGCCGAAAAATTTGCGCTACAGGTGATCCCTAGTGGTCAGAATCTTCACAAATCAGTACTATCTCGGTTTGAGGAACACGGGGGCCCGCCGTCACAAGCGCTGGTGTCATGCCGCGGTTCCCTGGTTTTAAATTTCAGGAAGTGAGAACATGAAGATCAAACATTGGCTGCTCGCGGTCACGCTTGGCGTGACGGCAGGTTTTGGCGCGTCTGTACAAGCCAGCGACTGGAAAGAACTCAAGATCGGTGTCGAGCCAGGCTATGCACCCTTCGAATACAAAGACGCCAAGGGTGAAGTTGTCGGATTCGATGCCGACGTCATGATGGGTATTTGCGAGAAACTCCAGACCAAATGCACATGGGTGGAACAGTCTTTCGACAGTCTGATTCCAGCACTTGCCGCCCGCAAAATCGCGCTGATCCATTCAAGCATGCAGATTACGCCACAGCGTAAGAAGGTAATTGCTTTCAGCGAACCTATATACGGTATTCCCACGCAGCTGATGGCCCACAAGGACAGTGGTCTGCTGCCTACCGTTGAGTCGCTCAAGGGCAAGCGCGTCGGTGCGTTGCAGGGCAGTACCCAGGAAGCGTATGCAAAACAGAAATGGGGTAACAACGGCGTACAGATCATCTCCTACCAGGATCAGAACCAGACCTTTGCGGACCTGAATGCAGGCCGCCTGGATGCTGCCATTATTGAAAAACCCAACGGTCAAAGCGGTTTTCTGAGTAAACCGGAAGGCAGCAACTTCGCTTTTGTGGGTGACCCCATTGCCGACGACGAGGCCCTGATCGGTGAAATCGCTATTGGTATGCGCCGCTCGGACACCAAACTCAAAGAGGCTATCGACAAGGCACTTGCAGAAATGCAGCAGGATGGCACCATTGCGCGCATTTCCCAGAAATATTTCAAACCGGGTGAAGTTGACCTGAAAAACGTGAAGCAATAAGCATGTTTTTGCACGGATATGGTGCTCAGATTCTGGTTGGAACCTGGGAAACCATCAAGCTTGCCCTGCTCTCGCTGCTGGTGGCCTTTTTGCTGGGCCTGCTGGGCGCCAGCGCCAAACTGTCCGGCAATAGCCTGCTGCGAGGGCTTGCACAAATCTACACCACGCTGATACGCGGTGTGCCGGACCTCGTGCTCATGCTGCTGATCTTCTTCAGCATACAAATGGGACTCAACGAACTGACCGATATGCTTGGAATGGAGGTGATTGAAATCGATCCCTTCTATGCCGGCGTCCTTACTATCGGCTTCATCTACGGGGCTTACTTTGCCGAAACCTTTCGCGGTGCCTTTCTTTCTGTTCCGCGCGGACAGCTGGAAGCGGCGCGGGCCTACGGCATGCAGCGTGGCCAGGTCTTCCGGCGCATCCTGTTTCCACAGATGATGCGCTTTGCGCTGCCGGGTATCGGCAACAACTGGCAGGTCGTGCTCAAGGCAACGGCCCTGGTCTCCATTATCGGCCTGACCGATCTGGTTCAGGTCACCCAGGGCGCAGGGCGCGCCACCTCGTCCATGTTTGTATTCATCTGCGTGGCCGGTTTCATTTATCTGGTGCTGACCAGCGTCTCCAATGTCGTGTTGTGGTTTCTTGAGCGCAAGTATTCTGTCGGCGTCCGGGAGGCGCAGCTATGATTGAGGCGCTGGACAATTTTCTGACCATTCTGAACGACTACTGGCAGCCCCTGCTTTTCTGGGATGGCACGGCCTATTCAGGACTGGCGGTCACCTTGTGGGTTCTGGTTCTTTCGCTATTGCTGGGCCTGGCGCTGGCCATTCCCATGTCTGTCGGTCGGGTTTCCAGGAATCCGTGGATTGCCTGGCCAATCTGGACGTTCAGTTATATCTTCCGCGGAACCCCACTGTATGTGCAGATTCTGCTGATTTACAGTGGCGTCATTGGCCTGCAGGTTGTGCGCGATACACCAGTATTGCAAACGTTTTTCATGAGTGGCTACAACTGCCTGGTACTGGCTCTTGTGCTCAATACGCTGGCCTACACAACTGAAATATTTGCCGGTTACATCAAAAATACTGCGCATGGCGAACTGGATGCGGCGCGCGCTTTTGGCATGTCCCGGTATAAAATGTATACCCGTATCATTCTGCCATCGGCACTGCGGCGTGCCTTGCCGGCATACAGCAACGAAGTCATTCTGATGCTGCATGCTACTTCACTGGCGTTTACGGCAACCGTTCCCGACATCCTAAAGGTGGCCAGGGACGCCAACGCCGCTACCTATCTGACGTTTGCCTCCTACGGCACGGCAGCCATTTTGTATATGTGTGTCTCGTTTATTCTCGTGGCACTGTTCCGCAGGCTGGAAAAGAGAACGCTTGGCTTTCTGGGCCATAGCCAACACTAGGATCGTTATGTATAAACTCGATGTTCAGAACATTCACAAGTCATACGGACAGAACGAAGTATTGAAGGGCGTGTCACTGCAGGCCAAGGCCGGCGATGTGATTGCCATGATCGGATCCAGCGGATCCGGTAAAAGTACCTTCCTGCGCTGCATCAACTTTCTGGAGCAGCCCAACAGCGGCACGGTCTCGCTCAACGGCGAGGCCCTCACCGTAGGCCAGGATGCCCGCGGTCGTCTGCGCGTGTCCGATGAAAAGCGGCTGCAGATGTTTCGTACCAAGCTGGCCATGGTATTTCAGCACTTCAATTTGTGGGCGCACATGACCGCGCTGGAAAATATCATTGAAGCTCCCATCCATGTACTGGGTGTACCCAAGGCCGAAGCCATTGAGCGTGCGCGTCAGTATCTGAACAAGGTCGGATTGCCTCCCGCAGTGGAAAAACAATACCCCTCGCAAATGTCCGGCGGACAACAGCAGCGTGTAGCCATTGCGCGTGCCCTGGCCATGGAACCGGAAGTCATGCTGTTTGACGAACCCACCTCCGCGCTGGACCCGGAGCTTGTGGGTGACGTATTGCGTGTCATGCAAAAACTGGCTGAAGAGGGTCGTACCATGATTGTCGTGACGCATGAAATGGGCTTTGCCCGCAATCTGGCCAGCCATGTGATGTTCCTGCATCAGGGTACGGTTGAAGAGGAAGGGACACCCGATGAAGTCTTTGGTAATACGCGCAGTCCGCGTCTGCAGCAGTTCCTGTCCGGGAACCTGAAGTAATGCACACGACCGATGGATCGCCGAATGACGATCTGACGGTGATGATGCCTGGTTGCAGGCTATCGGCTATTTCCGCCTCTTTCGAGGTCTCAGACAAACGAAACCGGAGAACGTGTTGAGCGTATTTACCATCATTGCGTTATTGTGCCTGGGCGCCTTTGGCGGGTTCATGGCCGGCCTTCTTGGTGTCGGAGGCGGCATGGTGCTCGTGCCTTTCCTGACGCTGATCTTTGGCGCTTCTCTCATGTCAC
The DNA here is from genome assembly GCA_023387815.1 of Pseudomonadota bacterium. Classification (GTDB taxonomy): domain Bacteria; phylum Pseudomonadota; class Gammaproteobacteria; order Burkholderiales; family Burkholderiaceae_B; genus Advenella. The sequence goes on from JAEWHK010000069.1 coordinate 28,771, forward strand.
CCGATCTGGCCGTTCACTCGGCTATTGCGACCAGCATGGGCATGATTCTTTTTACCTCGCTTTCCAGCATGCGCGCTCACCACAGGCAAGGCGCCGTGCTCTGGTCTGTCGTTTTTACCCTGGCTCCCGGCATTATCCTGGGTGGTCTGCTTTCCGGTGGGGCCATATTTTCCTACCTGCATGGTGCCGCGCTGTCGCTTTTCTTCGCGCTGTTTGTGGGTTATTCCGGCTTCAAAATGCTGCGCAATAAAAAGCCCAAGCCAACACGGCAACTGCCGGGTATGCTCGGGCGCACAGCGGCAGGGACCGGCATCGGTTTTATTTCGGGACTGGTTGGCGCCGGTGGCGGTTTTCTGTCAGTCCCCTTCATGGTCTGGTGCAACGTGCCGCTGCGCAATGCAGTGGCCACCTCTGCGGCACTGGGTTTCCCGATAGCCTTATCCAACAGTGTCGGCTATATTCTGTCAGGCATTCGCGAAGTGGGTATCCGCGATGGCATGCTGGGTTATGTTTACTGGCCCGCGCTGGTGCTGCTGGTTATCATGAGCGTATTGATGGCACCGGTAGGGGCTCGCCAGGCCCATACGCTGCCCGTCGATAAATTGCGCAAGGTCTTTGCCGGCCTGCTGTTTGCCCTGGCAGCCTATATGCTGTTCAAGGCATTGCAGCAATTTGGCGTGCTGGGCTGAGCGGGATGCCAGTGCGAGGATAAGTGGCGGCTTGGTGGACGGGCAGATCGGCCCATCGAGCCTGAAGCCGCAAACTGAGGACGCGTGAGCGCGCTGCGGGGATTACGTCGTGCGCGGACGAGGCGGACGAAAGACCGTCAGATCGTCATAAAAGGCAGAGTCTTCACTGGCCGGATCCCAGCCAGGAATGCCCATCACCGGCAAAGGTTGTTGCGGCTTGGCCTGCAGGCTGTCGTCCAGCAGGCACTCCAGTTCCCGTGCCATCACATCATCGATGTCTTCTGCAGGCGTGCCCGGTGGAATGGCAATCACATTGGCGGTAATGGCGCGATAAGGCGTGACGCATTTTTCCAGAAGCGCGTGACCCACAATGGCAGTCCGGGTTTGTCGCCACAAGTCACGCTCCAGCACGAAAGCGCGTTTCCAGTCGCGCTCCCGAATCGCCTCCCATAAAGACGGTGGCGCCAACAGAAACATGCCGCCTTCATCCAGAAGCGTGATGGTATCCCTGATGATGCCGCGATGCTGACCGACACCCTGACGCCGGATCTGCCGGGCCTGAAGCAGATTGAACAGCGATTTGACTTGAGGGAATCGAAACCAGCAAAGACCGTTGAAAAAATCATGCAGATTGTCGCGGGTGGGACACTGACCAGTATCAAAAATGAACTGTTCATAGGCCATACCGGGCGGCAGCGCGGATTGATGGACAAATTGCAAATGAAATCCGGGCGGTGCAAGGCGATTGAGTATATCTGCAACGGGTATACCCGCCTGTTCGTCCTTTGATATCAACGCTGCCGGGTCGTGAGGCCCCGCAGAAATGACCTTTTCCCACCGCTCGCCACCAGGCAACCAGCGACGCAAGGGCTGCCACCACAAGCGGGCGGGATCAATGGCGTTCAGTGCGTCCTGAATCATGACAGTTGCGATCGATGCTCATTTGACCGGGACCGAAGGCTCTGTGTCACCCCAAGGCATCAGCGGCACCACGGAAATACTGTTATAGGGTGAGCCATCGATGAGTTTTTCGCTGACAACCAGATAGATCAGTGAATTGTTTTCTGTATCTACCAGACGCGAAACATTCAGTCCCTTGAACAGGAAACTCATTCTTCGTGTAAAGACATCTTCCTGCACTTTGCGAATAGGCTGGGCTGCCTTTAGCGGGCCAACCTGACGGCAGGACAGGGCGAATCGCGAGGGGTTCTCGGCCAGGCCAAGCGCACCCGAGACACCACCGGTCTTTGCGTAGGAAAGGTGGCAGGTGACGCCCTGAATTTGCGGGTCGCGGAACGATTGCACGCAGACCTTATCGTTGTTGACGATGCGCCAGGTAGTGCTGACGCAACCGATGTCATCGGCGCGGGCCGTGGCGGGGGTGGTGACACTCAGCAATGTGGCGGCAGCCAGCAGAATCTGAAGAAAATATTTCATGATGAACAGTGCAATCAAAAGAGAAAGGTGATGGGGCAAGAGTTTACACGCAATCGCTGAACTGCTGATTGCTTGTGCGCCTGTTGGAGCCAGAAGTGATTTTCGCCATCCTGGGAGCGGCATATGTCTGATATCGGATGCCGAAAAGTTTACGCCGTGTACCCCTGGCGAGCCGAAGCGCGTCTCGTTCGCCCAGTGCCGACAACCTTGGCAGCGCTTCGTCCACCGGTGAAAATAGGTCTACAATGAAGCGCTGCCCGCCGCGTAACGGCCACCCGGCCACCCTTCGATATTCATTTTGCTTATCTATCAATCTATCATCCATGGAAAAACTGCGCATCGATAAATGGCTCTGGGCCGCACGCTTTTACAAGACCCGCTCGCTGGCCGCCACCGAAATCGGCAAAGGGCGTGTTCTGGTGAACGATCAGCCAGCCAAGCCTGCGCGCGAGGTCAATGTTGGCGACCTGGTCAGTATCCGGCGTGACCAGACGACGACGGTGGTGGAAGTCCGAGCCTTGTCTGCCGTCCGGGGGCCGGCGCCCGTCGCGCGCACGCTTTACGAAGAAACCGAAGCCAGCCGGCTTGCTCGGGAGGCCGCGCAGGAACAGCGTCGGCTTGCCAGCGAACCCGCCCTGAGCATAGCCCAGGGACGTCCCACCAAGCGCGACCGGCGCCAGCTGGAGCATGCCAAAAAAGGATTTGACTGGTAATTGGCCGTGATTTTCCGGGTGGCACCCCCATTGCGCCCCCTGCGGCCTGGTGCGCAAAGATCTGCTGCATTGCGGTTTGGTGCTCAACGTTTACGCAGTTGAACGCCTTCTGAGTGGGAATTGCGGGCGCTTTGTAAGAAGCCGTTAAACAGCCCCTGCTCCCCTATCAATTTGTGGCGGTTGAATTTACAATCGTGGTCAGCCATTTATCACGTCGCCCGGAAAAAGAGGAGATCTGCCGGGCTGCGATCTATAAGATACTCTCTATTCGAGGAGCACTTTCATGCTGTTCAATAAAAAATTGGGCCGGCTCTCCTGGTCGGCCGTGTGCGTCAGTGTCGCCATGGCACTGGCTGTGGGGCCTGTATCTGCCCAGGACCAGGCCAATGCTGCCCGAACGGTCAATCTGCCAGCACCACCTACCATCAAATATGACTTTGACATGGATATCTTCCATCCGGTCAGCGCGAAGAACGGGATGGTGGCCTCAGAACAGCGTCTGGCCTCGGATATTGGTCTGGAAATCCTCAAAAAAGGCGGTAATGCCGTTGATGCCGCTGTTGCCGTTGGCTTTGCGCTGGCAGTGGCACTTCCCAACGCCGGTAACCTGGGTGGCGGCGGTTTCATGATGGTTCATGACGCCAAATCCGGTAAAACCATTGCCCTGGACTTCAGGGAAATGGCCCCGGCCAAGGCGGGTCGCAACATGTATCTGGACGACAAGGGTCAGGTCATCAATAACAAATCCCTGTACACCCATTTTGCGGTTGGCGTACCGGGCACCGTGAAGGGTATGGAACATGCCCTGAACAAATGGGGAACCATGAAGCTGGCTGATGTGATTCAGCCGGCCATCGAACTGGCCGAGAAAGGATACCCTGTCAGTCAGACTCTGGCCGAAACACTGGCCGTAGAGAAAGACAATCTGGGCAAATGGGATACCACCAAGGCGGTCTTCTTCAAGGATGGCGAACCACTCAAAGCCGGTGAGCCGCTGGTTATGAAAGACCTGGCAGCATCCATGAAAATGATTGCAGAGCAGGGCAGCGATGCCTTCTATAAAGGCCCCATTGCCGACCAGATCGTGCAGGAAATGAGCAAGCACGAAGGCCTGATTTCCAAAGAGGATCTGGCCAACTACAAAGTGGTTGAGCGCGAACCCATCACCGGCGATTATCGCGGCTATCAGATCGTATCCATGCCGCCACCCAGCTCCGGCGGTATCCATATTATCCAGATGCTGAATGTGCTGGAGCATTTCCCGCTGAATGAATCCGGCCCCAACAGCGCCAAGACCATTCGTCTGGTTGCCGAAACAGAAAAGCGTGCCTATGCTGACCGCTCCGAGTATCTGGGCGACACCGACTTTGTCAAAGTTCCTCAAAAAGGCCTGATTGCCAAATCCTATGCCGATGATCTGGCCAAGCTGGTTGGAGAAGACAAAGTCACACCGTCCAAAGACATCAAACCGGGTGGTCCGCAGAAGTATGAAAGTGACCAGACAACACACTATTCGGTTGTCGATAAAGATGGCAATGCGGTTGCCGTTACCTACACGCTTAACCTGAATTTCGGTAGTGGTATCGTTGCCGGCAATACCGGTATTCTGCTGAACAACGAGATGGATGACTTTTCTGCCAAGCCCGGTGTTCCCAACGCCTTTGGCCTGATCGGCGGTGATGCCAATGCCATTGAGCCTGGCAAGCGTCCGCTGTCTTCCATGACCCCCACCATGGTGCTGAAAGATAACAAGCCATGGCTGGTAACCGGAAGTCCAGGTGGCGCCCGCATCATTACCACCGTGCTGCAGACGCTGATCAACACCATTGATTTCGGCATGAATCCGGCAGTGGCTGCTGCGCTGCCGCGCTTCCATCATCAGTGGCTACCTGACGAGCTGCGCCTGGAGCCAGGCTTCAGTCCTGATACCGTTGATCTGCTCAAAAAAATGGGCTACAAAGTGTCCGTCAAGCCCACCATGGGCCGCACGCAGACCATACAGATTCGCGATGGCCTGATGTACGGTTACTCGGATCCGCGCAACCCTGACGGCGTGACCGTCGGTTACTGATGGATTGAGAGATTACAACTGAAAAAAGGCGCCACTTCAAAGCGGTGCCTTTTTTTTGATATCGCGTCGGTGAGCCGTTGCTTCAGGCGCAGCCCTGTTGATCTCAGAATGCCTTCATTGGCCCATGTAAGTGGCGTCGATGGACATTCACGCCGCGGCAGACGTATTTGCCGATCGTATCAATACAGAACTTCCGCACCGTAGCTGAGTCAGTCTTTGCAAGCCATTCTGCCTGTGTAATTTTGCTATTATGATTGCACCGAAGATTCGGGAAGCACAAAAGGAATGACATGGCTACTTCATCAACCGCTACATTGATTCAACGTTTGAATATTACCTATCCGCTGATCCAGGCGCCCATGGCTGGTGTCTCAACGCCGGCGCTGGCCGCGGCGGTATCGGAAGCGGGTGGTCTTGGGTCGCTGGGACTTGCGTCCGCCTCTCTGGATCAGGCGCGCAATATGATGGCTGAAGTCAAATCGCTGACGAGCAAGCCAGTCAACATCAATTTCTTTTGTCATCAGCCTACGCCTGTTGATCCGGCAGCCAATAAAGCCTGGATTGAACATCTGCGTCCCTGGTTTGAAGAGTTTGATGCTGCGCCACCGGCAGATCTCAAGGATATTTACAGACCCTTTCCGGGCTATGCGCAGATGCTTGAACTGGTGCTCGAAATGCGGCCGGCCGTGGTGAGTTTTCACTTTGGTCTGCCTTCTGCGGAATATATTCAGGCGCTGAAAAACGCCGGTATCCTGCTGATGGCAACGGCCACCACACCAGCAGAGGCCAGACAGATTGAAGCTGCGGGCATTGATATTGTGGTTGCTCAGGGCTACGAGGCTGGCGGTCACCGCGGCGTTTTCGATCCGGAAAATGGTGATGCCAAATTTGGCACGTTTGCCCTGGTTCATCTGCTTGCAACACAATCGTCATTACCGGTGGTGGCGGCCGGCGGCATCATGGATGGCGCGGCCATCAAAGCGGCACTGGCATTAGGTGCAGCGGGCGTGCAATGTGGCACGGCATTTGTGTTGTGCCCGGAATCGGCGGCCAACGAAGCGTATCGCCGGGCACTGCAAAGCGAGCGCGCTTATGACACTTGTGTTACTACCACGCTTTCAGGCAGGGCGGCGCGAGGTCTGCGCAACCGGCTGTACATTGATGAACCTGCGAGTGCTCGCCCGCCCATACCGGGCTACTCCATGACCTATGATGCTGCCAAGGCGCTGAGCGCCGCGGCCAGCGCCAAAGGAAGTGATGCATTTGCTGCGCAGTGGGCCGGACAGGCAGCGGCTCTGGCACGTCCCATGCCCGCCGCGCAAATGGTCAGCACGCTGGCGCAGGAAGCGGGCTGGTGATGGAGATTTCGCTCAGGGCTATTGTTGCTTAGGTCCAAACGCTCCGGGCAAAATTCTGCGGCGCGACAGGAATATCACCAATCCGATCAGCGTCATCGTTGCGCCGGCCCAGATGGGAGACACCAGACCGAGCCCGGCAGCGATCGTGACTCCGCCAAGCCAGGCGCCCAGCGCATTGGCAGCATTGAAAGCAGCGTGGGTCAGTGCCCCCATCAGTGTCGGTGCCTGCGGGGCACTGAACATGATCTGTACCTGCATGGAAGGCACCACCAGCATTGAGCTGAAGGCGATGGCAAACATGCAGATCAGCAGCATCCATGGTGACGAGGCAGTCAGGCCGAAAATTGCAAGTGAAATCAACACACAGCAAAAGCCAATCACGATGCCTTTCTGCTGATATTTGTCGGCCAGATAACCGCCCAGCAGATTACCGCTGGTCATGCCCGCGCCGAAGGTCATGAGCGCAACAGGAATCATGGCAGATGGCATATGGGCAATGTCCGTGACCATCGGCCCGATATAGGTGTATACGGCAAAGATACTGCTGGTTCCGATGGCAATGATAGACAATAAAAACCAGGCTTTCGGCGTTTTCAGTCCGTACAGTTCCTGACTGAGCGCATTGCCCTTGAGGGCGGCCGATTTCGGCAGCCAGAGCCACAGGCAGACAAATGCAATCAGACCGAAGAATGCCACCAGCAGATAGGTATTGCGCCATCCCAACATCTGCCCGGCGAACGTGGCCGCCGGTGCGCCGATAATATTGGCGACCGTCAGGCCCAGCAGAATCAGCGATACCGCTCTGCCAGTCCGGCTTTTCCCCACCAGATGGGCGCCGGCTACCACGCCGGCGCCAAAATAGCAGCCGTGAGGCAGGCCGGTCAGAAAGCGTGCCAGAATCAGCCATTCAATGGACGGGGCCAGCGCCGACAGAACATTGCCGACGATAAACATGGCAAACAGCATCAGCAGAAAAGGACGGCGGTGCAGACGGGCGCCCGCCATCGTCAGCAGCGGCGCGCCTGCCACCACACCGATGGCGTAAGCAGAAATGGCGTGCCCGGCAGAAGGAATGCTGACGCGCAGATCCTGCACGATCAGCGGCAATATCCCCATGCTGGCAAATTCGGTGGTGCCGATACAGAAACTGCCAAGAGACAGAGCGAGCAGCGCCAGAGCCGCTGACTGCGGGGATGTATCGGGTTTGGAGTCAGGCATGTTGCGTAGGCCGGAAAAGGAATCGGAAAGAATGGATAGAAAGGGCGACGAATTTATTGGTTCTTTCAGTCGCCCAGCCAGGACGGATCGTCGTTGCCCCAGAGTCCGCCGATCTGCGAAAAACTGGCATGACGATCAATTGCAAAGGCAGGACGCGATTGTATAACGATTCCGGAGGGACCGGACTGACTTACCTGCCAGTCTGACACATCCTGAAGGACTTCTGCCTGGTCCCTGGCCTGGCCCTGAGCCAGTAACCAGTTTGCTGTGGACAGAAGATGCGCCTGTACGCGCCAGGTTCCTCCCTGTTCGCGGCGCCATTTGAGGGCGCGCAGAATGCCTGCAGCAAGCAAATAGCCTGTGGCATGGTCCAGTGCCTGTGCCGGCATGGCACCCGGTGTACTGCCGTCTTTGGATTCAAGGACACCAATACCTGTGGCCGCCTGGACAATACTGTCAAAGCCGCGGTGTGCGCCCCAGGGGCCTTCAAACGTCCAGGCCGAGAGCGTAGCGTGAATCAGATGGGGATACGTTGCTGCCAGCGAGTCACTGTCCAGCCCGAATGCAGACAGCGCCTGTGGTCGGTAGCCAGTCACCAGCACGTCGGCGGTGGCCAGCAATTCGTGCAGTCGATGCAGCGCTTCAGGCTCGCGCAGATCTAGCAGCGCAGAACGTTTGTCCGCCCCGGTGTCCACATGCTGCACCGGCAGTTCCGGCATGGACGGATTATCAATACGCAGCACATCGCAACCCAGATAGGCCAGGGTTCGGGTGGCTACCGGTCCTGCAATCACCCGGGTCAGATCCAGAACACGGAAACGACCTGTTGGTGCTGCCTGGGGAGTCGGCGTCTCTGGCCGGATGTTGTCGATACTCAGCAACGGCACGCGCGCTGCGGCTTTTGCCTGGTCCGTGGCGCGCCACTCCTTGCTGTCGCGTACCTTCACGGCAATGCCGCCCGCTGCCGTGACCGCAGTTTCAACATCAGCCGCATCCCAGGATTTCAACGCCTGTGCCAGTGCTTCGCGTGAACTGTCGTCGGGTAAACCCAGGGTTTCAAGCAGGCGCTGTCGGTGATGCGGATAGTTGCCATGCAAGCGGACCCAACCGTCACGCGTTGGAAAAAATCCCGAGTGTGATTTGAACACCGCTGCACGCTCGCCATCGATGGTCTGAAGCTGGTCGTTGCGAAAGGCGACCGAGATCTGCGCAGGGTCAATCTTCGCCAGCTGCCCATCGCGCAAATCTGCGGCTGACAACGCTGCCGCAGCCACCGCGCCACAAGCCAGTTCATTGACCTGAAGGTGAGAGGGCAGGAAATTGCCCGGCGCAAGTTGCAAATGCGTCTGCACATAGTCGGGCGTGAGCTTCAATGTCGGCAGAAGGTCAGCAAGCAAACGATTGGAAACGACAGACTCCTCATCTGCTGGCGTCTTCTGTTCTGAGGTTCTCTCGGCCGGGGTATTCTCTGCGGACGCTCTCTCTGGGGGCATCTTATCGGCTGGCATTTTCTGTGTTGCGTGCGATTTCTCTGCAGCCGTATTTGTCATGATGCCTCTCCGTCAGTTCGTGTGCCTTCTTCGTTGCGTGCGTCTGCATCGCTTCGCAGGTCGTCATCCTTTCCTGTGCCCTGGTTGCTCTGTACCTCCCCATTGAACTGGTCGTGGAAAACAGTGAACTCCTCTATAGGCATACGCGTTGTGTGCAGCTGATTGGCCGGATGTGCGGTGTCTTCATAGCCCAGCGAAATCCCACAGGCGATGATCTCGTTGTCTGGAATCCCCAGATGACTTCGCACAATCACCGGATAATTGCTCAACGCGGCTTGCGGGCAGGTGTGCAGACCCAGCCCCCGCGCTGCAATCATAATGGACTGAATGAACATGCCCAGATCCATCCAGCTACCCGTTTCCAGATCGTTTTCAAGTGTGATGAAAAGGACAACAGGAGCATCGAAGAACGCGTAATTGCGACCATGCTGACGCTTCATTCCCGCCTTGTCTTCACGTGTAATACCAAGCATGTGATACAGACCCCAGCCGGTTTCACGACGTCGCGCCAGATAAGGCTCGCGCCACTTCAAGGGATAGTATTGATATTCGCGCGTTTCTGGCTCGCCATTATCGTGCGCAGCGCACAAGGCTTTGGACAGCGCGTCCCGGGACGCGCCGGACACCACATGCACTTTCCAGGGCTGAATATTACTGCCGCTGGGCGCACGCGCCGCGGCGCGCAGAATGCTGCGGATGTCGTGTTCACTGACGGCATCGGGAAGAAAGCCCCGCACGCTTTTGCGAGTCAGGATGGCATCAAGGATAGCATTTTCTTGCAGGGGCTCTCGGCTGTTCATAGGCGCTCATCAGGATGTTGCGCGATCATGTCAGTTGACATAAGTGCTGCGCGCTGTTGCATACCGGCAGAACTCCAATCCGGCAGTTTCACTTTACCATTTTTTGAACATCAAAGACATCGCAGTGTGTTGCAGTGCGCAAGACCCGAGGCATATCGCGCGCAAGGACGAGGGCATATGGATATTTGCGCATATTGCATTTGAAAATGACTGCAAATGCTAATGCGAAACCCGTCTTATCTTATCGCGAAAAAAACGTTCCCTCACAACGGGCGAAACCGTAGACTTTAACGGACGGTGAGATTATTGCCTTGCGTAATATCACAGACGAAATGTCGATGATCGCGCATCAATGGCGTTGTCCCTTGCGACTTGCGATCTCGCTGCCTTGTCCGGCAAAGGCGAACATAAACATTTCAAGGAACCGCAGCATGAGTACAGCAGCATTGAAAGTACGGGAACTGCCCGTCGACCAGCAGATTCAGGTATTGCCTCAATCCGGCCACACGGGTGCGCTTATTACCGGCGTCAATCTGACGAAACCGCTGAGCAAAGAACAGATAGCCACGATACGCAGTGCACTCGATAAGTGGGGCGTGGTGTATTTTCGCAATCAGCATTTAAATCACGCTCAGCATATTGCCTTTGGCAGGCAGTTTGGCGACGTGACGCCCGGACATCCTTACGAGGGGGATCTGGCACCCGACGGCTTTCCCGAGATTCATACTGTTTCGCCTGAGGCATATCGAAAACGCTATGGAGATCGATATCGCAGGCAGGAAGGCGGCAATGGTCCCGGCTGGCATGCCGACGTTACGCCATTGATCAATCCGCCGGCCTATTCGATTCTGCGTGCCGAGGTGGTGCCTCAGTTTGCTGGCGATACGCATTTCACCAACGTTGCCGCGGCCTATCGCGGCCTCTCCCGTCCCATACGGAATCTGATCGATACCTTGCGTGCAGAACATCGTTTTGGTTCAAGCCAGAATGCCGAGCGCAGCGACGAAAAAATTGGTGACTGGGTGCGGAACAAGCCTCTCGCTTCCATTCACCCTGTTGTGCGCATCCATCCGGATACCGGGGAAAAGGTCATTTACGTCAATCCGTCATTTACCCGTCAGATTGTCGGCGTATCGCCACGGGAAAGTCGTCATATTCTTGATCTGCTGTTTGAACATCTTGCCAATCCGGTTTATACCGACAGATTCCGCTGGGAGCCTGGTTCCATTGCCTTCTGGGACAATCGTGCTGTTCTGCACCTTGCACCTCGTGATTTTGAACATCTGGAAGTGGAGCGGATCCTGCACCGGATCACGCTGGTTGGTGACGTCCCTGTTGGTCCCGGCGGAGAGCGATCAACCTCCATTGATGGCGAGCCGTTTCTGGCTGCCTGATGGGAGGGATAACCTTACTGGTATATCCGCCCTTGTCCGGGTCACGCGATGAAAGCGGTATCCTTACCGTTTTATCCACCCTTGCGACACTCCGTCTCCTCGTGTTGCAGGGGTGGCTTTTCATTTGTGGATATCAAGGATAAGGAAGGTCAAAAAGCAGCAATTCTGCCTGATCTCCTTTCTCGATGGTTACCGTTGATTCATCGGTCACTTTAAGCGCATCGCCCGCAGCCAGCGACTGTCCGTTAACGGTCACAGTACCTCTGGCAATATGAACATAGGCCGCGCGCCCGGCCGCAAGTGGGTGCGTCAGCGCTGGATCGCTATCAAGAATACTGGCATAAATGCGAGCGTTCTGATGAATCAGAACAGAACCTTCGGCCCCGTCTGGTGAGGCGATCAGACGCAGGCGACCCTTTTTCTCTGAGGGTTCGAATCGCTTTTCTTCATAGCCGGGTGCAATGCCAGCCCTGTCGGGCTCAATCCAGATTTGCAGAAAATGCACTTGCTGATCACTCGATGCGTTGTACTCGCTATGCATGACCCCCGTTCCTGCACTCATGCGCTGTACGTCGCCATAGCCGATTGCCGAACCGTTACCCATACTGTCGGAGTGTGCAAGCTGTCCTTCAAGCACATATGAAATAATTTCCATGTCCCGGTGACCGTGCTTGCCAAAACCCCGGCCAGGCTGGACGCGATCTTCGTTAATGACAAGCAGGGGGCCAAAGCGGATGTGGTCCGCGTCGTAATAATCTCCAAAGGAAAAGGAGTGACGCGAACTGAGCCATCCGTGTTCAGCCACGCCCCGGTCTTCATTTTTCCTGATTTCAAGCATGATATTTGGTCCTGTATAAGGTGATATCTTTATTGTATGGGGTATATTACTGCTTCAGTAGATCGAGTTTCGGAACTCTCATTCCTCAATCTGGAACGATTACATTTGTCATGACACTCAACGCAAACGACCTGATTCTTTTTGCCCAGGTCATGGAAGCCGGAAGCTTTTCTGCGGCGGCTGATCGTATCGGTCTGCCCAAATCCACCCTGTCGCGCCGCATCAGCGGACTGGAAGCGGAACTGGGTGAGCGGCTAATCACGCGCAGTACACGCAAGCTGCTTATCACCGACTTCGGTCGTGAAGTACTGGAACATGCAACCAGACTGGTGGATGAAACAGAAAGCACGGTGGCGTTTGCCCTGAATCGGCAGACCACGCCTCAGGGCGTATTGCGTGTGTCATTTCCACCGGATTTTTTCGAACATGCGCTTGCCGAGTTTCTGCCTCGGTTCTCAAAGAAACATCCAAAAGTGCGGCTGGAACTGGATTTGTCTTCCAGACGGGTAGATCTGCTCGCAGAGCGATTTGACGTTGCGATTCGCGTCGCCGGGGTTCTGCCCGATGACAACTCACTGGTGGCGCGTCCCCTGATAACACTTGTGAATTCGCTTTATGCGAGTCCTTCTTATATAAGCAGGCATGGCGAGCCGAAAAGTCCTGAAGAGCTTAAGCAGCATCGAGGCTTGCTGTTGCTCAACAGCTCGGGGGATATTCGCAACTGGCGTCTGAGTCAGGATGAGAATTATTGGGAGGGCAAGCCCGGTTGCATGTTCAGCTCCAATTCACTTGGACTCCAGCGAACCATGGCGCTCAATGGCATGGGCATTTCAGGCCTGCCCGATTCGATGGCGAGACCCAACATTCTTGACGGCACGCTGGTTCCGGTTTTGCCTGGGTGGTTTTTGCCACAGGCCACGGTCTGGTGTGTAACGCCGGGCAGACGACTGCTTTCACCGGCAACGCGCGCATTTATTGATGTCTTTGGTGAAGTCATGCGGGAAGAAGTGGAAGCGCAGAAGCAACTGTGAGCCGGCATCGGGGGTTGTTCGTGTAAGCGCCCAAAAAAACACCGCCCCGGGAGAGGGCGGTGAACGAGGCAGGTCTGATACTTAAGGTGCAATCCTTGGGGCTGCACAGAATACATGGCCTGAAGGAAATACAGGGTCTGCAAAGAATATGAAAACTCACCAGAACCTATGTGGACGCCGTAGTATGTCCGGCGACCTGAATTAGTTCAGATATTCATCGACAGGATGCTGCTGGTTATAGGCAGCCAATTCGCGCTGAACTTCGCTGCGGTTTTCTGTGCTTTCACTGCGAACACGTGGATAAGCTGAATCGCGAACGCCAGACTGATCAACAACCAGATTTTGCTGAACGGGGCTGACTGCGTGTTCGACATTTGGGTAATTGTTTTCGGAAACGTCTGCAGCGTTTGCGGCAGCTGCAACAAAAGCGGCGCCAAAGATAAGAGATGCAAGTACTTTTTTCATGATAATTTAACTCCAAAAATGATCGGATGAAATCCGCGTCAAGTGTCTTTTGGAAGGCACATCGCTGGTTTCAGTGAAGTCATTATGAACTTTTGGAGATCGATGAAAAATAGCTATTACAGAAATATGAATTCCATAAATGGAACAATAAGCTGATATTTACCTTAATAATTTTTATCTAATTCCATATTTGGAATAAACTATCACATATTTCATTTGTATTTAGTAAAAATCGTTTTTTATTCAGATTCAAAGGCTTACCTTCGACTTTGGGTAAACCCGTATGTGGTCAGATCCTAACTTTGCACGAGCATCCCGATGATTTTGTTCACGCCGGGCCGTTTTTTTCTTATGACGCGTACTAATAACAGACCAGATATGATGTGTGCAATGCAATAAAGAATAGGTGTTCAATCTTACAGTTTGCGACGGCCATGCATCTGCAGGCAACGGCTTGTCCAGCGGCTTAGTAGTCTGGGTGCCATCGCGTACTGCGATGACGGGAGTGCGGGAGTTTGGCGTGTGCGGCTGGCCAGCAATCAATTCTGCAGTCACTGGCCAGGTTGTTTTTCGATTGCTATCAGCGTTTGGGGCCGGCAGTCAGTCCCATCGCGAAGGCCGGAGCACGGCCGGTTTTTTTAACTGGCATGTTCCGGGGTTGGCTGGCACTTTCGTCAATCGTGCGTGTGGGATCAATTTTCAAAGCCGCGATCGCCCCGATAAGCAGCAGCGCTGCGGAAATAAGAAAGGGTAGTGTGTAGTTGCCTGTCGTCTGAATCAGGAAGCCGAATACCACAGGTGAAATAGCACCGGCCAGACCAAAGCCGGAATTCATCATGCCTCCTGCAGTACCCGCATATTTTCCAGCGATGTCCATGGGCAGGCTCCACAAAACGGGATTGGTGAGTTCCAGGAAAAAGAAGCAGGCTGAAATCAGCACAATGGCAATGAGCGGATCACGAATGAAAATCATGGGCATGATGCAGACAAACGCCAGGAACAGACCCAGTGAGAGCACGGTAACCCGCGCAAAGCGCAGACGGCCGGTACGGATAAACAGTTTGTCCGAAATCACGCCACCAAGCGTGTCGCCAATCACACCGGCGAGCAGCGGCAGCGTTGTGAACAGAGCCATGGCCTTCAGATCGAAGCCGCGGTCATCTTTCAGATAGGAAGGCAGCCAGGTAAGGAATACCCATAACGACCAGCCGTAACAGAAATCCACAAACGTCACCAGCCACATTTTGCTGATCATGTCTTTCCACGGTGTCTTTCCTACTGCCTTCTTCTTGCGGGCGGGCTCTCCGATTTCCTCGATTTCGGCGGCCGTGATGGTTTTGTGTTCATGCGGCGTATCGGTGAAGAACAGAAGATAGGCAAGCGTCCAGACCAGACTGAGGGCGCCCAGCACGACAAACGCTTCACGCCAGCCCCAGTAGTAGACAATGGCCAGAACGATGGGCGGCGTAATGGCCCCGCCCAGACGTGAAAAGCTATGAGTAATACCCTGAGCAAAGCCCCTTGAGGATTTGGGCATCCAGGATGTCAGCGCGCGGGTTGCCGTGGGAAAGGCACCTCCTTCGCCAAGACCCAGCAGCACGCGCATGATGACAAGCGTAATCAATCCGCCAACAAAGCCGGTCAGCAGTGTGGCAAGGCCCCAGATCAGCGACAGCAACAGCAGTATTTTCTTGGGCCCGAACCTGTCTGCCAGCCATCCGCCCAGTATCTGCATGACCAGATACGGGTAAGCGAATGCCGAGAAAATGAATCCCAGTTCGGTGGGCGTGAGATTGAACTCCTTGGCGATGAAGGGTGCGGCAACTGCGATATTGACGCGATCCACATATGCAATAAAGTACATTGCGCAGAGCAGGCCCAATATCATATGTCTGGTTTTTATATTCCTGATCATGTTGTCTCCTGATTGGTTGAATCATGCTTATAGGCTTCAGCGGTGTTTACATCTCCAGCAATTTCAAACGTTGAACTTTTCCCGAGGGACCCCTGGGCAACTCGGACACAAAACGGAATGCAGCAGGGGATTTGTATCGCCCCAGTTCCTTGACACAAAACTGATCCAGATCCCGAATGAGATCTTCGTCGTTACGGGTGGCCGTGCGCTTTACGATATAGGCTGCAATATTCTGGCCGTAATGCGTATCGTCGATACCCACCACTGCTGCATCCAGAATGTCCGGGTGCAGCAGCAGAATTTCATCGATTTCGCGCGGAGCAATGTTTTCTCCTCCTTTGATAATCAGTTCCTTGACTCGACCACTAATGAAATAAAAATCATCGTCATCCCTGTATCCCAGATCACCGGTACGCAGCCAGCCATCTTCCGTAAATGCCTTGCTGGTCTGCTCCGCTGATTTGTAATAACCCAGCATGACATTGGCGCCTCTGACCAGAATCTCTCCTTTCTGATTGGCGGGTAAAGTATTGCCATCCTTGTCCACAACCTTTGCCTGCACGCCCGATGGTCGGCCGATACTGCCCATCTTGCGCTTTGAAGGTTCATAGGGATTGCTGAAAATAGGCGCTGCAGTCTCGGTCATCCCCATGGTTTCGATAATCCCGATGCCGAATTTGTCTTCAAAGGCTTTGTGGTGAAACGGCGCGAGTGCGGCAGATGCAGAGCGACAGAAGCGGATCCGGCTGCAATCAGCGGGTTGCGTATTGTTGTCATTGATCAGGTAGCTGATAATCGTTGGAACTGCATTGATCCAGGTGCATTCGAACTTCTGTACGCTTTCCCAGAAACGCGATACCGAGAACTTGCAGTCAATGATCACGGGAGCACCACTCAATAGCGGTGTGAGCAGGTTCACCACAATTGCATTAATGTGATACAGCGGCAACACGCAAAGACATCTGTCCGATTGGTTCAGCCGATGCTCTGTTGCGATCGCCCGGGCGCTTGCGAGCAGATTTGCGTGGCTGAGGACCACACCCTTGGGAACACCGGTAGTACCGGATGTGTACATGAGCAAAGCAGGCATTTCCGGCAGTATCGCTTCATTGCTGCTGGCCGGTAGCGGTGCGCGGGTGAGCGTGGGCAGATCGCGCTCATCGGCAGTGGTCGTGACGACGGGAATCTTAGCGCCACAATGTGCAAGTGCCTGTGTAACCATGGGTTCGAGCTCTGCCGTGGTAAACACAATTGTGGCATCGGAGTGGCCCAGCACATAGGCCAGTTGCTTTTCCTGACTCAGCAGATTGATCGGATTGATCACAAAGCCGCCGGCCATGGCCGCAATAATGATTCTGGCCGTGTTCACGCCATTGGGCATAAATACCGAAACTGTATCGCCGCGCTTGATTCCCAGGGCGTTCAGTTGAATCGCAAATTGGCGGCATTGCGATTGCAACTCTCCGTACGAGAGCGAATCATGACTTAGCGCATCAATCAGGCAGGGAGCAGCGGGGGTTTGCTGCGCATTCTGCTCCAGCACCGCTGCAATGGTTGTTTGCTCAGTCATGATGATACCTCGCCAGGTAGTTAGAGAAGAGTGTTTCGGGCAGCGGTTCCCTGACAGGAATGGTTTCAACCACACGCGTAATATTCAGATAGTGGCGGTAGTTCATATTGTCAGAGAAACTGTTGCCGCCCCAGGTGCCGCAACCCATGGACAACGAAAACGGCAGGCCGTTATCAAAGTTGCCGCCAGTGGCAAAGCAATGCGCCTGATTCACAATCACCCGTGAAACCGGCAGCGTCAGACCCAGTTGCCTTGCCTGCTCAGGGTTGGAACTGTGAAGGCCGATAGAATGACCCGCACCCATATAGTCGTAAATCTTTGCTGCAATGTTTGCGGCATCACTGAAGTCCTGCGCCTTATAGACGGTCAGCACCGGTGCGAGCTTTTCTCCGGAAAATGGGTGCTCGCGTCCGAAGCCGCTTTCTTCAACCATCAGAAAACGTATTTCATCTGAATTGGATGCGGCGGCAATGCCGGCTGCCTGCAGGATCTCGCCTGCATCTTTGCCCGACGCTGCCGGCGTCAGTTTGCCCTCGTGCCACATCAGATCCTGCAGTTGTCGCTTGTCGGATTCGTCCAGCAACATACCTCCTTCCTGTTTCAGAGCCTGCAGCATGGCGTCATAAACCGGCGCCAGAATAATGACGCTGTTTTCTGATGAGCAACTGGTCGCATTGTCAAAGGTTTTGGATTGCCGTATCAGGCTGGCAGCCTTACTCAGATCTGCCGACGAATCCACAATTGTGGTGACATTGCCCGCGCCGACGCCAAAGGCAGGTGTACCACTGGTGTGAGCCATCTTTACGTTGGCCTGGGAGCCGGTGGCAACGACCAGGTCGGCCTGTTGCATCAGCGTTGACGTTGCCAGTTTGCTGATGGGCATTGGCAGCATTTGCACCAGGTCACGTGGAATTCCAATCCGATCGAATTCTTCGTGAATGAATTCCAGCAGCATGGCGCTGGTACCTGCGCCTTTCGGGGAAGGAGCAACAACCACGGCATTGCCGCATTTGATGGCATTGATGATTTTGTTGGCGGGGGTAGCTCCCGGGTTGGTTGACGGCGTAATGGCTGCCACCACGCCAACGGGACGCGCAATTTCAGAAATACCGGATTCCGGATCTGAGCGAATGACCCCGGTTGTTTGCAGACCATCCAGATCCCGCAGCAGCCCAAGGGTCTTGCGATGGTTCTTGCGAATCTTATCGGGCACGTTACCCATGCCCGTATCGCTCACAGATTTTTCGGCCAGCTGTCGATTCCGGTCCGGTTCCATAATGGCCCAACCGACTGCCAGTACGGACTCATCGATGCGGTCCTGATCAAGAGTGGAAAAATATTCCTGCGCGACCCGTGCCCGTTCAACAATGCGGGTCACTGTCTGGGTCGTTTGCTCCGGACTGGTGGCGTTAAGCGTATCCATCTGCGTCTCCCTCAGTTAATCAATCGAATCTGTAATATTTCTGAAAATATAGGGTATGCTCAATAGACAAAAGTCCCGAAAATTGCGATTTTGCATTTGCGGCGGGGCACAAGAAATGCTTTTTATTGATTTTCGGGACGAAGCTTCTATAGTGGAATGAAAGCGTCCTTGAGGCAGATAAAGAAAGGAGGGGAATTTCAATGAGTGCATCGGAGAATGCCGCTGCAATCCGGTCGTTTCGCGTACTGGAAATTCTGGCTGCCGCCGGGCGGCCCATGCAGCTGAGCGAGGTTGTTGAGCAGATCCATTTGCCCAAGCAGACCGTTCACCGGATTCTCAGACAGCTTGAGGCAGCGTGGCTGATCGTGCAGGTCTCAGACAGTAAAAAATACGAATGCTCGGCGCGAGTACGCCAGTTCTCGGTAAAGGTACTCATGAGCTCCGGCAGTCTGGCCGTGGCGCGACACGCCTTGCTCAGCGAACTGGTGGACAGGATTAAACTCAACTGCAATCTGACGGCCATCAGCGGGCATGAAATTATTTATCTGGATCGTGCCCAGTATCCCGGGGCAGCGACACTGGGTCTTAAGCCCGGTTCTTATGTGCCCATGCACTGTTCGGCCAGTGGCAAACTGTTGCTGAGCCTGCTGCCGCGGCAAAGACGCGATCGGCTATTGCACAGCCTTCCGTTGCGGCCCAGAACCTCACAGAGTATTACAGATGTCATGAAACTGGAGGCTGAGCTTACACGCACCAGACGGCGCCGGTACGGAATTAGCCAGCATGAGCATGTCGAAGGCATGAACGCACTGGCTGTGCCCGTCACGCTGGGCAAGAATCGCGTGTGCGCTGCTGTGGCTGTGCAGGCCTTTGAACAGGATACGTCTTTCGAGCAATTGCTGGAACTGAAACCGGAACTGGAAAATACCGCCACTGAAATTGCCCAGACGTTTCTTTAGCAGATTGGCACTCGCGAGAAAGTGACTTCAACAAGCTGAACGTATAAAGCCAGGTTTTCAAGGCCTGGGTTCGGTATTGCACCGAACTCAGGCCGCTTTTTTTATCAACTGCGTCGAAAGACCCCGTCGTTCAGGTCGGGGATGTAAGACGCGAAATGCGCAGCATTTCTATATCTGTATTGCTTGCTTTTACACTTGAAACTGGATATAAATACAGTATATATGAAGCGACTCCAAGCATACAAATTTGAACTAATGCCCAATGGCCAGCAGCAGCGCCAAATGCGCCGCTTTGCTGGTTCA
>JAEWHK010000035.1 GCA_023387815.1 Pseudomonadota bacterium
GCATTGTCCTGCACGTCAAAGATGCTGACGTTGCTGTATTTGCCGACTACGCGCCAGATATGGGGCCACTTGCCTGCCCGCTGCAAATCCTGTGAATATTGCTTTTCTTTTGCCTTGATATCCGCCGCAACTTCAGCTGGCATGTCCTGGGGAAGATTGACTGTCATTTCGACCATGAACAACATATTGAATCCTTGAAATTTAGTTTGCCGAAATACCGGTATCGGAAATAATTTTCTTCCATTTATCGGTTTCCGATTGCAGATAGGTCCTGAGCTCTTCAGGTGTGCTGCCGATTTTCTCGGCGCCGATCGTTTTGAATGTCGCTTTTACCTTATCGGTTTCCATGGCCTTGACCATGGCCTTTTGCAGGGTCTGAATCACTTCAGCAGGTGTACCCGCAGGCGCAAACGTGGCGAACCACGGACGTAATTCATAGCCCGGCATACCACTTTCCGCGATGGTTGGCACATCCGGCAGAGACGAAGAGCGCTTGCTGGTGGTAATGCCCAGCGCCTTCAGTTTACCCGCATCGATATGCGGCTTGGAAGATGTGATGCTGTCAAACATATAATTCACCTGTCCACCCAGCAGATCGGAAACGGCCGGACCGCTGCCTTTATACGGCACATGCAGCATATCCAGTTTACCCAGATACGTGAACAGGGCGCCGGCAAGATGGATGGACGTACCCACACCAGCTGATGCATAGGTATATTTGCCCGGATTGGCCTTTACCTGCTCAATCACATCCGTGATCGAGTTGACATCCTTGCGGCTGGCTTGCGTCACGAGGATATTGGGCACATCTGCCAGCAGAGAAATCGGTTCAAAGTCCTTGATCGGATCATAGCCCAGTCTTTTGTACAGAGACGGATTGACTGCCATGCCGTTGGCCACGATCATGATGGTATAGCCGTCCGGTTTGGCATTGGAGACCTGCGTGGCGCCGATATTGCCCCCGGCCCCTGGCTTGTTCTCCACCACAATTGGCTGGCCCAGGTCCTTGGAAATCGTCTCGCCAAGCGTGCGAGCAATCACGTCCATCGCTCCGCCAGGCGGGAAGGGGACGACCCAGGTAATTGGCCGTTCAGGATAGGCAGCCTGGGCAATATTTGCGCCAAACAGGCCGCCCAGAATGACGGCGGCGCCCAATGTGTTGATGCCGAAGCGGCGGCGAGTGATGTTTTTCAATGTCATCTCCATACGATTTGAGTAATCGGGACAACGGTCTGATGTCACACAGGTATGACAGACGTGATTGGTCCCAAATGTTTTCTTTATTATCGGTATTGTTTTTGTTGGTGTCTAAGACTATATTTGTCGTCATCAATACTTTTAAGGTATGAGTGATGGAGTTACGACAGATTCGCTACTTCCAGTGCGTGGCACGTGAGCTGAGCTTTACCAAAGCAGCCAAACTGCCGCATATCGCCCAGCCGCCCCTGAGCCGGCAGATCAAAATGCTGGAAGAAGAACTGGGAGTCGCGGTATTTGAGCGGCTGGGACGAGGCATACAGCTGACCGAGGCGGGCCGCTACTTTCTGGATCAGACCGAAAAGATGACCTCCAGGCTGGAGGAAACCATCAATGCCACGCGTCGTATTGGTCGAAGTGAACGGATGTGGTTTGGTATCGGTTTTGTTCCCTCGACACTGTACGGACATATGCCAGCACTGATTCGCCAGTTGCGGGAAATGAACGATCAGGCCGAAATCAGCCTGGTGGAAATGACCACGCTGCAGCAGTTTGATGCCCTGAAGTCGGGTCGCATAGATATCGGCGTGGGCCGGATTCTGTTGAAAGATGAAGAAATCGAACGTCTGGTACTGACAGACGAGCGTCTTGCGGTTGCTTTACCCATCAGTCATCCATTGGCACGCCGTACTGCTGTCAGGCTCAATGATATTCTGAACGAGCCGCTGATCCTGTATCCCGCGCGCCCACGCCCCAGCTATGCGGATCATGTTCTCAACCTGTACAGGCAGAAAGGGCACTCTCCCGTTGTTGCGCAGGAGGTGAATGAACTACAGACGGCCATCGGTCTGGTAACAGCGGGCATTGGCGTCACCATTGTGCCCGAATCGGTCCGACGACTGCATCGGGAAGACGTTGTGTACGTGGACCTGGACGAAGCCGGCTTTACCTCGCCCATCATGCTCAGCTGGCGCAAAAGCGATCAATCGGCTTTTCTGAAGGACGTTATTGCGTTGTTCAGGCAGACAACGATATAAGTGGGGGGCGGGACCAATCGCTTTAGTGCAGAATATCCGACATGAATTTGCGGGCACGTTCGTGCGTGGCTTGACTGAAAAATTGCTCGGTCGTGGTGTCTTCCAGAATCTGTCCCTGATCCATAAACCAGATTCTGTCGGCGACCTCTCGGGCAAAGTTCATTTCATGTGTGACGCAGACCATGGTCATGCCATCTGCCGCCAGCTTTTTCATGACGGCCAACACCTCGCCCACCATTTCAGGATCCAGCGCACTGGTGGGCTCATCGAAAAGCATCACCGGAGGGCGCTGCGCCAGCGCGCGGGCAATGGCGACGCGCTGTTGCTGGCCGCCAGACAGATTCGCTGGCATGCAGTCCTTTTTTTCGTACATGCCTACTTTTTCGAGAAGCTCTTCGGCCATGTCGTAGGCCTGCTGCCGGGATTGTCCGCCCACTTTGATCGGTGACAGAGCCACATTGTCTTTGACCGACAGGTGTGGGAACAGGTTGAAGTGCTGAAATACAAAACCGATTTTGGCGCGCAACTGGTTGATATCCACGCTTTTATCGTGAATGCATTGGCCGGCTATGCATATTTTTCCGCTTTCAATATCTTCCAGCTTATTGATGGTGCGAATCATCGTGGATTTGCCGGAACCTGATGGGCCACAGACCACCAGGACTTCTCCGGAGCTCACTTCGCCGCTGATATCACGCAGCGCGTGGTATTGTTTGTAATACTTGTTAACGTGTTCGAATGTGATCATGTCTACTCTCCTTGTTGTTTGCTTACGCGGCTTTGCCCAGGCGCTTTTCATTCAAATGTGATTCCAGAACCTTTGCCAGTCTGGACAACAGTGCGCAAATGAGAAAATAAAACATCGCCAGAACCAGGTAGGTCCGCAGCGTACCGGTCAGCTCAATACTGTTGATTTGTTGTGCAGAAAAGGCAGCTTCATTCACGCCAATAATGTAGACAATGGATGTAGCCTTGATTGTGGATACAAACTGGTTGAGCAGGGAAGGGATCATATTGCTGAGAGCCTGAGGCAGTTGTATGGTGAACAGGGTCTGGAAATACCCCAGCCCCATTGCCCGCGCGGCTTCTGACTGCCCCGTAGGCAATGCCTGAAGTCCCCCGCGAATGATCTCTGCAAGAAAAGCCGATTCATAGATGACAATAGCCGAGACTGCTGTCCAGAATGGCGGGACCTCTGTGTGCATAACTGTGGGCAGCAGGAAATACGCCCAGAAGATGATCATAATCAGCGGGATGGAGCGGAAAACATAGACCCAGATGGTTGATGCGACCCGGATTATTTTTATTTCACTTGTCCTTCCGGTACCGATGATCAGGGCGATGGGAAATGCCGCGGCCAGGCTGAGCGCCGCCAGAATCAGGGTTCCTGCAAATCCGCCTATAGGGCCGCTGGGCCATGACCCAACCAGGAACATCATCCCGTAAGTGTCCAGAAAATCATACATGACGTTTGTGTTCCTATCTTTTGAAGTTCGCCGGGTAGCGTCGTGCGACCTGGGCACCCAGTAGTGCGATCATGAGTGAAATAACCAGATAAATGACGGTGGAAATCATGAAGATCTGGAAAGTCTGAAAAGTAATATTTTCTATGCGCTTGACCTGATAAGTCAGTTCCGTTACGCCAATCACCATGGCCAGGCTGGTGTCCTTGAATAGAATCAGCGAGCGGTTGATGATAGGAGGCACGGCAATGCGCACCGCCTGCGGCAGGACAACGAAGCGCAATGCCTGCGTGGCACTGAGACCGACCGCGCGCGCCGCTTCCATTTGCGTGCCTGCAATCGCTTTGATACCGGAACGAATGTCATTGTAATAATAGGCGCTGACATTCAGCGACAGGGCAATCAGTGCGAACGAGAACTCTGAATTGCCCTGGTTGATCCACAGTTTCAGCGATTTCGGCAACACTTCGGGCATGCCGAAGTACCAGACCATGATCTGTACAACCGTTGGAACGTTTCTGTGATATTCGACATAAAGTCCAATCACTGCCCTGACTATACGGGACGGAATAAGATTGGCTGCAGTCAGCAACAGCGCAATCACAAAGCCACAGACAAGCGCCCCGGCAAACAGTCTTAGGGTTATGGCAATGCCCGACAGTAATAACCTGACAGTTTCGGGATCAGATAACAGGGAAAGCGAAAAATTCATGGCAGACGTGAGAATGGATATTCCCGTGTTCTCCTGGTTATGATGACCGCAATCAGGACCGGCGTTTGGGTCTCATGACTGCGGATTTCGAAAACGCCTTATTTCGCAGCGTTCTGAGCGACGGGCTCGACCTTGAACTGGCGCGACAGTTTATAAATGGACTCTTTGCCCAGCCACTTGTCGAAGATTTTGTCCAGTTCTCCGGATTTCTCCATCTGTGTCAGCGCTTTGTCTATCGCGGCCTTGAGCTCGGGCTCGCCTTTGTTCATGATGATGCCGATATGCTCGGTCGCTGTCGGTTCATCCAGCAGAACGGCCGGCGTGTCCGTTTTCTGTGAGTCATTGGCAAAGCGCAGCAGCACCAGCTCGCCTGCCGTCATTGCCTGTACTTTGTCGTTCTGCAATCCCAGATAACATTGAGAAATATTCTGATAGGTCAGAATTTCTGCGCCAGGAATAGCCTGTTGAGCAATCGCTGCCGAGCTGGAGCCTGACGACGCGCATACTTTCTTGCCTTTCAGATCCGCCAGGGTTTTAATGCCAGCGTCTTTCTTGACCAGAACCTTGATATTACCCTGCAGATACTGGAGGCTGAAATCCACTTCCTCGGCGCGCTTGGGAAGCCATGCGACCGAACCGGCAACAATGTCGACCCTGCCCATTTTGACTTCCGGAATGCGCGCTTCCGTTGATAGCGGTTTGTGCTGCAATTTGACACCAAGCTGGCTGGCCAGCGCTCCGCAAATATCCACGTCATAGCCGACGTACTTGCGTTCTTTAGGATCCTGATACCCATAGGGGCTACTGGCATTCTGTGTTCCACAGATTAGCGTACCGCGACTTTTGATATCGTCGAGTCGGTTCGCGGATGCGGTGGTGCTCCAGCTGGCGCACAGTGCCGCCACAACCAGGGCACCGATGGGAACAATACGATTGCGGGACTGAATGCGTTTAACGAGTTGATTCATCAAAATGCTCCACTGAAGGATTAGTTAAATGAGAATGTCTGGCGTTCCTGATCATCAATCTGCGAGATGAGATTGGTTTCCCATTCGAGATATTTTTTTGCTGCCTCTTTATTACCTTGATGCCTGTCATGCACGAAAAACAGAAAATCAATACATTTGTCATCTGGCAGCGCAGATTCGTCTGTGCTTAGGGGTAAACCACTTTGTTCAAGAGAAACGTCGTTGAGCAAAACGAGACGAATATTGGTGTATCCGGCCTGCTCCAGGTCCTGCGCCAGCAGCTGCAGTTTGCCAGCCTTGTTTCCTGTTAACACTATGGGGGTGTCCCTATTGCGGGGTACTGCCGACAGCAGAGTGGGTCTTACGGCCCAGGTGGCGCTTTTCAGTCTCGATTTGCGAAACTGCATACTGGGACGGCAATCAATAATATGCGCGTTTTGATTTTCTGAAAGATATTGCGCCAGCTCCCCGCCATCAATCGATTGCGTATGCTGCAGATTGGCGTGAAACTCGCTGCGTTCCGGCGCATTGATCCTGTTGGCAATCGGATTTTTCAGCAAATACACTTCCCAGCCGAGTTGTTTGAGCCAGCTCGCAATCACCGGTGCTCGGATTCCATCGAAGTCCAGCAGGACGAGTCTGGACTTGCGCACCCCGATATATTCATCGGTGGCCTGGATCAACTGACCGCCGGGTGTATGTTGAATGGTGATAGGAAGCTGCTCCGCTTCGTATTCTTCAGGCGTTCTTATATCGCAAAGAAAGGTGGTCCGATCTTTCTCTTTAAGCCAGGCGTTGACCTGATCCGTGTTGATGGCTGCAATGTCGAATCTTGCGGCGAGCTCGGCGCCGCGTTTCTCCAGCGCCGGCAGCGCGCCGTTTGCAGGCTTGGCTGGGTAAAGCCGATCCGACTGATGTTCCAGTGGAAAATCTGCCAGATACCAGCCTTGCGTTCCATTTTCCAGGGCAACAACCTTGTTGGCTATGCCGAAATTGATGAGTGTCTGCGCGCCGACGATGCTGCGCGTGCGTCCGGCGCAATTGATGACGATTGTGGTTTCCGGATCGGGAGCCAGTTGTCCTGCACGCAATGCCAGTTCTCCATTCGGGCAGCAGATCGAGCCGGGGATGTTCATTTTTTTATACTCATGCACGGGTCTGCCATCCAGTACCACGACGTTCTGGCTGTCATCATTCAAAAGGCGATAAAGCTCGGTTGCTGAAATGCGGGGAGTGTCATAAGCGTGCTCCGCCAGCTCACCAAAGGTTTTGCTAGGAAGGTTCACGCCGGCAAAGGTGGCGAATCCCGCTTTCTGCCAGGCTTCGATGCCGCCATCAAGAATGCGGATGTCGGTATATCCCAATTTTTCTGCTGCAGAACGGGCGCTGGTAACGATCTGTTGCTCATTACCATTGCCATACATCACAATCCTGGTATTTTTTCTGGGAATGAGTCTTTCAATTTCCAGTTCCAGCGAGCTGTAGGGGAGCGGAACTGCAAAGAACAGATGATTCTCGCCATACTGGCCATGTTCACGAATGTCCAATACCGCGATTTCGTCTTTGTCGTGGATTTGCTGCTTTAACGTCTGAGCGTCTATAGAGTTGCTATTCAATTGATTGCCTTGGTGTTTATTGACTGTGCGGGAAAAATCGTTTGTTGATTTGTGTTGTGCCGTGGTCTGGACCCGGCCAGGGGCTTCGATTTACACCGAGCTGACCGGCTCACTGATCCGTGAAAACATGGCGTCCAGATCGGAAATGAGATCGTCAGGATCTTCCAGACCAATATGCAGGCGAAGAAGATACCCAATGGATTTGTCGTTGCGCAGCCGTGTACGGGCCGGATCGACGGGAAGAACGAGGCTCTCGAATCCACCCCATGACGAACCAATCCCGAATAATTGCAGGCCGTCAATGCCCTGTTCAATTTCATGAGGATCAGCATCGGGCTTGAACTCTATGCTGATCAGACCGTTGGAGCCGCTGGCATCGCGCTTCCAGAGTTGATGATTGGGATCCGATTCCAATGCCGGATGAAATACGCGAGCTACCGCGTTGATGTCACCTAGCCACTTTGCGATGCGCAGGGCGTTTCTGGAATGTCGTTCCAGACGCAGCCCCAGTGTGCGTATCCCGCGCAGGACAAGAAAGGCGTCATCAGAGGACACGGTCTGACCAAGATTCACGCTGGCCTGTTCGATCACTTTGAAGCAGGCGGCTGTGGTGGTGACCGAACCCATCATGACATCGGAGTGCCCGCCTAGGTATTTGGTGGCGGCCATAATTGAAATATCGCAACCAAGATGCAGCGGACGATAGCTGATGCCTGAGCCCCAGGTGTTATCGGCACACAGCAGAATGCCCCGGGCTTTGCATGTTCTCGACATGGCAGGAAGATCAAGCATGTCATATAAAAGTGAACCGGGTGATTCGACGTAAACCATGCGGGTCTGTGGCAGCAGATGACGTTCCCACTCAGGGTCAGTCGGCGTGAAATAGCTGTGGGTGATGCCGTAATTCTGTAACAGGTTTTCGCATAGCTGGCGCATAGGGTCGTAAATGCCATCTGAAATCAGTAAATGATCTCCGGATTTCAGGCAGCCTAGCAGCGTTGTTGCAATCGCGGCCAGGCCCGTAGGAAAGAGCTTGGTACGAAATCCGCCTTCCAGTGTCGTGATGGCATCTTCCAGTGCGTACAGCGTTTCATTCCCCCGGGCACCATAAGAAAGCACACGCTCACTCTCACGCTTGCTTCTTGCGGCACGCCATTGCTCAAGATTGTCGAACAGATATGTACTGCCCTTGACGATCGGCGTGTTGGCCCAGCCCGATTCAGGGCGCCCCATTGTTGCAAGTTGAGTGGCCTGGGAGTAGTTGGTCTTCACCCTGCGCTCCGCTGCGTTTTCACGCCCACATCCATGACTTTGCATGTGTCATTTTCAGTATCAAAGGCAAGACGCTCGGTCAGTGTCTCAAGCGCTCGGCCATACATATGCAGATGACGGATGTTGTCGTCTTCAATGCGAACCGCGTGAATATCATCCGGAAGCAGGGCGATGCCATTGCCTGGCTCGACGGCCTGCATGCCTTTTTGAACAATGGTGGCGTGGCCAGGAACACTGCCGTCATCGGTGCGTTCATAAAGATAGTTGCTTTCCACGCCCTCTACTGCAGCGATACAGGCCCAGGTCGTGTGATTGTGCGGCACGATTTTCTTTCCAGGTCTCATCACGTTCAGATACAGGGCATAGGAATTGTCTGGCTCTGCGTGGATCAAATATCGTGCCTGCAGCTCGTCACCCGTGGGTGCCGGATATTCCTGCTGGGCCCACCAGTCCTTGTGGGCGGCGATCTTTACCAATGCATCGCGTACCGTAGCCAGATTCTCGCGGTTCAGCTCGTCCTGCGTTGCATTCCTGGCAGTATCAATAAATTGCTGAATGGCTGCCTGTTTGTCGTCTCTTGATGTCATCTATTTCTCCTGTGATTTTTTCAAAGTATAGATATTCAAATCCATATTTACTAATTAGAAGTTCTTCGAAAGATATAAGCAGTGCTAATATGTTCACTATGAAACGCCCCATTTTTTCCTTCAAATTTCAAGGGTATTCCCTATGAACAATCTTGATCTTGGGCTATTGCGCACTCTGGTTACTGTTGAGAAAACTAATACATTCTCGGGTGCAGCTCAGGCTCTGTTCAAGACGCAGTCGGCGATCAGTCAGCAGATGCAGCGCCTTCAGGAACAGATGGGATACCCCTTGTTTCAGAAGAAAGGCCGCAGACTGATTTTGACCACACAAGGCAAGCAGCTTGCCGAATATGCGCGGCGCCTCCTCGCCATTAATGACGAGGTGCTTAGAACCGTGGGACAGCAGCAAATGGAAGGTCAGATACGGTTGGGTGCCACACTGGATGTTGCTGACACTATCCTGCCGCTCATGCTCACGTATATTGCAAGGCAGGCACCGCGGGTGAAGCTGGAAATCCAGGTGGGTAGAAGTCCTTCACTCATGACTTCGCTTGAATCCGGCGAAATTGATCTGACAATCTCTACTCGTGATGATCCAGCCCTGACCAGCTTTGTGCTGCGCACGTCACCCACGGCATGGGTATGTGCCGCCGATTTCCCGTTCAATCGTCGCGCACCACTGCCTTTGATTCTTGCTGATGAACCCAGTATTTTTCGTCGACTGGCGTTAACGGCTCTTGAAGGGACGCAAATCAAATGGCACATCAATTACCTGGCCCCTTCGCTGGTCGGGATCAAGGCAGCGGTACGCGCGGGTCTTGGTGTCACCGTGCGCAGTGTCGAGTTTCTGGGTCCGGACATGCGAGTGCTGGGAGAGGCAGAAGGGCTGCCTCCTTTACCTTTCGTCACGTATCGGCTGCTCGCCCGTCGCGATACCATTAGTCCGCTGACGTTGAATATCTACGAGATGCTGCGCACCCAGTTTGAATATGTAGATTGATAGAAATTGCAATTGTGGATCCATCTTGAAAATGCAGATTTAAAAATATTGCAGTTGTGGATCCATCCTGCCGATGGGTGCCCCAGTTCCACATTGGCCACAACCCAGGATTTCCGCTCAATGATTCGATAGCCGCCACCATCGGGATTCGGCGCAGGTAAATAATTTCAGATATGATGTATTGCTTCAACGTTTACGCGCCCTGCGCTTGTGGTGTGTTGTGAAAGCTGTCACGACTGTCAAAGAAGTTTCCTATTTGGCCTGGCCCCTTATATTGGTGCAGCTGGCTTCCATTGCGCTGACCACGACCGATCTGCTGATGATGGGGCTGATCGGTCCGACGGCGATTGCCGCGGGCGGCATGGCCGTTACGCTTTTCGGTCTGCTGCGAACCTCCAGCGTCGGGTTCGTCACCCCCATGGGTAATCTGTTTGCCCAGACCTGGGCTGCAGGCGGTATCAGTGTGCGAACCCGCATGGCTTCTCAGGTACGACTGGGCCTAGTCCTGGCAACAGTGGCCGGCGCGTTGATGGTCATGCTTGTGCTGATAGCGTTTCCTTATTTGCGCTATCTGGGTCAGGACCCTCAACTGCTGGATATGGGGTATTCGCTGTTGATTTTTCTTGCGCCCAGTCTGATTCCGCTACTGTGGCTGCAGGTATTGCGAAACGCCTCTGTGGCACTGAAACGACCAGGCCCCCTGATGCTCATTACCCTGACCGCGGTGCTGGTCAATATTGGTTTGAATCTGCTGTTTATATTTGGCGTTGGAAGCTGGCCTGGCATGGGATTGCCTGGTGTCGGACTGGCCACCCTGTTTACCCAGACATTTATGGCCGTTGGATTTTATGCATTGATACGTCGGGACAAACTGCTGGCGCCGGTTCTACGGCTGCCCACGCCACGCACGGTATCCTTGCGCTCCACGAAATCACGGTTGTTTATTCGCGATACGTTCAAACTGGGTCTGCCAACGGGCGCAGCCTACGCGAGTGAAGCGGGGTTTGTTTCTGTGCTGACGCTGGTTGCGGGCACGCTGGGGGCGGCCAGTCTGGCAGCGCACACACTGGCTTTCCAGTTTGTGAATATTGCATTCATGATTTCCATCGGGCTCTCGCACGCGGTTTCCATCCACATGAGCCATGCGTTGCCGCAGCGTGATACGGCGCGCCTGCGGGATCTGGCGCGCACGATTATCTGGATGGGTATTGTTGGCATGGGAATCGTAGCACTTCTCTATGTGACCATCCCAGACACATTGATTGGACTTTTCCTGGATAAGAACGCAGCCAACGTGGAGGTTGTGCGCCATATCGCTGTTCCGCTACTGGCGCTGGCTGCCTTGTTGCAATTTGCTGACTGTCAGCAGAACCTGGCGGTAGGGGCAATGCGTGGCATTCTGAAGGCACGCGATACCTTTGTGCTGACTGTGCTTGGCTACTGGGCCATCGGTGTTCCGGTCGTGCTGCTGTTTACCTATGTGTTTCACATGGGTGTATACGGGATCTGGCTGGGATTCTTCATTGGTCTGGCGGCAACGTCTTTACTTTTGTGGCGGCGGTTTTATTATTATGTTCGCAGGATGTCCCGGACGGGAAATCTGGTGTAGCACGGCGTTTGCTCCAGCACGCAAAATCCGCAGGAGCACCGCTATAGCTACACGGTTATCAATATCACGTTGGATGTAGTGTATGAATCAGAAATTCAGCAAAGAAGATGTCATGAAACGCGCACAAGGGATTCTGGAACGACAGCCCTTCAGTGGCGTGTTAAAAACCAGCCTGCTAGATGCGGATACAGAGGGAAATTGTGCATTCCGGATTCCGATTCAGGAGAATCTGATGCAGCATCTGGGCACGGTACATGGCGGTGTGCTGGGCTACGCAGCAGATACGGCACTGACTTTTTCAGCGGGGATTGCGTATGGCATCCCGGTTATCACATCTGAGTTCAAAATAAATTTTCTGCGACCCGCGACAGGGGAAGCGCTGATTGCACGAGGGTCCGTTGTTTACAAAGGTCGCACGCAGGCAGTGACGCGTTGTGACGTGTTTGTGGAAAAAGACGGCGCGGAAAAGCTTTGCGCTACGGCGCAAGGAACAATCGTGGTATTGCCGCCGGCGGCGTCGGGTCAGTGACGGCGCGGCTGAGCTTGAATGCGGCCTCCGATCGGCACTGCTGTCTGGCAGAATTGAAGCAGACCGAAAGCCAATTTTGACAGGTTTGCGGCTTTGCATTTGGATGTTGATCCTGACATAGCCGCGATCCATGTACAGTACGAAATTGAGCCGGACTGTTTGTCAGCCCGGCTCATCACATCACATCACAATTGGAATTATTTTGCCGTCGGCATGGCAAATTCGGCGCCTTTGGCAATACTTTGCGGCCAGCGCTGCATGATGGATTTCTGGCGGGTGTAGAAGCGCACACCTTCTTCTCCATAGGCATGCATGTCGCCGAACAGGCTGCGTTTCCATCCGCCAAAACCGTGCCAGGCCATGGGAACCGGAATCGGTACATTGATACCTACCATGCCAACCAGTATACGGCGGGAGAATTCGCGCGCCGTATGTCCGTCGCTGGTAAAGCATGACACACCATTACCAAATTCGTGATCATTGATGAGCTGAATGGCTTCGCCCAGATCCTTGACGCGTATGCAGGCAAGCACGGGCCCGAATATCTCTTCCTTGTAGATCCGCATGTCCGGGGTGACATTGTCAAACAACGTACCGCCTGTGAAGAAGCCGTTTTCATTACCGGCAACTTTCAGGCCGCGTCCATCTACGACCAGCTTTGCGCCTTCCTTGACGCCAAGCTCGATATACGATTCGATTCGCTCCAGTGACTGACGTGTCACGATAGGGCCCATTTCGGCCTTGGGATTCATGCCATCTGCAATAACCAGCTCTTTGGCTCTTTCGGATACCCGTTTAACAATTTCATCTGCAATATCGCCAACCAGAACTGCAACGGAAATGGCCATGCAGCGCTCGCCCGCGGAACCGTATGCAGCGCCGATAAGGGCGTCGACGGTACGATCAATATCTGCATCAGGCATGACAACCATATGATTTTTCGCACCGCCCAGGGCTTGCACGCGTTTGCCAAAATGGGCAGCGCGCTCACTGATGTAATGGGCGATGGGCGTGGAGCCGACGAAGCTGACCGCGGCGACATCGGGGTGTTCCAGAATGGCATCGACAGCTGGCTTGCCGCCCTGGACGACGTTGAAGACGCCATCGGGCAGACCGGCTTCCTTGAAAAGGCGCGCAATAAAGAGAGAAGCACTCGGATCGCGCTCGCTGGGCTTGAGTACAAATGTATTACCGGCAGCGATCGCAACGGGGAACATCCAGCAAGGGACCATGCATGGGAAGTTAAATGGCGTGATGCCGGCGACTACGCCCAGTGGCTGGCGCATTGTCCAGTTGTCGATATCGGTGGAAACCTGATCGGTGTAATCCCCTTTGAGCAATTGAGGAATGCCGCAGGCAAATTCGATAATATCGATGCCGCGTGCGACCTCGCCCTGTGCATCTGAAAATACCTTGCCATGCTCGGCAGTAATGATGGCTGCCAATGCATCCGCGTTGTCATGCATCAGACCCAAAAAGCGGTTCATGATGCGTGCGCGACGAATGGGGGGAATGGCTGCCCAGTCTGGTGCAGCGGCTTTTGCGGCGCTCACGGCCTCGTTGACTTCATCTGCACCGCAAAGAACCACATGGCGCGCGATTTCGCCGGTAGCCGGGTTGTAAACAGGCTGTTTTTCGGCAGACTTGGGTGTGACGGGATTGCCATTAATGTAATTGACGACATCAGCACTATCGGTATAGGCCGCTGGGGTTTTTGCAGACATGAAAGCTCCTTCGGTTAGTTCACGAGTGCCTCCAGTATAGGAATGGTCACCGCAATCGATCAATACGCTAACCGTGGATTAATTGTTCAGAATAATGGACAATAGGGGTATGAAAAATCTGAAAAATGAACCTCTTTGGTCCCATATTTACTGGCTGGGCATGCTCGACGTGGCCGGCAGCTATACTGCTGCGGCGCAGCGCCTGGGAGTGAGTAAGGCCGCCATGAGCCAGCGCATCCAGGAACTGGAAAGTGCCCTGGGTATTGCACTTGTGCAGCGCACGACGCGGAGCGTTCGCCTGACGGAAGCCGGTCGCGAACTGGTTGCTGAAACGCGTAGCGGATTCAATGCCATCGAAACGGGCTGTGCCCGGATTCGCGAGTTGGCCGAGACGCCTCGTGGCACAATTCGACTGACCGCACCCGTGGCGCTCGCAAGACAGCAGATCATCCCGCGGCTGCCGGCCTTCATGCACCAGTATCCCAAAATCAGGATTGAAATTGAGCTGTCAGACCATATCAGCGCACTGGCTCAGGAGGGGTTCGATCTTGCCATTCGTCATTCGTCTACCGTGCCGGAAACCTATGTGGCCTGGAAATTGTGCTCCACACGCACGCTGCTGCTGGCCAGCAGGGAGTATCTGAAAAAGCATCCGCAGCCCGCCAGGCCCGAGGATCTGGCAAATCACAATTGTCTGACCTACCTGCGTTCCGGCGCGCAGCCGGCCTGGCATTTCGAAAGCCGCCGGTCGTCAGCAAGAAGAGTGAGTGTGCAGGTGAGCGGTTCATTTGCGGCCAATAACAGTGAAACGTTAAGAGAAATGCTGCTGGCGCACCAGGGCATCGCGCTGGTACCGGATTTTTCCGCGGCAAGGGAATTGGAAGACGGCAGGCTCGTGGAATTGTTGCCCCAATGGCGGTCAGTCAGTGTATTTGGCGAATCCATTTATGCTTTACGCCCCTACAGCCCGCATGTACCGGGCATTATCCGCCTGCTGGTGAATTATCTTAAAACGTCGTTTGACGAGGCCTTTTTGTAGCAAAAGTGCCCGGGCCCCGTGAAAAGGCCGGTGTGTAATGGGCCGCGAATAAAAGCCCGTGTGTAAAGGCCTGCGTGTAAAGGCATGTTTATAAAGGCATATTTATAAAGGCCTGTGTTTTCGGTTGTTGTTTCATCGCGCGAAACGCCATTGCAAATAATGAAGCGACTATATACAGTTGCTCCCTCTAATTTACGTTTGCAATAAATCCAAATACAACGACGGAGACATCGATGAAAACTGCTGCAAAAATTACACTTGCATTATCTTTTCTGGCGGCCGCGACATCCGCTTTCGCACAGGAATATCCCACTCGGCCGGTCAAACTGATTGTGCCATTCCCTCCGGGTGGCGGCACCGACTATATCGCCCGTGAACTCGCATTACAGATGGGCAAACAGAAAGGCTGGAACGTGGTTGTTGAGAATCGCCCCGGTGCGGGCGGTAGCGTGGGTCTGGCATCCGCCTCAAACGCCAGGCCGGACGGCTACACAATTGTGTTAGGGCAGACCAGTAATCTGGCCATTCTTCCTACGCTGCAACCGAAAATTCAATACGATCCCGTTAAGGACTTTATCCCGGTCGCACTGGTGGCGGACGGGCCGCTGGTATTGGTTGGACCCGCGCAGGCCAAGTATTCCAATGCACAGGAATTTGTCCAGGCCGTTAATGCAGCACCCCCGAACAGTATGAACTTTGGTATTCCCGGTATCGGCACCGTTGCCCATCTGGCGTCGATTCTGTTCCAGCAGAAATCCGGTATCAAGATTGAAAACATCCCCTACAAGGGGGCCAATGACGGGATTCCGTCCTTGATCGGCAATCAGATCCAGGCATATATGTCCTCGGCTTCGACATTGTCTGGTGCGATTCAGGAAAAGCAGATCAAGGCATTGGCCGTGTCTTCTATGACTCGCCTGAAAACCCTGCCCGATGTCCCGACACTGGACGAGTCAGGATTCAAAGGTTTCAATGCGACGACCTGGTTTGGCATTCTGCTTCCCGCAGGTACGCCAGAACCGGTAGTTGATACGCTGAGCGATGCCGTGCAAACAGCAATGAAAGACAAGCATTTCCAGGAACAGATAGAAAAATCAGGTTCCATGGTTGTCGAGGGTGATAAAAGCACATTTGAGGAGAGGATCAAAACCGATGCTGTTATGTGGGCTGACGTCATCAAGAAGGCACATATCACTGCGAAGTAGAGAGGCGTGCACCGTATCGGGTGCGTGGCTTATTGCAGGCTCTGGCGCATAACATGGCACCTGTGATATTTCCTGATGCCGTGATATTTCCTGATGAATAGTTGCTAAAATCAGTGGGACAGTTGTTCGTAAAGACATTCATACCGGCAGGTGCAGATGAAATACGTAGACTACTACAAGGTTTTAGGCCTGGAGCGCAACGCCACCGAGGCGGATATCAAGAAAGCCTACCGCGGCCTTGCGCATAAGTATCACCCGGATGTCTCCAAGGAACCGGACGCCGAAAACAAATTCAAGGAAGTGGCCGAAGCCTATGCCACGCTGAAGGATCCGGAAAAGCGGGCGGCGTATGACAACCTTGGTACGCATGCTCCGGGCGACGACTTTGTACCACCCAACCAGTGGCAGCAGCATTTCAATGAAGGGGCGGGCGACTTCTCGGATGTGGATCTGTCCGATCTGTTGAAGGCATTTGCTGAAGCCCAGCGCGAAGGGGCCGCCAATTACGCCAGACGCCCGCGCCATGGTGAAACCTTCGAGTTCACCATGCCGATCACACTTGAACAGATTTATAACGGTGCAGAAACGGAAGTGTCGGTTGCCGTTCCCGATTACGACAGTCAGGGGCTGCTGCATCGTGTGCCCAAGACATTCCGGATTCGCGTGCCCAAGGGCGCTTCAGACGGCCAGCGCCTGAGGCTGGCGGGTAAGGGCGGCCAGGGTATGAATGGTGGGCAGCCCGGTGATTTGTTCGTCACCATGCAGTTGCAGCCGCATCCCTATTTTCAGGTTGACGGCAAGGATCTCACCATCGAGGTTCCGCTGGCGCCGTGGGAGGCGGTGCTGGGTGCATCTGTCGAGATTCCTACCCTTGGTGGAACCGTTGCGCTGACCATCCCGCCTGGGACGGTCGCCGGACGCAAGATGCGCCTTTCCGGAAGGGGACTGCCGGGCAGTGGTGGTGCGCAAGGAAACCTCTATGCCATTATCACAATTGAAGTACCCGCCACCGTCACCGAGCGCGAAAAGGCGCTATACACTGATCTTGCTGCTGCATCATCGGGTTTTGATCCTCGCAGGCAGCGTTTTGCAGGAGGCCAAAAATGACAGTACAGATAACGGAAGCCATCTGGCTGAACAATGATGAAGTGTGTTCGCTGCAGCATGTGGCGGCTGTCTCCGGACTGAGTGAAGGTGATGTTCTGGATCTGGTAGAGACGGGCGTTCTGTCCCCGGTTGGCAACGAGCGCGGATCACATATGTTTTATACCGAATGTATTGTGGTCGCCCGCAAGGCGCGGCGACTGCGCGATGACTTCGAACTCAACGCCGATGGACTGGCCCTGGTTCTGAAACTGCTCAATCGCGTGGATAGTCTGGAGGCCCAATTGCTGGGTCTGCAGCCGGGCAGACATGGAAAATTGCCGGTGAAGGAATAAGCGGGGTTATTTGCCGAGGCTTGCAGTCCAATGGTCGACGGTTCCCCAGGTTCCTGCTGTTCCAATATTTTCCGGTTCGTATTATTTCAATATTGGTATCGATTCGCCGGATGCGCGGGCCGATGTTTTTCACAATAGGACTTGAGTGCGCGGATAAATCGCAGGTCAATATCACGTTTGTGTCTGTCTTTCAGGCTGAAGAGGGCTATCGGAGACAGCGCCCATTGCAATGACCAGGGAACCACCGCGACGCCTGCGATCCGCACCAGTTCCTCCGCAATGTCATTTGGTACGATTGAGACCACATGACTGCGCGCCGCGATGATTTCACCTGTGAGTTTTGCCGACAGGCTTTCAATCAGGGGTTGTGGCGGAACCACGCCAGCACTGAGAAACATATCGGCTACCTGTTCGCGCAGTGGGGCGGGGGCGGGTTCAAGAATCCAGTCCAGTTCTGCCAGATGCGTCCAGTCCAGGCGCCGCTGACCCAGACGGC
Source organism: Pseudomonadota bacterium (assembly GCA_023387815.1). GTDB lineage: Bacteria > Pseudomonadota > Gammaproteobacteria > Burkholderiales > Burkholderiaceae_B > Advenella. The sequence goes on from JAEWHK010000035.1 coordinate 17,894, forward strand.
TTGCCAGTTCGCGATTGGTAATCAGGCGCGGCGACTGGTAGTAAAGGACGTCCTGTTGCAGGCCGGTCATATCCAGAGAAGCTGAGGCGCGCCCGATCACAAAATCCAGCGCATGTTCTCTGAGCATATCCATCAGGCTTCGACTGGTTCCGTCATGAATGGTCACGGTCATGCGCTGCCGCTCTGATACTGTTCCCTCCAGCGCCCCGGAAAGCATCTGGCCCGGAATAAAAGGAATGGCGCCCACATGCAAATGCGCGACGCGTCCGGCATTGACCGCCACCATTTCACGTGACAGGGTGCCGACATCATGAAGCATGGCCCGCGCCCGCGCCAGCAGCACTTCTCCTGCTGCCGTGGGTTTCATGCCGCGCCGGGTACGCTCAAATAGCGGTACGCCGAACATATCCTCCAGCTCTGCCAGGGCGTGTGTGACGGCGGGCTGACTGGTTCCCATCTTCTGGGCAACCCGGGTCAGTGCGCCCTGTTCGCCAATCTGCAGTAAAAGGCTAAGGTGGCGCATTTTCAGGCGACCAGACAGTCTGTGTTCCAGCACATCGGCTGTAGGAGGGGTGACAGAAGCGTTCAATTCGGTATCAGATATAAGGTAAATGATATATTACTATCATAAATGAAAATAATTTACTTATGCATAACGCCTACACTTCACTCAAAATCAATTTTTCCGGAGGCTCGCCGCCATGAGTACAATCGATCGCCAATCTGCACTGGATTATCATGAATTTCCCGTGCCAGGCAAAATTTCCATTACCGCATCCAAACCACTGGTAACGCAACGTGACCTGGGACTGGCCTATACACCTGGTGTGGCCGCAGCCTGTGAGGAAATCGTCGCTGACCCGCTAAACGCCCATCGCTTTACCGCTCGTGGCAACCTGGTTGGCGTGATCAGTAACGGTTCTGCCGTGCTGGGTCTGGGTAATATCGGCGCGCTGGCGTCCAAACCCGTCATGGAAGGCAAGGCCGTACTGTTCAAGAAATTCGCCGGTCTGGATGTGTTTGATATCGAAATCAATGAAAGCGATCCTGACAAACTGGTTGAAATCATCGCTGGTCTGGAAGCGACCTTTGGCGGTATCAACCTGGAAGACATCAAGGCGCCAGAGTGCTTTGAGGTAGAGCGCAAACTGCGCGAACGCATGAGCATTCCTGTCTTTCATGACGATCAGCATGGCACCGCCATTACCGTGGCCGCTGCCTTCATCAACGGTCTGGCAGTAGTCGGCAAGGATATTTCAACTGTCAAAGTGGTGTCCTCTGGCGCCGGTGCAGCTGCCCTGGCTTGTCTGGACCTGATGGTCGACCTGGGCCTGCCGCTGGAAAATGTCTTTGTGACGGATATCGACGGTGTGGTTTATGAAGGTCGTAATACGCCCATGGGACCGGAGATGCAGCGGTTCGCGCAGAAAACGGATGCACGTACACTGACAGATGTCATCAAGGGTGCAGACGTGTTTCTTGGTCTGTCTGCCGGCGGCGTGCTCAAACCCGAAATGGTCAAAAGCATGGCGGCACGTCCGCTGATCCTGGCGCTGGCCAATCCCAATCCGGAAATCATGCCCGATGTGGCTCGTGCTGCGCGCGAAGACGTTGTATTGGCAACGGGTCGCTCCGATTTTCCCAATCAGGTCAATAACGTGCTTTGCTTCCCGTACATTTTCCGGGGCGCGCTGGATGTGGGTGCGACCACAATCACAAGGGAAATGGAAAAAGCCGCTGTGTACGCCATTGCCGGCCTGGCCAAAGAAGAGATCAGCGATGTGGTTGCAACCGCTTATGGTGGCTATGACCTGTCCTTCGGTCCTGAGTACCTGATTCCCAAACCATTCGATCCTCGTCTGATCGTCCGTGTGGCACCGGCGGTGGCCAAGGCTGCCATGGAAAGTGGCGTGGCGACACGTCCGCTGCCTGATCTGGAAGCCTACGCAGAGCGCCTACAGCAGTTTGTGTATCACTCAGGCGCATTCATGAAGCCGCTGTTTGCTTCTGCCAAACAGATTGTGCGTGATGGCGGTAAAGCGCGGATCGTCTTTACAGAAGGTGAAGACGAGCGTGTGCTGCGTGCCGTACAGGTGGTCGTTGACGAAAAACTGGCACGCCCGATTCTGGTTGGCCGTCCTTCTGTTCTGCTGGCTCGCATTGAAAAATACGGTCTGCGCCTGAAACTGGGCGAAGACGTGGAAGTGACCAATCCGGAATTTGATTCACGCTTTCATCAGTACTGGACCACATACTGGGAGATGATGTGCCGCCAGGGAATCACAAAAGAAATGGCGCGCGTGGAAATGCGCCGTCGTCTGACGCTGATCGGCGCGATGATGGTTCATCTGGGCGACGCCGATGGCATGGTCTGCGGCACGGTGGGTTCCTATCACGAGCATCTGCGCTTTGTAGATCAGATTATCGGTAAAAAACCTGGCGCAACAACCTATGCGGCCATGAACATTCTCCTGCTGGATCAGCGCATGGTGGCGCTGGTCGATACGCATGTGAATGATGATCCGACCGCCGAACAGATTGCTGATTACACCGTGTCCGCCGCCAAAGTGCTGGCTCAAATGGATGTGGCACCCAAGGTTGCACTGTTATCCCGTTCCAACTTTGGTTCCGGCAGTTCTGCATCCGGTGAGAAAATGCGCCGCGCTTTGCAACTGGTGCGCGAGGTTGATCCTGAACTGGAAATCGACGGTGAAATGCATGGCGATTGCGCGCTGAATGAAGTGCTGCGTCAGCGCATCCTGCCGGATTCCCCTTTGAAAGGATCGGCCAATCTGCTGGTCTGCCCGAACGTGGATTCAGGAAATATTGCCTACAATCTGCTCAAAACCGTTGCCGGTGGCAATGTGGCTGTGGGTCCGTTCCTGCTGGGCGTCAATGCGCCTGTGCATATTCTGACCTCCAGCTCGACAGTCCGACGCATTGTGAACATGGCCGCGCTGACGGTCATTGATGCGAACCGGGTTGAAGCTGAATGATCGACTGACTCGTTGTTCGGTCTAGGGCTCACAATCCGATACATCATTTCGAGCCCCAGAGGGGGAAGGGTATTGTCTGCACGATGGAAACAAGGTAAAACGATGACTCGAATTGCCTTGTTCTGCAGATGACATGACTGAAGAAGCATCGGAGAGCCGACTGACCTATGCTGCGTTTATCAGCTACAGTCACGCTGATAACCGGGAAGAGGGGCGCAAATGGGCAGACTGGCTGCACCATGAGCTGGAGACCTATGAAGTGCCTGCCGATCTGGTGGGCAAGCCCAATCGCGCCGGTAAGCCGATTCCTGCGCAGATTTTCCCCGTTTTTCAGGACGAAAAGGAACTCTCTGCCAGTTCCAATCTTTCCACCGCACTCACGACTGCGCTGGATGCATCCGCTTTCCTGATTTATTTGAGTTCGCCCCAGTCGGCGCGATCCGTCTATGTGTGTCAGGAACTGCGCTATTTCAAGCAAACTGGCAAGAGCGACCGTATCATTGCGCTGATTCTTGCCGGAGAGCCGGAATACGGCAGCGAGACCTCTGCGCAGCAATGTTTCCCGGAGGTGCTGCGCTATCGTGTCGACGACGCTGGCAATATCGATACCGCTACGCCGCAGGAGCCGATAGCTGCCGATGCCCGCCTGCCAGGTACGCAGGAACAGGGATTTACCACGCCTGAAGCCTATCGACGCCATCTGCAAAGCGATCGAAACCTGTCTCGCAAGGAGATAGAGCGTCGCGTTGTGGCCTACAAGGATCGGCTGGATCTTGCCAAACTCAAGATTATTGCAGGTGTGTTGGACGTTCCGCTGGGTGATCTGACGCAACGGGATCAGGCCTATCAGCTGGCCAAGGCCAGACAGCGCACCCGGATCGTCAAGCGAATTGCAGTTGTCATCGGTCTGCTGGCTTTGATGGCAATGGCACTGGGCGTCTATGCCTGGAGTGAAAGAAATTCGGCGCAATCCATGCTTTCCCGTTCACTGTATCTGTCGGGATTGAACAAGATAGACCAGAAAGAAGTGTCAGAAGGTGCTGCTTACATGGCGGCAGCGACCCGATATGGCAATGAAAGAACCGCACTGTATGTACAGTCCATGCTGATGGGGCAGAATGGCATGACGCTGATGCCGAGGGTGGATTCCAAACCGGTGTTCAGTCCGGACGGACACTGGCTTGCCTCTGTGAATGCGACTACCAGCGCGCAACGCGGCGTGCAGATATGGGACGCACATACGCAGAAACTGCATACGATTGTGAACGATGCCAATGTCGGTTCATTTTCCAGGATGCAGTTTGATAATCGTAACGTCCTTTACTTCACCACGGCTGATAACAAGATTGCGTCCTGGCAGGAAGGCAAATCCGTCGAAGTGATCTATGAGGTGCCAGAAAATTTGCGACTTTCTTCGTTCACTGTGGATGACGAAGCGCATTGGCTGGTAGTTCAGGGCTGGCCCTCCGAACAAGGCAGGATGCAGCAGATAAAATCACAACTGTTTAATCTTCGGACGCGCCAGCTGGTCATCGACGATGTGCCCACTCGCAATACGAAAACGGTCAGTGGAGATCGGGTTGAAATGGAATCCCGCGGCAGGGTGATTGCTTTTTACGAAGCCGGGAATGATGAGAATCGCGTACAGCTTTATCCGGTGAATGCGCAGGGCCAGCTGCAGCAAAGCCAGGAATATCTGGTGCCCGGCGGAATCAATCGTTTGATATTCAGTCCGGATGCCCAACACGTATTCGTTCAGGCTGTCAACGGGATGTATCACCTTGATCTGCAAAACGCTGAACATGGGGTCGTCAGAATTGACAACGTGGCCACACCCGAGGATGTTTATTTCAGTCGGGATGGGAAAAACTACACACTGGTATGGCAGGAAAGTTATTCCGTTCGTGATATGCAGACCAATCGCGAGCTGTCATCGGGCCGCGCGCCCATCAATCTGTCGCGGTTGCTGCGCGATGATATATCAAACGTGTCCCCGGATATGACACAACGGGTGGATCTGCTGGAAGGATCATATTATCTGACTACGGCGCAGGCGCCAGCGCTGCTGCGCAAACAGATTGACCTGGGAACCGATCTGAAGTCATTCGGAAGCACCACGGATAGCAAGGGGATAATACTTCTCAAAAAGAACAGTCATTCGTTGCAATATCTGTCACTTGACGAACAGGACGCGCCGCGGGAGTTCATCAGGACACCAAAACAGATTCAGGATTTTGGGGTCAAAGATGAACATGATTTCATCTACACTGTTTCGGTGCCGGAGAACAAATACAACGAGTTGCGATTTTTTCGTGCCGGCACGGGTCAGCCATTTGGCAAGCCACTGACGGTCAAGGGCCTGCTCTCTTTCAGTGGCGATGGCAAGCGCGTATCGTCGCGCATGGATGAAACAAAGCTGGGGATCTGGGATATCGAGACAGGCGACATGGTGCAAACGTTTGGCCTGAAGACCAATGAGAAATATAAACTGTCTGAGGATTTGTCCCGCATTCTGATTCTGGATGCGCAAAACAACTGGCGGGTGGAAGATGTCAGTACCGGCAAGGTTTTGCATCGTGAGAACACGCGGATCAAGGGCGCATATTTCACACCAGATAATCAATATCTGCTCGCCCATTTCAGTGACCACGCAAAACTGTATGATCTGACTGATTTTGTCAGTCGGCTGACGCTGCCCACAGCGGGAGAAACGCCCAAGGCACAGCTGAGTCCTGATAACAAATTACTTGCCATGGCCGAAGACAATAAATACCTCCGGTTGTGGAATCTGGAGAAAAAACAGCCGGTAGGTCAGAAAATCCGTAATGACCCGGCCAGCGGGTTCCTGCAGTTTTCTGAAGACAGCAAGTATCTGTTCACTTCCGATCCCGTAGGCGTGGGCAATGAGAAAGGGGTTGCCATGTATGATACGACTACCGGTATGCCGGTTGTGATGCCGTTTGGTATCAGCCGGATTACAGACATGATGATGCCGGACAATGGCAAGGATATTCTGACGCTGGATGCAAGGGTAGGCCTTTACATTCTGAATGTATGGGCGGTGCCCAATGCATTACTGGCGCCTGCCAAGGAACTGGCTGATCAGACCGAGATCTATTTCGGCAAAAAATATGACAATGAAGCGGCCGCCGTGATTGATACGCCACAGCAGACTCAGCGCCCCGATTCCTGGTTCTTCCAGGATCCTTATGTGCGTTCGCCCGTGCCTGGATCTTCGGTACCGCTGACCGCCTATATTGAAAAATATATTCCGATACGCGATGAGCGGCAGCTGCAACTGCTGGAAAACTATTGGCGTTTCCATCCTATGGCCAGGGCAGCGATGGCCGTGTATTTCAGCCAGACCAGAGACACCGAATTCGTCGCCCGCAATCTGATCCGTATGGTTCGCCTGCAGCTCGATAGAGTGAAGGACGCGCAGGTCAGAGAAAAGACCATGGCATTGCTGCAGCAGGCACAGAAAAATTTTCAGGAGCAACCTTGAATGAAGCTATCCCGTCAGACAAAAAGTATTCTGCTACTTATTGGTGCCGTGGTTGTTATTGTCCTGACCTGGACCGGGCTGGGTCAGATCTATCCAAGAATCAACGAATGGTTTTATTTGCCTGAGAAACTGTATAGAACGCTCAGAACGCTCATGGGGTCGGATCCGGTCGCGTCGTCTCTGCCCCCTGAAAACCTTCCCTGGCAACTGACCTTTGTAAAAATCGCGGTTACACTGGCGCTTCTTGCTGGTATGTATCGTATCGCGCAGCGTCTGTTCGTTGAATATTACACACAGTTCCGCATGCTGTTTCGCCGAAATCATGTATTGGTGCTTGGTATCAACAACAAGGGAAAGGCGCTATTGAATGACCTGAAAAAAACGCATGATATGACAGGTGTGGCCGTGGAAGTCAATGCCGATCAATCCAATGCGGGATTACTGCGGCGTGATGGGCATCTGGTTTTCTATGGAGATGGTACAGAAAGTGCGGTGTTGCAGGAGGCCGGCATCCGCAGAGCCCGCTACATGATTTGCTTTCTGAATAATGAACAGACCACGATCAACGTAGTGAAGGCATTGCATCAGATAACGGACAGGCATCCTGGCAAATACCAGGTCCGCTGCTTTCTGCATATTGCAAATGCAAGAATCAGTTCAATGCTGCAGCAGTCCGATTATTTCGAAGATGAAAGAGAGAAGGGCATTGATCTGAGATTTTTCAATCACCATCAGATGGTTGCGCGACAGTTTTTTTCGACTTTTCCCTATACCTATGCCGAATCATTGCGCAACCCGGACACGATCTTCAGACTGGTTATCTTTGGTTCCGGGGATACGGCCAAAGCATTGCTTGTTCAGGCGCTTCAGGTCATGCATACTCGCAATCCGGCATCCCCGGAAATTGTGCTTTGCGGAACGCAGGCGGCGTTGGCGTACAGACAGATCGAAGCCGAGTATCCCGGTGCCGGACTGGTTGCCTCAATTACCTATGTGGAATTCGATGGCGCCTACGATCACGTTCTCGGCAAATTTGTCATTGATCCTCCGGAAAACGTTGTCCCGCTTGTGATTGCTGCATTTGACGATGATGCCGCCAATCTCAAGCTGGCACTTGAAATGCTGCATGCAACCCCGGCGTCTGCGTTTCGGATCTATGCGCTGAATTATCACAATGATGGTTTGAACGCCCTGTTAAGATCGAAACAGAACAGATTAAACCGCCTGTCATTCTTTGGCAGTCTGGAATCGGTTTGTCAGATCGAGCTGATAACTCAGGAAAAACTAGACACGGTGGCGCGCGCCATACACGAAGACTATCTGCAGCAGCTGGCACCGCAGTCCGGCGCGGTAAGCGAGAGCGATGCCTATAAGCAATCCTGGGACGCGCTGAATGAAAATGCGAAAGATGCCAACCGGGCGCAGGCAGATCATATTCCCTACAAACTGGCGATGTGCGGAAAGCTGAATGTGGTGAATGACACGACCAAACAGGAAAATAGCGCGATTTCCAGCTCTCTTTCGTTTACCCAGTCCGACGTAGAGCTGCTCGCCCAGGTTGAACATAAGCGGTGGACGGCGCAGCGCTATCTGGCGGGCTGGCGTTATGGCGCGCAAAGGGATGATCTGCGACGATTGCATCCGTCCATGGAAGCGTGGGAGTTGTTGCCTGAGTCCGAGAGACAGAAAGACCGGGATGTCATATTGCGCATTCCTCATTTGCCGTTGAATGCCATTCTGTTGCAGCGCTGACCCGGACAGGGTCTCCCGGGGGCGCCGCTTTCGGTGTATATTGTGCGCTGTCCGGGTTGACGGTTTGTCTGGCCGTCATCGGTGGTCAAATAACGGGGGCGCTGCGAGTCAACATCGCGCCCTTTCTGACGGTTGTTGTACGACACCGTTTTCAACGATGGTAAGAACATCCCGTGGTAACCGAACTTTCCTCGTCACGCATGCCTTTGCTTCGCGCAGAAAATCTCAGTCGCAATGATCCGGCAGGCAAGCAGGTATTGCTTCATCCGGCCACATGCAGCGTCTTTCCGGGAGATAGGATTGTGCTGTCCGGCGCGTCCGGCTCGGGTAAAAGCGTGTTCATGCGAACCCTGGCGTTGCTGGACAAGCCAGATACCGGGAAGCTGACTGTCAGGGGTGAGCCGGTAAACCTGATGGAATCCGGTAAATATCGTGCCCAGATCGCATACATCCGGCAGCGGCCCGTTCTGCTGCATACCAGTGTGGAGGGTAATCTGACATTCCCGTTTGCACTGCGGGTGAATCGCGACAAAAAATATGACAGACAGAAAATTGAACGGTTTCTGCATGCCATCGAACGCGATCCCTCCTTCCTGGAGAAGGCATCAGGCGCGCTTTCGGGTGGTGAAATGCAGCTGGTCTGCCTGATACGGGTGCTGCAGCTGGATCCTTGTTTATTGCTTCTTGACGAACCGACCTCGGCGCTGGATGAGAGTACAGCGCAACTGGTCGAGCAATTGATTGCGCACTGGATGGATGCCAATCGTCATGAAACCGCCACCTTATGGATCAGCCACGACGAGCAGCAGAAGCAACGCGTGGGAGATCGGGTATGGCAAATGAGCAAAGGTCATCTGAAGACAGATGAAATGTCTGGAGCAGGCGATGAACGGTGATTACATTAATATTTCGGTCGCGGAGATCGGACTGGCCGCTTTGCTCATTCTGGCCAATGGGCTGATTTCGATATTTCTGAAGCTTCGGCTGGAAAAGCAGTTGCTTATTGCGTCGGTGCGGATGGTGGTGCAGCTCTTTGCCATTGGCCTGATTCTCAAGTGGGTGTTTGCTGCAGACAAGTGGTATATCGTGGTGGCTATCATGACTGTCATGACGGTAATTGCCGGACTGGCCGCCCGAAACCGCAGTCGTATCCGCTACCAGGGCATGCAGTTCGATGCGCTGTTTTCCATCTGGATTCCATCCTGGATGATCATGGGCGTTGGCCTTGTCCTCATTCTGCGGATTGAACCCTGGTATTCGCCTCAGTATGTGATTCCTGTTCTGGGCATGATTATGGGTAACACGCTTACCGGCGTCTCGCTGGGGCTGGATCGCATTACAAATGAATTGACGCAAAGACGAGATCACGTGGAAATGATGCTCTCACTCGGGGCTACCGGATGGGAAGCCTATCGTGAAGCCGCGCAAAATGCGGTCAGGGCCGGCATGATGCCAACGATCAACAGCATGATGGTCATCGGCCTGGTCAGTCTGCCGGGCATGATGACCGGTCAGATTCTTGCTGGTCAGGACCCGGAACAGGCCATTCGCTACCAGATTCTCCTTATGTTTTTGCTGACCGCCTCATCCGGCATCGCGTGCATGCTGGCTGTATTGCTCGTTTTTCGACGGGTCTTTTCGGCTCAGAACAATTTTCAATACTGGAAATTGCACGAGCCGGCCTGAATAATCGCGTCTGTATTTAAAGAATAATTGCCCCTTCCACTGCCTGATGGCAATGGGGGGCAATTTTGCATTTATGTCCCAATTTCAAATGTCATACGGGTTATCCCTAGATGGATAGCATCCGTAAATTCGCTAAACTGAATCCATAATGTAGATGATAGTCCATAATATGGATTATTCGCACAGATGCCACATAGATTGTTCGGGCAATTAGTGGCGCTTTTACTCATTTACGGGCTGATGGACCTGGTTGTAGCGGTTCCATCGCCCGATATTTCATTTGAAAAAACTGGAGACACCTTATGATTCAATCCCGCCGCGCGGTACTGGCATCGCTCATCGCCTGTGCTGGCATCACCGCTTTCCCCGCAATTGCCAGCGCGGCCAGCGAGTGGCCGACTCAGCCTATTACACTTGTGGTTCCCTTCCAGCCTGGTGGTGGCACCGATGCCGTTGCACGCAGTTTTGCAAAGGCAGCAGAAAAGCATTTTCCCAAGGGCATGATTGTGCTCAATAAATCCGGGGCAGGCGGTGCTGTCGGCTGGAAATATGTGCTGAACCAGAAGCCGGATGGTCATACGCTTGCCGTGGTGACAGGCGAATTCGTGACCTTGCCTCTGCTGAATCTGTTTGACCGTTCCTATAAAGACTTCACGCCTCTGGTCCAGTTGAATGCCGATCCGACGACACTGGTTGTGCATGCAGACTCGCCTTACAAAACCGTTGAAGATTTCCTTGCTGCAGCAAAGAAGAATCCGGATGGTATGAACGTGGGTACGCCAGGAACCGGCGCGGTGTATGACGTGGCGCTTAGCGCCTTCGAAGTCAAATCGGGAACCAAGGTCACGCATGTTCCGTATCCCGGTTCAGGCCCGTCGTTACTCGCCTTGCTGGGCAAGCAGGTGGATGCGGTGGCAACCAGCCCGGCAGAAGCTGCAGAATATGTGCGTAGCGGCAAACTGCGGTTGCTGGTGGTCATGAACGAAGAGCGTGTGCCGGAATTCAAGGATGTGCCAACGGCAAAAGAGAAGGGTATTGATGTGTCTTATGGTACCTGGCGCGGCGTGGCCGGTCCGAAAAACATGCCACCGGAGGCAGTGAAAGTTTTGTCAGAAGCTTTCGAGAAAGTGGCGCAGGATCCGGAACTGATCAAATCGATCAAGGATCAGAACCTGGGCTATGTGTACGCGGATGGCGAAACATTCCGCAAGAAGATGGAAGTCGAAACAGAAGGCTACGCCAAGGTACTGAAAGAGCTGGATATCAAATAGACCGGCGAATTTTCGTTACTCACAACTTACATTTTGCCCCGCAAGGCCGGGGCCAAGGAATTCTCATGAGCGAACTCACTCCCTATCGTTATCCCAATCCCGCTGAAGCACTGAAAGACATTGTTGTGCCTCACGCTGTTCCCGAAGACGAGCGCGTCTGGGTGCCGCAAGCACCCAATGTCTGGTTTCGTCCTCTCTGTCTGAACGTATCCCAGGGATACTGGATGAATCTGCTGCGCGTCAGAAAATCCGGCGTGCTGAGCTGTCATCGACACCCACAGCCTGTACACGGCTATGTGATCAAAGGCACATGGCGCTATCTGGAGCATGACTGGGTGGCAACCGAAGGCAGCTATGTCTTCGAGCCACCGGGCGAAACACATACGCTATATGTACCGGAGGATGTGGAAGAAATGATTACCATGTTCCAGGTCAATGGCATCATGTACTACGTCGACAGCGAAGGCAATCACACCGGTTATGAGGATGTGTTTGTAAAACTGGATATGTGCCGCAAGCACTATGAAAGTGTCGGGCTGGGCGCTGATTACGTTGATCAGTTCGTGCGCTGATCATGATGAAAGCAAAAGCGAATTACGATTTTTCCGGGCGCTGTGCCGTCGTGACCGGGGGCAGCAGCGGAATTGGTCTGGATATCGCACAGCATTTGCTTGCTGCTGGCGCAGATGTCTGGGTATGGGACAGGAATGCGCCGCCAGAGGACTTTCTGCAACAGGGTGTGCAATTCAGTCAGGTTGACGTTTGTGATAGCGCGACACTCAATGACGCTTGCAATAAGGCAGCCGGCAAATACGGACACATCGACATGCTGGTCAATTGCGCCGGTTTTGCCGGTTCGACCCGGCCGCTGGAAGAAACAGATCCGCAGGAATGGCAACAGGTCATCGCGGTCAATCTGGTTGGCGTCTATAACACTTGTCGTGTGGCTGTACCGGCCATGAAACCGGCTCCGGCAGCGCGAATCGTCAATATCGCATCGCTTGCCGGCAAAGAAGGCACACCGAATGCGTCGGCGTATAGTGCAGCCAAGGCTGGCGTGCTGGCCCTGACAAAATCTCTGGGCAAAGAGCTGGCACAGACCGCCATGCGCGTTAATGCAATTGCACCCGCAGCCATCAATACGGCACTGCTGCAGCAGATGTCGCCATCACATGTGCAAACCATGATCGATAAAAGTCCCATGAAACGGCTTGGCGAGTGTGAAGAGGTATCTGATCTGACGCTCTGGCTGCTGTCCGAGTCGTGTTCATTCAGCACCGGAGCGGTATTTGATCTTTCTGGTGGCCGTGCCACCTATTGAACGAATTTTGGAAAACGTATGAGCTTCAAAGCAGATTTGTTAAAGGGTAAAACCGCTGTCGTGACGGGCGGAACGCAGGGAATCGGGCGCGCCATTACGGAAGCACTGGCCGAACTTGGCGCGAAGGTGTACGCGGCGGGGCTTGCTTCGGCTACCGATGAGTCCTATCGTCATGAAGCCATCAGCGAAGCCATTCTGGACATTACGCAGGAACAGGAGATTGATGCGTTCGTGCGTTCGCTGGATCGAGTGGATATTCTCGTCAATTGCGCCGGTATCATCGCAAGGGTTGAGGAATTCAAACTTCCCGTGTTTGAGAAGGTGATTGACGTCAATCTGATCGGAACCATGCGTTTGTGCGAAGCGTTGCGCCCGTTGCTGGCTGAATCGAAAGGTTGCGTTGTCAACATGGCATCCATGCTCAGCTTTTTTGGGGGCGGACTGGTACCCGGCTACAGTGCCAGCAAGGGCGGGATTGCACAGCTGACCAAGTCGCTGGCAATTGCTTATGCCCAGGAAGGGATTCGCGTGAACGCCGTGGCGCCTGGCTGGATTGCTACGCCTCTGACCGAAGCGCTGCAGAATGATGAAAGCCGTGCAAAGCCGATTCTGGATCGCACGCCACTCAAGCGTTGGGGAACGCCTGAGGATGTGGCGCGTGCCGTCATCTTTCTGTGTTCAGACGCGTCTTCGTTCATGACGGGTGTTATCATGCCGGTTGATGGTGGCTATATGGTAACTTGACTTTTCATCATGACAACAATCACTCCTCTGCAGGACAAGGCAGGCCAGAAAGTGGCCGGCACCGCTTCATTTTCCAAGTTCATGCGTGTATTGGACGCCATTGCAGTCAATGCGGCAACGGGCGTGACCATTCAGGATCTGAGTCGATCGGTGGGATATCCCAAACCCACGCTATACCGAATTGTCGATGCATTGCTGGCAGAGGGGCTGATTATCAACAAGGGCGGCCAGATGTTCAGTCTGGGACCTCGCCTCATCAGCCTGGCCAGTCAGGCACTGGAAAGTTCCGATCTTCGCAAGGTATGTCGTGAACAGCTGCTGGCGCTGCGCGATATCACAAGTGAAACAGTGCACCTTGCCGTGCCGGTAAACGGCGCCATGACTTATATAGACAAGCTGGAGAGCCCGCAGGCAGTACGCATGAACTCGCGTCTGGGCAGTCAGGTCACGCTGTACTCCAGTTCCGTGGGCAAGGCCTATCTGGCCGCGCTGCAGGATGAGGCACAACGCGATCTGCTGATCGACGCCATAGAATTCCGGAAATTTACCGACACGACCGTACTGTCGGCCGACACGCTGCTGGCAGAAATCGCCCAGATTCAGCATCAGGGCTATTCTGAAGACCGTGAAGAAAACGAACGTGATATTTTCTGCTACGGCTGCGCCATTGTTGATCGGAATGCGAATCCGGTTGCCTGCATCAGTATCAGCATCCCGTTATTTCGCATCGCCGCAGACAGACAGAAAACCTATATTGAGCCTTTGATAGAGGCGTGCCAGGCGATTTCAAAGAAGCTGAGATTGCTGGATATTGACGCTTAAACGCTGAGTTGACATTTCTTTTTCAAACGATAATAATGCAACCTGTACGTACAGGTTGTACGTACATCGTTGCGGCCGACACAAAAAGCATGATCATCCGGCCGCTGGCGACATTCCATTCTTTTAACACACCCCTATAACCAAAAAGGTTGGGTCGGATGATGACACAAGAACGTTCCCTGTTTCCCATGTTTCAAACCATGCAGAAGATCCCTGGCGGATTGATGCTGATTCCTCTTATTCTGGGTTCAATTATCGGGACGTTCGCGCCCGAAGCACTCGGGATTGGCAGTTTCACAACGGCACTGTTCAAAGACAGCGCTTTGCCACTGATTGCATTATTGATTTTCGCCACAGGTACCCAGGTCAATATGCGTACCGGTGGTCCTATTTTGGCGACTGCCGGCACGATTCTGCTTTGTAAAACGATTATTCCGGCCAGCCTGATTGTGCTGCTGGGCAGCTTCGTTGGCATCGATGGTGTCTGGGGTATTTCCATCCTGGCCCTGCTGGCTGCCTTCGATAACAGTAATGGTGGCTTGTGGCTGGCATTTACCGGTCAGTACGGTGACAATCGTGATCGCGGCGCTTACGTTGCCAGCGCGGTCAATGATGGTCCGTTTTTCAGTCTCCTGTTCCTGGGAGCATCGGGCCTGGGGGACATTCCCGTTATTGCACTTGTGGCAGCGCTTGTGCCTTTCCTGCTGGGCGTTGTGGTCGGTAATCTGGATGTGCAGTGGCGCAAAATCCTGGATCCGGTTCCGAACATTGTGATTCCATTTTTTGCTTTCGCACTGGGTACCGGCATTAATTTGTCTTCTATTGTCAGCGGCGGTATCAGTGGCATTATTCTGGGCTTCCTGATCAGTCCCATCACCGGTTTCCTGGTGTATCTTGGCTACAAACTCATCCTCAGACGTGGCGGTAAAAGCGGTATCGGCTTTGCGGCCGGAACCACTGCTGGAAATGCGATTGCAACGCCTGCTGTTGTGGCGGCCGCCGATCCTCGTTTCCAGGTTTATGTTGAGGCAGCAACGGCTCAGGTTGCCGCATGCGTGCTGATCAGCTCCATCATGGCTCCATTGCTGGCCTCGTGGTTCCTGAAACGTGCTGGTGAACTCAAACCTGTGCAGGATAATTCATTGGATCTGGATACTACCGAGGGTGATCCAGTCAGATTATGAAACCTGAAATAGCAATTATTGCAGATGACCTGACCGGTGCAGGCGACTCAGCCGTACAGTTTGTTCGTTGCGGCTGGGAAACGCAGTTGTATGTAGGCGGTTCCGAAGACGCCTTTGGTCTGGGCGATATGCAGGCCGAGGTGGTCTCGGTCAACAGCAACAGCCGGGCCATGGCACCGCAGGAAGCAGCCGAGTCAGTCACGCGGGAGATTCAGACATTCCGCGACCATGACGTTCGTCATGTGTTCAAGAAAGTGGATTCAACCCTGCGCGGCGCATTCGCCGCAGAAATCGAAGCGGCCCGCCAGGCCTGGCGCGATGACGCTGTTGCGGTTGTATGTCCTGCCTTTCCGGCAACAGGACGTACGCTGGAGCAGGGCGTGCTGCTGGTCAACGGCAAACCCGTCACAGAAACATCAGCAGGCACGGATCCGGTTACGCCAGTCACCGAAAGCCATGTGCCTTCTCTATTAGGCTGCGAATTGATCAGCCCCTCGGCGGATGAGTCGCCTGAATCGCTGGCGGATAAAATTGGCAGCAGCGGACCCATCGTGGTAGTGGATGCTGCCACTGATGCAGATCTGAAACGCCTGGCAAAGGCCATTGTCCTTGTCGGTGAACGGGCCTTGCCGGTAGGTGCTGGCGGCCTGGCTATGGCCATGGCGGCTGCATGGGCAGGCAATAACAGTTCAGATGAAATTGTGCTTGCCGTGGTCACGTCGCAGCATAGTGCGACGCGTTCACAGGTAGAGGCGCTGGCAGAGCAGGGCGCAACGATACTGACGCCAGAGCCCGACATACTGGCAGACCAGGATCGCTGGCAACAATGGCAGCAGCAGATGCTGGCGCAGGATCAGGATCGGAACCTGACTAATTCAGTTGTGGTATTGCTCGCACCTTCGCAGCAAGTGCCCGGACTGTCGTCGGCAACCGTAGCCCTTCGTCTGGGTCAGATTGCACTTGAAATCGTGCGCCAGGGCAAGGTGCGTGGCCTGATTGCGACTGGCGGTGATGGTGCGGAGCAGGTCATGTCGGCGCTGAAGGCTACTGGCATTCGTCTGATTGATGAAGTGTCTGGCGGCGTACCCCTGGGTACGCTTATAGGCGGCGTTTATCACGGCATGCCGATCGTGACCAAGGCCGGCGGTTTTGGTGAAAAGAATGTATTGATTCAGGCGGCTGAAACCCTGATGGAAAGGAAATTCAAATGAGTGAAAAGAAATTGCCTGTACTGGCAGTGACTGTTGGTGACGTGGCGGGTATTGGTCCTGAAATCACAGCGAAAATGCTGATGAATCACCCGCGCCTGCGCGATATCGCGCGATTCGTGGTCATTGGTGATGTCGCAGCTATGCGCAAAGCGGTGCGCAGCCTGGATGGCAATGACGATGTCGTGCGCGAGATCAGTGCACCTGCTGAAGCGACAAACGAAGCCGGGTCCATAGAGGTCATACAGGTAGGCCCCTCTTTGGAAGACGTTGAACTGGGTAAACTGGACGCTCGTGCTGGTGCGGGCTCCGCACTATTTGTGATGAAGGCCTGTGACCTGGCGCGCAAAGGTGAGGTGGACGGCATCGTGACGGCGCCACTCAACAAAGCGGCCATGCATCTGGGCGGGCACAAGTGGCCCGGTCATACCGAATTGCTGGCACATGAGTTCGGCGTAAAGAATTATTCGCTGGTGCTGTCTGCCGGTGATCTTTATGTCTTTCATGCGACAACACATGTGTCATTGCGACAGGCGATTGACGACGTGAATCCCAAACGGATGGACGATATTCTGCAACTGGTCCACGCGTTTTCAAAAGCGCTCAATCGTCAGGACGAAGCCATTGCGGTATCCGGTCTGAACCCGCATGCTGGGGAGAACAACATCTTTGGTACCGAGGATAGTGCTATATTAACGCCTGCCATTGAACGAGCCAAAGCGGCGGGCATCAATGCAGTCGGACCCATTCCTGCAGATGCCCTGTGGCCACAGGCGGTTCGTGGCAAATGGAAGTTTCTGGTTGCCTGCTACCATGATCAGGGACATGCGCCATTCAAGGCCGTTTATGGCGATGACGGCGTCAACATTACCGTTGGCCTGCCTGTTGTGCGCGTGTCGGTGGATCACGGTACTGCGTTTGATATTGCTGGAAAGAATATCGCTCGCGAAGAAAGCCTGATTCTGGCGGCAGAACGTGCGGCCAGCCTGTCCCTGGGATGGTCATCGGTCTGGGAAGCAGCAAGCAGATCTGAAGGGGCATAGTTTATATTTTGGCGGGAACATTGTGCTTTATCTGAAAAAAATCGATCAAAACATAAAGGGTAAAGAGGCGTTATACCGCCAGATCGCCGACAGCCTGAAAA
>JAEWHK010000036.1 GCA_023387815.1 Pseudomonadota bacterium
GATATCACTTTTCTTGGGTTCGACAATGCCCGGGAACTTTTCCCGCAAGGCGTTGGCAACGCGACTGGCGTCATCGACCGAAAGCGTGGTCTGAGTCACAAATGCAATATTTTCAGGATTGTCGACCTGCAATGCTGCAACGTCTTCCGGCGTTTCCACCAGGTGCATGCGCCCCACTGCCTGGCCCAGCGTTCCTTCGACCTCCGGATGACCCTTGTGGCCGATCATGACGATTTCAAGTCCTGCCGCATGCATCTTGGCCACTTCGATATGCACTTTGGTCACCAGCGGACAGGTCGCATCGAAAATCTGCAAGCCGCGCAACTGGGCTTCAGCTCTGACCGCACGGGATACACCATGGGCAGAAAAAACAACGATCGCGCCGGCAGGCGCCTGATCCAGTTCGTCGATAAAGATGGCGCCTTTGCTACGCAGGCTTTCTACAACAAACTTGTTATGGACGATTTCGTGGCGGACATAAATGGGTGCGCCGTGCAGCTCAAGGGCACGCTCGACAATATCGATGGCGCGATCCACCCCGGCACAAAAGCCGCGCGGCTCAGCCAGAACCACTTCACTGTTTTCTGCCATTACAGCACTCCAAGCAGCTTGACATCGATTCGCAGATCGACGCCAGCCAGTGGATGATTGAAATCGAACAGGGCCGTGTCGTTATCCCACTCCCGGAAAATACCGGAATAGCGACCACCGTTGGGCGCTGTAAACTCCACCATATCGCCTGCTTCAAACTCCGCATCGGGTCCTGCATCGCGTTCGAGCATCTGACGAGTGACCCGCTGCAACAGCTCCGGGTTTCGGGCTCCGTAGGCATCCTGTGCAGGAAGATCAAAGCTGAAGGACTCACCCTCGGCATGGCCGATCAGCGGTGTTTCCATGGAGGGAGACCACTGACCTGTACCCAGCTGCAGGGTTCCCGGTTTTCCATCAAAGGTATCGATGAAGACCGAACCGGCGCCAGGGCCGGACATCAGAACGATGCGATAGTGCAGGGTTAGGTAGGAATCAGCATGGACAATTGGTGTCAAGGACTGGGAATTCGCTGTCAAAATCTGTCACCGTAGGGTGTTTTCATAAAGTTCCTATTTTAGCCGACAATGACTGCCAAAAATGCCAATTACCCCGATTCTGTCAAGGACACAGCTGACGCTCAGATCACAACATCTGTCATTCAAATGCGCCCCCGGGAAAAACTGCTCGCCCTGGGTCCTTCTGCCCTCAGCAACACCGAATTGCTGGCCATTCTCCTGCGTACCGGCACGGCAAGCATGAATATCATGCAGTTTGCCGACTATGTGCTGGAGCAGGCAGGCGGACCACGCAACCTGCTGCTCAGCAATTACCCGTCGCTGAGAGCCATCCGCGGGCTGGGCGATGCCAAGATTTGTTCCTTTCTGGCAGCCATCGAGTTTGCCAGACGCCATATGCAGGACATCATGCAATATCGCGTGGAGCTCAATCGCCCGACGGTGGTCCGTGACTTCTGCGTGAGCCTGCTCTCTCACGAAGTCGTGGAAAAATGTCTCCTGCTGCTCGTGAACACAAGGCACCAGCTGATCCATCACGAAGAGGCCTCCCGGGGCACGCTGAACCAGACTGCTGTTTACCCACGCGAGATTGCCGTGACGGCACTGCGCCACAACGCCTGGGGTGTCATTCTTGCGCATAACCACCCCTCCGGCATGAGCGAACCCAGCCCGGCGGATATTCAGCTGACGCAACAGTTACGCCGGGGACTGGCCCTGCTGGATATTCGACTCATCGACCACATTATTGTGGCCGGAGGCGTAGCCATTTCCCTGGCGGAACTGGGTAAGCTGTAGCGTATGGCAACTGTTATACTGGCCATATTCGGAGTCGGTACTTTCCAGGTCGATACTCTCAACGTCGGCGTTTTCAGAGTCGATATTTTCAAAGCTGATATTTCATAGACGAATCATGAGCAAGCAGGACATTTGGGATATCTCCGCGCCCGTGAATGCGCAGTCTCCGGTATTTCCGGGAGACACACCCTATACCCAGAAATGGTCCTGGACGCTGTCTCCCGGCTGCCCGGTCAATGTGAGTGAAATTACCCTGAGCCCGCATGTGGGAACGCATGCGGATGCGCCGCTGCACTATCAGGACGGAGGCAGTACGGCAGGCAATCTGGCACTGGCGCCGTTTATCGGACCCTGTCGGGTCGTCGAGGTGCTTCGCGACAATGGGCTCATCCATCCGCAGGATCTGACTCAGGCGCTTGCAGGCTGCCCACCTAGACTGCTGGTCCGCAGTACTCGTCGCGCACGAGTCGGCGCCTGGTCAGATCAGTTTGCCAGTTTCGCGCCGGAAACGCTGGATATGCTGCATGAGCAAGGCATCCGGCTGATCGGCATTGACACGCCCAGCATTGATCCTGCCGACAGCAAGGCCCTGGAGAGCCATCAACGCATATGCCAGTACGATATGCGGGTGCTGGAAAATCTGGTGCTGGATGACGTCCCGGAGGGAGACTTTGAACTGATTGCACTGCCACTGAAATGGACCAGCGCCGATGCCAGCCCGGTCCGTGCAATATTGCGACCCTTACCATGAAGCAGGAACAGCCATGACCGATCGCGCTTTTTATGAGAATCTGGACGCCATTGATGCACTCGCACCCTTGCGGGAAGCATTTCAATTGCCATCAGGAACCATTTATCTTGATGGCAACTCACTGGGTGTCATGCCGACGGCGGCACCGGCACGCGCAAAGCAGGTCATGCTGCAGGAATGGTCAGAGGATCTGATTGCCAGCTGGAACAAGGCTGACTGGATCAGTCTTCCGATGCGCATCGGTAACCGGATCGCCCCCCTGATTGGGGCGGGATCTGACGAGGTTGCCGTTTGTGACTCGACCTCGCTGAATCTCTACAAAGTCCTTTACACCGCCATACAGATATCGCGTGGCCGTTCACCGCAGCGGCGACGGATCGTGAGCGAGAAAAGCAATTTTCCAACTGATCTGTACATTGCCCAGAGCCTGTGCAAACAGTTTGATATGACACTTGAAATTGTGGACAGCAAGGACATTGAATCGTCCATTACAGATGACCTTGCCATCCTGATGCTCACCCACGTGAACTACCGCAGTGGCGCCATTCATGATATGGGTGCCATCACCTCGAGGGCGCATGCCTGCCAGGCCCTGACCATCTGGGATTTGTGCCACTCTGCCGGTTCCATACCCGTGGATCTGACTGCCTGCGATGCCGATTTCGCGGTAGGCTGCACCTACAAGTTTCTCAATGGCGGTCCGGGCGCGCCTGCCTTTGTCTGGGTACATCCGCGCTATGTAGACCAGATCGAACAGCCGTTGTCAGGCTGGATGGGCCATGCGTCGCCATTTGCCTTCGATACACAATATCAGCCGGCAGCCGGCATTCGTCGTTATCTTTGTGGAACACCGTCAGTACTGGCCATGTCAGTGCTGGACAGCGCCCTGGACGTTTTTCAGCAGGCCCAGTCTTACGGCGGCATGCCCGAAATTTACAAAAAAGCGCAAACGCTGACAGGCCTGTTCATACAACTGGCAGAACAGGAATGCGCCGGGTACGGTCTGTCGCTCGTGTCACCGCGGGCACCCCAGGCGCGGGCCAGCCAGGTCAGCCTATCTCACCCGGAAGGAGCCTATGCCATGATTCAGGCGCTGATTGAACGAGGCGTCATCGGTGACTATCGAGAACCCGGCATTCTGCGCTTCGGCTTTACCCCTCTGTACACCCGCTATACCGATGTCTGGGATGCCGTCATACAGCTGAAGGATGTGCTTGAAAGCGAGGCATGGCGAAACGAGCGGTTTACTTCCCGACAGGCAGTTACGTGATTTAGCCCCATATTTTTCAACCCATCAGCACCCGTCCCGAACTGCCCACAAGAAGGAGAACCCAATCATGATCGACCCTAACTCCCACCCTACCTCGGACATGGAAAATTCGGCAGCGTCAGACGACAACAGCGACAAAGCGATGGGAACAGCCAAACTGGATTTCTCCAAAGACATGAGCTATGGGGACTATCTGCATCTGGACGAACTGCTGCAGGCGCAGCATCCCCTGTCACCTGAACACAACGAAATGTTGTTCATTATTCAGCATCAGACCAGCGAACTGTGGATCAAGCTCATGCTGCATGAACTGACCGCCGCCATTGCCTGTATCCGGCAGAATGAACTGAATGCGGCTTTCAAAATGCTGGCTCGTGTGGGTCGCATTATGGAACAGCTTGTGCACGCCTGGGATGTGCTGGCAACCATGACACCGCCTGAGTATTCGGCCCTGCGTCCCTGGCTTGCCGCCTCCAGCGGCTTTCAGAGTTTTCAGTACAGACAGGTGGAATTCCTGCTGGGCAACAAAAACGGATCCATGCTGAAACCGCATGAGCATCATCCCGAACGCTATCAGCAGGTGCTTAACGCCTATCACCAGCCTTCGCTCTATGACGAGACAATCAGTCTGCTGGCGCGTCGGGGTCTGCCCGTGCCAGAGGATCATCTGGCGCGCGACTGGACGCAACCCTATGCGGACAGCGACGCTGTCATGCAGGCGTGGCTATTGGTGTACCGCGACCCGGAAAAATACTGGGACCTGTATCAGCTCGGAGAAAAACTGACCGATATCGAGGATGCATTCCGTCTGTGGCGCTTCCGTCATGTGACAACAGTTGAGCGTATTATCGGCTTCAAGCGCGGTACCGGTGGCACCTCTGGCGTCAATTATCTGCGCAAAATGCTGGACGTGGTGCTATTTCCTGAGATCTGGCGGCTGCGTACGCATCTCTGACGATTTCAGCCCGGAACGATTCCTGGAACGCGGGTTTTATCCGTCGAACTGTCGGGTGCTACACATTGTCATGATCGTGACAGTATTTTGCACGGAATTTTTCTACAGTTTTCGTTTTCAGGCAGGCTCGCGCCTGCACGCCCGGGAGAAACCATGCGCTGTGACATCAAATTTATTTTTTCTGCAACTCAGGAACTGGATCTGCAGTTGAACATGGAGCCCGACACCGCGCAGGCAACTGCGTCTCAGCAGTGGTTACAACAGAAATGGGAAGAGCTGGAGTGCGAACCCTTGCGGGCCAGCGGTAAAGTGTTGCTTCTGGATCGTATATTGGGTGTGACAGATGCACTGGGATATCATTATCTTCAGAGCCATCCACAGGAACTGGACACGCTCGCCCGACATTGCCTGCTGGCCATGGGAACGGCCCAGGCAACAGTGGACCTTCCCGGGCTGACCGTGCGTACATAGTGTCCGTCGCGGCATAACCAGACGGTGCTTATCTGACTACACGGTCTTATCCTTGTGGCCGCCGCTCTGCATGTGTCGTTTTTACGCCGAAAACGCTATGTATTCAAGGGGTTCTGTGCTAGAATACCGGATTAAATTTTGGATACGTTGCTTTTTACATCCGCATGTACCACTATGTGCATGCCCGTAAATCATAAAACGGAAGCAGATATAAAAGGCTGGCGACCCGTCAAACCCACAGGAATAATCATGAAAGATAGTATTCACCCAGAATACCGCGAAGTCGTGTTTCTGGACCAGCAAACTGGCTCCAAAATCATCAGCCGTTCCACACTGACTTCCCGCGAAACCATCGAACTCGATGGCAAAACATACCCACTTTTCAAATGTGATGTGACTGCAGAGTCCCATCCTTTCTACACCGGTGCACAAACCCGCATCGTGGAAACAGGCCGCGTTGAGAAATTCCGCGCCCGGTTTGCATCTACTGCAGGCACACGCAAGAAATCTGCCTGAGTCATTTAGTCTGATTCATTCAGACTGAATCAATCAGCCTGATTTTATTTACATTCGGCATAAACGGTACAGACACTCTGTCACGTTTATGCCGATTGCATTTGTGCCGGAAATTTCCGTGCTCGCCGCGGTCTGCCCCCCCAATACAGCAATTTCCCCGTGCACAGCTTCCCTGTTGCAGCACCACTGAATTTCTTCCTGTTTTGCACCCTATTGCGCAGGCTCTAAAGACCCTATCAGGTACCTGATTTGCGGCTGCTCTCTCCCCTTCCACAAGCGTCAACCTCAGAAGCAGACTGACACCAATTTGCAGCGACCCCGGCCAACGTATCCGGAAAACGGTGCTTTCTGACCGGTTTTTTCAGCTAAAATGCGTGAAATCCCTTAGCTGTAACCCCACACTCATCCATGCAACGCACAACGCCCTCTCGTCTGACCGAAATCGCGACACGTAAACTTTCCCGAACAGCGTTGCTGGTGGTCGGGATTCTTTATATCTTTGCCGGTCTGTTTTATCGCGATCCATGGAAAACAGACGATCTGACCGGCGTTGCCACCATGCTTTCTGCCATTCGCGGGCAGGAAAACGCCTGGCTGCTTCCGCAAATTGGTAATTTTGCGTATGCACAAGAGGGACCACTGGTTACCTGGATTGGCGCGCTGTTCATCCGCATCTTTTCTCCCGTCTTTGAACTGTTCCAGACACCACTGGACGCGCAGATTACGGCGGCACGACTGCCCATTTTCATTTATTTTTTCATCATCATCTGCGCCACCTGGTACGGTACCTACCTGCTGGCCCGACGCAAGGAATGTCAGCCACTCGCCCTGCCCTTTGGCGGTGAGCCCAACCCGCAGGATTACGGGCGGATGATTGCCGATGCGGCGGTCCTGTTCATTATTGCCACTATCGGGATCGTGATCCGTATGCACGAAACGTCAACGTTTCCGCTGATCATGATGTGCCAGGCGGTGGCGTTCTACGGCATGGTTCGCATGCTCGATCACCCCATACAGGGCAGCAGTCTTGCCGGCATTGGCCTGGCCGGCGCATTTCTGACACGCGGCGCTATCGGTGGGGTTCCCGTGCTGATTGCCCTGTTCGCTCTCGTGTTCTTTCGCAACGTGGGTCGCGCGCAGAAGCTGTGGCTTTTATGGAGCCTTGCTCTGGCTGCCGCTTGCTGCGCAGTCTGGCTTTCGGCCGCTGGAGGAGCCAGCGATTACTGGTTGCACAGCTATCTGTTCTGGAACAGCTCCCTGTTCAGTCTGCCCGTCATGTCGGAGTTCCTGTCCACACTAAGGGATCTGGCCTGGTTTCTGTGGCCGACCTGGCCGTTCATGATCATTGCCTTGTGGAACTGGCGCAAGTGGATGGATGCACCGCATATCTTCATGCCTGCATTGCTTCTTGGCGCCTCCCTGTTCACGGTTATCTTCCAGGCAAATGCCTTCGAATCCGAATATGCCATGCTGGCCGTTCCGTGCGCAATCCTGGCCGCCATGTCCCTGCCCACGCTGCGCCGCTCTGTGGTCAATATGCTTGACTGGTTCTCCATCATGATCATGTCCCTTGCCATGATTGCCACCTGGCTGGGCTGGGTCGCACTGAATTTCGGCTGGCCGGCAAAGATAAACCACAACATTACGCGACTGCTGACCGGATTCGAGCCGCATATTTCTGCGCTCACCCTGATTCTTGCCGTCATTGTCTGCGCGGCCTGGTTCTGGACCGTGTCATGGCGGTTGCGCAGCAATCCGGCTGTTCTCTGGCGCGGTATTGTCCTCTCGGCAACGGGGCTCACACTGACCTGGATGCTGCTGGCCCTGCTCTGGCTGCCTTCCATTGATTACAACCGCAGCTATAAAGCCGTTTCTGAAGAACTGGCAACGGTGATCAAGGAAAAAAACATTCCTGCAGACTGCATTCGCCAGCATGGCCTGGGTATGGGGCAGCGCGCGGCTTTTTATGTTTTTGACGGACTGCAATTTGCTTTTGACGGACATTGTCGATATCTGCTGCTACAGACCACATTTGAAAAAATCGAAGACAAGGCCGAACCTTATCCGGACAATGCCATTCTGATCTGGCAAGGCAAGCGCCGTCCCGACCGTCACGAAGTCTTCCGACTCATACAATTGCCTGCCGGCTGAACCTGATGTCCTCACGATCGCAACAGACGGCCTTGCGCGGGCCCGTCCGCAACATTGCGCGCCTCGCGTGGCCGATGCTCATCAGCCAGTGGGCAGGCATGGCTTTTGCTGTCCTGGACAGTACCATGCTCGGCCATACCGACCCGATCTCGCTGCAAGCCATGGCGCTGGCCGTGTCGATTTTTATGACCATTCACATCGGATTGATGGGGATCGTGCACGCGCTGGTACCCATCTGTGCTCAGTTATTTGGCGCAGGTCGTAATGAGGAAATTGGTCGCTACATCGGTCAGGGCATCTGGCTGTCATTGTTTCTTTCCCTGCTGGGTGGTTCCCTGCTACTCTTTCCCGATGTCTGGCTCAGTTACTCGGGGGATCTTCCGGAACCGGTACGTCAGCAGGTCGCTACCTAC
This sequence comes from Pseudomonadota bacterium, assembly GCA_023387815.1. Taxonomy (GTDB): domain Bacteria; phylum Pseudomonadota; class Gammaproteobacteria; order Burkholderiales; family Burkholderiaceae_B; genus Advenella. The sequence goes on from JAEWHK010000036.1 coordinate 8,369, forward strand.
CTTCGCATTTGCTGTCTGGCTTTGCCCGCGGCACTGATGTTCCGCTGCGTGTACGCCCTGACGACGTCCGTGCAAAGACCCCGTATTCTGATGTACATCAGTCTGGGGTCTGTTCTGATCAAATTTGCTTTCAACTGGGTTCTGATATTTGGTCATCTGGGCATGCCGGCGATGGGCAGTGCCGGTGCGGCAACGTCAACAGCCATCGTGTCATGGATTGCCCTGGCCATCGGGATTGCCACCATCCTGCGTGATCCCTTTTTTGCCCCTTTTCGACTCCGACTGGGATTGCCGCACTGGGCTTCACAAAAGGAAATATTGCAGCTTGGCTTACCCATGGGGGGATCCTATCTGGCCGAGGTCAGTTCCTTCACTTTCATGGCCCTGCTTGCCGCCAGAGAAGGGACCATCGTATCCGGTGGCCATCAGATTCTGGCCAATCTGGTTTCCCTGCTCTACATGTTTCCTCTTGCCATCGGTATTGCCACATCATCGCTTGTGGCCCAATCTCTGGGTGCGCGACAGCCCGAGCAGGCCAGGCGTCTGGCAAAGATTGGCATTACGATGGGTCTTGCCGGCGTGGCCCTGAGTCTGACGATTGTCATGGTGGCGCGGCCACAAATCATCGATATCTATACGTCGGATTCCGCGATCGCTGCGATGGCATACGCCCTGCTCACCATCCTGCCCTTTATGCATACGAGCGATGCGTTACAATGCATGCTGTCCTACATTCTGCGGGCGCACAAAATCGCGACTATGCCGTTTGTGATTCAGACCGGATCACTGTTTGGCATTGGCCTGCTCGGTGGCTGGTATTTCGGTTTCGGACCAGGCTACCGCAAGCTTGACGGCCTGACGGCCGTACTCACTCCTGGAGCGCCACCCGGCGTTTCTTCTCTCTGGATCATGTGCAGTTTCAGCATGGTCCTGTGCGCCACCATTCTTGCCATCTGGTATTGGAAGTCCGTTAATGAGCAACACCGATAAGGCGCAAAGCACCAAATCGCTCGATAGAAAAGTTCCCCTCTGGTTGTGGCTGCTTGGCCTGATGACGGCCATTGGTCCGTTGACCATCGATATGTACCTGCCTTCATTTCCCGCCATTTCGGCGGATCTGCAGGTCCCATTACACAAAGTTGAGCTGACCGTCTCAACCTATCTGCTCGGCCTGGCGTTGTCACAGCTTTTCTATGGTCCCCTGGCCGACCGGTTCGGACGAAAAAAGCCGCTGCTTGTCGGGCTGGTAATATATATGGCCGCCACCATTGGCTGTGCGCTTGCTACCAGCGTTGATTATTTGCTGTTTTTCCGGTGCATTCAGGCCTGTGGCGCTGCCTCAGCCATGGTCATTCCTCGTGCGGTGATTCGCGACCAGCTTAATACGCGCGACTCCGCCATGGCCATGTCCATGATGATGCTGATCATGGGTGTCGCGCCTATCCTGGCACCGCTGATGGGGGGATATCTCTCGCCGGTGACGGGCTGGCGCGGACTGTTTGCCATCATGCTGACCTACAGCACGATCATGTTTGTACTGGCTGCCGTGCATCTGAAGGAAACCATGGCACCGGAAAAGGCCGTACCGCTGCACCTGGGCACAATTGCGAGGAATTATTTTGATCTGTTGCGCAGCCGGAACTACATGGGATTCTCTCTGGCGGGCGGTATCGGCATGTCCGGCCTCTTCGCCTATATTTCGGTGTCACCCAGCGTTTTCATCAATATGTATGGCGTTCCACAACAGCACTTTGGCCTGTTTTTCGGACTCAATGCCTTTGGGCTGATTGCCGGCTCCCAGATCAGCGCCCGACTGCTGCGGGTTCACTCGCCCCTAAGGATTCTGCGCAAGGCGCTGGTCTGCGGGTGTGCAAGCATTCTGATCGGACTGGGACTCGCGCTGACGGGTAACCTGAACCTGATACTGCTGACGCTGACCCTACTGGGCTTTACCACCAGCCTGGGCTTCATCCTGCCAAATGCAACGGCTCTTGCACTTCGCGATCAGGGACACAGGCTGGGCGTTGCATCGGCGCTCATGGGCTGCCTGCAGTTTCTGTTTGGTACTCTGAGCAGTGGATCGGTCAGCAGCAATCTGTCTGATTCGCCGGTACCGCTGTTTGTCGGACTGGCAGTATGCGCCGTGCTTGCCCTGCTTTGTGGTCGTGTCCTGGCAAGGCCGGCCGACGGGAACCTGGGTTAGGTCTGAACCCACAGGTTCCTGCAGTGGGCAAAATCACACGTTTTTTGAATAAACTCTTGAATTTGCTTAATTTTTCAGCTTATAATGGCTGGCTAACCCTGAACGACTCAGCGCAAAACGCTATTGGTATACCAGATATTGGCTTCCTACATTGGGAATCGATAATGGGTAACTTCAAAGCAAGCCTTTAATGCAAAGCTTTTAAAGCAAAGCCTTAAAGCGCAATCTTTAAAGCCTGAGTGCGTCGGGACGTACTCTCTGCGAACCATTTACTTTGTATTCAAAGTTCAGATTTCACAGTGCAGTTTTTATGTTTTTCGCCAGAACAGTTGGCGGAAAATTCACAGAAGGCCGGCCTGAGCCAAAAATCAGGTCTATAACTTAACGAGGTCAAAATCATGGCAAAAGTCTGCCAAGTCACCGGCAAAGGCCCAATGTCCGGTAATAATGTTTCACACGCAAACAATAAAACAAAACGTCGCTTCCTGCCTAACCTGCAGAGCCGTCGTTTCTGGGTTGAAAGCGAAAACCGCTGGGTCCGTCTGCGCGTTTCCACAAACGCCCTGCGCACGATCGACAAAAAAGGCATTGATGTCGTACTGGCAGAAATGCGCGCCAACGGCCAAAGCGTTTAATTCTTTCCTACTAACGATTTCTCCAGGAGCCCATCATGGCAAAAGGCATTCGCGAAAAAATCAAGCTGGAATCCACAGCTGGTACTGGTCACTTCTACACAACGACCAAAAACAAACGTAACACTCCAGAAAAAATGCTGATCAAAAAATTTGATCCGGTAGCTCGCAAGCACGTTGATTACAAAGAAACAAAACTGAAGTAATCACACCGCAAGCGTATCCTGCAGCCCGTCTGCAGCAGCTCGCAAAATTCAGCCCCGTAGCAGCCTGAGATTTCTGAATCAGGCCACTGCGGGGCTTCTCATTTTCGTCTCTTCATTATTCCTTTACGCTTTTCGGATGTCGATTTACGGATGTCGATTTCGAATATCGATTCTGTGCTTTGTATCTTCAGTTCGCCGTTGCACATCCCTCTTCTATCCAATAGTCCTCTTCTATCCAATCTCAGTAGCGAGCGCAGTCCTCCAGATTCTCATCTACGGGCTCTGCATTACAGGGCGCATTTGTCCCTGCGTTTCAATCAATCTGGTGTGCTTTCAGTCAGCTAATTTGCGCCCGGACCGCCCGGACTGATTTACCGAATCCAGGAAGCTTTGCATCAGCCTGCCCTGATAGCGGGATCGATGGTAGATAATGGAAAGCTGACGTGTCAGGCTCAGAAACGGCGTATCCAGCATCGCCAGCCTGCCGGAACTCACGGCGTGGGTCACTGCCACCTCGGGCAAAAAGGCGATGCCAAGCCCGGCAATCACTGCCTGCTTAATTGCCTCGATCTGTCCCAGTTCCATGACAACTTTCACACGGGGAAGCTTATCCAGCTCCACATCACTGACTGCTCGCGTTGCCGAACCGCGTTCGCGCAAAATCCAACGGGCATCGGCAAAATCCTCCGGGCCCAGTTTGTCAATGGATGCCAGCGGATGGTCAGGTCGAGCGCATACACAAAGCCTGTCGTCCATCCAGTGAACTGATTCCACTGCTTCGTGATGCACCTGGCCTTCAACGCAGGCCACATCAATACTGTGGTCCACGATCTGTTTGACGATTTCATCCGTGTTGGCCACATTCAGGTGGACGGTCACCCTTTCGTTATTGAGCACAAATCCACTAAGCAGATCGCCCACGCGGTAATTGCCGACTGTATTACTGGCGCCGATCCTGAACTCCCCGGTCAGAACGTCGGCCTGATCGTCAGCACGCTGTCGAAACTCAACCATCCGTTCGATGATCTCCTGAGCCAGCGGCAGCAGGCGGCTGCCTTTTTCATTCAGGTAGAGGCGCCCTTTGTCGCGGTCAAACAACGGCGCGCCCAGTTGTTTTTCCAGTTCAGCAAGGGCCATACTGGCTGCCGGTTGCGTCAGATGCAGCGCATCAGCCGCCGCCTTGACGCTACCTAAGCGTGCGACATGCGTAAATACATCGAGCTGTTTGGGACTGAGTGATGCCATCAGTTTTCCTTATTCTAGTTATAAAGTATTGTAACTTTACTTATACCATATAGATGCCTATGATCTATATCTATCAGTAATAAGCTAATGGATATTACATATATTATGTCACTGTCAGCCACTTCCACCTACGCCGTGTCCACTGCCGCCGGTACAGTCGCCTCCTCGACTACGACAGGTGCAAGCGCCGCCCGTCCTCGCAGAAACTCGATCTGGCCGGGCCTGCTACTCGCGGTTGCCCTGGCTCTGGTGGCAGAGCTGGCCGGAAATGCTTTGCCTATTATTGGTGGGCCGGTATTCGGCATTCTTTTCGGAATTATCTATCGTAGCACCATGGGCATGCACGCTACACTGCAGCCCGGCGTGACATTCTCATCCAAAAAAATACTGCAGTTCTCCATTATCATGCTGGGATTTGGCCTCAGCTTTACCCAGGTCATGTCAACTGGCGGAGAATCGCTTGCCGTGACGCTGGTTACCATTACGGTGGCGTTTGTCAGCGCCTGGCTGTTGGGCCGGCTGCTGCGCACGCCCTCAGACCTCACAGTACTTATTGGTGTGGGAACTGCCATTTGCGGGGGCTCTGCCATTGCAGCGGTCACGCCTATCCTGAAACCCTCTGAACACGACACGGCCTTCGCCATTTCCACGATCTTTCTGTTCAACATCGTGGCCGTCCTGGTCTTCCCTGCGCTGGGTCATATGCTTGGACTGACCGATTACGGCTTCGGCATGTGGGCAGGCACTGCAATCAACGATACCTCTTCGGTGGTTGCTGCGGGTTATGCCTACAGCCATGCTGCCGGTGATTTTGCCACCATCGTCAAACTGACTCGTGCCACGCTCATTATTCCCATCTGCCTGTTCCTGGTGGTACTGGTTGGCATGCGCAATCGCAAACAGGGTGCACAATCTGTCAGCCTGGCAAAGATCTTCCCATGGTTCATTATCTGGTTCCTGGTTGCGTCCTTGATTCGCAGTACAGGTATCCTGCCGGACGTCATGCTGGAATGGCTGAACGTGGCAGCCAAATTCCTGATCGTAATTGCCCTGACCGCCGTAGGACTTTCTGCCGACTTACGCAAGATTTTTGCAACCGGCCCCCGTCCGATTCTGTTGGGCTTTCTGGTCTGGATTGCGGTTTCCGTCAGCAGCCTGATGGTCCAATACGCCATGGGGCAAATGTAGGGTTCAAAGAGGAACGCCCGTGCGGCCTAGAATCACTGTCTCACGGACGATCTCGCGAGAAGCGCGCGCGGATCGCTGTTAAAAGCGCAACAACCGACTCTGAAATTGGAGATCGTCCCGCCTTCTGCGCTCTCCCGTTGCTGCGGGAGAAGCAGGCACGGCGCGCTACATGAATAATTTACACGACGCCTGGTAAAAGCACGAGACTCCCGGTCGGGGCATGCTGCCTCAGATGGCTTCGGTCCGCTGTTTCAGCCACATGAGAGCATCGCCGGAAACCCGCGGCGCCAGGCGTTCACGAACCACTTCGTGATACTGATTCAGCCAGTCAATCTCCTGTTCATTCAGTAGCGAGACATCGATACAGCGTGTGTCTATCGGGCATAGCGTCAATGTCTCAAACTTCAGATAACGGCCGAACTCGGACTGCCCTGCCGGAACTGCACAAATCAGATTCTCAATTCGGATCCCCCACTGTCCCGGGCGATAAAGACCGGGCTCATCAGAGGTGATCATGCCTGCTTTCATTTCCGTATCCGGAAAACGATAGGCCCGGTGGGAAATCATTTGCGGGCCTTCGTGAACGTTCATGAAGTAGCCTACACCGTGTCCCGTGCCATGACCAAAATCCAATAGATGCGCCCATAATGGTGCGCGCGCCAGCGTATCGAGCAACGGCGCCGGATAGTCTTCGGGAAAAACGGCATTGGCAAGCGCAATCATTCCCTTGAGCACCAGGGTAAAATCACGTTTGTGTTCATCGCTGATGTTTCCTACCGGCACCACGCGCGTGATATCTGTTGTGCCATTCAGGTATTGACCTCCCGAATCAATCAGCAGCAAACCGTCTCCCTGAATCTGCGAAAACGCTTCCGCAGTGGCAGCGTAATGCGGCATCGCACCGTTGGCATTGAAGCCTGCAATGGTGGAAAAACTGGGCGAAACAAAATGCGGCTGTCTGGCGCGCGCTGCAGTAATTTGCTCATCAATGGTCAGCTCGGTTACTTCTTCGCCCTTTGCCATTGCAGACTCGAACCAGGCGAAGAATTCACACAGCGCCGCTCCATCCTGCGCCATGGCTTCGCGCACATTGTTGATTTCATCTGTGTTTTTGATTGCCTTGAAGCGCTGCGACGGATTGAGTTTTTCGATGCGTTTCACCGATGGCGCCTCGCCCAGCAATCCAACCGTGACACGGGCAGGATCCACCAGCAGGCTGGCATCCTGAGGCAAAGCAGCCAGCGCGCCACGAATGGCATCATAATCAGATAGCGCAACCCCGTCTGCTGCAAGCCTTGCAATAAGTTCAGGACTGATTCGTGACTTGTTCACGAACAGTACGGCGCTATCGGCTCCGATCAGCAAATGTGACAGAAACACGGGGTTATAGGAAACATCTGCGCCACGCAGATTAAGTGCCCAGGCGATATCATCGAGCGATGAAATGAGATGCCATTGCGCGCCCTCGCGGGCCATGACCTCCCGGATGTCCTGAAGATTCTGTCGGCGACTGCGCACCGCAAACGGTGCAACATGTTCAACAATCGAGGCTTGCGGCAACGCGGGCCTGTCTGACCAGATGACAGAAAGCAGATCGGTATCGGTACGCAGTGTGGCCTGACGACGCGCCAGCGACTCCTGCAGGTCTTTGGCAGATTTCAGACTGAGTACATGTCCGTCCACACCAACGACCGCGCCGGGCGACAAGTGGTTTTCCAGCCATTTATTGACACCCGGCACATCGGCGTGTCCCAGTTTCATTAACGTAATCCCGCTGCCCTGCAACTGCTTTTCAGCCTGCTCCCAATACCGTGAGTCTACCCAGATACCGGCAAAATCAGACGTAATCACAACGGTGCCTACTGACCCGGTAAAGCCGCTGAGCCAGCGACGCCCCTGCCAGTAGTCGGGCAGGTATTCAGACTGATGGGGATCTGCGGAAAGAATCAGATAAGCGTCAAGATGTTGTGCAACCATTGCAACACGCAATTGCTGCAGTCGTTCTGAAGAGCTGGACATGGTACAAAAAACTCCGGGAAATAAACGTCCGTTTCAAAGGCTGGCGGACACCACTGCGACAGGCAAACATTTACAATACACCATCATCGCGGAAAAAACACGCGGTCCCTTCAATTGACATTCAACACAATCCGGTTATGACACAACTCTCCAGTCTGATTCGTGGCTCAGCCATCAGTGGTTTTATTGGTGTCGCTGCAGGTGCTTTCGGTGCCCATGGGCTGCAGCGTCATGTTGATCCTGCCTTGTTGCCAATCTGGCATACAGCCGTACTTTATCAACTCATTCATACGCTTGCCCTGCTGATGCTCGCAGGTCTGGCCAGCCATATCAGCCAGAATGCCCTGCGCTGGACCAGCCGCCTCTTCGCCGCAGGCATTGTGATATTCAGTGGCAGTCTTTATGTGCTGGTGCTGACTGGCACCAAGTGGCTTGGCGCCATCACGCCGATTGGTGGAGTGTGTTTTCTGGCAGCATGGGCATGCCTGGCCTTGTCTGCTGGTAAATCGGTGGCTGGGAAATAGAAAACGCCAGACAGATTGGTGTCGATCCACACATCTGTCGCGCGATCCCTGTGCATAAAAAAACGCATGCAGCCAATGAGGACTGCATGCGTCTCAGACCAGACTGATCAATTATGCAACAGCAGAGAGATCCAGCTTAGCCTTGGTTTTTTCCTTGATCTCTTCGACGGTCACATCGGGTGCCAGTTCAATCACTTTCAGACCATTATCTGTGACTTCCATGACGCACAGGTCTGTAATGATGACATTGACAACACCAACGCCAGTCAATGGCAGCGTGCACTCTGGCAGCAGCTTGATGTCTGTGGTGCCATCTTTCTTGCGCGCGATATGTTCCATCAGAACAATGACCCGGCCCACGCCGGCTACCAGATCCATGGCGCCGCCCATACCTTTGACCATCTTGCCTGGAATCATCCAGTTGGCAAGATCGCCCTTTTCGGATACCTGCATGGCACCCAGGATGGCCAGATTGATTTTGCCGCCACGGATCATGGCAAACGAATCGGCAGATGAGAAAATGGAAGAGCCTGGCAAGGTGGTGACAGTCTGCTTACCGGCATTGATCATGTCGGGATCAATTTCTTCCTCGGTTGGAAATGGTCCGATGCCAAGCAAACCATTTTCGGATTGAAGCCAGACTTCCACACCCGCTGGCACATGATTGGCAACCAGCGTTGGCAGGCCGATACCCAGATTCACATAAAAACCGTCTTGCAGTTCTTTGGCCGCACGCGCAGCCATTTGATCGCGATTCCATGCCATGTTTATTCTCCTTTGGACGGACGTGTGGTGCGTTGTTCAATCCGTTTTTCAGGATTCTCGTTCAGAACGATACGTTGAACGTAAATACCGGGCAGATGAATCTGGTCGGGATCAAGTTCGCCGATATCCACGATTTTCTCTACTTCCGCCACCGTGACTTTTCCGGCCATCGCCACGTTGGGATTGAAATTTCTTGCAGTCTTGCGGAAGATCAGGTTTCCGCTGCGATCTGCAATATGTGCTTTGACCAGGGATACGTCCGGGGTGAGTGAGCGCTCCATCACGTACTGATGTCCGTCGAACTCGCGGATTTCCTTGCCATCGGCCACAATGGTACCCACGCCTGTGCGGGTGAAAAAGGCAGGGATACCGGCGCCACCAGCGCGCAGTTTTTCGGCCAGCGTACCCTGTGGGGTGAATTCCAGCTCCAGTTCCCCGGCCAGATACTGCCGTTCAAATTCTTTGTTCTCGCCCACATAGGAGGCAATCATTTTTTTGATCTGGCGGGTGCTGAGCAGCTGACCCAATCCGAAACCATCGACACCCGCATTATTGCTGATACACGTGAGGTCACGTACGCCGGAATCCCGCAGTGCCGCGATCAGGGCTTCCGGGATACCGCAAAGTCCAAAGCCGCCGACGGCAATCATCTGCCCGTCGGCCACAATGCCTTCGAGAGCGCGATCGGCACTTGCATATACCTTATCCATTTACTCTTCCTTTACTGATTATGAAATATGAACGAGAAGCCGGGGTGCTGGCCTATTCCTGGTGCGCCGTGGACGGTTGCCCGACAGGGTCTGCAGCAGGAGCAAACTGCTTTTTAAGGGCAGCAAGCAGCGGCGCCGGCCAGGGGCGCGATGTTCCGGATTCAAGGTGACTCAGGACAACAACAGCTCGTGACCGCGCGTAGACAGTATCGGGATCATTTTCCCGACATACTGTAATAGCGCAGTCCAGGCTTGATCTGCCTATGCGCTGAGGGCGGTGCACGATTTCGATATTGCCGGGCCAGCTTATGGGTTTGATAAAGTCACATTCTGCCCTTGCCAGAACCACACCGGTACCTGGCTCAAAAAGCTGTCGCAACGGCCCGAAAATCTGCATCCGCGCCTCTTCAATGGCCCGAAAATAGACGGTGTTATTGACGTGTCTGAGCGCATCCATGTCCGCCCAGCGCAGCGGAAAGAGATGACGGTGCTCGGCCAGTTGCGATTCCATCACCGGCTGGGCAGATGCAGCATTTTCAGGCATGAAAGGCCTCCTTATAACCCGGGGATACTGTATCAGATTTCCATGCGCAGCACATGTGACGACCCGGCTTTATTGGTACTTATCCTAGGTCTGTCACACTCTTGTCATTAGTTGAAAACAACGTTAGCGCAGTGCAGCATTTTTGCCCTGAGCCCAGCCTGCATCCCGGCACCGGTATCGCAGGCATTAAAGATCGGCTCAACGTTCTGCATGAATAATGAACACGGTCGTTCCACCTGTCGGATCAGCAGCGCTGATTCACAGCTGTTAACCGCGACTTGCACTGCAAAGCCCTGCATTTGCCGCCATGTTGCAATACAATGAATAACAATTACATAAATTAAATTATCTCAGGAGCTAGCGCGAATGACCGAACGCGAATCAATGGAATATGACGTCGTCATCGTAGGCGGGGGGCCGGCGGGTCTTGCCGCTGCGATCCGATTCAAACAGCTGTGCCAGGAAAAAGAGAAGGATTTCTCCGTCTGTGTACTGGAAAAAGGGGGAGAGATCGGTGCGCATATTCTCTCTGGTGCGGTCATGGATCCGCAAGCGCTCACAGAACTGATTCCCGACTGGAAAGAAAAAGGCGCGCCGCTAGGCGTTGAAGTCACTGAAGACCAGTTTCTTTTTCTCAACGAAAATGGACACAAAAGCACCCCCAAATGGGCGCTTCCACCCTGTTTTCACAATGAAGGCAACTACATAGTCCGTCTGGGTTATGTTACGCGCTGGCTCGGCGAACAGGCTGAAGCGCTGGGTGTCGATATTTTCCCTGGCTTTGCCGCCACAGAGCTGCTTTACAACGAAGCCGGCGGCATTCGCGGCGTTGCCACAGGCGACATGGGTCTGGATCGCGAAGGCAATCAGACTGCGCACTATCAGCCCGGCATGGAACTGCACGCCAAATACACGCTTTTTGCTGAAGGTTCCCGCGGTCAGCTTGGGCGCCAGTTGATTGAGAAATTCAAACTCGATCAGGGCCGGGATCCGCAAAGTTACGGCATCGGCATCAAGGAAATGTGGGAAATTGATCCTGCCAAATTCAAGAAAGGTCTGGTCATGCATACGGCGGGATGGCCGCTGGGCTCAGACACTTACGGCGGCTCGTTTCTGTATCACCTCGAAGACAATATCGTGATGGTCGGCATGGTCGTGGGTCTGGATTATTCCAATCCCTATCTGTCGCCATTTGAAGAGTTTCAGCGCTACAAGACCCACCCCAGCATTCGTCCTTACTTTGAAAATGCCAAGCGGATTGCTTATGGTGCCCGCGCCATTACCGCGGGCGGACTGCTGTCCCTGCCTAAACTGGTATTTCCTGGTGGCGCACTCATTGGCTGTGAAGCCGGTTTCCTGAACGCCAGCCGCATCAAGGGCAGCCACGCTGCAATCAAGACCGGATCGCTGGCCGCAGAAGCAGCCTTTGACGCACTCAGCGCCGATCGCAGTCAGGATATTCTGTCCGCCTACCCGATTGCATTTGAGAAGTCCTGGCTATATGAAGAATTGAACAAAGCACGCAACTTCAAGCAATGGTTCAAAAAAGGTCAGCTGGTTGCCACTATCATGACAGGTATTGAGCAGCTGATTTTCAGAGGAAAAATGCCCTGGACAATCCATCGCAAGAAGGCAGATTATGAATGCCTCAAGCCGGCGTCCGAGTGCGCGAAGATCGATTATCCGAAGCCGGATGGGAAACTCACATTCGATCGTCTGAGTTCAGTCTTCATTTCCAACACCAATCATGAAGAAAACGAACCCGTCCATTTGACGCTCAAGGACCCGACCGTTCCGGTACAGACAAACCTGCGAGTGTATGCAGGGCCTGAGCAACGTTACTGTCCTGCCGCTGTATACGAGTTCGTGAAGAATGATGATGGTGAGGACAGACTGCAAATCAACGCGCAGAACTGCGTGCACTGCAAAACCTGTGATATCAAGGATCCAACGCAGAATATCGTGTGGGTCGCGCCTCAGGGTGGCGAAGGTCCGGTTTATAACGGGATGTAATGTGAGGGCAGATCGCACAATACATGTGTGAGTCTTGAAAAGAAAACGGGGCGCTGATGCGCCCCGCTTTTATTACTGCTTCTATGAATGTTCTGAAGAACTCAGACTGATTCAGTGAGCTGCTCCAGAATTGCCGGGTTCTCGAGCGTAGACACGTCCTGGGTGACCTCTTCCCCTTTTGCCACCACACGCAAAAGTCGACGCATGATTTTGCCGGAACGCGTTTTGGGCAGATTTTCGCCAAAGCGGATATCTTTTGGCTTGGCAATCGGACCAATTTCCTTGGCGACCCAGTCGCGCAATTGTTTGGCAATTTCCCTGGCCTCATCGCCATGCGGACGATCGCGCTTGAGCACCACGAAGGCCACGACGGCTTCACCCGTGGTTGAGTCGGGACGACCAACAACAGCGGCTTCAGCCACCAGTTCATGTGATACCAGAGCAGATTCCACTTCCATGGTTCCCAGACGGTGTCCGGAGACGTTCAGCACATCGTCAATACGGCCCATGATCCAGAAATAGCCGTCTTCATCACGCTGAGCACCATCACCGGCCAGATAATAACCGCGGTACTCTGGCGGGAAGTAGCTGTTCTTGTAGCGCTCGGGATCACCCCACACATTACGAATCATGGCAGGCCATGGTTTTTTGATTACCAGAAAACCGCCTTTACCTTTGGGAACGTCTTCACCTGTTTCGTCGACGATGGCTGCAAAAATACCTGGCAATGGCAATGTGCACGATCCTGGCTTGAGTGGTGTGGCACCGGGCAAGGGGGTAATCATCTGTCCACCGGTTTCAGTCTGCCACCACGTATCAACAATCGGGCAGCGCTCTTTGCCAACGTTTTTGTAATACCAGACCCAGGCCTCGGGGTTGATGGGTTCGCCAACGGAACCAATAATGCGCAGGCTGGACAGATCAAAACTGTTGGGGTGAACTTTTTCGTCAGCTTCGGACGCCTTGATTAGCGAGCGAATGGCCGTGGGTGCGGTATAGAAAGTGGTGACTTTGTGGCGCGCAATCATATCCCAGAAGCGCCCGGCGTTCGGATAGGTTGGTACGCCTTCAAATACCACCTGGGTCAGCCCTGCAGCCAGTGGCCCGTATGTGACGTAAGTGTGCCCGGTGATCCAGCCCACATCGGCCGTGCACCAGAATACATCGCCCGGTTTCTGGTCGAAAGTCCATTTAACAGTAAGCAAGGCCCACAGGAGATAGCCGGCACTGGCATGCTGAACGCCTTTGGGTTTACCGGTAGAGCCAGAGGTGTAGAGAATGAACAAGGGGTCTTCCGAATTCATGGCCACGGGCTCGCAGACATCGGATTGATTGGCTTCGAAATCATTCCACCAAATATCGCGACCTTCTGTCCAGCTGGTGTCGCCACCCGTGCGTCGATATACGATGACAGAGCGAACCTTGTTCTCGGTCTGCGACAGAGCGTCATCTACGGCGGGTTTCAATGGCAGGGCTTTGCCCCCCCGGTACTGACCGTCTGCGGTGATCACGACGGAAGCGCCGACATCCACAATGCGCTCAGACAGGCTTTTAGCAGAAAAGCCGCCAAACACGACGGAATGGATGATTCCCAGGCGCGCGCATGCCTGCATGGCGACCACGGCTTCAATTGACATGGGCAGATAGATAATGGCCGTATCGCCTTTCTTGTAGCCCGCCTCTTTCAGCGCATTGGCAAAGCGACTGACACGGGCAAGCAGTTCCTTATAGGTAACCGGTGTAACGGCGCCATCATCGGCTTCGAAGATAATGGCGATCTGATCTGCGCGCCCTTCTTCAATATGCTTGTCCAGACAATTGTACGAAACATTCAGCTCTCCATCGGGGAACCATTTATAAAAAGGTGCCGAAGAACTGTCGAGCACGGTAGTGAATGGACGGGTCCATTTCAGATGTTCCAGAGCCTGGCGTTTCCAGAAGCCTTCGAAATCGTCTTCCGCTTCCTTATATAGCGCCTTGTAGGCATCCATGCCCGGAACAACCGCGTTTTTGACGAATTCTTCATTCGGCGGGAACACGCGGTTTTCGACGAGAACAGACTCTATTGACGTTGACATAAATGCGGTCTCCTGTACGTATACTAAGAAATTGATAAAACAAAAAAGATTTCCAACTGTGGAACATCCCGCAGGATGACACCCATGTATTCAATGATATCCATATCAACAGCTATTTTGCCTTGTATGGTAGCCGAGAATAAATAAAATAGTAATCAGCAACAACCTGTATAACGATGGGAAGAACGCTGGCAGGCCGCACTCAATTACGAAGCACAATATCGCGGAACAGCTTGCCAATTCCTTGAGCGAAATCAGGAATCGGGGAAGGGCTTTCCGCAGTCATACGACGGGAAACTGACCTGTTGCACTTACAAATCAATATGATGCCGATAAGACAGAGCAAGGAAATCTTGTGCTGCAGACAGAACGATCAAGGGTTTTCACCTACAGAGCCAATACAACAATTTCCATACTGTCACAACTGAATTATTTTTTTACACCAATCAAGATACAAAGCTGAACAAATACTGAAGCGCGAAGTTGTTTTAACATCAGATATCTGGCAGCGAATACACGTCATTTTCTGCCAAATATCTGCATTGATTTCAACCTCGGGAAAAATTCATAATTTTTCGTGATTAATGCAAATTTTTCTAAACTTTGATCTAGAAAATCTTTAGAAAACGGTTGTGACTGCCTTGATTTTTATGTAGAATTTGCTCAGCTTTTGGAAAAGCGAGTCTGAACACCCTACTATTAACGATATGTAACGACTATGCCACCACAACCCTGCACCCGTTTTACCCAATTTCATAGCCGTTTCAGACGGTCGTTTCTCACCCTCCTCAGTATATCCCTAGCAAGTTTCACTTTCTCCCAAGTCGCAATCGCCGACGATCTCGATCAGGAACAATCCCAGAAACTCATTATCACGCAAAATGGCGTGGTTGATGCCGCAACGGAACAGCCAGTTTCTGAGTGGAATTCAAAAATTTCCGACCCTATTGGTGATCTGATTGCTCAGGCCAAACTTCGCCGTAACAACCTGGATGCCGCAATTGACTCTCCTGTTTCTGCATCCAGCGAACTGGCCGAAGCTGCACTGAACTATCTTGGCGTGCGTTATCGCTATGGTGGCACAACGCCCAAAGGCGGTTTCGATTGCTCTGGTCTGATCTACTATACCGCCAGCAAATATATGGGCGTCAACCTTCCTCGTGTTGCGGCATCCATGGCAAAGATTGGTGAATCGGTAGATCGCAGTGAACTGCAGCCCGGAGATCTTGTCTTCTTCAACACCCGTGGCAAGCGTTATTCCCATGTTGGTATTTACGTAGGCGAAAACCGTTTCGTCCACTCCCCCCGTACCGGATCAGTTGTCCGCGTTGATACCATGGACAACGGCTACTGGAAGAGCAGATACAATGGCGCCAGACGACTGGAAGGCCAGCGCGTCGCATCACGCTAAGAGGCAGCGTTAAAAAGACAACATTAAAAATTATCTGCCTGCATTTTTTGCCAGATATTTCGTCAGTCGACCCGCAACAATACGGCGGCTGAATAGAGATCGGCAAGTTCGCAAATTGAAAAACCGGCTTCATCCTGATCAGATGGCCGGTTTTTTATTTAGTGCTGCTGGATTCGCCCTGCTCACAGGGCGTTGTCCGCAAAGCGTTGCCGAAATCCGTGATCGAGGACGCATTGGCCTTCTTCATAGACGGCGCATTGAATGACGACGCCTTGTCCTTAACAAAAACCCGTCAGCAATAACGACTGACCGGCCGCAACCACAACGCTCGGGCAACGCTCCCGCGTAAAGCGCATAACATGGCAAAGCCAATACGGGTTCTTATCGACGCTTGCCTGCTTCTTTTCGCTGCGGACAATCAGCACAGCGGAATCCGGACTGCGTCAAAGCCTGCTCCATACTGCAGAGCGAGCGCCGACAAGCAACAACGGGAACCCCGGCCTTTTGAGCGGCGGAACGGAATGACTTCATCACGTTGTGACCCAGAAAGTCTGTCAGCAGAATGACCATCTGTGTGCCCGTTGGCAACTGATAGGTTTTCTTCTGATGGGAAGGATCACGGCCGCTGATGTGCTGCTTGATTTCAATATTATGATCTTTTAGAAGTACGGGAATATTGCCCAGACGATCTGCGCCGACCACTACTGCACTCATATTACCAATCATAGTTTTCTCCATAAAAACTGGATTGATTATAAATGAGAATCATTATTATTAGCAATGTTATTTTTTATAAA
>JAEWHK010000048.1 GCA_023387815.1 Pseudomonadota bacterium
ACCGTTGCGGGTGTTTCACCCTTTGAGATGCAGGTATACCTTCCGGGTTACGGCTAGACCGAGTTGCGGATAGCGGGCAGAAGGCACATAACATAGCCTTGATAGCCAATACATTCAAGTATAACCATCGGGGAGCACGAATCCAAGGAACTTTTACGAATACTCGGGAATTTACCGGTTTCAATCGGTTGATCTTGCTATATTTCGATATTCCGTTGCTAGCGACCCACGCCGCGTTATGATATTGCCTTGCGCGACCCGGATTCCCGCCGGGCAAAATCGCAGCCAATGCCGCATTAAACAAAACAGCTTTTGATGAACCTTAAGGATTACTAACATGAGTCACGACCGTAACAAACTTGCCCTGGATTACCACGCGTATCCTACGCCAGGCAAAATTTCAGTTACGCCCACCAAACCGCTGGCCAACCAGGATGACCTGTCCCTGGCCTATTCTCCCGGGGTGGCTGCTGCGTGCATGGCAATTTTTGCCGAGGGCGATCTGGCTGCGTCCAAATATACCTCACGCTCCAATCTGGTAGGTGTCATTACCAACGGAACTGCCGTACTGGGTCTGGGCAATATTGGCCCCCTGGCCTCCAAACCGGTCATGGAAGGCAAAGGCTGCCTCTTCAAGAAATTCGCCGGCGTAGACGTGTTCGATATTGAACTGGCCGAAAATGACCCGGACAAACTGGTTGATATTATTGCGGCGCTTGAACCGACGCTGGGTGGCGTCAATCTGGAAGACATTAAGGCGCCAGAATGCTTTTATATTGAGAAAAAGCTGCGCGACCGCATGAAAATCCCGGTTTTCCATGATGACCAGCACGGCACTGCCATTATTTCCTCTGCCGCCATCCTGAACGGCCTGAAAATTGTCGGCAAACAGATTGAAAACATCAAGCTGGTCTGCTCGGGCGCCGGTGCAGCCGCCATTGCCTGCCTGGATCTGCTGGTCAATCTGGGGGTCTCTCGTCAGAACATCTATGTCGTGGATTCCCGCGGTGTTATCTGGGAAGGTCGTGACGAAAACATGGAGCCCAACAAGGCCCGTTACGCACAGAAAACCGAAGATCGCACGCTCGCCGATGTGATGCGCGATGCCGACGTTTTCCTGGGCTGCTCAACCAAGGACGTGCTGAAACCGGAAATGGTCGCGACCATGGCAAAATCGCCGCTGATTCTGGCGCTGGCCAATCCCGACCCGGAAATCCGTCCGGAAGACGCCAAAGCCGTTCGCCCCGACTGCATTATTGCCACCGGCCGTTCAGACTATCCGAATCAGGTCAATAATGTACTGTGCTTCCCCTTTATCTTCCGGGGTGCACTGGACGTGGGCGCCACCAGAATTACCGAAGAAATGAAAATGGCTTGCGTCAAGGCCATTGCCGAACTTGCCCAGGCAGAGCAAAGCGACGAAGTGGCCCTTGCCTACGAAGGTCAGGACCTCAATTTCGGGCCGGAATACATTATTCCCAAGCCGTTTGATCCCCGCCTGATTGTGCAGATTGCGCCTGCCATTGCCAAAGCCGCCATGGACTCAGGCGTTGCCACGCGTCCAATAGAAGACATGGATGCCTATCGCCAGCAACTGCTTGGTTTTGTCTACCGCTCCGGTCCATTGATGCGCCCCCTGTTCAAACAGGCCCGCACCACACCACCAAAACGCGTCGTCTATGCAGACGGTGAAGACGAGCGCGTACTGCGTGCCGCCCAGACGGTGATCGACGAGCAGCTCGCCTTCCCGATTCTGGTCGGTCGTCCCGCCGTGATCGAGATGCGTGTCAAGAAACTGGGCCTGCGCCTTCTGGCCGGCTCCAACGTGGAAATTGTCAATCCCGAAGACGACGAACGTTTCACCGAAACCTGGACGGCCTACTACAAACTCAAGGGTCGCGACGGTGTGACGCCGGAAGTGGCCAAGGCCATGGTTCGCAAGCACAACACACTGATCGGCGTATTGCTGATCGAGCGCGGCGATGCCGATGCAATGATCTGCGGCGTCAGCAGTCGTTTTGACAATCAGCTCAAATATGTTTCCGAGGTTATTGGCCTGAAAGAAGGTGTCAGCACCTACGCCGCAATGAACGTGCTGATTCTGCCCGACCAGACCCTGTTCATCTGCGATACGCATGTCAACGAGGATCCGACAGACGAACAGATCGCCGACATTACCATCCAGGCAGCAGACGAAATGATTCGGTTTGGCATTCAGCCCAAGATCGCCCTGCTCTCTCACTCCAATTTCGGCAGCCGCCCAACGGATTCTTCCCGGAAAATGGCCTCTGCGCGTCGGCTCATCACCGCAAGACGCCCCGACCTGGAAATCGATGGTGAAATGCACGCTGATGCGGCCCTGTCCGAACGCGTCCGCCTGAACAGCTATCCGGATTCGACATTGACGGGTCGCGCCAATCTGCTGATCATGCCGAACCTGGATACGGGCAATATTACCTACAACATGCTCAAGATGACCGGCAGCCATGGTATTGCCATGGGCCCGATTCTGCTGGGCGCAGCCAAACCCGTACATATCCTGACTACCAGCACCACCACACGCCGCATTGTAAATATGACTGCGCTGGCCGTTGTGGACACACTAGGAGAAAGCAAATAATGCGTTCTGATGATCTTTCAAAACTCGTCCTGCGTCTGACCCTGGGCATCCTTCTGATCATGCACGGCATTTTCAAAGTGCAAAATGGGATCGGCGGAATCATGGGAATGGTGTCGTCCACCGGACTGCCTTCCTTTCTGGCCTATGGCGTTTATGTGGGTGAGGTGATCGCCCCCATTCTTCTGATCATCGGTCTTTACACCCGCGTGGCGGCAGTGCTGGTCATCATCAATATGCTGGTCGCAATCGTACTGGTCCACAGCGGTCAGATTGCGATGCTTGGTGGCAACGGTGGCTTTAAACTGGAGCTGCAGTACTTCTACCTGTTCGCCGCAGTTGCTGTATTCCTGGGTGGCGCGGGCAGGTTCAGTATGAACAGTCCATACAACAACTAAGCGTTGACGCATCAGACGCAGACAGGTTCTGCGTCGGAACGAATAAAAGGGATGGCCGAAAATGCCATCCCTTTTTTTATATCGAACACGTCGATGCTTCCTAATTTTGCGCGCGCTGCCGGGTCTGTTTGCTGTTCAAACGCAGGACCCCAAAAAAAACCGCAGCCCTAAGGCTGCGGTCTCTATATAGCAGGAATCAGAATCAATGCCAGGATTATTTGCGAGTTTTGATATCGCCCACTTCCCGTGATTCGTAGCCTGTGTAGAGCTGACGTGGACGGCCGATTTTGTAATCAGGGTCAGACAGCATTTCGTTCCACTGGGCGATCCAGCCAACAGTCCGTGCCAGCGCGAAGATGGCTGTGAACAGTGACGTTGGAATACCGATGGCGCGTTGAACGATACCTGAGTAGAAGTCGACGTTCGGATACAGCTTGCGCTCGACGAAGTATGGATCTTCCAGAGCGATACGTTCCACTTCCATGGCCAGCTTGAACAAAGGATCGTCTTCCAGACCCAGTGACTCCAGTACTTCCTTGCAGGTTTCCTGCATCAGTTTGGCGCGAGGATCGTAGTTTTTGTAGACGCGGTGGCCAAAGCCCATCAGGCGAACACCTGAGTTCTTGTCCTTGACCTTCTCCATGAACTCGCCCACTTTGGCAACGCCACCGTTGGCCTGCAGATTTTCCAGCATATTCAGGCAGGCTTCGTTGGCACCACCGTGAGCAGGGCCCCACAGGCAAGCCACGCCGGCAGCGATGGCTGCAAACGGATCAGTACCGGAAGAACCGCAAAGACGGACGGTAGAGGTAGAGGCATTCTGTTCGTGATCTGCGTGCAGAATGAAGATG
Source organism: Pseudomonadota bacterium (assembly GCA_023387815.1). Taxonomy (GTDB): domain Bacteria; phylum Pseudomonadota; class Gammaproteobacteria; order Burkholderiales; family Burkholderiaceae_B; genus Advenella. Next base: position 3,867 of record JAEWHK010000048.1, read on the forward strand.
CGATCCAGCGCACGTTCAACCACATCATTGACCTTATACTCTTCGCAAGGCGTTGCAAACATCATGCGCAGGAAGTTACCTGTGTAGGACAGATCGTTTTGCGGATAGATGAAAGGCTGACCCAGAGAATATTTATAGGCCATCGCGACCAGCGTTGGCATTTTTGCAATCAGGCGGATTGCAGAAATATGACGATGCTCGGGATTGGTGATATCTGTGGAATCGTGATAGAAGGCAGACAGCGCGCCAACCAGACCAGTCAATACGGCCATGGGATGTGCGTCACGACGGAAGCCGCGCAGGAAAAAGTGCATCTGCTCGTTGACCATGGTGTGATGCGTCACATTCTGGTCGAACTCTACTTTCTGCTTCTCATTAGGCAGTTCGCCGTTCAGAATCAGGTAGCAGATATCCAGAAAGCTGCAGTTGACTGCCAGTTGCTCAATAGGATAGCCGCGATACAGCAGTTCGCCTTTTTCACCATCAATATAGGTAATTTTTGATTCGCAAGCGGCTGTGGACATGAAACCGGGGTCATACGTGAACATGTCGGTCTGGCTGTACAGCTTACGGATGTCAATCACATCCGGTCCTACCGTGCCTTTGTAGATAGGCAGTTCGATTTTCGTCGAATCATCTGAAAAGCTCAGAATCGCTTTCTTGTCAGAGAGGTTCATTTAACTTCCTTAAGAAAAAACCAGACTTCGGCCTGCCCTTTATCCTTGTCGCATCAAACCAATAAGGCGGTTTATATTAGGCGTATCATAGATACCTTCCGGATTGGCACGATCAAGAAGAATATCAAGCAGACTGTTGTCATCAAGTTCAAAAAGCTGAGTCAGCGAGGAAACGTCCTCATCGGTCAGCTCCTGTTCATAACGATCCAAAAATCGGGTGATGATCAGATCGTTTTCAAGCAATCCCCGGCGGGCACGCCAGCGTATCCGCGCCCGTTCCAGTTCGGTCAGCGTAGCCATGAATAATCAGACCGCCCGACGAACCATGAGTTCCTTGATTTTGCCAATTGCCTTGGTTGGATTCAGTCCTTTTGGACATACATCCGCGCAATTCATAATGGTGTGGCAACGGAACAGACGGTACGGGTCATTCAGATTGTCCAGGCGCTGGTTCGTCGCTTCATCACGACTGTCAGCGATGAACCGGTAAGCCTGCAACAGGCCTGCCGGGCCAACGAATTTGTCGGGATTCCACCAGAACGAAGGACAGGAAGTCGAGCAGCACGCACAAAGAATACATTCGTAAAGACCATCAAGTTCTTCACGGGCTTCGGGCGACTGCAGACGCTCTTTCTCTGGCGGCGGCGTGTCGTTGATCAGATAAGGACGGATGGAATGATACTGGTTGAAGAAGTGCGTCATATCGACAATCAGATCCCGGATGACCGGCAGACCGGGCAAGGGACGAAGAACGATAGGCTCTTTCAGTTCATTCAGGTTGGTGGTACATGCCAGACCGTTACGGCCGTTGATATTCATGGCATCAGAACCACAAACCCCTTCGCGGCAGGAACGGCGGATGGCAATACTGTCATCAACGTCATTCTTGATGCGGATAATCGCATCGAGCAGCATCTTGTCTGTGGGCTGGAGTTCCACTTCGAGCTTTTGCATGTAGGGACGCTCATCCTTGTCAGGATCGTAGCGGTAAATCTCGAATTTCATGATACGTTTTGTACTCATAATATCCTGCTTAGAATGTACGTGCTTTTGGAGGGAACGTCTCGACAGTCAACGGTTTCATATGTACCGGTTTGTATTCGAGACGACCGTCGGCAGAATGCCACAGCGTGTGCTTGAGCCAGTTCACGTCATCGCGTTCCGGATAGTCATCCAGCGCGTGGGCACCACGACTCTCGTGACGATTGGCAGCCGACTTGATGGTGGCACGTGCCACTTCGGTCATATTGGCCAGCTCAAGCGCCTCTACGCGTGCGGTGTTGAACACCTTGGACTTATCGTCAAATTTGACGTGTTTGGCCTGCTCTGCCAGTTCGTCGATCTGACCAACACCCTCGTTGAGCAGTTCGAGTGTACGGAATACGCCGCAATGACGCTGCATGGACGTGCGGATGCTGTTTGCCACATCCTGTACTTTTTCGCCAGTCTTGCGCGTTTCCAGTTCGTTAACGCGGGCCAGTGAGAAATCCAGTGATTCTTTGGGAATATCCTGATGCGCCATCTGACGCTCAAGATGAGATTCAACAATCCGGTTACCTGCAGCGCGGCCGAAGACCACCAGATCCAGCAAGGAGTTCGTACCGAGGCGGTTTGCACCGTGAACAGAAACGGCAGCGCATTCACCAATCGCGTACAGACCTTTGACGATTTTCTCTTCGCCGTTTTCCCAGGTAACCACTTCACCATGGTAATTGGCAGGGATGCCGCCCATCTGGTAATGAATGGTAGGCACAACGGGAATGGGTTCCTTGATGGGATCCACATTACCGAACTTGATAGCAATTTCGCGAATGGATGGCAGACGTTTGTTAATCACGTCGGCGCCCAGATGATCCAGCTTGAGCACCACGTAGCTGCCATCGGGACCACAACCGCGGCCTTCCTTGATTTCCTGGTCCATGGAGCGGGAAACAAAATCGCGCGGCGCCAGGTCTTTCAGTGTTGGCGCGTAACGTTCCATGAAACGTTCGCCATCTTTGTTCAGAAGAATACCGCCCTCACCCCGGACGCCTTCGGTAATCAGCACACCTGCGCCGGCAACGCCGGTTGGGTGGAACTGCCAGAACTCCATGTCCTGCAGGCAGACGCCAGCGCGGGCAGCCATGCCCAGGCCGTCGCCGGTATTGATAAATGCATTGGTTGAGGCAGCCCAGATACGGCCTGCACCACCCGTTGCCAGTACAACAGCCTTACCTTCGAGGATGTAGATCTCACCGGTTTCCATTTCCAGGGCAGTGACACCGACAACATCGCCTTCGTCGTTACGCAGCAGGTCCAGCGCCATCCATTCAACGAAGAACTGAGTGCGGGCAGCCACGTTACGCTGGTAAAGCGTATGCAGCAGCGCATGTCCGGTACGGTCAGCCGCTGCACAGGCGCGCTGAACAGGCTTCTCACCGAAGTTGGCGGTATGACCACCAAATGGACGTTGATAAATAGTGCCGTCCGCATTGCGGTCAAACGGCATGCCAAAGTGTTCCAGCTCGTAAACGGCGTTAGGCGCCTGGCGACACATGAATTCGATGGCGTCCTGGTCACCCAGCCAGTCTGAACCCTTGACGGTATCGTACATGTGCCAATACCAGTTGTCTTCGCTCATATTGCCCAGCGAAGCACCAATTCCGCCCTGCGCGGCAACAGTGTGAGAACGGGTTGGGAAAACCTTGGAAAGAACAGCAACGGATAATCCGGCCTGTGCCAATTGAAGGGAGCAGCGCATACCGGACCCGCCGGCACCCACGACCACTACATCAAACTGGCGGCGCGGTAATGATGATTTGATAGCAACCACGGCTTATAAACTCCAGACAATTTTAGCGAAATACAGGACGGCGCCGATCAGCCACAGGATAGTAAGAACCTGCAGCGTCAGTCGAACACCAACGGGTTTGACGTAATCCATCCAGATATCGCGTACGCCGATCCATGCATGCCAGGCAAGCGAGAAAAAGGCCAGCGTCGCGGCGATCTGCCCCAGGGGCAGCCCCCAACAGGAGAACGTGAAGAAACCCTTCCAGGATTCGTAGTTAATGGGGGTAAACAGCGCAGCGATCAGAAAGACCGTTGAATAGATAGCCAGAATGACGGCTGTAATACGCTGAACGATGAAATCCTTGATACCGTACCCGGCACCCACAACCAGGCGTTTTGTACCTACCAGTTCCTTGGCCATTATATTGCTCCAAACATTTTAACGGCGAACACCAGTGTCAGCGCCAGGCTGACGCCCAGAACCACGGCGGCGCTTTTCTGTGCACTGACCTTGTCAATACCAATATGCAGGTCAAGAACCAGATAACGGATACCGGCACACAGGTGATGCATGAAGCCCCACAACAGAACCAGCAGAATGAGCTTGAGAATGAGGCCACCTGCTCCGCTGCCCAATGATGCAAAGCTTTCCGGCGAAGCCACGCTGGCTGCGAATAGCGGGATCAGGATAATGGGAAGACTGAGAAAGAGCAGAGCGCCACTGATCCGATGCAAAATAGACACTTTACCGGCGGCCGGCAGGTGGTATTTTGTAATCTGGGCAACATCGATATTACGATATTGCGGGCGCTGTTTTGACGGGGTGTCTGAC
>JAEWHK010000078.1 GCA_023387815.1 Pseudomonadota bacterium
ATATAATCTTTCTTTCGCCGGTTTAGCTCAGTTGGTAGAGCAGCTGATTTGTAATCAGAAGGTCGAGGGTTCAACTCCTTTAACCGGCACCAGAATTACCAGAAACCCCGCGATTTTTCAGCCTTTGGCTCAGGAATCGCGGGGTTTTTGCCGTTTGAGGCTTAGTGCTCGTTCTGCACCGACCTACTGTTTGGCCGCCTGCCAGAAAATATCACTTCGACCCTCTCGCTGGTTGAGCGTGCGCGCGATAATGAAAAGACAGTCCGACAGGCGGTTCAGATAATGTCTGGCTGCATCGCTGACAGGAGCTGCTGTGTTCAGTGCCACGACGCTGCGCTCGGCACGGCGACACACACTGCGGCAGACATGAGCCTGCGCTGCACTGTGACAGCCGCCGGGCAGAATGAACTCGCGCAGGGAGGGCAAAGAGGCCTGCATGGACTGCGCCGCCTCTTCCAGTGCCAGCACATGGGATTCGTTCAGCGTGACATAGCCGGGAACGCTGAGTTCTGCGCCCAGATCGAACAACCGATGCTGTACCTGCTGCAGCAGGCTGGCAATATCCTCAGGCAGGGTGCTGGCACTGACCAGCAGACCAATCTGGCTATTGAGCTCATCGACATCGCCAATGGCCTGAATGCGCAGGTCAGCTTTGGATATGCGGGTACCATCTCCGAGGGCGGTATTGCCGTCATCGCCGGTTTTGGTAATGATTGAAGTCAGTCTGTCGGTCATAGGGGGCCCGATTCGTCTTATGGAAATGGATTGCGAATGTCATTGTATCGCGCCCTGACGTCAGGCTTGCCGCAGGCTGCATTGAAGTGCACCGTAACGAACATCGTACGCCTGATGGCCCCGGAGCGGGCTTTTATCCTAAAATAAAGGCTGATTTGACATATCTGGAGATACGCATGAAAAAGTCTATTGCAGCCGTGATGCTGGGCCTGACTGTTGCCGTGGCCGCTGGCGGTATTGCCCATGCCCAGGAAACAACCGGCAAGGGCAGCGGTGAGGTGCGGCGTATCCAGCCTGATCAGGGAAAGATCGCTATCAAGCAAGGTGCGATCAGTGACCTGAAGCTACCCGAAATGACGCTATCCTACAAAATCGATCCCAGCCTGCTCAAAGACATCAAGCCGGGTGATTCCGTGAGTTTTACGGCAGAACGGGTAGGAAAGGATTACGTGATCAAGGAAATCCGTAATTGACGACAGGCCGAGCCTGAACTTTACAGGCCTTACGGTCAGTTTAATATCCCGGCAGTCACTCCAGGACAGCCAAGACTGGCTTTCAAACAGCGCAAGGCTTCGCTATGTTGTGATACTGGCCTTTGAAATACAGCAAAGGTCGCAAGGATTCACCTTCTTGCTGGTTTAATGCCTTCACTTCACCAATGACGATCACGTGATCGCCGGCTGCGTGCTCGGCATGAACTTCGCAATCCAGCCAGTGGAGGCTGCCGGCAAGAATCGGGCAGCCCAGTGGAGATGGCTGCCACTCTATGTCCCGCCACTTGTCCGCGCCGCGCCGGGCGAACTGATTGGAAATCGCGACTTGCTCGTCTGACAGGATATTGACTGCGAATCGACCTGTCTGGCGAATCCTGGCGTAGCTGGCCGAACCTGCCATCACATTAAACGACACCAGTGGCGGGCTTAGGGACACGCTATGAAACGACTGGCAGGTGAAGCCAATGGGTTCGCCTTCGATGCGTGATGTGATCACCGTTATACCGGATGCGTAGTGCCCGAGAGCCTCACGAAAACGCGAAGGTTCAATCGCGGTAGTGGGAAGTAACATATGGGGATTCAATGACTGGGTTCAGTTTGATTGCGCTAAGGAAAGATAAGCTGGCAATGCTGCCAGATTTCAATCCTTAGCCAGTTTCTGTTCGTCACGAGCAGCCCGCAACGATAATATCTGTCTTCTGAGAATCAGTTGGAAATTTCTCTGCGGACGATTTCTGCGCCAGCGCTCAAAGCGGCCAGCTTGCCTCTTGCGACGCTGCGGGACAAAGGCGCCATGCCGCAGTTGGTGCAGGGATAGAGCTTATCTGCATCGACGAATTGAAGCGCTTTGCGGAGCGTATCAGCGACTTGCTCGAGCGTTTCGATTGTGTTTGTGGCAACATCAATCGCACCGACCATGACTTTTTTACCGCGAATCAGTTCGATCAGATCCATTGGAACGTGTGAATTCTGGCATTCGAGGGAAACAATGTCGATAGCGGACTTCTGCAGCTTGGGGAACGCTTCTTCGTATTGTCGCCACTCAGATCCCAGCGTTTTTTTCCAGTCCGTATTTGCTTTAATACCATAGCCATAGCAAATGTGAACAGCGGTTTCGCACTTGAGTCCTTCGATGGCTTTTTCCAGCGTGGCGACGCCCCAATCATTCACTTCATCAAAGAACACATTGAATGCAGGTTCGTCAAACTGAATGATATCAACGCCCGCCGCCTCCAGCTCCCGGGCTTCCTGATTCAAAATCCTGGCAAACTCCCAGGCCAGTTTTTCGCGGCTTTTGTAGTGGGCATCATAAAGGGTATCAATCATTGTCATGGGGCCTGGCAATGCCCATTTGATGGGTTGATTGGTCTGTGCCCGCAGGAATTTGGCATCTTCAACAAACACGGGCTTGCGTCGGGCCACGGCACCCACGACTGATGGTACGCTCGCGTCATAACGGTCACGAATTTTAACGGTCTTGCGGTTCTCGAAATCCACACCGTCCAGGTGCTCGATGAACGTTGTCACGAAATGCTGCCGTGTTTGTTCGCCATCGCTAACAATATCAATGCCGGCGTGCTGTTGTTCCTGCAGGGACAGACGCAAGGCATCCTGCTTGCCCTCAATTAATCCTTCTTCCTGCAATTTCCAGGGTGACCAGAGTTTTTCAGGTTCTGCGAGCCAGGAGGGCTTAGGCAGGCTGCCGGCAGTGGATGTAGGTAATAGTTTATTCACAATATTAGCCATGTCGTTTTGGAGTCCTTAAAGGCTGTAGTTAGCGGACCATTGATCAAGAATCGCCCGGTATGGTTTTATAAAATGCTCTTCGGCATACTTCCCTTGCTCGATAGCCAGCCGGCTACGCTCCTCCCGATCATAAACAATACGGGTCAGGGAATAATCCTGGTGCTTCAAACTTGGCTGATAGGATTTTCCTGCTACCGAATTGGCGTTATAAATCTCGGGTCGATAAATTTTCTGGAACGTGTCCATCGTGCTGATGGTGCTGATCAGCTCAAGATTGGTGTAATCACACAGCAAATCGCCGGAGAAATAAAAAGCCAGCGGTGCAGCGCTATTTGCAGGCATGAAGTAGCGAACCTTCATTCCCATTTTTTTGAAATACTCGTCAGTCAATGAATATTCATCCTGGTGGTACTCAATGCCCAGCACGGGATGCTGATTCTCGGTTCGATGATAGGTCTTGCTGCTGGAAACACTCAGGCAGATAACGGGAGGCTTGCTGAAGTTCTCTTTGTATGTATTCGAATTGACGAAACATTTAAACAACTTGCCATGCAGGTCCCCAAAATTGTCTGGCGTGCTGAACCCAGGCTGATTCTTGCTGTGTTCCGGCAGCACAACGCTGAAATCGTAATCGCGCACGTAAGAGGAAAAATTGTTTCCTACAATACCTTCAATACGTTCGTTGGTTTTGCGATCAAGAACGCTGGTCTTCAATATTTCAATCACAGGAAGAGCGCTGTCACCGATCTGGTCTTCAAAGTGCATTTCAACCGAAATAATTTCAAGATTGACGGTATAGCGATCGCCTTTGGGATTGTCCCAATGCGCCAGAGCATTGAAACGGTTATCTATCATCTTAAGGGTGTTGCGCAGGTTCTCCTGACGATTTTCTCCCCTTGCAAGATTGGCGAAATTGGTGGTGATTCGTGTATTGCCCGAAGGACAATAGTCCTCATTGAAACAAGTGCTGTTGATGGCAAATGTAAACTTTTTACTCATTGTGATCTGCTGCCCTGATTCCTAAAATAAAACTCGCATCTATTGATTCGACGCTACTCAAATTTTTTGTTCTGATTTCAGTAGCTATGACATTTGTGATGCTAGGGGCGCAGTTTAACTGCGCTAATCACAGTTAACATGAATATATTTCATAGACTCGTTGGTTTAATTCATAGAGTGGTGAACCCGCCTCTTAACAACGTTTATCGTCATCTTCTAGACAAGGGCATTGATGTAGGGCTAGCCACGGTCTATAAAGTACTCACTAAATTGCATCAAGCAGGTTTGCTCAGGCAGTGTCAATACATATAAGCTAAACCGTGCAGGCTGTAGCGGTGGTACATTTAAATCTCTGCAATTCAACCAACTATCTTCTGCAAATAGCCAATAAATCAAATTCGTATTCAGTGAGGAGAAAAAATTCAATGCGCGCTATCCAACATTTATCGATTATTATTTTCATTGTCGCTACTGTCGTTCTGTCTACCGACACTTATGCTAATAACTCTGCCGAACGTCCAAGAGCTCGTGACATTGGAGTTATTAGCGGGGTACTTTCTCCAGGGAAGTTAAATGCGATTACCGATGTGAATGGTGTACTGGTTGGTCAGACTACCTTGATCAAGGGAGATAATATTCGAACGGGGGTAACTGCGATATTGCCTCATTCCGGGAATCTATTTAGAGAAAAAGTCCCTGCTGCAGCATATGTCGGCAACGGATTCGGAAAGCTTATAGGCACTACACAGATTGGTGAGCTTGGCGAAATTGAAACCCCTATATTGTTGACTAGCACCCTCAATGTTCCCAAAGTGGCCGATGCCCTTATTGACTGGATGCTGGATCTACCTGGCAATGAGGCAGTTCGATCTGTCAATCCGATAGTTGGAGAGACTAATGATGGAAAGCTGAATGACATTCGAGGACGTCATATAGGCAAGGAAGAAGTCTTTGCGGCGATTAAGTCTGCAAAAAGCGGACCAGTAGAAGAAGGCGTGGTGGGTGCCGGCACAGGCACCATTGCTTTCGGTTTCAAGGGCGGTATCGGGACATCCTCCCGGGTAGTGCCGGAAAGCGCTGGCGGATATACGGTTGGTGTTCTCGTGCAAAGCAATTATGGTGGTGTTCTTACCATGAATGGAGCGCCGGTTGGCAAAGAGCTTGGGAAGTATTATTTGAAAGAGGCGCTAGGGAAAGAACAAGCTGACAACAGACCAGCAGGGGGCAATAATCTGGCGCGCATGAAAAAAATCTCGCTGGACGATGTCAGTGATCGTGCAGACGGATCAATTATGATAATCGTCGCCACTGATGCCCCATTAGACTCACGGAATCTGGAGCGTATAGCCAAGCGGGCTATTCTGGGGCTGGCCCGAACAGGCTCCCCTGCAACTAATGGAAGTGGTGATTACGTGATTGCTTTCAGTACAGCCAGAGAAAATCGAATCAAGGCGACCGAAGGTATTCGTACTCCTCAATTATTGGGTAACGATTCCATGTCGCCATTATTTCTGGCAACGGTAGAGGCAACGGAAGAAGCGATCTACAACTCGCTGCTGAAAGCAACCTCGGTGACTGGCGTGGACAATAATAAAGCGGAGGCTTTGCCCATAGACAAGACTGTTGAAATTTTGAAAAAATATGGTGCGGCAAAACAATAATTTGCGTTGCTAAGCACAGTCACGGTATTGTTATGCATCATTGGTTGCCCGAAAAGGTGTGCAGATCAAAGAAATCACTCCAATCCGTATCAACGCATTCCTGTAACGTTTGATAACCATAAAGCTGCGTCAGGAAAATTTTGTTGGCTAAAATCTTTGAGAATTCAATTAGCTGCTGTACCGAATTGCTCTCTCGCTTCACGCGGATGGGACAGAATCCTTTCGCGCACCTAAGGAAATCAGAATGGCAAGACCATCGTTTAATACTGCCTGGGCGGCATCAATGCGTATTTATGACGCGACTGATTCTGCCAAGAAAGTCGCCGACACCATTGGTGGTAACGTGGCTTTGAATGTCAAAAATCCAAATCCAAAAGAGCGCTGGGACAATACCTGCGCTGTCCGCATGAGTTATATCCTCAATCAGTCAGGATTTCCCGTCCCGCGGATTGCAGGTCAAACTGTTACTGGTGGTGACAACAGGCAGTATTTTTATCGCGTACGTGATCTGATTGCCTATTTGCGCACACAGTGGGGTGCGCCTGAAGTGGTCAGTTATCCGCCTGCCGGTGGCGGCGCACTGGCGGACAAGAAGGGGATCATCCTGTTTGAGGTAGAAGGGTGGAACGATGCGGCGGGACACGCCACGATCTGGAACGGCAGCGGGTGTTATGACCATTGCTATTTCAACGAGCCTGATGCCAATTACCGCACGCCGAGAGCCAATTTCTGGAGTCTGCCGTGAGGTTTCGTTTTCTAAGTGTATTTGCGGCGCTTGCGTTTTGCAGTGCCACTGCATGGAGTGCGCAGGCAACGCAAGGTGGCCCTGAAGCGGGCGCTCGTACCTATGCGCAGAACTACAAGGATATGGTGTTAGCGAGTTGTCTGGCCGACGCCTATCAGAACGACAAGGCGGGCAACGACATCGGCAGCAGTTATAGTGCCTTGCGTGACTGGACGTATTTCGATATGGATCAGAGCACTGCGCCACGTGCAGACCTGATAAAAAAATATCTGGATCGTGATTACAGTAATCCGTTGGCGGAAGCAGAGGCGAAGGGGATCAAGTTTGATTTTCTCAAATGCCTGGACCTTTACCATAGCGATGAACTGGACGCGCAGGTAAAAAAATATGTGATCGATCCTGAAGAAACTTATCGGTCTAAGAATCAGAAGAAATAATGGCGTGACTGCGGTTCAGCTTTTATCACAACTGAAATGAATTCAGTCATACGCTGTTGCGGCCGGTCAGTGTATTTGACTGAGGTTTAAGATCGATCCGGCTGTCTTGTTCAGTTCAGTAAAGGCATATTTCGACCGAAATCGAACGGATTCAGTATCAGCACAGATCCATCGCATTGAGCAAATTGAGCGCCGTGCGATGAATGGCTGTATTTGAAAAAAGAAAAGAGGTGCGAACAGTCATGTTCCGCACCTCTTATTGCGTCCGCCTTCGTCTGCGTACAACTGCACGCCGAAAGACAGACGATTGCACGGTGTCGCTACTTACGGTAAGTGTTGGCACGCGCTTCTTACAACACGTACTTCTTCCAGTGCATACCGCTTACAGCGCGTACCGTCTTTACCGCATGTACTTCTTACAGCACGTACCGCGCCAGATCCTGGCTTGCAGCCGCTTCTTCAAGCTTACTGTTTACATACTCCGCATCGATCTGCACGACTTTGCCACTACTGGTTGTCGCGTCAAACGACAGGTCCTCAAGCAGTTTTTCCATGACGGTATAAAGACGACGGGCACCGATATTTTCTGTGCGCTCGTTGACGTCGAATGCCAGCTCGGCAAGGCGATGAATCCCTTCGTCGGTAAATTCCAGCGAAACGTCTTCTGTTGCCATCAGCGCCGTGTACTGCTTGGTGAGCGATGCATCGGTGTCGGACAGGATGCGCACGAAGTCTTCTGTGGTCAGTGAGTCCAGTTCAACGCGAATCGGGAAACGTCCCTGCAGTTCCGGAATCAGATCTGATGGCCGGGACAGATGGAATGCGCCGGACGCAATGAACAGAATGTGGTCGGTGCGAACCATGCCGTACTTGGTGTTGACCGTTGTTCCTTCCACCAATGGCAGCAGATCGCGCTGTACGCCCTGGCGGGAGACGTCGCCACCACCGTGTTCCTGACGGGTTGCAATCTTGTCGATTTCATCCAGGAAAACAATACCGTGCTGTTCTGCATTCTTGACGGCGGCAGTGCGGATTTCCTCTTCGTTGACCCGTTTGGCCGCTTCTTCGTCTACCAACAGTTTGAACGCATTTTTGATGGTCATTTTCGTGGCTTTTTTCTTGTCACGATTCAGACCAGCAAACATGCCTTTGAGCTGTTCGGTCATGTCTTCCATTCCAGGCGGTGCCATGATTTCCATATGCGGCATGGGCTGGGTGACATCAATTTCAATTTCAGTATCGTCCAGCTGGCCTTCACGCAGTTTCTTGCGGAAGGTCTGACGCGCCGTGTTTTCCTGACGCAGCGGTTCACCGTTGCTGTCGCGCGGAGGCGCTACCAGTACGTCCAGAATGCGGTCTTCGGCAGCATCTTCGGCCTGGGTGCGAACACGCCGTGTTTCACGTTCGCGCGTCTGCTTGATGGAGATTTCCACCAGATCACGGATGATGGTATCCACATCGCGACCTACATATCCGACCTCGGTGAACTTGGTGGCTTCGATCTTGATGAAGGGCGCATTGGCCAGTTTGGCCAGACGGCGGGCGATTTCGGTCTTACCCACGCCGGTTGGGCCGATCATGAGGATGTTTTTGGGATGGATTTCATTGCGCAGGGGCTCAGGCACCTGCTGGCGACGCCAGCGGTTGCGCAGGGCAACGGCGACGGATTTTTTTGCCTTGTTCTGTCCGACAATGTTTTTGTCCAGTTCAGAGACAATTTCTTTGGGGGTCATGACACTCGCTGACATACTGATCTTTCCGGTTAGAGTGTTTCAACAATGTGGTTGCTGTTTGTGTAAATACACAGGTCGCCCGCGATTTCCAGGGACTTTTTGACAATGGTCTCGGGGGGCAGTTCGGTATTTTGCAGCAGAGCCAGGGCGGCAGACTGGGCATAGGCGCCGCCGGAGCCGATGGCAGCGATGCCGTTTTCGGGTTCCAGCACATCGCCGTTGCCGGTCAGAATAAGCGTGTGTTCGTTGTCGGCCACGATAAGCATGGCCTCAAGCCGACGCAGGACGCGGTCGGTGCGCCAGTCGCGGGTCAGTTCGACAGCCGCGCGCATCAGATTGCCCTGGTGCTTTTCCAGTTTGGCCTCGAAGCGTTCCTGAAGGGTGAATGCGTCTGCCGTCGCGCCAGCAAAGCCGGCGAGAATTTTGTCGTGGTACAAGCGGCGGATTTTGCGGGCAGTGCCTTTGATGACAATATTGCCCAGAGTGACCTGACCATCGCCGCCGAGCGCGACCTGATTGCCGCGCCGGACGCAGACGATGGTAGTAGCGTGAAATTGTTCCATAGAGCCTTCCTGTTGTTTCCCTAGGTAGATAGGGACGGCCTGGGAAGATTTCAAGGAACCGGAATCAATTAATTAATCACCGTACATTTTCTGGCGTTTTTCACGCCGTTCCTGGGCTTCCAGGGAGAGGGTAGCCGTAGGACGGGCCAGCAGGCGGCGCAGACCGATAGGTTCGCCGGTTTCTTCACACCAGCCGTACTCGCCGGAATCGATCAGTGCCAGTGACTGCTGCACTTTTTTGAGCAATTTGCGTTCACGGTCACGGGTACGCAGTTCCAGGGCGTGTTCTTCTTCAATGGTGGCACGGTCGGCTGGATCGGGTACAAACTGGGTTTCCCGCAGGTTCTCGGTGGTCACGCCAGCATTGTTGATGATCTCGTCTTCCAGATTTTTCAGACGATCACGGAAAAACGCCAGCTGGTCAGCGTTCATGTAGTCCGATTCGGGCATGGCGAGCAGTTGCTCTTCAGTCAGAAGAGGGGCTTGCGTTGTCGCGTCTGTTTTTTTAGCTGCCTTAGCCATAAAACACTCCATATCTCATTTCAATAATGTTGAATAAAGCACAGTAGCGTTGGGAACTGCGAAGCCACGCTTCTGCAATACGATGCTTTCAATACCTCTTACTTTTGTACGAGGCACTGATTGAGCCCGTTAAGGATCACATCCTTGGGCAGCTTGCGGCCGATAAACACCATGGTGTTTGACGGTTTCTCCTTGGCACCCCAGGGTTTGCCCGGTTCGGCGCCCATGAGCATGTGAACACCCTGGAAAATCATGCGCTGGCGCATGCCTTTCATGTACAGAATGCCTTTGTAGCGGTACAGATCCGGACCAAACACCTGAACCACACCGCTAAGAAATTCTTCCAGGCGTTCAGGGATAAAGGGCTTGTCCGATTTGAAAACAAACGCACCAATTTCGTCATCGTGATGAGCATGATGGTGGTCGTGGTGATCGTGGCCATGATCGTGGTGGTGATCATGACCGTGATCGTGTCCATGGCCGTGATCATGATCGTGGTCATGAGCCGCGTCCGGGTGCTCTTCACTCAGGAAGGCGGGGTCGATATCCAGAATGGTATTCAGGTTGAAACCGCTGACATCCAGCACCTTGTTGATGTCAATTTCACCAAAATGAACCGGCATGATTTCTGCACGCGGATTCATGTGAAGCAGACGATGGCGCAGGGCGCTGTATTCTTCGTCTGTTACCAGATCTTTTTTGGAGATCAGGATGCGGTCTGCAAAACCAACCTGTTTCTGCGCTTCCGGCTGCGTATCCAGGGTTTCCATGCCGTGCTTGGCGTCGACGACAGTAATGACTGCGTCAAGACGGTAGAAAGCGGCAACGCTGTCATCCATGAAGAAGGTCTGACAAACGGGACCGGGATTGGCCACACCGGTGGTTTCGATAACTACGCGTTCGAACTTGAGCTCGCCTTTCTGATGACGGTTTTTCAGGTCTGTGAGCGTATTGAGCAGGTCGCCGCGAATGGTGCAGCATACGCAGCCATTGGACAGCTCGATAATCTGTTCGTCGCTGTCCTGCACAAGAAGTTCGTTATCGATACTTTCGGGCCCGAATTCGTTTTCAATGACGGCAATGCGGTTGCCGTGATATTCGGTCAGAATGCGTTTCAGAAGAGTGGTTTTGCCGGCCCCCAGAAAGCCGGTTAGTACGGTAACTGGGATCATTTTGTCTGCTTGCGATTGCGTTTGTGTCATAGCGTCTGAACGTCCTTCGGACGGAAGAAACCGACCGGTTTTAAAAAGACGTTTCCAAAGTCAATCGCAGGATTACATCATAGCTTTGCAAATAGGGCAAACGTTAATTGTGCCCTTGCGAAAATAAACCGAAATACTGGGGACAAACCCTAAGATACTGATTTGTGTAAGAAAATGTTCACTATTTTGTGGTCAGTGCACAAGCGCGCATTTACTGCAGCGCAAGGCTGTCAGCCGGTGCGAAGCATCAGGCCGGTTCGGCGGCATTTTCCTTTTGTTTCCGGCTGCAATCCTGGCAGATGGCGCGCAATTCTGTCTCACTGGTCGTCTGTATGAACCCGGCTGCCTGAATCATGTCGTGCAACTGGTGGCTGATCAGCGGGGCGCTCAGTTCTGCCACTTTGCCGCAGACGGTGCATACGATCAGCAGATCGTGATGATGCCCCGCCACGTCCTGACAGGCCGTCCAGGCATTCACGGCGTCCAGACGGTGGATCAGTCCTTCTTCAACCAGAAAATCCAGCGCCCGGTAGACGGTGGGTGGTTTGGCCTGGGGGTACAACTGCTTCATGGCTTCCAGCAGTTCGTAGGCCTTGAGGCTGCGTCCGGCCTCCAGCAGCAGGGTCAGCACATGCTGGCGAATCGGGGTGAGCCGCGTGCCGCGCTCTTCGCAATGACGAATGGCTTCCAGCAGCTGGTAGGCTACGGAATGGTTATGGGCAACGTGATGATGGCTGTGTTCCGTCGCTTGCGGATCTGCGGGGGTTTTGGCGGTCATTGGGCGGGAAATATCGTTAATGGTTATGTCTGGAATCATACCGCATCCGCGTAAATACTGACGGATTCACGTATTTTTTGTATGAGGGCGGCAGATTCTGTATATAATGATATAACATATCATTTTTCGGGGTGGTCGGAATGCCAGGGTAGGAGGGCTTCCGCGCCTATCGGGCATTATCGAACAATTATCGGGCCTTATCGCCATGCAGAATATTTCACTGTCAGCAGGTTTGAAGCGAGTCTGTCCATCAGCGCAAGGGCATCGGTTTGTCGCGTCCTCCTGTGCGCTCCCGTCCGAAAAGCGTTTTGCGCCGGCAGCGGGTTTTGTACCGACTGAAGCGCAGAATCAGGCTCAATCCCGCACTCACGTCCACGCCCACGCCGAAACCCTGAGCCAGACCAGTGCTCAGGCTCAGGTCGATTCCATGCCTGCGCAGCAGACCGTTTTCCTGGCTTCCGTTTTCGCCCGGCTGGCGCCTGTGTTGGCTTTGCTGCTGGTTCTTTGGACCGCCATTGCCTGGTCTATCGGCTGGATGGGAGGCGTAGCAGGCTAATCGCCTGACTGCGTTTCCTCAATCTGCACTCATGTCTTTCTCTTCTGCGCCTGTCGGTGCGTCATCAACTTCCCATATAGCGGCTGCGAATCCCGAGACTGCGGGCCGTCGTCCTGTTATTGAACTGGATGATGTAACCGTTGCGTGGAATAGTGTGCCAGCACTCACCGGTGTGACGGGGCGCTTTCTGGAAGGGACACTGACGGCCATCCTTGGACCGAATGGCGCAGGCAAATCCACTTTGCTCAAAGCGGTGACGGGCCAGCTGGCGCCACGCACCGGAAGCGTCACCATTCATCCTCCCTTTGCCGGCGGCATTTCGCTTTTGCCGCAGATCAGCGATATTGACCGCAGTTTCCCCATCACCACGCATGATCTGGTTTCCATGGGCGCGTGGCGAAGAGTCGGGGCTTTCGGGCGCTACGATCGCGCAGAACGGCAGCGCATTCGCGATGCTCTGCAGACCGTGGGACTCACAGACAAGTCACGGGATCTGATTTCAAATCTGTCAGGCGGGCAAATGCAGCGTGCCTTGTTTGCGCGACTCATTGTGTGCGATGCGCCGGTCATGATTCTGGATGAGCCGTTTACTGCCGTGGACGAGTCGACCTGCAGTCTGCTTCTGAATATTCTTCTGGGCTGGCATCGCGAAGGCCGGACGGTTCTGGTGGTTCTGCACGATGCGCAACTGGTGCGCGAGTGTTTCCCGCAGACCCTGCTGCTCGCGCGACAGGTCGTTGCCTGGGGGGCGACGACCGATGTTCTGACCGAGAGCAATCTTGAGCGGGCGCGCTCCCTGGCATTGGGAGGCTTCTGATGCTGGCGTCTTTGCACGCGGCCCTGTTCGCGCCCTTTGCCGAATTCACGTTCATGAGTCGAGCCCTGTTTGGGTCGATTTTTGTTTCTCTGGCCGCGGGTCCGTTGGGTGTGTTCCTGATTTTGCGTCGCATGAGTCTGATGGCCGATTCCATGTCCCATGCGATTCTGCCTGGCGTGGCGGTTGCGTTTCTGCTGGCAGGCGTCTCAATGACCGCCATGCTGATCGGCGGACTGGCCACCGGATTGCTGGTAGCGGTACTGGCGGGCGCGGTCGCGCGCTCCACTGGCCTGAAAGAGGATGCCAGCTTCGCGGCTTTTTACCTGATTTCACTGGGTTTGGGGGTACTGCTGATTTCCCTCAAAGGGTCCAATATGGACCTGCTCCATGTCCTATTCGGAACCGTACTGGGTCTGGATGATCAGCATCTGTTCTTCATTATGTGCGTATCCAGCGTGACATTGGTGGCCCTGGCCTTGATGTACCGGCCGCTGGTGATCGAATGCCTGGATCCCGCGTTTCTGAAGATGGAAGGTGGCAATGGGTCACTGGTGCATGGCGGGTTTCTGATCCTGCTGGTCGTCAATCTGGTTGCCGGGTATCAGGTGATGGGTACATTGCTGGTGGTTGGGATGATGATGCTGCCTGCCGCCGCCGCACGGTTCTGGGGGCGTACCCTGGGCTGGCAATTGGTGCTGGCTGTGTCCATTGGCGTGCTCGCCTCCTATACGGGACTGATTCTGTCCTATCACTTCAGCCTGCCGGCATCCAGCGCCATTATTCTGTCTGCGGGTCTGTTCTATATTCTTTCCATGCTTTTCGGGAAGCATCAGGGACTGTTGCGGCGTCGCTGACGGTAAAGCGGGCCATCGCCTGTATAAGGGCTACCTCGCTTCGCAGCATGACCTCTATTTTTTTAGATCCTCATCGTCCATTTTCGCTCGCGGATGCGCTTTGTCGTAGACGTCGGCCAGGTGCTGGAAATCCAGTCGGGTATAGATTTGCGTTGTGGAGATATTGGCGTGCCCCAGCATTTCCTGAACGGCACGAAGATCCTGGGCAGATTGCAGTACGTGGCTTGCGAAACTGTGACGCAGTACGTGCGGATGAACCTGGGCGGGAACACCGCTACGCAGGCTCAGTTTTTTGAGCTGCAATTGCACCACGCGTGGCGATATTCGCTTGCCGCGCGCACCCAGAAACACGGCCGCCTGGTCGGCGACAGGGCTTTCGGTTGGCAGCAGTTTGTGGCGCACTTCCAGCCATTGCATAATGGCGGCGAGCGCGCTGCGTCCCAGCGGAACCGTGCGCGTTTTGCCACCTTTACCCGTAACTGAAACTTCGGCTTCGTCCAGATTCAGCCAGCTTGCAGACTCGTATCCGTCCTTGCGCGTGTATTGAATATCCAGGCTCACCAGTTCTGCCAGCCGCAGGCCGCTGGAATAGAGCACTTCGAACATGGCCTGGTCGCGCAGGTCTGCCGGTTCGGTTCCGAGGGTTACCGTGGGATGATCCAGCAATGCCTGGGTCTGTTCGACAGAAAGGGCTTTGGGTAACGAGCGCGGAATCTTGGGGGTTTTGACATCCAGCGCCGGATTGACTTTCACGCCGGCCTTGGGAATCCACCAATGATAAAACCCGCGCCACGCCGACAGAATACGCGCCAGGCTGCGCGGACGATAGTCCTGGGCATGCAGGCGTGCAATGGCGTGACGAATTTGCGCATTGGTCAACGCCTCAGGTTGTGCATTGGGGTACACCGCCACCAGCAGCGCGAGATCCCGCCGGTAGGCAGATAGGGTATGGCTGGCATAACGCTGGTTGGTCTCCAGGTATTGCAGCCATTTCTCCATGGGTTCGGGCAGGACTTGTGTCATGATGTTTTCCAAAATCCCTGGCACGATACCTCTACACCACGTGACTGGATTACTCCGCGGATGCCAGACGGCTGAGGCAGGCGCTGGCAAGTTTGCCCAGAATCTCAAGAAAGGTCGTGCCCATATCAGGCTTGAAATGCTCATTGCCTTCTGCTGCAAACACCAGCACGCCGATATTACGATCGTCATAAACCAGCGGCACGATGGCGACCGAACCGGGCTTGTTGTCAAACCAGTCTTGCGCAGGCAGGTAGCCTTCCTGACCACAATACGGTTTTTTCAAACCCGCAACGTAAGCCTGCAGCATATCATCGCTGCTGGAAAAGCGTTCGTCTTTGAGCGCAGGCAGATTCCACAGGCGAAGTGCGACGCTGAGCATGTCAAACTCCTGGCGCAGCCCGTCTACAACACGCTGCGGCAGACGTTGTGGGTCTGGCTCTGCCAGCATGCGTGTACACCATAAGGTGACATGATCGCTGATGGCCTCGTTGGAATTGGCGTTATGCAACAGCTCCGACAGTTTCCATTCCAGCTCCTTGTTGCGGGTACGCAGTGTCAGGATCTGGCGCTCACCCAGCGACAACGTACGGCTCGCATGAGGGTGGGGCACAGTCAGGGTGGCGAAAATGTCAGCGTGTTCGTCAAAGAATGCAGGATTGTCCTGCAGGAACTGTGCGACGGTTTCTGCTGTCAGCTCGACGGCTTCAGACATGTAGGTATTCCTTTATAAAGCAGTGCTGTTACGGTACTGCGCAACCAGGCGGTCAATATCGATTTCACTTGAAAAGACGGTGACCGCGGGCCCGCGCATGGTGATATTGTTGCCATCCCACGAAATGTTGAGATCACCGCCGCGCGTGTGAACAGTGACGGGCGATTCCAGACGACCACGACGAATGCCCGCCACGACGGCAGCGCAGGCGCCGGTGCCGCAGGCCAGCGTTTCGCCGGCACCTCTTTCATAGACACGCAACTGAATGGTTTGCGGGTCCATAATCTGCATGAACCCGGCATTGACCCGATGGGCGAACCGAGGATGGGATTCAATGAGGGGGCCCTGAATGGCAACAGGCGCCTCGGCCACATTACTGACGATCTGAACGGCATGCGGATTGGATATGGCGACCAGAGACAGGAGTGCGGTGTCACCATTATCCAGCGGCAGTGACCAGAGCGTGTCTTCGTGTTCTGTGCTGCTGGAAAGATCTGTGGTGTCAAACGCGACGGCTTCGGGTTCAAAACGTGTTTGCCCCAAGCTGACCGACACGGTGCCATCCGACGCTTCTTCCAGCACAATCAGGCCGGTTGCGATTTCCGCCTTTAACGGGTTGCGCGAAGAGAGCTTCTGCTCATGCACAAAGCGGACAAAGCAGCGCGCACCATTGCCACAATGCTCCACTTCGCTGCCGTCTGCATTGAAGATGCGGTAGCGGAAGTCGGCCTCTGGATGGCTGGGGGTTTCAACAAGCAGGATCTGGTCGGCGCCAATGCCGAACTGACGATGGGCCAGTGCCCGCGCGCGTTCAGGCGTCATGTCTATGGACTGACGAACGCCATCGAGCACGACAAAGTCGTTGCCTGCACCGTGCATTTTTGAAAAGGACCAGATCATTGCAGTTAATTCCAGAATCAATATCGCTATTATCGCCCATCCGGTGCCACAGCACCACACCGGTATTACCGAATCAGTAGAATTTCTCTTCCCCGACTGGGCGGGTCTTGAAGCGGCGATGCACCCAATAGTATTGAGGCGGATCGGGGCGGATCCAGTTTTCGAGCTGCTGGTTGCAGAAAAGCGTGGCCTCTTCCAGGCTCATTTGCCCGGGGAAATTCTCAAATGGGGGAAGTACACGGGTATGGTACTGGCCCGTCGTCTTGTCCCAGCGTGTCACGATAGGAATGATATTGGCTTTCCAGGTTCGCGCAATCTGTGCGGTTGCGGGCAGGGTCGCGGCAGGGACGCCGAAGAAGGGCACAAAGATCGCGCCTTCGCGGCCAAAATCCATATCGGGCAGGTAATACACAACCGCACCATCGCGCATCAGGCGCAGCAGCGGGCGGATTCCCTGCTTGCGGGAGATCTGGGTCACATCGTTGAAGCGCCCGCGTCCTTTGATCATGATGGCATCCACCTGCGGGTCCGATGCCGGCGTATACATGGTGGCGGACCTGGGCAGGTGCATGGACAGAATGGTTGCGGCGGCATCCAGTCCGGCAAAATGCGGAGCGAAAAGCAGGGTCGGCTGCGCTGAGTCCATGCTTTTCTGGATATGTTCGAAGCCTTCAAGATGAACCAGGCGACGGATTTTTTCTTCGGATCCATACCACAGTACGGCACGATCAATGATGGTCTGTGCAAGGATTCGGAAGTGCTCGCGCGTCCATTGCTGGCGCTGTTGCTGCGACGCCTCCGGAAAACACAGTTCCAGATTTTTGCTGACGATGAACCGGCGCCGGCCCATCAGCCGGTACGTGAGACTTGCGCAGACGCGGCCCAGCGCAAGACGCAGGCTGTCAGGCAGGAGGTTGATACAGCGGAAAAGAAAAACAAGAATGGCGGATTTCATACGGGTCAAACATAAACGGGCCGAATGGGACAGGCCCAAGTCTGATCGATTGTAACGGAGAACCTGTCAGCCATGTTTGATGTGAAAACCAATGCTTAAAGACGGGATGAACAGGGTAGACCATCACCAGTCGGTTTGATTTCAGCTTACGTCAATCTGAAATGTGCAGCACCGGGCCTTCATTTTGGTTAACACAAACGAAATGACGTGCAAGAATGGCAAGTGTAATGATATATTCCTAGGGTATACCCTCACTCGAACCAGTGTATCGCCTATCGGGCGAACTGGCGACAGCGTCTGAGTGGCTGACATTCTGGCCGGCCATTCCCTATCGCGTTCAGACTGCATGGTGTCGCAATGATTGTCTCCTTTCCGAATTCCCGCCGGGACCGCAGGCCCTTCATACGAAGCGTCACAGCCTGTACACGATCGTAATTATTCAGCGATGATTCCGCATTTCTGCCGGCGGCTTTGCCCTTGCACGCCAATGCCGGCCGGCACGCGGGGATCACCGCAAGCTGCAAGCATTTAACTGGAGTCATAATGATTAATAAACTAACAAGCCTCGTCATTGCGATAGTGGGCCTGGCCATGCTGTACATGGGTGGCCGCCTGCTGTTGGTTGGCGGGTCGGTCTTCTATGTGATCATGGCCATTGGTCTGCTGATCACAGCTGTCATGCTTTTTCTGAAAAAGAAAAGTGCGCTCTCAATCTACGCCGTGCTCATGTGGGTTGTGGTTGCCTGGACGATTTACGAAGTCGGCTTCGACAAATGGCAATGGATACCGCGTGGCGACATCATCGGCATTATCGGTGTCTGGCTCGCCCTGCCATGGATCGTTCGGCCTTTGTATCGTGCTGACAGTTCCACTGGGGTTCGTTCATTTCATCCCTTCCTGGGCGGCACCGTCATTGCTGTTATTGCAATTGTGATAGGGCTGATGTTTTATGATCCTTATCCGCAGCAAGGCAATATTGCCACAGAACGCAACACGACTGCCGATGCCGTGGCGCAGAATGACTGGGCAGCCTATGGCGGCGACAATAATGGACAGCGCTTTTCAAATCTGAACCAGATCAGCAAGGACAACGTGGGTGATCTGGAGGTGGCGTGGACCTATCATACCGGCGACACACGTCAGGATGATGATGCAAGCGAATACACGTTCGAGGCAACGCCACTGAAAGTCAATGATACGGTTTACTTCTGCACGCCACATAATGAAGTTCATGCACTGAACCCCGAGACCGGCGAATTGAAATGGAAGTACACGCCGAGCAAGGATCGTTCATACCTGCAGCAGCATCAGACATGTCGTGGTGTCAGCTACTTTGCCGGCAATAATGATTCTGCCGCCGCACAGACGAACCCGGCACCTGAGACACAGGCGACCGCGGATTCTGCTGCTCAGGCAACTGCGTCAACAGATGCGCCCGCAGGGCAGACACAGGCGACCGCCAGTGAGGGTACGGCAGCATGCAGCAAACGTATTTTCAACGCGACCACCGATGCCAAACTGATTGCACTGGATGCCGATACCGGCAAACCTTGCGCGGATTTTGGGCAGGATGGCATCGTCGATCTGCGCGAGAACATGGGTGAGATTCGTCCGCATGCACTCATGCAGACGGCCGCACCGCTGGTGGCTGGCAAGCTGGTGATTGTGGGCGGATCAGTGATGGATAATGGCTATGACGCCGGCAATCCTTCGGGCGTGATTCGCGCCTACGACGCGATAACAGGCAAACTGGTGTGGAACTTTGATCCGGCCAATCCCGAGAACACACAACCTATTGCCCAGGGCCAGACCTATCCCCAGGATACGCCCGTTGCCTGGACTACGCTAAGCGCTGACCTGAAAAACGGGCTGGTTTACGTGCCATTTGGCAATGCCTCTCCGGATGAGCTTGGCACCCGTCGCGATATGAACAGCAATACTGAAAAGTTTCGC
The DNA here is from genome assembly GCA_023387815.1 of Pseudomonadota bacterium. Classification (GTDB taxonomy): domain Bacteria; phylum Pseudomonadota; class Gammaproteobacteria; order Burkholderiales; family Burkholderiaceae_B; genus Advenella. The sequence continues at coordinate 19,386 of JAEWHK010000078.1, forward strand.
GATACGCTGGTTGCCCTTGATCTGAACACAGGAACATTCAAATGGCTCTTCCAGTCTTCGAAACACGACCTGTGGGACCGTGATAATCCTTCCCAGGCATCGTTGCTGGATATCAACTATCAGGGAAAAATGACGCCAGCACTGGTGTTGCCAACCAAGACAGGTAACTTGTTTGTGCTGAACCGGCTTACCGGTGAGCCCGTTTATCCAATCAAGAATGTGGACGTTTCCACCAAGGGCATCGAAGGCGAGAAGTATTCACCGACACAGCCCGTTTCGGCATTGAACTTTATTCCGGATCCGCTGCAGGAAAAATCCATGTGGGGTATAACGCCGTTTGATCAAATGGCGTGCCGCATTGAGTTCAAATCACTTCGATATGATGGCAACCCATGGACGCCACCTACCGAGAAGGGATCGCTGATTTTCCCCGGCAATATCGGTGTATTCAATTGGGGTTCGGTCGCGGTGGATCCGCAGCGTCAGATCCTGGTGGCTTCGCCCGTGCGCCTGGCCTATAAATACAATCTGATCAAGCGGGATGCGCAGACGACCGACAAACGTCTCTTCACCAAAGAGGATACGCCTTACTGGAATGAAAATTTCGAAGGCGATTACGCGATCAAGATCAGCCAGCTTGCCTCTGACCTGGGTGTGCCATGCATTGCGCCTCCATGGGGGCGTATGGTGGGTGTAGACCTGACCACAGGTAAAACGGAATGGCTGCGCCGCGTTGGCACAACCAAGAATCTGAAAACCACCTTCCTGCCCGGCCGCTTCCCGATTGGTTTCCCCATGGGTATGGTCGCGCACGGCGGACCGCTGCTGACCGGTGGTGATCTGGTATTCCACGGCGCAACAGCAGACAATTTCTTCCGGGCCTATGATGTCAATACCGGTAAATTGCTGTGGGAAACGGAACTGCCTGCCGGCGGACAGGCAACGCCTTCTACCTATATGGGCGCAGACAACAAGCAGTATGTGATTATTGCTGCGGGTGGTCACGGTTCCCTGGGTACCAAAGGTGGCGATGCTGTCGTGGCCTATCGTCTGAAGAAGTAAGGCAGCAGCCATTGTCAGTCGGTGTGGCAGGCAGAATCATTGCCTTGCATGCCGCGCCGGCTGGCGCTGCCGCCTTTTATCTGTTGGCGTCAGGGTTTTTAAAACCCTGACAGTCAATTTGTCATAAAATGATTTTCACGTCGCTGAGTTAACCGACAACTTGCGGGGCGACTAACGGATTCTTTTCTGCCAGGGAAGTTGCTGCAGATCAGGGTTTCCGGATACATTCCGCTAAAGCGTCGCGCCAGTAGTCATCACCATCGGTGCTTCGCGTTCTGAGAATGTCGGTTTTGTTTAGACACTATTCATTGGACGCAACATGGCCCACAACGATTTTCTATTTACTTCCGAATCCGTATCCGAAGGTCACCCCGACAAGGTTGCTGACCAGATTTCCGACGCCATTCTTGACGCGCTGCTCGAGCAGGATCCCAACTCCCGCGTCGCTGCTGAAACCCTTTGCAATACCGGCCTGGTCGTACTGGCTGGCGAGATCAGCACCAAGGCCAATATCGACTATATCCAGATCGCCCGCGACACCATCAAGCGTATTGGCTATGACAATACTGATTATGGTATTGATTACAAGGGCTGCGCTGTGCTTGTGGCTTATGACAAGCAGTCACCGGATATCGCTCAGGGCGTTGATCGCAGCGAAGAAGAAATCCTGAATCAGGGTGCGGGCGACCAGGGTCTGATGTTCGGCTTTGCCTGCGACGAAACCCCTGATCTCATGCCTGCGCCAATCTGGTATGCCCACCGTCTGGTACAGCGTCAGAGCGAACTGCGCAAAGATGGTCGTCTGCCATGGCTGCGTCCCGATGCCAAATCACAAGTGACATTCCGCTATGTTGATGGCAAACCGGTAGAGGTCAATACGGTTGTGCTGTCTACTCAGCATGCTCCCGATATCTCCCAGAATGACATCCGTGAGGCCGTGATCGAAGAAATCATCAAGCCCACTTTTGCCGATGGCCTGATTACGCCGGACACCAAATTCCTGATCAATCCTACCGGTAAGTTCATTATCGGCGGACCGCAAGGCGATTGCGGCCTGACCGGACGCAAGATTATTGTTGATACTTACGGCGGTGCGTGCCCTCATGGCGGCGGCGCTTTCTCAGGCAAGGATCCGTCCAAGGTGGACCGCTCTGCAGCCTACGCAGCCCGCTATGTCGCCAAGAATATTGTGGCTGCCGGTCTGGCACGTCAATGCCAGATCCAGGTCAGCTATGCCATTGGTGTGGCCGAGCCGATCAACATCACCGTCTATACGGAAGGCACAGGTGTGATTCCCGATGACGAGATCGCAAAACTGGTCCGCGAGCATTTTGATCTGCGTCCGCGCGGCATCGTGCAGATGCTGGATCTGCTGCGTCCTATCTACACAAAATCTGCAGCCTATGGCCACTTTGGCCGCTCCGAGCCCGAGTTCAGCTGGGAAGCCGTAGACAAGGCAGACACTCTGAAAAAAGCCATTGCTTAAGGTATAATCATCGTGTTCTGAGGGGCGTTGCGACATGACTCAATAGTCATGCCAGGCTCAGAATACGATCAGGTAACGAACTGCGCTCATCATATACTGCGTTGCTGGTCTATGGTGAAGCGCACTTACGCTCACATCGGCATCGCAGTATGTTTCAGGATGAATACTATGACTGCTGATTACAAAATTGCCGATATCGGGCTGGCCGACTGGGGCCGCCGCGAACTTTCCATTGCCGAAACCGAAATGCCTGGCCTGATGGCCACGCGCGAAGAATTCGCCAAATCCCAGCCTCTGAAAGGCGCACGCATTGCAGGCAGCCTGCACATGACCATTCAGACGGGCGTTCTCATTGAAACCCTCACTGCCCTTGGCGCTGAAGTGCGCTGGGCGTCATGCAATATTTTCTCTACCCAGGATCATGCAGCGGCAGCCATTGCCGCCAGTGGCGTGCCTGTGTTCGCGATCAAAGGCGAGACGCTGGCTGACTACTGGGAATACACGCATCGTATTTTTGAATGGCCCGGTGAACAGGCCAATATGATTCTGGATGATGGCGGCGACGCCACCACACTGCTGCACCTGGGTGCCAAGGCCGAGAAAGATATTTCCGTGCTGGACAACCCCGGCAGTGAAGAAGAAACCGTGCTGTTTGCCGCCATTCGCAAGCGCCTGGAAAAAGACGCAACCTGGTACTCCACCCGTCTGGCCAACATCATCGGCGTGACTGAAGAAACCACGACCGGTGTGCATCGTCTGTACCAGATGGCGCAGAAAGGCGAACTGCAGATTCCGGCCATTAACGTCAATGACTCAGTCACAAAATCCAAGTTCGACAATCTCTACGGCTGCCGCGAATCGCTGGTCGACGGCATCAAGCGTGCCACTGACGTAATGGTTGCCGGGAAAATTGCCGTGGTTGCTGGTTTTGGTGATGTGGGTAAAGGCTGCGCTCAGGCGCTGGCTGCACTGCGCGCTCAGGTCTGGGTCACTGAAATTGACCCCATCTGCGCCCTGCAGGCCTCCATGGAAGGCTACAAAGTGGTCACCATGGAAGAGGCTGCCGACAAGGCCGATATTTTCGTGACCGCAACGGGCAATTATCACGTGATCACGCGCGAGCATATGGAGCGCATGAAAAACGAAGCCATCGTCTGCAATATCGGTCACTTCGATAATGAAATTGACGTAGCGTCGGTCGAAGACCTGGAGTGGGAAGAGATCAAGCCGCAGGTTGATCACATTATTTTCCCAGATGGCAAGCGTATTATTCTCCTGGCTCAGGGACGTCTGGTCAATCTGGGTTGCGCAACCGGTCATCCTTCTTTTGTGATGTCCGCGTCATTCACCAACCAGACCATTGCGCAGATCGAACTCTTTACGAGAACAGCCGAATACAAGAAAGGTCAGGTCTATGTTCTTCCCAAGCATCTTGATGAAAAGGTTGCACGCCTGCATCTGAAGAAACTGGGCGTGACGCTGACCGAACTGTCGCAGAAACAGGCCGACTATATCGGCGTGCCTGCGCAGGGACCATTCAAGCCCGATCATTATCGCTATTGATAACGTGCTGCAAGGTTGACTGCAACCCGCGGTATGATGATTACGGCTGTGATATATGATCGTGATTGCAGTTGTAATCTGCAATTATAGTTTTCAGTTGTGATGTAAGGGCAGCTTCTGCTGCCCGGGTATTGGTGTTTTATAAAGGGAAATTAAAGGAGAAGTAATATGACATTGCTGTTAACCTGGGTCCTGCAAGCGCTCGCCCTCATGATTGTTGCCTATATTCTGCCTGGTATTACCGTTACCAGTTTTGTCTCTGCACTTATTGCAGCTGTCATTCTGGGTCTGGTCAACACGGTGGTCTATCCCGTTCTTGCCATCCTGACATTGCCCATTACGGTTATCACGCTGGGTCTGTTCCTGCTAATACTCAACGTGCTCATGTTCTGGCTGGCCGGTTCGGTTTTCAATGGGTTCAAGGTGGATGGTTTCTGGTGGGCCGTGATTGGCGCGATACTGTATTCCATCATTTCCGCAATTTTGCTGAGTATTCTGAATTAAGTTTATGAGTTCTTTTTCCGACGAGGCGTTCAGCCTGGAGTTCTTTCCGCCGCGTGATCAGGCATCACGCGAGCGGCTGGTCGGCTCGGCCAAGCAGTTAATGGCAATGCACCCTCGTTATGTGAGTGTGACCTTTGGGGCAGGCGGATCCACCCGCGATGGCACGGCCGAAACCGTGTCCATGTTTTCGCAACTCGGGTGTGAAGCCGCCCCGCATTTGTCCTGCATCGGCGCCAGTAAATCATCTCTGGTGCAGTTGCTGGACCACTATAAAGAAAATGGGATCCGTCGCATTGTGGCCCTGCGTGGCGACCTGCCTTCGGGTATGGGCGGTAACGATTCCGATTATCGCTATGCCTCAGATCTGGTGCGATTGATTCGCGAGCATTCCGGCGACTGGTTTCACGTTGAAGTGGCGGCCTATCCCGAGATGCATCCGCAGGCTGACAGTCCCGAACAGGATCTGAATAATTTTGTGACCAAGGTCAATGCGGGCGCAAACAGCGCGATCACACAGTATTTTTTCAATCCTGATGCGTATTTTGATTTTGCCAATCGTGCGGTTCAACGGGGTGTCACCATTCCCATCGTTCCCGGTATCATGCCGATTACCAACCACACGCAGTTACTTCGATTCTCGCAAATGTGCGGCGCGGAAGTGCCACGCTGGATCAGGCTGCGTCTGGCGCAGTTCGGCGATGACAAGGCATCCATCCGTGCTTTTGGTGCAGAGGTGGTCACCCAGCTTTGCCAGAAGCTGATCGATGGTGGCGTGCCTGGTATTCACTTCTATACGCTGAACAACGCCGAGGCAACCCTCTCGGTGTGGAAAAATCTCAGTTATTGATTGCAGTCGGGCGTTCCGTGGTGACGGACGCGATCTATGATGTAATCAATGACGTAATCAATGAAGTCATCAAGCGAATCGATTCGGCCTGCCGTCATGGCGGGCCTTTCGTTTTAAGGCGTTGTATTAACGTGCCGGAATTAGCCAGCCACTGGGCGTGACAATCGCATCCAGGGGCATATCATGTGCAGCAGGCATATAGTCATGTCGCGCTTCAATCAGCCCTTCATCCCATCCAATACCCACACAACAGGCGCGATGACCCTGCTGTTGAAGCGCGTGCAGTGTGCGGTCATAATAGCCTTTTCCATAGCCCAGTCGGTGACCGTCGCGTGTGTAGCCCAGGGTAGGCACCAGAATCAGTGCCGGCTGCGCGGCGGGCGTCTGCACATCGGGTTCCGGAATATTGAATGTGCCGCGCCTCAGGGGCGTGTCGGGTGACCAGCGATAAAAATGCAGTGGCGCATCGCGCTGTTCTATCACCGGCAGACTGATTTCATGGCCCAGTGCATGCAGGTCATGCAGTAGTGGAATCAGGTCCGGCTCGCCACGTATGGGCCAGAATCCTGCCACCGGTCCGATGGCCGAATGATCGGGCAACCGGGTATCTTGACGCTGGCTTGCCAGCCAGTCCAAAATATGTTCTTTTATTTGTACACTTAGTATCTGACGATGAGAGTCAGACATGGCCGAACGGGCGGCCAGCAGGGATTGACGCAGGGTCGGAGTATCGGCAGCGGTCATGGCCTGTGGAAAAATCATAAATTGATATCAGACAAGACTATAACAGGACAGCATATGCACGTGCACACAACAGCAGGGGTCGGGGTCAGCAAGGCAGTGCAAGGTAGATTGCGGCGGCGTTCGCTGCAGACCTTGTGGGGAGTGCTGGGCTCAGGCCTGTTGCTTGCCGGTTGCGCCGAGTCGGTGCAGAACACCCAGGCCGCCCGGCCTTCGTCGGCACCGCAGAACGTTGCGGCGGTTTCCTCTGCTGTTGTCTATGGGCAGGCACCACGCCCGGTTCCGGAAGCCGCAAGAGCGGCCGTTGTGTCAGCCAGAACCGCCATGCAGTCCCGCCAGTGGGATGCGCTGCCGGCTTATGCCGCTCAGGCTCAGGGTGACCACGAATTGGGCGGCTATCCCATGTACTGGTATCTGCGCCAGCAACTGAGCAATCCAGCCCAGCCGATTCCCACTCAGGAAATCTATGCGTTCCTGCAGCAGAATCGCGACGCCTATCTGGAAAATCGTCTGAAATCAGACTGGATTCTGGCTTCGGCCAAACAGGGTGACTTCGAGACGATCCGGCGTATCGGTTCAGTTGCCAGTCGCACTTCCGAAGTCGATTGCGCCATCCTGCAGGCACGCTACCTTGGCAATGGCCAGGTGACGGCAAGGCAGGCCCTGGATGTCTTCAAACCCGGCGTAGCCTGCTGGAATATGATGCAGCAACTGACGGCCGCAAAAATCATTACCTTTGAGCATCTGGAGCCATTGCTGCGCGATGCGATTGAGTACGACAGCAAGGACAGCGCAAGACGGTACGCGGCTCTGGCATTCTCACCTGCGGGCCTGTCTTCCTACGACGCGATCCTGGCCAATCCCAAGGGCTGGCTGGCTACGCAGGCCGGTCCTGCTGATGGTGAGCTACAGGAACTGCGCGCCCTGGCATTTAGTCGCCTGGCGCGCCAGGATCGTGACGGCGGGTCGGTGTTTCTGGAACAGCAGGGCTCCGCATTGCTGACGGAACGCAATCGACAGTGGGCCTGGACGCAATTTGGACTGGTGGCTGCATTGAATCTGGAAGCGCGTGCAGATGGCTGGTATCGCAAGGCGGGCCAGGGTTTCCGGCTTAGTGATTACAACCAGGCCTGGCGTACCCGAATGGCGCTGCGGCAGCCTGCCATCGACTGGAGGTGGGTGGAACAGACCATCCGCATGATGGGACCAGATCAGCAGAAAGAGCCGGTCTGGGTCTATTGGTATGGTCGGGCACGAGCAGGCCAGGGTGATCGGGCAGGCGCAACGAGTGCCTGGCAGTCGATTCTGTATGACCATGGTTTCTATGGTCAACTGGCCACCGAAGCACTGGGCAATAAAATCACCGTTCCTCCTCAGCCTGCAGAGCCCACGACAGCCGAAATCAACAAGGCCATGACGCATGAGGGGCTGCAAAGAGCCATTGCGCTTTTCCGCCTGGGCTGGCGTCCGGAAGCAGTTGGTGAATGGAATTTTGCGATTCGCGGCATGAATGATCGGGAGCTGATGGCTGCGGCCGAATGGGCCTTGCGTGAACAGGTCTATGATCGAACCATCAATACATCGCTGCTCACGAAGAATGAATTCAATTTCCGACAGCGTTATCTGGCACCCTTTGAGGGACGCGTCAGCCAGCAGGCGCGCGCGGTAGGTGTGGACCCGGCCTGGGTTTACGGCCTGATTCGTCAGGAATCCCGATTTGTGACGGCAGCGCGTTCGTCTGTGGGGGCGGCCGGATTGATGCAGGTCATGCCGGGGACAGCACAACTGGTATCACGGCGGCTGGGGCTGAGTTATTCGCCTGGCAGTGCGAATGATTTTGATACCAATACGATGCTGGGAACCTCTTATCTGAAAATGACTCTGGACGACTTGGATGGGTCGCAGGTGCTGGCTACGGCAGGCTATAACGCGGGCCCCAACCGTGCCAGACGCTGGCGCGACTCGCTGACGCAGCCGCTGGAAGGCGCGATTTTTGCCGAAACCATTCCTTATACTGAAACCCGCCTTTATGTGAAGCATGTTCTGTCCAATGCGACGTGGTACGCCGCATCATTCACGGGGCAGCCGCAATCCATTATGGCCCGGCTTGGGCAGGTAGCACCCTGATGGCAGTGACTGACGGTCTGCAGGTATATGTCGTGGGTGGTGCGGTACGCGACGAATTGCTGGGTCTGCCCGAAGGGGATCGCGATTGGGTGGTTGTCGGTGTCACACCCCAGGAAATGGTGCGACTTGGCTTTCAGCCGGTGGGAGGTGACTTCCCGGTATTTCTTCATCCCCAGACCAAAGAGGAATATGCGCTGGCGCGCACCGAAAGAAAAGCCGGGCGCGGCTATCGGGGCTTTACCTTTCATACCGGTCCGCAGGTCACGCTGGAAGAAGACCTGAAACGGCGCGATCTGACCATCAACGCCATGGCCCGCCGTCCCGACGGTACGCTGGTAGACCCCCTGGGCGGCAAAGCCGATCTGGATCGCCGGGTGTTTCGCCACGCCAGCGATGCGTTTGTGGAAGATCCTGTACGCATCCTGAGACTCGCACGCTTTGCTGCGCGATTTACCGACTTCAACCTGGCCGGCGATACGCTCGCCCTGTGTCGAGAGATGGTGCGCAATGGCGAAGTGGATGCGCTGGTTCCGGAACGTGTCTGGAAAGAAATCTCGCGGGGTCTCATGAGCGAGAAGCCCTCGCGCATGATCTCGGTACTGCAACAGACCTATGCATTGCCTATCGTACTTCCTGGTCTGGTCTGGAATGACGAAGTGGCACAGGCGCTGAATCTGGCGGCCGCAAGAATACTCTCGCTGCCTTGCCGGTACGCCGTGCTGCTTTCACAGACCGAGTCGCATGCCGCGCTAAGCAGCCATCTGAAAGTGCCGACAGACTGCGCTGACTACGCCCGACTGACGCAGGTGCTCTCGGCCCGGTTTGATATGCTTCCACTGACACCCAGTCCCACGCAGCAGGCGCATCTGCACAAGCGTGCCGAATACGCGCTGGAAACGCTGGAAGCCACAGACAGTCTGCGCAAGCCGGCGCGGTTCCGGGATCTGCTGGAGGTTGTGCTGTGCACCCGACAGTCGCAAGTAGAAAACCTGGATGTTGAAATTTCGCGCATCGACGCCTGGACGGCAATTCTGGATTGCTATCTGAAAGTGGATGCCGGGGCTGTGGCCAGACAGGCTGGCTCAGCGGCAGGGGGTATCAAACAGGCAGTGCGCGATGCAAGATATGCCGCGATTGTGCAGGGCATAGAGCGGCTTCCGGCGCATTAAGGGTTACTGCGCACTGAGGGCAGGGATTGGTTAATTGGGGCGTGCTCTGGTCTGCTGGAGCGTATTCAAGGTCATTGGGACATGCTCAAAGGGTTCGGGACATGTACAGGGCTAATGAGAGATGCCTCGGCTATTTGGATCGTATTCAAGGCCATTTGGCCATGCCCTGGGTTATTGAGTCGAGTTCATTCCTTCCCAGCGACTCACTGCATTGTTCGGAATATCAAACAGGTCCAGCGCACGCCCCACGCTGTGATCCACCATCTCAGAGAGGCTCTCGGGGTGGGCGTAGAAAGCGGGTACTGGCGGCATCACAATGGCGCCCATTTCGGTTACCGCAACCATGCTGCGCAGATGTCCCAGATGCAGCGGTGTCTCGCGCACCATTAACACCAGTCTGCGTCTTTCCTTGAGTACCACGTCGGCAGCCCGCGTCAGCAAAGACGAGGTGACGCCGGTCGCGATTTCAGAGAGCGTACGGATGGAGCAGGGGGCGATGAGCATGCCGCGGGTCGTGAAGGAACCACTGGCAATGGCGGCGCCCACATCCTGTATGGCATGAACAACCGTTGCGCGGTCCGCCAGTTCGCCGGGGTGCATTTTCAGCTCCTGCGAAAGGGTAAGGCTGGCAGAACGGGTCATCACCAGATGTGTTTCCACGCCCGCTTCGCTTAGCAGTTCAAGTGCACGGACACCATAGATGGCGCCGGATGCACCGGTAATGCCAACAATGATGCGCGCAGGGGTGGGGGCAGTGGTGTGCATGGATGGCTTCAATCCCGAGAATGGTGGGTGGCGACAGCTTTATTTACGATCGACAGTGCCTGGAGTTGACCGACAGGTTATTATACCTGCAGGCTCGGTGGCGATTGTCTGCGATCGTGCAGCTGGGGTTGTTGCCACAGATGTGATATGTAGCGCCCAACAGTAAAACTGGACCGCAATCGTTATGAACGGGATGAACCGTCGACTTCACAGGAATGATTCATGACGCAGCACAATACACATGCAGATCACTGGCAGTTCTCACTGGCTGTCTATACGCAGGAGGACGTTGCCGGTCACTGCCTGGCCCTGCAGGATCGTATCGGACTGGATGTGAATATGCTGCTGATGATGCTGTGGGCTGCCAGTCGCTGGGGCCATGCGCCCACCACAGAGCAGATTGCGCAGGCCGACAGTCTGGTGCAGGACTGGCGTGAAGAGGTCATTCTGCCCTTGCGCAAATTAAGAACAAGACTCAAAACCGGACCTGCGCCCGCGCCCGACGCCATCACAAATGAATTAAGAGAGAATATCAAGCGTCTGGAGCTTGAGGCCGAACGAACCGAGCAGGACGTGCTGGCAGAGTGGGTCAGGGAACAGAAGCCGTTGTCACGGTTGCCGGTCGAAAGCAGTCTGATTGGCAGTGACCTGAAAGAACGAGTCGACGGGGACGCAGAGGTCAGCGCGAACGAGGTCAGCAGCGTTGCCCGTGCATTGGACTCAGCCGACCTGCAGGCGGTGCTGGAGCAGACCGCCGTCCGAGTCGTGGGTTTTTTCGAGGGTCGTATGTCGGGCGCTCACGAAGAGGAAATCGCAGCGCATGCTGCAGATCCGTGGCTTGCGCTGCAGCATGCGCACGAAATTGTGGTCGCTGCCGCGCAAGTCGCGTTCAATTCGGGTAACGGATCACAGTGTGCAGAATAATCAGAACCACGAGGTGGCAGACACTGCCTTGTTATCATACAGCCGGATGGCGCCCATCACGATTCGATAGATGTACCAGATGGTGACTGCAACCAGAACGACCCAGCCAACGAGAACAATCAATAGCAGAAAGCCCACGATGGCACCGATGAGGCTGATCCAGAACGTGCGGATCAGGTACTGCATGTGCTCGTAGTAAATCGTATTGGTGAATTCGTTGCGTTTTGCATAGGCCATGATGACCCCGACAATGGACAGCAATACAGTAAACAGTCCCGCCACGTACATCGCATAGGTGATCCATGTGAAGTTACGTGCGCTGTTGTCCTGCACCTGTACCGGGATCTGATTCTGGCTCTGGTCCTGGCTTTGATTCTGGTTGAATTCTTCATTCATAAAGATGTCCCCCGTTCAGACAATCAATGGTGATTTTCAATTTCGCATCTGATGCACGATCAGATTCTCAATTAGCAGAGTTTGATTCATCGTTGAGTCTACTGTATTACATCTCGGCAGATTAATAAACCACAATCTTCAGTCCGGAACGTCAATCTGTCCGGGATCGTCCTCAGGCGTCTGGCGCTCATAGTGTTCATGCGCTTGCGGCTTGATGAACAGGGTAGATACCTCGGGATGGGCCTTGCGGATTTTGTTTTCCAGCGCTACCACAATGGCTTCGAGTTCCGGAACGCGCAGGGCATCGGTAAATTCCAGACTCATGGCAACCGTAATTTCCTGCGGAGCAGTCTGTACGGTAATCAGCCCATTCACTTGTGATACCCCGGCAGTCCCTTCCGCTAGCGTCAGTATGGAGTCACGGATTTGCGGGCTGGCGGCTTCACCGATAAGCAGACCTTTGGTTTCGCGCGCAACCAGCAGCGCTGTCAGAGCAAGCGTGATGCCAATGAGTACAGAGGCCACGCCGTCATAGACCGGGTTATCCAGCGCCACAGACAGGTATACACCCACAAATGCAATAAACAGGCCCAGGATTGCTGCGGTATCTTCGAGCAGCACAATGAAGGTTGGCGGATCCTTGCTGTGAATGATCATCCGGAACAGTTCGGAATAGGGGCGGTTGCCGCGGAATTTTCGGAGGGTGAAGATCCAGGAAAAGCCTTCGAACAATACGGCAAGTGCCAGTACGATATAGGTCACATAGGCCGATTCAATGGGGCGCGGCTCACGGATATGCATGATGCCTTCATAGACCGAGACGCCGGCGCCAAACGTCAGGATCAGCAGCCCGACTACGAAGCTCCAGAAGTAGACTTCTCGTCCGTAGCCGATGGGGTGTTTTCTGTCCGGTTTATTGTGACTGCGATGAACGCCATAAAGCAGCAGGACCTCGTTGGTGGAGTCAACCACAGAGTGCACACCTTCACTGAGCATGGCAGAGCTGCCGGTAAAGGCTGCTGCAATAAATTTGCTGATGGCGACCAGAATGTTGCCCGCGAGCGCAACGTAGATAACCATCTTTGACGAATTGTCTTCTTGTGGTGTACTTCGGGCCATACGGATTCCCTGCGCCAATTGTTTTATACGTCAGGTGATGACAACTGACATATGACAAACACAATTATCTATGCGAAAAGACTCATCTGCCAGTCAATTTTTGCAATGGACATATTACCACGCGCTAAAGCCTGTGCCTGCGATCGCCCACGGCAAAGCCGACCAGATCCATGTCCACATTTTTGCCAACAGCCAGAACCTTGAAGAGTTCGCCCATTTCTGCTTCCGACAGCAGTTTCTGTACCGGGCCTACCTGGCGCGCATAGTCTGCGGTGTCTTCGGGATTCAGTGCTCCCAGCATATCCAGCAGGCCGCAGTTAAGCAGAAACCGGGCCTGGGTCGTATAACCCAGAACTTCCAGTCCACCGTCGACCGCAGCATCGGCCATGGCGGTAAAGTCCACGTGCGCAGTGATGTCCTGAATACCAGGATAGGCCAGAGGATGGCTGTGTGCGTGATGCAGCAGGTGACACATCAGTGTGCCTTCGCTACGCTGCGGATGGTAATACTCGTGCTGGGGGAACCCGTAATCAATCAGCAATGCCACGCCGGCGTCCAGCCACTGACCCATGCCTGTCACCCAGGACTCGGCCTGCAGATTCACCTCGGATCGGTAGCCGGGCAGGGCAGGCATACGTGAGCTGATCGTTTCCTCCAGCGCCGGATCGGCAGGTATCCGCAGAAATTCGAAGGCATCGGGCGCCTCGGCATCAGATGCTACGGTGTCAGATGCATGGTCGATTTCAGTGTCAGGATGCGTTGTCTGTTGCTCGTTGACATCTTCAGATACCGCCCCAGCCTGCGAATCGCTGGGAGTCACGACATTCAGTTCGTAAAGCCGCTCGTCTGCTCCCCATTCGAACAGGGAAACGGGCATGGCATCGAGCACTTCGTTGGCGACAACACAGCCTTGAAATGCGTCGGGCAGGCTGTCTATCCACTGCACGCTGCTGCCAAAGGGCGCCAGACGTTCGCGCTGCCGCCGCGTCAGGTCTGGGGAGATATCAAGAATGTGATATTGCAGATCGGGGAACTGTGGCAATAACGTTTGCAATAATTGTTCTGCCAGTGCGCCTGAGCCGGCACCAAATTCAAGGATATGCGGCGTGCCCACGCTGGCCAGAATCGGGCCAATCTGCTGCGCCAGCGCGCGACCAAACCACGGAGACAGTTCCGGAGCGGTAACAAAGTCTCCTTCCAGAGAGGAACCGGGCGCAGCCTGGGTATTGCCAAATTTGAGGGGAGCACCGGCGTAATAGCCGGTTTGTGGATCATACAGCGCGGCATGCATCCAGCGAGAGAAGGGCAGCCCTTGCGGGCCGGCATCACGGACAAGCCCGGCGAGGTGGCGCCGGGCTTTTTCAGAGTAGCGCTGCGCTGCTTCCTGTATCTGGGGCAGCGCAGGGCCGGTTGGGTTTGCACGCATAACTTTCCAGCCTGATCACGGGAAAGGGCATTATAAAGGTTTAGACCCTAAAGGTTTAGACCCAGGCGCGCGATGAGCCGGGTTTCTTTTTGCCGCGTGAAAAGCCGGGTTTGTCGCCGCGACCACCGCGATCACTGCCGAAGCCACCGTCGGAACGGGTGCTGGGGCGTGGCTTGCGTGACGGTGCAGGAGCAAATTCGGCACGTGGTTTACGAGGAGCAGGCGCTGCATCGGATTTCATGAAGCCGCTTTTTTCTGCGCGTGGACGGTCAGAAATAAACGGATTGCGTGACAATGAGGCGCTGGCACGGTCAATCAGGGATTCACGGGGAGAATCATAAGATTTGGCCGGACGGGCACGCTCAGGACGACCTTCGGAAAAACGACGGTCTTCACGACCACGCTCTTCACGTGCGCCATAGGCAGGGGCGCTGCCACCCTTGCGATGACTGAAGCCACTGCGCGCGTGATCTTTCTCGCGAGAACCAGCACCAGGACGTCCGTGACGTGAACCACCGGGTTTGCCGCCGCGTCCCTTGCCACCTGCGCCGCGACCGCTTTCTGCGGACTTGACGGGCTCAAGACCTTCAATCACGCCGGCTGGCATGGGTTGGCCGGTGAATTGTTCGATGCGGCGGATTTTATGACGTTCGCCATGTGTCGCCAGCGTAAAGGCCTGACCATTGCGACCGGCACGACCAGTACGACCGATACGGTGTACATAGTCTTCGGCCTGCATGGGCAGGTCAAAGTTGATGGCGTGGCTGATGCCTTGCACGTCAATACCGCGGGCAGCCACGTCAGTGGCAACCAGCACGCGCAGACGACCTTTTTGCAGCATGCCCAGCGTACGGGTACGCTGGCGCTGATTCATGTCGCCGTGCAGAGCGGAAGCGGCAAAGCCTTCGTCTTCCAGGCGTTCTGCCAGTGCATCGGCGCCGCGCTTGGTGGAGGTAAATACAATGGCCTGATCCATGGAGGCATCACGCAGCAGATGACCCAGCAGGCGCAGTTTATGGCCGCTGTCATCTGCGTAAAGCAGTGTCTGGGTAATATTGGCGTGTTTCTGTTTCTGACCAGCAATATCGATGCGCTGAGGGTTGTTCAGCATATCGGCTGCCAGGCGCGCAACAGTGCCTTCGAATGTGGCAGAGAACATCAGCGTCTGGCGATCTGCCGGTGTCTGGTCCACGATGTTTTCGATGTCTTCGATAAAACCCATGTCCAGCATGCGGTCGGCTTCATCCAGCACCAGCGTGTGAACGCGGGACAGATTGACGCGGCGTGCGTTCAGGTGGTCGATCAGACGGCCAGGCGTTGCGACAAGCACGTCAACACGGCGGGACAGCGCTTTGATCTGCGCGCCGTAAGGCATGCCGCCAACCACAGTTGCAATACGCAGGTCGCTGATGCCGGCGCCGTAAGTTTTAGTGGCTTCTGCAACCTGCAGAGCCAGTTCACGTGTGGGTGTCAGTACCAGAACCTGAACGCCCACGCCTTTGTTGGCAGGCATGCCTGCAATGCGATGCAGCGATGGCAGCATGAAGGCTGCGGTCTTGCCACTGCCGGTTTGTGCAGAAACAATCAGGTCCTTGCCTTCAAGGGCACGAGGGATGGCTTCTGTCTGCACAGGAGTAGGTTGAGTAAAGCCGGCCTTTTTCAGCGCAGCAAGAAGAACGGGCGACAGACCCAGTGTATCAAATGACATTTGTAATCCTAAGTAGGTGTCAGGCAAGTCTGTCCATCAGGCGAGCAGAAAAGAATGAGATTGCGGTTGTGATGCCGGGCGAATGCAAAACATTACCCAGGCAGCCAGAGGAGGATACCTTCTGGCAAACCGTACACAATGACAATTCTGTCACGCAGCAAAGCCTCGCGGGGATGCACCATGCAAACCTGCGCTTTACTTATCAGGATGAACAAACGAATGGAGTAGCCAGACGAATCGTTGATCGGAGCATCGAGCCGACCGGATCAACCGTTGCATGACAGAGGAGATACGCATGCGGGTCTGGAGGTAGGAGCGATGATGGCTTTTGATTAATAAGCCGGGCAGCAAAAATAGAACGTATTCGCTGCAAAGACTATGATTGTATAGGTGTTTTCCCTAGAATGCAAGAAACTTTATAAATCAGCGATCCGCAGCAGCGTCTGTTCCAGCTCTGCGTCGTCGGGCAGTGTGGCTTCAGGATCACCAAAAACCGTTGTAAACGTGTCAGTCAGATCCTGCTGGTAGGCGGGCAGATGACGTTTTACAAGGGCGACGCGGTCGGCGCAGGCCTGAGCTGCCTCGCTGTCTGTCTCGCTGCTCAGGACGCGTGCAGCCCCCCAGACCGGATTGGGGAAATGCCGGTCATCCCGGAAACGCGGAATAATGTGCCAGTGCACATGAGGCACCATATTGCCCAGCTGCGCCACGTTGATTTTGTGAGGCTGGAAGTGGCGCCTTTGCAGCGCTTCAACCAGGTAAACCGCGCCCATCAGGGCCCGTCTCTCGGCCGACGTCAGATCTGTCATTTCCTGCACATGGCGGTTCAGAATCACACGGGTAAAGGCAGGGTAGTGAGGCTCCCCGGCATCAATCACGCGCAAAAAACCGTTGCGGTACAGAAGAGCTCCGCCGGGTTCATTGCACAAGGGGCAGTTGCTGGTTTCAGTCATTGACGATAAACGATTCAAGCGTAACCCCAGGATCGGCTTCACGCATGAATGCCTCGCCGATTAGGAAGCCGTATACGTCGTGCTCATGCATGCGGCGCACGTCGTCTGCGGAATGGATGCCGCTTTCTGTAATCACAAAGCGTCCCTCAGGGATATGGGGAAGCAGATCCAGCGTAGTCTGCAGCGTGGTTTCAAAGGTCCGCAGATTACGGTTGTTGATGCCGATGAGCGAAGACTTCATGTCAAGTGCAATGTCCAGTTCTGCGCGGTCATGCACTTCGATCAGCACGTCCATGTCCAGCTCGTGGGCAACCGTTTCCATCTCCCGCAATTGCTCGGGCTGCAGGGCAGCAACAATCAGCAGAATGCAGTCGGCGCCCAGCGCCCTGGCATTGATGATCTGGTAGGGATCAATCATGAAATCCTTGCGCAGCACGGGTAGCGGGCAGGCCGCACGTGCCTGGCGCAGATAGTCGCTGGAGCCCTGGAAAAACTGCACATCAGTCAGGACCGACAGGCAGGTGGCG
Source organism: Pseudomonadota bacterium (assembly GCA_023387815.1). GTDB lineage: Bacteria > Pseudomonadota > Gammaproteobacteria > Burkholderiales > Burkholderiaceae_B > Advenella. The sequence goes on from JAEWHK010000078.1 coordinate 36,703, forward strand.
CCATGCGCCGCGTAAGTGTGGGCAATTTCCGCAGGATTAAAGTCGGGTCGTATTACACCCTTGGACGGAGAGGCCTTTTTGACTTCCGCAATGACTGCGGTCTTTTTCTGCCGGATTTTTTCGCGCAGCGCGTTGGCAAAGCCACGAACATCTTTGCGAGCCTGGGCTTCACGCAGCAGATCCGCTTCGCTGCGGAACTGACGCTGCATGGCCACTTCTTCTTTTTTTACACTGAGAATTTTCTCAAGAATATCGTTCATGACGAGAATTTCCTGGTATAGGCACGGAATTCCTCTAATTTATCACGTGCCGCACCGGATTGGATGAGTTCGCGTGCCTTATTGATCCCTTCCTGAATGGAATTGGCCTGATCGCCCGCGTAAATAGCCAGGCCGGCGTTCAGAACGACGATATCCCTGGCCGTGCCTTCTTCGTTATTGAGAGCACTCATGACCATATCGCGCGATTCTTCGCGATTGCTGACCTTGATGCTGCGGGTGGAGACCATTTGCATGTCGAAGTCTTCCGGATGGATCTCATATTCCGTGACTTTGCCATCCTTCAGTTCGCCAACCAGCGTTGCTGCGCCCAGTGACGCTTCGTCCAGATTGTCCTTGCCATGCACGACCAGAACATGTCTGGAGCCCAGCTGCTGCAGCACGCGTACCTGAATGCCCACCAGATCGGGGTGAAAGACCCCCATCAGCTGATTGCCGGCCCTTGCGGGATTGGTAAGGGGCCCCAGGATGTTGAATATGGTGCGCACAGCAAGCATCTTGCGGATTTCCGCCACGTTTTTCATGCTGCCGTGGTGGGCTGGCGCGAACATGAAACCGATGCCGGTTTCCTCAATGCATTCGGCCACCTGTTGCGGCGCCAGCATGACATTGATGTCCAGCGCTTCCAGCACGTCTGCGCTGCCCGAAGAGGATGAGGAACTCCGGTTGCCATGCTTGGCAATACGCACGCCACCAGCAGCCGCCACAAACATGGCTGTGGTCGAGATATTGAAGGTATGGCTGCCGTCACCGCCGGTGCCACACATATCCAGCAGGCTGTCCGCATTGCTGATTTCCACTGGTGTGGCGAATTCACGCATCACCGTTGCTGCGGCCGTGATTTCACCAATGGTTTCCTTTTTGACGCGAAGGCCCATCAGCAGGGCGGCTGCGATGGGCGGCGGCACTTCGCCGCGCATCAGCTGACGCATCAGATACAGCATTTCGTCGTGGAAAATTTCGCGATGTTCAATGCAGCGCGTCAGGGCTTCGGTATAGGAAATGCTCATGATTGTATGTCCAGGAAGTTTTGCAGCAGCGCGTGGCCGTGTTCGCTGAGAATGGATTCAGGATGATACTGCACACCGTAAACAGGCAGACTGGTATGCTCCACTGCCATGATCTCGCCGTCAGCGGTTTCTGCGGTAATGCGCAGGCACTCGGGCAGAGAGTCGCGTTCAATCGCCAGTGAATGGTAGCGGATCACGGTGTGAGGCGAGGGCAGGTTGCGGAAAAGGACGGAACCATCGTGTGTGATTTCCGACGTTTTGCCGTGCATGATCTGTTTGGCACGAATGATTTTTCCGCCAAAGGCCGCGCCAATGGCCTGATGACCCAGGCAGACGCCGAGCACTGGAATCTTGCCCGCGAAATGGCGGATCAGGTCGACAGAGACACCGGCTTCGGCAGGTGAGCATGGACCCGGAGACACGCAGAGGCGCTCGGGGTTCAGGGCGGCAATCTCTTCAACGGTCATCTGGTCGTTGCGCACGACATGAACGTCCTGGCCGAGTTCGCCAAAATACTGCACCAGATTATAGGTAAACGAATCGTAGTTATCGAGCATGAGTAGCATGACAGTTCCTCAGATGGGTTGATCCAGACCGTATTGCACCTGTTCGGCGGCGCGCAGCACGGCGCGGGCCTTGGCCTCGGTCTCCTGCCATTCTTTTTCGGGATCGGAATCGGCCACGATACCGGCAGCGGCCTGAACGTAGAGCATGCCATCCTTGATCACACCGGTACGGATCGCAATTGCGACGTCCATGGTGCCGTTGTAGCTAAGATATCCGGCGGCGCCACCGTAGATGCCGCGGCGCACTGGTTCCAGTTCATCAATGATTTCCATGGCGCGCACTTTGGGGGCACCGGTCAGTGTGCCTGCCGGGAAGCTGGCGCGTAATACATCAATGGCATCCATACCGGGTTTGAGTACGCCCTTGACGTTGGAGACCAGGTGCATCACATGCGAGTAGCGTTCGATGGCCATCTGGTCGGTCACTTCCACCGTGCCAGTCTGGGCAACGCGACCCACATCGTTGCGCGCCAGGTCGATCAGCATGACATGTTCGGCAATTTCCTTGGGATCGGCCTTGAGCTCTTCTGCCAGTGCGGCATCTTCATCCGGCGTTTCGCCACGCTTGCGGGTACCGGCCAGCGGACGGATGGTAATGGCGGTTTTTTCTTCTGCGTTCTCGGTATAGGTTTCCTGGCGCACCAGAATTTCCGGTGATGAACCAACGACATGGAAGTCGCCGAAGTTCCAGAAATACATATAGGGAGAGGGGTTCAGCGAGCGCAGTGCGCGGTACAGCGAGAGCGGTGCATCACGGAAAGGCTTGGCAATGACCTGACCCACCTGCACCTGCATCAGATCGCCGGCGGCAATGTACTCCTTGGCCTTGAGCACGGCTTGCAGATAATCTTCTTTTTTGAAGTCGCGAATTTCGCTGGTCTGCAGACTGGGCAGGCTGTATGGGATTTCAACCGGATGACGCAGGCGTGCGCGCAATTCCAGAAGGCGCTTTTGCGCTTTGCTGTAGCTTTCCGGTTCGTTCGGATCTGCGTAAATCATCAAATAGGTGCGGCCGATCACGTTATCTACGATGACCAGTTCGTCGACCTGCATCAGCAGAATATCGGGTACGCCTTCTTTCTGGCCATGCGGAAACGGTTTGACGGCCGGACCCAGAGAGGGCTCAATATGGCGGATGGTGTCGTAGCCGAAATAGCCTGCCAGACCGCCCGCAAAACGAGGAATGCCAGGACGCAGCGCTACTTTGATGCGCTTTTTGAATTCCTGGATGAACGTCAGCGGGTCGCCACGATACGTTTCTGTGACTTCGCCGTTAGTGATGACTTCGGTCAGGTCGCCGGTAGCGCGGATCACGGTTTTGGCGGGCAGGCCGATAAAGGAATAGCGTCCGAACTGTTCGCCACCCACAACTGATTCAAGCAGGCAGCTCATGCGACCGGCTTCCTTGCCGGTATGCGCCAGCTTCAGGTAGATACCCAGCGTGGTATCCAGATCAGCGTAGGTTTCCTTGATGATAGGAATACGGTTGAAACCCTGGGCCGCCAGGGCATTAAATTCAATTTCAGTCATCATAAAGGTCTCTGGTTGTGTTGTCCTGTATGACCGGGCAGATACAAAAATACCCGGTCCTGTTTAAGGGAGTACCGGGTATTTTGCGTACTGACTACGATGAACGGATGCAGGTTGGAAAGGGCATCCGGAACAGTCTATTGAGTGACACTCCCGGCAGACGAACGCCACCAGCGCCAATACATGGCGACCAGAGCAGAACGAGCATAAAGGGAAAGTGCAGTCATTACGGTAATAAATTCAGGTTTGGTCTGCCGTGGCGTTGTGGCGCTGAATCCACTGGGCCGCTACGACAATAGACTCTACTATATCATTGACTTTCAGGTTTTGTACACTGTTTCCTTCGTTATAACCATAAGGAACAATGAGCACCGGCAGGCCGGCTGACTGCGCCGCCTGGGCATCGTTGATGGAGTCGCCAATAAAAATGCAGTCCTGCGGCGGCGTTTCAAGCAGCGAGCAGGCATGCAGCACCGGACCCGGATCAGGCTTGCGCGTGGGGCAGGTATCGCCGGAAACCACTGCATCGAAGAAGGAGCGCAATCCGGTCTGGATCAGCAGCTGTTCCGTAAACACACCGGGTTTGTTGGTGACAACAGCCAGGCGGATGCCATCAGCGCGCATGGTTTTCAGTCCATCGATGACGCCTTCGAAAACGGTCGCCTTATCGCCATTGACCTGATGGTAGGCGTCGATGAAATATTGCCGGGCCGTGTTGAAGTCGTCGTCGGTCACGGTTGCCTCATCGTCGCCTCCGGTCATGGCACGACGAACAAGATTGTCTATGCCTTTGCCCACAAACTGTGCAATCAGTTCCTGATGCAGCTGTGGCAGGCCGAGCTTGAGCCGCATGGCATTGGCGGCCTGTGCAAGGTCGGGAATGGAATCAACAAGGGTACCGTCAAGGTCCAGCAGTGCGGCGCGAATAGTCATGAACGTGTTACTCCGGCAATCTGTTCGCGCATCGTAGAAATCACGCTGGCGTAGTCTTTTTGACCAAAAATGGCGGAACCGGCCACGAACGTGTCTGCGCCGGCTTCGTAAATCTGTGCGATGTTATCGGTTTTGACGCCGCCGTCCACTTCCAGGAAGATGGATTTGCCGGTTTTTTCCTGCCAGGCATCAATGCGTTGACGGGTGGCCCGCAATTTGTCCAGCGTGGAGGGGATGAATGACTGACCGCCAAACCCCGGATTGACCGACATCAGCAGAATCAGATCGAGCTGGTCCATGACATGATCCAGGACCGTGAGCGGCGTAGCCGGATTCAGTACCAGACCGGCCTTGCAACCGTTGTCGCGGATCAGCGCGAGCGAGCGGTGCACGTGGCGGGAGGCTTCAGGATGAAAGGAAATGATATTGGCACCGGCCTGAGCAAACTGTGGAATCAGGTCATCGACGGGATCGCACATCAGATGCACGTCGATAGGGGCATCGGTACAGGGACGGATGGCCTTGCAGACCATGGGTCCGATGGTCAGGTTGGGGACATAATGATTGTCCATGACATCGAAATGAATCCAGTCGGCACCGGCCTTGATGACATTACTGACTTCTTCGCCCAGCCGGGCAAAGTCGGCAGACAGAATACTGGGGGCTATGCGGGTACCGGGGGTAACGGGTTGTAATTCCATAACGGCGTTTCTCTCCTGTCGCGGGGCGCTCGAAGTACAATGAGGCTCTATTATTCCATACAAACATGCAAGGCTTTCCGAGGACCCCGCAAGAATGGCAAATACAATGACGGTTGAAGTCACCCCGCGTTATCTGGAAGAACAGTCAGACCCGTCACGTTCCCAGTATGTTTTCGCCTACACGGTGCGCATACGCAACACGGGTTCGTCTGCGGCGCAGGTGATCAGTCGTCACTGGATCATTACCGATGGTGACGACAAGGTCCAGGAAGTGCGCGGTCTGGGTATCGTGGGTGAGCAGCCGCTGATTGCGGCCGGTGATATGTACGAATATACCAGCGGCTGCCCTCTGAATACGCCCTTTGGTACCATGAAGGGCAGCTATCATTGCGTGGGAGAAAACGGCGTGCCGTTTGAAGTGGATATTCCCGAATTCATTCTGACACTGCCAAGAACGCTGCACTGACCCGACAGGGCGGTGCTGTCTGACCGGTTTTTGTTCCCTTCTTTTATCATCGATGTGGGTAATGACATATGAGAATTCGAGCAAACCTGAAGCGATTGCTTCCTGTGGGCGCGGCTGCGATTGTTTTGCTGGCAGGCTGTGCAAGCCAGGAGTCGGGCGGACCCGCTGCGACATCGCCGTCGTTTTCCATGACCGATGCGCTGACAGTTCCTGACCGATCGGCATTTGTTCCTACGCCGGCGCGTCCCCTGGCCGGTCAGTATCAGCAGGTTTCCTGGGCGGCGCTGCCCGGCTGGAACCAGGATGATGCACATAACCTGTGGCTCACCTTTTATAACAACTGCCGAGGCCTGATGCGGCCGGTCAGTGGTTCCAAAGCCATGCCCGCGCGCGCCGCACCTGCTGTCTGGCAGCCAGTGTGTCAGGCCGCTGCCCAGTCGGGTATTGACCCTCGCAGTGACGATGCGGCCGCAGTCAAGGGTTTCCTGGAACAGCATCTGCAGCCATGGCAGGTCAGTGAGAATGGCAAAACTACCAATACCGTTACGGGCTATTACGAGCCGGTGGTACATGGTTCCCGTTCACAGGGTGGTGAATACCAGTGGCCAATGTATGCCACACCCGACGATCTGCTGACGATTGATCTGGGCAATCAGTATCCGGAACTGGCGGGTAAACGCATCCGTGGCAAACTGTCCGACAAATCGGTGGTGCCTTACGATACGCGCGCCGAGATTGCGCAACGCGATCAGAAGCCGCCGGTTATCGTGTGGCTCAACGACCCCGTCGAAGCCTTCTTCCTGCAGGTGCAGGGTTCAGGCAGAGTGCAGCTGGACGATGGCAGCACCATTCGTCTGGCTTACGCCAATCATAACGGACGCCCTTATACGTCCATCGGAAAATGGCTGGCTGACCGCGGAGAACTGCCGCTGGCACAGGCCAATATGCAGAATATCAAAGCCTGGGCAAAGTCGCATCCGGATCGCGTGAATGAAATGCTCAATGCCAACCAGGCCATGGTTTTCTTCCGTGAAGAGGCCCTGTCTGATGACGCTGCCGGACCTAAAGGTGCCTACGGTATTCCGCTGGTGGCCGAAAGAACAGTAGCGGTGGATCCCAACTACGTTCCCCTTGGCAGCCCGATTTACCTGTCCACTACCCGGCCGCATTCGAGCCAGCCTATGCAACGCGTGGTCTTTGCGCAGGATACGGGTGCCGCCATCAAGGGTGTGGCCCGCACGGACTTTTTCTGGGGTTCGGGTGACGCGGCGGGCGAGCTTGCCGGTCGCATGAAACAGACCGGACAGGTCTGGATTCTCTGGCCACGTGGTGCAGGAGCTCCGGAGGCGCGATGAAACACGAAGTGATTGTTTGCGGTGCCGGTATTGTGGGCATGGCCAGTGCACTGGCACTGGCGCGCAACCGTGTCAATGTGGCGCTGCTTGCGCCCAGACGTGTGCCGGCACCGGCAAAGCACGAACACTATGATCCTCGGGTCTATGCGATTTCCGAGGCAAGCCAGGCGTTTCTGGCGTCGCTGGGTATCTGGGATGCGATACCGCAGGAGCGGATTACCGCTGTCGATGCCATGCAGGTGAACGGCGACCAGGGCGGGCAGGTAGTTCTGGATGCCTGGCAGGCTGCGAAACCGCATCTGGCGTGGATTGTGGAGTCGGGCGAAATCGAACGCGCGCTGTATCAGGCACTCACGATCTATGGCGTGCCGTGGATCGACGACACCATGAAGTCCTGGCAGGAAGGGCAGATAACAACGACGGGTGGCAAAACGCTGCAGGCGTCGCTGTTTATCGGTGCTGACGGTGCCAATTCGGCACTTCGCGCGGCGGCGCGCATGACGCATCACCGCAAGGATTATGGCGACAAGGGTCTGGTGACGCACCTGACTTGTGAAAAGCCGCATCTGAATACGGCCTATCAGTGGTTCTCCGGCAGGCATGTGCTGGCGTTTCTACCCATGCCCGATACCAGCGACGGGCATCAGGTGTCAATGGTATGGTCTGTCGATAATGAGACGGCTGACCACTATCTGCAGATGGATGAGGCCAGTCTGGCGCGCGCGCTGCCTGCCGCACTGAATCAGGTGGCTGACGGGTGTCTGGGGGAATTGTCTGTGCGTAGCGCCCTGCATGGCTTTGCACTGACGCTGGAACGGGCACAGACCGTGGCGCCCGGGATTGCTCTGGTGGGCGATGCGGCGCATCGGGTCCATCCGCTGGCCGGACAAGGGCTGAATCTGGGCCTGGTGGACGTAAAAGTCCTTGTGCAGGTATTGAACGAAAGGGAACACTTCCGGTCTTATGGGGATATGCGCGTGCTGGAACGCTATGCGCGCGAGCGGGCTGCCGATGTCATGGCAATGCGAGTTGCAACAGACGGGCTTTATCAGCTGTTTTCCCGGAATCTGCCGGCACTGCCTTTGCTGCGCAATACCGGTATGAGGCTGGTACAGCAGTTGCCCTGGGTCAAGCGTCAGCTGATTGCGGGTGCTTCGGGTTTTTAGAGGTCGCAAGGGGATTGGCGACTTACTGGCGGCAACGCCCATCAATCGTTTTACATTGAAAGGATTCAGTTAATGGCATTTGCTTCAAAAAGAATCAATATGACGGGTTTGTATGGAAAGGTAGCGATGAATGCGCTGCTGTCTGTGGCTGCGGCCGGTCTGCTTGTGATGCAGACGGCGCACGCTCAGGCCGCAACGCAAAGCCAGGCTGCCGCGCAAAGCCAGGCGGCAGACAGCACCAAACTGACAGCCATCAAGCATGCATTGAAAAAAGCGTTTGATGTTGACGTTACCAAGGTGCAGCCCACCGATTATGCAAACCTGTATGAAGTTCAGCTGGGCAACAATATTGTCTACACCAACGAAAAAGCCGAATTTGTGCTGGCTGGAAATCTGGTGGATGCCAAAACACGCCGGGATGTCACTACCGAAAGGGTAGAGGAAATTTCCAAGGTGGATTTTGGCACGCTTCCTCTGGACCAGGCTGTCAAACAGGTTAAAGGCAACGGCGCGCGCAAAATGGCGGTATTTGAGGATCCGAATTGCGGTTATTGCAAAAAGCTGCATCAGGAGCTCAAGACCCTGGACAACGTGACGGTCTACACTTTCCTTTTCCCCATTCTGGCACCTGATTCCGCCACCAAGGCGACGAATGTCTGGTGCGCCAAGGATCAGGCCACAACCTGGACAGACTGGATGAATAAGGGCGTGGTGCCGCCAGAGGCAAGCTGCGATACTCCGATAGAGAAAAACCTGGCATTGGGGCAGAAGCTCTCTGTGCAGGGAACGCCCGCGATCTTCTTTGAAAGCGGCAATCGCGTCAACGGCTACGTCCCCGCTGCTCGACTGAATCAGGAACTGGATCGCAAGTAATCCGGGATTGTTCTGAGCGGGGCGATTCAGTCCTTCCAGGCGCAGGGGCACATGTCCCTGCCGCCCTAATCAGTCAGGAACCGGATCGCAAGTAACTTAAGATGGTTCAGAGAGGAGTGCTCACCTCTGCAGGACAAGCCCGGCAAAGGCTGTACGTCAGTGTTCCAGCGCGAACGGGTGTGTGAGCAGCTGCTTAACGGAATTGACGCGCAGGTCGACATAAGACGGGCGCATGCGCTGCATGGAACTGAATGGTGTGCCGCGATGAAAAATGTGCACGGTTTTCATATGCAGCTGCTTGGCTGTTTTCAGATTCTTCAGCGTATCTTCCACCAGGATTGTTCTCTCAGGCTGGCATTGCAGCTGCGTCAATAACTGACGCATCAGCGCGGGCGAGGGTTTGGGCCGAAAGCGACCCTGCAGACACATCTCGTTGATCGAACAGATACCGGCAAAGCAATGACGTACATTGAGGCGCTCCAGCACGATTCTGGCGTAATGCATGGGGGCATTCGTGACCACATATTTGATGCCTGGCACGTTGTTGAGCATGTCAGACAGATTCTTTTCTATCTTGGTGTTGCCCGCAATATCAAAATCGTGACTTAAATGCAGGAAATCTGCGGCCCGCACATTGTGGTGCCTGACCATGCCGATCAGCGTGGCGCCATAGCGTGCCCAGTACTTCTTGCGCAATACCGTGGCTTCTTCTTCATCAATATCCAGAGACTGCATGACGGCGCGCGTCATGCTCTGGTTGATGTGCCCGAAAATGGCATATGACGCATCGTGCAGGGTATTGTCGAGGTCGAACAGCCACACCCGCGGCGTGCGGCTGTGCCGGACCAGCGGTTGTAGCGGTTTGATAAGGGGAGTACAGATCATGGCGTGATGGGGCGGCTGGCGCCACCCGCTGGACGCGTCACGACGTGATCATGGTGCCGACGCCTTTGTCGGTCAGAATTTCCAGCAGCAGGCAGTGTGCCACACGACCATCCACCACGTGCACCGAATTAACGCCATTGCGTGCTGCTTCCAGGGCAGATGAGATCTTGGGCAGCATGCCACCGGAAATGGTGCCATCGGCAAAGAGTTCATCAATGGTTTTGGCAGAGAGCTTGCGCATCAGCTGGCCAGATTTGTCCAGGACACCTGGTGTATTGGTCATCATCAGCAGTTTTTCTGCCTGCAGTACCTCGGCCATTTTGCCGGCCACCACGTCTGCATTGATGTTGTAGACGTCACCTTCTTCGGCATCGTAACCAATGGGGGAGATGACAGGGATGAACTGATCGTCCTGCAGCGCCTTGACCACAGAAGGGTCGATGCTGGAGATGTCGCCGACGTAGCCGATATCCAAAGGTGCATCGGGATTTTCCTTGTTGGGCATCAGCTTCTTGCGAGCCTGGATCAGACCGCCATCCTTGCCGGTCAGGCCAACGGCCTTGCCGCCGGCTTCGTTGATCATCATCACGATATCCTGCTGTACCTGACCCCCGAGGACCCATTCCACCACTTCCATGGTGTCGGCATCGGTTACGCGCATGCCCTGGATGAAATTGCCTTCCTTGCCCAGGCGCTTCAAGGCGCTGTCAATTTGCGGGCCACCCCCGTGAATGACCACCGGGTTGAGGCCAATCAGTTTGAGCAAGACGACGTCCTTGGCGAAGCTGCGTTGCAGGCTTTCTTCTGTCATGGCGTTACCGCCGTATTTGATCACAACGGTTTTGCCATGAAATTTCCGGATGTAAGGCAGGGATTCGGAAATAATGTCGGCTTTGACCGCCGGTGGAACTGAGTTGATATCCAGGGGTGTGTCAGACATGCTTGCTCGCGTTTGCAGAAGTTAGTTTTGTGCCAGTGTGTTTTCCAGCGTTTTGATGAAGTCTTTCTGATCGTAGTTGCCGATGTATCGCTTCACAATATTGCCCTTGCGGTCCAGCAGGAAGGCCACGGGTGTGAATTTGACATCGTCGAAGGCCTTGGCCGCGCTGCCATCTTTATCCAGCGTGACGGTAAATGGCAGGCTTTTATCGCTCGCGTAATTCCTGACAAAATTCGGCGGATCATAGGACATGGCAACGGCAACGGTCTCGTAACCCTTGTCATGATAGGTGTCGTAGTATTTGATCGTATCCGGCATCTGTGCCACACAGGTCACGCAGCTGGTTGCCCAGAATTTCACCAGGACAACCTTGCCTTTGAGATCCGCCGTCTTGAACTGATGGCCATCAAGTGCGGTAAACGTAACGTCGGGCGCCGCTTTTGATGATGTCATCAGGAACCCGCCGCCAATTGCGGCAATGGCAAGCACAGCGGGAAGGATAATTTTTTTCATGATAATGGATTAATCCAGAGGGAAAGTCTGTACCCCGCCGGAAGATGGGTTAACCTCGGTGCCCGGAACCGTTGTGGGGCTGGTACTGCTGCCAGTTGCAGCTTTTACACTGTTACCGGAGACAATATCAAAGACCTTGATAACCCGGCTCACGCCGCTGACACCTGCTGCTGCAGAGGCAGCACGCTGCCCTTCAAGATCGGTCACCTGGCCCATGAGGTAAACCACACCGCGGGTGGTAATCACGTTGATGGATCCTGATGGGACCTCTTTGGTCGCCAAAAGTTCCGCCTTCACGCGTGAGGTGATCCAGGTTTCATTGCTGCGGGTACTGAAAGAAGCTCTTGGACCGATGGTAAGCTGATTGTCTACACGTTTGACGTCGGTGGCGTTGCGGGCCATGGTTTCTGCTGACTGTTTCGCGGCCTCATTGGGGACTTCACCGGTCAGCAGGACGCGCTGGTTATAGGAAGAGACAATGACGCGGCCGACTTCGCCGATGCTTTCGTTAATGGTGTTCTGCGTACGTCGTTCAATATTCTTGTCGACCAGCTGCATGCCGGCCGAACGACGGTCAACGGCCACAATGGCTGTGCCGCCTGCAGCCGCACCCACCACCAGCGGCACGCAGCCGGCAAGCAGAGAGCAGCACAGGGCGCCGGCCACAAGGGCGCCGGCAGAGCGGGACAGGGTAAATGGGCGTGAAACACTCATTCGGAATCTCCAAGTAACATGGCATCAATGCCATCACACAAAACATGAAGCGCCAGCGCGTGCACTTCCTGGATACGCATGGTCCGATCATGCGGTACGCAAAGATGTACATCCTGATCGGTCAGCAGACCCGTCACAGTGCCACCTTTCTTGCCGGTAAAGGCGACGACGTGCATTTCCCGTTCGTGGGCTGCACGGATCGCCTTGATCACATTGGCAGAGTTGCCGCTGGTGGTGAAAGCGACCAGGACATCGCCCGGCTGTCCGAGCGCCTGTACCTGTCGTTCAAAAATATTGTCAAAACCGTAGTCATTGCCAACGGCCGTGAGGATGGACGTATCGGTGTTGAGCGCAATGCCCGCGAACGGAATGCGGTCGCGTTCAAAGCGGCCAACCAGTTCGGCGATAAAATGCTGGGCGTCGGCAGCCGAGCCGCCGTTACCGCAGGCCAGCACCTTGCCGTTATTGCCGATGGTATTGACCAGCATGTCGATGGCGGCGGCAAGAGGCGCAGCCAGCACTTCGTGGCTTTGCGAGACCACGCGGGCCGAATCATCGAAGTGATAAGAAATACGGGAAGAAATGTCCATTGCGTTATTATCGCACGTTTCAAAAAAACCGCATGACGAGCTGGGCCCGATTTTGCCTGTAAGCTGGGCCGATATCGGGTTCCGGGCGGGTCGCAAAACCGATTGTAATGGTTTTATCGCCTTAGAAGACGGCCTGCAGCCATTGCATGGTGTCTCCGTCTATGCAGACGGCATCAAACCGGCAGTGCGGAATGGTGCCTGCAAAGCCCAGTCTGGCCAGCGAAGGCAGGTACCAGGCGGTGGCCAGTCTGATGCGTTGTTGTTTGGCCGGTGTGATGCTGGCCGCTGCCGTGCCATGGGTTTGCCGGCGGCGGTGGCGGATTTCAACGATAACCAGCGTGCGCTCATCTGCGCGAAAGACGGCGTCCAGTTCACCGAAAGGGCAGCGCAGATTGCAGGCAAGCAGCACCAGGCCACGCGTCTGCAGCCATTCGACCGCTCGATGTTCGGCCTCCAGACCGGCGCGTTGGGTGGGTGACAACCGGAGGTCCGATGAGTGGATTCGCGGCAGGCCTGCGCGAGATGCAGCCCGCCTTCGCCTGCGCTTCTGGGCTTTGCGCTGGGCGAGGTTTGCCAGCGCAAATGTAGTAGGCGTGATGGGCGGTGAATGCGCCGTGACTGGCGGCTGCGTGGAACGTGGCGACTGTGCTGTGGGCGGTAAATTCGCTTGCGGTGGTGAACAGATGGGCGCGGTCATGATGTATGGAAGAGGATGGACACGCTGCTATCGTAAATAAAGATCCGCAAGTTGGGTAGATCGGAGAATACGGCCGGCGCGCACGAAATTTTTCGGAGAGCTGCAGGAACCAGAAGGCTGCCGATGCGATCAGAGATAATACAGGGTGCAGCTTTGCAAAATTGAGCAACGATTTGACGATGAGACTCCCATGACAACAGACAGCGGACAATTGGATACGCGATGGCAGCGTGTACTGCAGGATCTGGGCAGCCAGGATTGGCCTGCCGGGTGTCTGTATGTTGTGGCAACGCCGATAGGCAATCTGGCCGATCTGTCGCCTCGCGCCCTTTATGCCTTGCAGAAGGCAGATCTGATTGCAGCGGAGGATACGCGTTCCTCTCGCGTGCTGCTCAATGCCTGGGGGATAGAAACGCCCATGGTCGCCGCGCATCGGCACAACGAAGCCCAGGCGGCAGCCAACCTGCTGCAGCATCTGGCCCAGGGGCAGCGCGTGGCCCTCATTTCGGACGCGGGGGCGCCAGCCGTCAGCGATCCGGGAGGCCGGATTGTGCGGGAAGTGCATGCGGCCGGCTACCCGGTCAGGGTGATTCCCGGCGCGTCGGCCGTTGTCTCTGCGCTGATGGGCAGTGGCGCTACCAGTGATGAGAATCCGGCTTTTGTTTTTGCGGGTTTTGCGCCGCAGAAAGCGGCGGCCAGGCAAACCTGGCTGAAGACCTGGTGCGCCGTCCCGGCAGCCATTGTGTTATTCGAGTCGCCTCATCGAATCCGCAGCACCGCGGCAGATATTGCACTGATTGGCGGACTCGATCGTCAGGTCACCGTTGCCCGCGAACTGACCAAGCGTTTTGAGCAGATCGTGACCCTGCCGGCAGGAGAGCTGGCTGACTGGTTTGCACAGGATAGCCAGCGTAGCATGGGGGAGTTCGTGCTGATTATTCACGAAGCGCCAACGCAGGCGGCAGCACTGGGCGAAGAGACCGATGGCATCATCGATGCCATGCTGGCTTCCTATTCGGTGAAGGACACAGCGAGAATGCTGGCCGCGTTCAGCGGGCTGTCCAGGGACGTATTGTATGCCCGCGCGCTGGAACTGAGAGACGCTGCCAGAAGAGCGGACGAGACAGAATCAGAGGAGTAAGGATGGGCTTTGCCGGAGCGGTTGATGCGAATGAGCTCGACGCCAGGCGAGTAAGAATAGACAAAAAAATGCCGTTCTCCTATGTGGGAACGGCATTTTTATTTCGATCTAGAAGTCAGAGCCTCAGAGCATTACAGCATTTTCTTGGCTTTGACCTGGGTTTCCGTATTGCGTTCGCCCGCAGCGGCTTCTTTGGAGATTGGTTCAATCTTCACTTTGTCGCTGCCACGATTGACAATGCCCAGGCGTTTGGCGGCGCCGTAGGACAGGTCAATCACGCGGTTGCCAACGAAAGGACCACGGTCATTGATGCGAACCACAATGCTTTTACCCGTGGATACGCGTGTCACACGTACATAGGATGAGATGGGCAGGCGTTTGTGTGCCGCTGTCATGGCGTTCTGGTTATACACCTCGCCATTGGCGGTTTTGCGGCCGTGGAAACCAGGACCATACCAGGAGGCGATGCCGACCTGAGAGAAATTGGTTGTTTCTTCCACACCCATGGGTTTATAACGGATGCCTTTGACCATATAGGGCTTGCCGGTGCCGGACAGCGCCTTGCGGGCCTTGGTGGCAATATCATCGTCCTTTGCATCTTTCGTGGCTTCGGTATCGGCCAGGCTGATGTCTTCTTGCGGTAGCTGCAGCTCGTATTCACTTTCGGGAATGATGCCAGTAGCGGTAATACGCATGTTCAGGCCATCAGCCAGCTCAGCTTTGCCACCTTCGGAAGGCGCAGCGGTTTCAACGGCCACCGGAGTACTGGCTACCGCCGCTTTCTTCACTTCAGCAGTGGTTTTCTTTGCATCCTGCTTTGCCGGCGATTTAATGGCTGACTCTGGTGTGTGCTGGGCTACAGATTTCCGGGTTGAGGCGGCTTCAGGCCCCGCTTTTTTATCGGCCTTTCCAGTCACGGCAGGGCCCGACTGCAATGCCGTTGCCTGCTGTACACCAGCGCTGGCTGACACTTCTGGTGCAGCCGTAATTCTGATGGGAGTCTGTGCAGGTTCGGCTTTGGCGGGGGCTTTTGTAGCTGCATTCTCTGCCGCGGCAGTCTCTTTTACTGCCGTTTCTTTGACGGCAGACTTGTTGGTCACACTGTCAATGTTGGAATCGGTCACCACAACATTGCTGTTCTTGTGTTTTTCTTTGGCAGGCGTTTCAGCGGGCGCCGCAGCCGGGGTAGCCTGGGCTACGGCGGGGGCTTTGACGCTGACAGGCGCGGGCGCGGCTGAAGGCTTTGCGGCGTTCTTGTCTGCTGCCTGATTGTCGGCCTTTGCGGCAGGCGCGGCGGCGACGGTGTCAGCCGTGCTGCCATCGTCCTCGGGGACCACGCCATTGGCGGTTATGCGCATTTTTTGTGCAGGAGCCGGGGCGGCCTTCTGCTTTTGTGCTTTGGCGCCGGGCGCCACCGCCTGGTCGGCAGGCACCATATGTGCGGCAAAATCCTGATTTTCGCGGATTTCTATACCGGCGGCATGAACAACCGGCGCTAAAAACAGGCCGGTAATAAGGGATGCTAATGTACTGCGAATTAAAACTGTTCGTTTCGTCATGTCATAGTGTCAACTGGGCACGATGCCTAACGCGTAAAGGATGGTACGAACTGAAGCGTTTTGCCAGTTCCTCGGCCACGTAGACCGATCGGTGCTGACCACCGGTGCAACCTATGGCAACGGTGAGATAACTACGCGTATCCTGCATATATAATGGGAGCCATTTTTCAATATATGCGGCTATATCGTTGATTAAGGCGGGCACGCTGTCAAATTGAGCCAGCCATGTCGCCACGGGTTCATCACGGCCCGTAAGCGGGCGTAAGTTACTGTCGTAATGAGGATTAGGCAAGCATCTTACATCAAAAACGAGGTCCGCGTCATTAGGGACGCCCTTTTTGTAGGCAAAGGATTCGAAGGTCAAAAGGACCTCAGGTTCCTCATGATCGACCACATCTTTAACCCACGCGCGCAACTGGCCGGGCGTCAATCCGGACGTATCAATCACGTGTTCCTGTTCGCGCAGTGGCGCCAGAAGATTGCGTTCATGCGTGATGCAATCTTCCAGAGACGGCGTGATACCTGAGGTTTCGCGCATGCGGTTGCTCAGGGGATGCTTGCGACGCGACTCGGAATATCGATGGATCAGGGTCTCATCATCGGAGTCCAGAAAGATGACCTGCATGGGCAAACCCATGCTTCGAAGTGCCGTAATGACCCCTGGAAGACCAGCCAATTCGCCTGGTGTCCTGACATCAATTGCAACAGCTACCGACTTCAGGCGGTTCTCGCGTGCGTTTGCCACCAGGTCATGCAGAAGACTGACCGGAAGATTGTCAATACAGGAGTAACCCAGGTCTTCGAGCTGGCGTAGTGCAACCGATTTTCCGGATCCTGAAATTCCGGTGATGAGGACAACATGAAGCATTTTGGTACTTTATCCTGAACAAAAACGGGTTATCGGGTCGAAAAAGGCCTAATCGTTCGTGTGCAGTGCTAATCGCCAATAATAACCCAGATGATGTATTAAACCATAGGATCATGACAGAACATAACCGGATGCGACAAATCGTCGCTTCCTGTCAGATCCCATCAGATGGTGCTGTTATTTGGTTGATGGACAAGGTCCCTGCGGTGGGGTGGCCTGCTTTGGCGAAAACCAGCCTGACCTTCGGGTCAGAGATTGCTGTTTTCCATAATGGCGGCTGCCTGGCGTTCCATGAACTCACCCAGGGTATCAATACCGCGCAACTTCAGAATGGTGTTGCGCACGGCCGCCTCGACCAGTACGGCGAGATTTCGTCCCGCTGCTACCTGCAGCATAACACGGCGAATGGGAATGCCCAGCAGGTCCTGCGTCTGGTCCTGAATGGGCAGACGCTCAAATTTCTCGCTGTTGGCGCGGACCAGGTGCACAATCAGTTTCAGTCGCATTTTGCGGCGAACCGATGTCTCTCCAAAAATCGTACGGATATCCAGCAGGCCAAGACCACGCACTTCCAGCATATTGCGCAGCAGATCGGGACACTGGCCTTCGATCAGGGTGGGGGACGTACGGGAAAAATCCACCGCATCGTCGGCCACCAGGCCGTGACCTCGGGAAATCAGTTCCAGCGCCAGTTCACTTTTTCCAAGTCCGGATTCGCCGGTGATGAGTACGCCCAGGCCAAGCACGTCCATGAAGACACCGTGAACGGTGGTTTTTGGGGCAAAGCGCTTGTTCAGGTAAATGCGCAGCACATCGATCAGATGGGCGGCATCCACGGGTGTGGACAGCAGCGGAATCTTGCTGCGGGCACAGAAGCTGACCAGATCGGGGGGTGAATCCAGACCTTCAGCCAGAATCATGGCCGGCACTCCGCCTTCAGCCAGTTCGATCAGGAGTTTTTCGCGCTGCATTTCCGGAATGCGGTTATAGAAGATGAGTTCTTCCTTGCCGAAAACCTGGATGCGCGAAGGGTGAACCACGTTCAGGTGACCGAGCAGGTCTGCTGCCGAGGTATTCAGGCTGGAATCCTGGATGTGGCGTGCACGGCCTTCCTTGCCGGCGATCCATGTAAAGCGCAGACTTTCGTCGTTGTCTGCGGTCAGGTCCTGAATGCTGAGCATATGCGTGCCCCTTTACTCGCCGGCGGGACTGGCCAGCAGCTGGTGAATGCCTTCCGCATTGGGACTGGCCAGCAGTTGCTTGCGGGTTTCCGCGCTGGAAAGCAGCTGCGCCAGTTCGGCAAGGATTTCCAGGTGCTGTTGCGTGGCGCTTTCCGGAACCAGCAAAATGACCAGCAGTTGCACGTGCTGGCCATCGGGCGCATCAAACGGAATGGGCGTACTGAGTCTCATGACCGCCGCGACCGCCTGTTTCAGGTTGGCAATGCGACCGTGAGGTACAGCAACGCCGTGACCCAGCGCCGTGGAGCCCAGGCGTTCTCGCGAAAACAGGCTGTCGAAAACCGTGGAGCGGGCGATGCCCTGATTGTTCTCGAACAGCAATGCCGCCTGCTCAAAGGCGCGCTTCTTGCTGGTGACATTGACGTCCAGCAGGATATTTTCCTGCGGAAGGATACGGGATAGTTGATTCATGCCGCAATTATAGGGTGTTCTGTCAATTGGAAATAGAAGGGTAAGCTAAAACCCGGCCGCCGGGCCGGGTTTGCGCAAAAAACAGGAAAAAAGTACAACGTATCTAGCCGATACTCATTCTTTTTGCCGATTCATTGGAGTGATCTGAAGCCTTCGTTTTGTATTTGATGACTTGTCTGTCGGTCTTATCCGAAAGCAGATCAATGGCCGCATACAGATTTTCGTCCGTCACTTCGCAATGGATGTCTTTACCCGGCACGCGCAGCGTCACTTCCGCGCTATGTTTGATGGGTTCTTTGGACAGTATGACCTGGGTGTCAATGACATGATCGAAGTGCCTGAGGACTTTGGCGAACTTGGTCACTACGTATTCTTTAATGGCAGGGGTGATTTCCACATGATGGCCACTGATATTAAGATTCATAGTGTGCTCCT
>JAEWHK010000001.1 GCA_023387815.1 Pseudomonadota bacterium
CGTATTCACACCTAGTCCGTTGCGGACAGCGACAGCCAGAGGGACTGCCGTACCGAAAGAGACTCCCTGAAAGGCATCTGGGAATTTGTACGTCTTGGGTTTGGAGGGTAGCACCGAATTGATCGCCAAACTTCCAATTGCGCCGAACAACATTGTGTAGCCGTCAGGTTTGGAGCGCGCTGCTAATTCCGCACCTATTTCTCCGCCCGCACCCGCGCGATTATCCACGACTACAGGCGCGCCAATTAATTCGGGGAGGTACTGTGCGTAGATGCGTGCAGAAAAATCATTTGCTCCGCCAGGCGGGTAAGGCACAATCAAAGTGACAGGCTTGTTAGGCCAATCTGCTGCAGTACTTACCGTCGTTGAGAAAACCACACATGCTATTGTCGCGAATTTTAATAACCATTTCATTTCTGTCTCCAAAAAATCTTATTATTTAGGACGTCAATGCTATTTTTTGTTATTGGATTAGGATCGCATAAAATGGTGATACGGTCAACGAATAGTTTTATCAGACCTGTCCAGGCTTGCAGCCTGTTTCTACTATAGAATATGAGATTCCAAATATCATTATTTGAGACAAAAAAATGGATAAGACCCTGCTCAAAGGATTACGTTTGTTTGAAATCATATGTGCACAGGAGGATCAACCCAATACCATTGATGATCTCGCCTCGGCAGCTGGTCTGACAAAAAGTAATACTCATCGCACATTACAGACGCTGATTGCGGCCGGATACGTGGCAAAGAGTGCTCATACGGGTGGCTACCGGCCGACACTGAAAGTATTTGAACTGGCAGCCCAGCGCGTTGCTCGCCTTGATGTGCGAAAGATTGCAGCACCATTAATGCGCTCAGTCGCACAGGAAACTCAGGAGACAGTGCATCTGTCTGTCCTTGACGGGTTCGATGTGATCTACATCGATAAAATAGATAGTCTCAATCCAGTTCGCGCTTACTCAATCATTGGCGGCAGAGCCCCAGCTTATGCAGTAGCTACTGGTAAAGCGCTTTTGGCTGCCCAGCCCAGCGAGTATCTGGAACGACATGCCACAGAACTTGTTCGCCATACAGAAAATACGATTTCCACCATATCTGCTCTCAAGGAGGAACTGGCAAGTATCTCGCGCATAGGCTATGCGATTAATCGCGGCGAATGGCGCAGCAATGTTGGAGGAATCGCCGCGCCCATTTTTGACGGACATCACAAAGTAGTCGCGGCTTTTGGGATTTCCGGACCATTGGAAAGATTCACGATTGAGAATATGAAACGCTGGGCTCCAATCGTATTGAATGCTGCGTATGAAATTTCCCGTGAATCGGGATATCGTCGAGGATATTTTGGCGAGGCAAATTAGGATGAACCAATCTGCGAGCTAATTGCCACGGAACGAGTGTGTATTAAGGAAATTCTGTAGTTATCCAAGCCTCGCTCTATACTCTTGCCACTTTTCAGTCCGCTTGTTCCAGCCCACAAAACGAAACGCCCCGTGCTTTAGGCACGGGGCGACGCAACGATTCACCTATCCAATGTTACTTTTTTTGAAATAATGTTTCAAACGTTGCGCAACTGAATATTATCGTATTTTGGGAATAAGAGGAAGCTCATTGATAGCTTCCTAAAAAAACGCCCCGGTCATTTCTGACCGAGGCGAAATGTACGGATAGGTGAATATCAATCGTACAGGCGGCATTCTACTCCTAACTACTTGTATTTGGACCGATGGGAAACGAATTGACATTTATTTTACGTATTGCGCCCGTGATCTGAATTTCAACAGGCGCATTACCTGGCAATGACGTCACACCTATAGCAGACCTGCTCGCCACGCCGGCGTCTCCAATCCTGGCCTTAAGGTATGCCGACGCCAGATCGGCAATGCGTGAATGGGCTTCAAACTCTGCGTCGGCGTTGATATAGACAATGAGATGCAATATGCATGCCAGTTCTTCATCACTTTTGATATTCGGAAGTACAGCATTCAGCGCATTGGCGCAGGCGAGCTGTACTGCCTCTTTATATTGTTCGATAGAATCACATTTGCGAATCCTGCCTTTGTAGAGCAATTCCCCATTTTGCCTGGGCGTCATCCCGGCACTCATGATTAAATTATCGTGACGGCTTGCGGCGACATAGTCTCCCTGAGGTATCGGTAGTAGAGCGTTGTTCTTTTCGCTCATGCGCGATACCGTTCTATCAGCTTTGTCATTCTTTCGACCGCATCAACCGCAGCCTGATGATTCTGTGAAAAATTCAGACGCACGCTGTTTTCATGATGAGGGCTGAACTCCGTGCCTATGGTAACCGTAACCAACGCCTGTTTTCTGAGAATTCCAACAAATTCCATCGGTGTAACCGACAGTTTAGGCAAGGCAGGAAAAAGATAACTGCCCGCCTCCGGAGATCGTACCGTTACTCCATTGACAGACCGCAAGATTGAAATCAGGTCATCGCGAATCGCCTGATGCTTTGCAATGCGATCGGCCATCCAGCCTTCGGGTTCCGCAAACCATGTATTCAACACGGCCTGGTTGTAGCCTGCCGCCCTTAATGAGACGATGGCCTGCAGCTTTTCCATGCGATCAATAATCGGAAGCGCACCGAAAGCAACGCCTAAGCGGTAGCCACTGAGTGACTCTGTTTTTGATGGCCCCATGATCGTAATGGTCTTTTCCGGGTCCATTTCCCCTGCGCGCAAATGCGTATAGGTTCGACCATCGTATAGCAATCGTGAATACAGCTGGTCAACAATGACGGTGACACCATATCGATTGGCCAGATTGCCAATTTCCCTGATCTCGTCATCTGAATAAATGACACCGGCAGGATTGTTGGGATTGGAAAAAACGAACAGCTTGACGCCATCCTTGAATGCGCTTTCCAGTTCATTCAGATCCAGCCCCGCTTTGTCATTGTTGTCAGCGTATTGCAGGCGTACGGGAACCATCTGCGCATCAAGGAACTGGACGATTTTTCGATTTGCAAAGTAATCGGGCTGAACGATGGCCACCTTATCACCGGCAGTAACCACAGATGCAATAGCCAGAAACAGCGCACCTTGTGTGCCCGGTGTGATGATGAGTCTGTCGCCATCCGTTATGGGCCTGCCCGTAAAAGCAGCCAGCCGTGAGGCCAGCGCCTGCCTGATGGTCCCGCTTCCCCGATACTCGGTGTATGCCTGTTGCCCACCACTATTGAATCCCGCATTGAATGCGTCCTGCGCACCCGGCGTGGGAAGAAATGCATCAACGTCACCATGCGAAAAATCGACAGGAACACCGGACAACGCTTCGCCCTTCAGCATGTTGGCATCACGACGATCGCCTTGCGCACGTAATCTTGTTTCCTGGCCCGGTGCATTATCGGCCGCCAGTTTCAGAAATTTTGTCTCGATCAAATCCATTGTTTTTCACCTTTCAGATATATACACGGCATCGCTACACAAATCAATCATCATCCAGTCGATACAGGACGTCAAACTAAAACGAATGCAACATTCCGCGCCCTATGCTTCTTTCGCACAATGGTCGCGCAAAGCCTGAGGCATTGCCACTGGCCGTGACGTTTGCTTATCTACCCAGACCCAGCTGGCGCGCGAAGTTGCATAAAGGCACGACGGCTCGGCAGCATTCGAAATATGAAACACCAGATTCAGACTGCTGTTTCCCAGTCGTGTACAACGAATATCGACTGTCAAACTGCAAGGGTATTGAATCGGCGCCTGATATTGCGCCTCCACTGCTGCGACGACGGGCATCAGGTTGGGCGCCATCTCGCCCAATCTGAGCTTTGCCGTCCATTGCATACGGGCTTCCTCGGCGTACCTGAGTATGACAAGGTTATTCACTCGCCCGTCCGCATCCATATCACTCCAGCGCACAGGAACGACAGTACTAAATAGTATTGGGCTATCTGGCTTTTCTTGCGTCATTGTCCTGTCCCTGTCATTTCATTCACAAAATCAGATAACCCCTTCCTGCCGGAGAGATTCTATGTCCTGGTCCGAATAATTCAGCGAGGCAAGGATTTCATCTGTGTTTTCTCCCCTGTCGGGTGCCGCCGATTTGATTTCACTTGGCGTTCTGCTCAGTGAGAAAGGCTGTGCGACCAGCTTTATCTCGCCAATTCGCTTGTGATTGACCGCAGTTGCCATTTTCAGATGTTTGATCTGTTCGTCGTCAAACATTTCATTGACACGATAGATGGGACCTGCAGCAACATGGCCGGCTTCAAAAATCTTTAGCCATTCCGCCGAGGTTTTCTGACGCGTGATGTCCGACAGCACTTCGTTCAGTTCATTACGATAGGTCGATCGGTTCTGCTCTGTACTGAATTTTTCTACTTCGATCAGCTCAGGATGTCCAAGCGCGCTACATAGCCTGAGGAACATCGCCTGCTCGCCCGCTGCAATATTGATATGACCGTCTGCTGTCGGATACACACCTGTCGGAATCGAGGTGGGATGGTTGTTCCCAGGTTGCGATGGAATCTCGTTGAGCATCAGCCAACGCGCGGCCTGAAAATCCAGCATTGCAATCATGGTTTGAAGTAAAGACACCTGTACCCACTGCCCTTTGCCCGAGTTTTCTCGCTCAAATAGCGCCGTCATGATTGCCAGTGCGCAATACAGCCCCGAGCCAGTATCGGCCACGGCGATTCCGGTACGCATGGGTCCGTGATCCGGATCCCCTGTGATGGACATCAATCCACCCATCCCCTGAACGATGTGATCAAAACCCGGCCGTTTGGCATAAGGACCGTCCTGACCGAAGCCCGAGATACTGGCATAGACGATACGCGGGTTGATTTTGCTGAGCGTCTCGTAATCGACATCCAGACGGAATTTGACGTCCGGGCGAAAGTTTTCGACGACAACGTCAGCATCTTTGACCAGCTTATAGAATATTTCTTTCCCTTTCGGATCCTTGAGATTGATCGTGAGGGATCGCTTGTTCCGGTGCAGATTCTGGAAATCCGGTCCATCACGCAAGCCACCCCATCCATCACTCACCTCCATCGATTCGGGACTTTCAATTTTGATCACATCTGCGCCCCAATCGGCGAACTGTCGAACGCAGGTAGGACCCGCGCGAACCCGGGTCAAATCCAGGACACGGATGCTTTTCAGCGCTTTCGAGTCTATTGGCTTCATGCTTCTTACTCCCCTTTAAAGGCGGGCACACGTTTCTCGGCAAACGCCGCCCGTCCTTCTTTGTAGTCGGTGCTATCAAAACAGATATCGATCAACGCCTGCGCGTCTGCCATATCCGTAGCCCGGGCCTGTCTTTCCAGGCATAGATAACTCTTTTTGATGGCTTTCAATGTCAGCGGCGCATTGGTTCCGATGCCTTTGGCAAATGCAGTGGTATGTTCGACCAGCTTCCCGGCTTCAACAACCTCATGCACGAGTCCCATATCCAGTGCCTCTTGCGCGTTATAGCGGCGCGCCGTGAAAAACACCTCCCGCCCCTTGCTTTCACCGATGATCCGGTTAAGCCTCATGATTCCCTCATAACCGTAGCCCACTCCTAGTTTGCCGGCAGGGATTGCAAATATCGCTGAGTCAGAGCAGATTCGGATATCACAACTTGCAGCAAAATCCAGGCCTCCACCAATGCAGTAGCCATTTATCATTGCGATAGTCGGTTTTTCACAAAGATAGAATGCGTCATACGCTCTCTCGCTGATCGCATGGTATTCCCTGTTATCAGCCGGGCTCTTTCTGACTGCCTCGAATGAAGTGATATTGGAACCGGCTGCAAAAGCGCGCTCACCATTACCGCGCAATACCACCGTTCTTATTTGATCGTCCTGCTCAAACTCGCTGACGATATCTGGAATTGCGGTTGCCATATCCATGGAAATGGCGTTGTGTTTTTGCGGATCGTTGAACTCTACCCAGCCAATGGTGCCGGTTTTGTAAGCTCTGATTTTTTCACTTGATGATTTCATAGGACTTCCGTATGCCAGATGTGATTTCGTTTTCGAATCAGTTTCGTTGAACATTTCGCAGGAGACTGGTACTGAAGTTCCGTTAAATCTGTTCATTGCATGAGAAGACTATAGTCGAATATACTATGCTCATCTAATGCAAATATTGGCATGTGTTATTCCAAATAAACATACGCTTTATTGCGCTCTTTATGGGAGGTTTTCAACATGAATCAGGCTCCAGGACCCGCGGCATTTTCCCCGCAAATGCTGAAAATTCATGAGATTGAAGCCTTTCGAGCGGTCATGCTCAGAGGTACTGTTACTGAAGCCGCAGTGATGCTTCATACATCGCAGCCTGTTGTCAGCAAGTTGCTCGCACGATTCCAGCGGATCATCAATATTCGTCTATTCGAACTGCGCAAAAGCAGGCTGGTTCCCACACAGGAAGCGCATATCCTCTTTAAAACAATACAGCGAACCTATATTGGTCTGGATCACGTTGCGCAAACCATTGCAGAACTGCAAGGAGGACACCGAGGACGATTAAGTATTGGCTGTCTGCCCTCTTTTGGAATGGGTCCCCTGACCGAAATCACGGCAGATTTTCTCCGATTGGAGCCGGACGTACAGATTTCCATCGAAACCGTAAATTCCAGTTTGATTCGACACAGCGTGTTGTCTGGAAAAATTGATATGGGCATTATCGTTCCGTCCATTGATATTTCCGGTATGGAAGTCGAGCCGCTGATTTCCGACCATCTTGTCTGTGTAATGAACAAATCGAATCCGCTAAGTTCAAAACGCAAGGTCTGTATTAACGATTTGCGCAATCAGCCCATGGTCTTCCCATCCAGAGAGAGCGCCACGCGCGCCATGATGGATGAAATTTTTCTGGAACAGGATTTTGCGCCAAAAATATCAGCTGAAACCAGTTACGGAATGACGATGTGTCTGCTGGCGCTACAGGGCGCGGGAGCCGCATTGGTGAGTCCGCATGTCGCCATGCCATTAAAGCGTGCGGGACTGGTAATCAAGAAATTTGAACCTCGTGTCCAGATCGAACTCGTCCTGCTTACCGCCATTGATCATCCGAAATCCAGGCTGGCCAACGCGTTTATAGAATTTATGAAAGGCGCGCTGAACAAATGAATGTGGACGCAAACGAGCCTCAGCGCCGGAAGCCGGTATTTCATATGCTATCGCGCCCGTAGTTGGCGCGCACAATCGCAACCGAAATCTCTGTGGTCAATAGAGAAAAAAAAAATGCCACCAGGTGGTCCTGGTGGCATCAGAATCAGGCGATCGCCTGTTGTGGTTCATCCATTTCAACGGTATCGGCAGTTTGTTTCAACTGTACGATAAGGCTGAAACTGGCGTCGACCTGCGCTTTTGCACCGTCCGGAACGATAAGCGTTGAGGACGCTTCCTGTACGATAGCTGGCCCCGCGATTGTCTGATTCGGCACCAGAGCAGCTCGTTCATATACGGGGACGCTGGCGTATTCGTTTTGTTCAGCAAGGTAGAGCCGTCTGGTACCGACAATCGCCTGTTCGCCGGAAATGGACATTTCGACGTCTAGTTCCTTGTCGCTGCTATTGGCGCTAACCGCAACCCGAATATTGATCACCTCGATATCTCCCGTATGCGGAGCCTGGCCGAACATGCGGGTATAGTTTTTGATGAACGCATCACGAATGGATTCATAAGCACTTTTATCATAAGGACCATCCGGAAGATCTGTCACGATTTCAAATCCCTGTCCAACAAATCTCAGATCTGCCGCCCGTCGTTTTGCCATGGATTGCTTTGCCTGTGGCAGTGTAGATTCGATAACGCCAGCAGCGTCATCTTCAATCGTGCGATAAGCCTCTTCCAGTTCTTTCCAGTCCAGCGACTCCAGTTTCCAGCCCAGGCTGACCATCCGGTCGATCCTTGCAGGCGCCATCAATAGTCCCATTGCCGATGCCACACCAGCCCCAGGCGGACAAAGTACCTGACTCACACCCAATCGGCGTGCAATTTCACAACCGTGTAGCGGTCCACCGCCGCCGGTCAAAAGCAATGAGAATTTGCCTGCATGGTACCCTCTTTCTGCGATATGCACGCGTGCCGCCGCAGCCATGTTTTCGTTGACCACTGAATGAATTCCCCAGGCCAGTTCAGGCACCGACAGATTTGACTTTTCTGCCAGCGGTTTGATTGCCTCGTATGCCTTATCCAGATCAATAGTCATAGTTCCGCCCGCAAACGCCGCCGGGTCCAGTAAGCCCAGAATCAGATTTGCATCCGTCACGGTGGCTTGTGTACCGCCCCTGCCGTAGCACGCAGGTCCTGGTGCAGAGCCGGCACTCTCAGGGCCAACCTTCAGCAAAGACAACTCGTCAAGTTTGGCAATACTGCCTCCCCCCGCACCAATTTCTATCAGTTCAATGGTCGATATGGAAATGGGCAGCCCGCTACCTTCGGTCAATCGCTTTTCTCTGCTGGCTTCAAAGCGATGTGTAATCAGCGGAACACCTTCATTGACAACGGCCAGTTTCGCCGTTGTGCCACCCATGTCAAAAGCAAGAATATCCTTGAAGCCAGACCGTTCGCCAAAAAATGCACCAGCCAGGGCACCCGCAGCCGGTCCGGACTCCAATAGCTGAATGGGCGCGCGCTTTGCCTCATCCACATGTGTCAGCCCGCCGTTGGACAGCATCATGAACAATGGCGCATCAATTCCCAATGCACGCAGTTCTTCGGTCATTCTGTCCAGGTATCCATCGGCCAAAGGCTTTACGTACGCGTTGGCTACTGTCGTTGAAGTGCGTTCATACTCCCGTATCTGTGGCGATACTTCAGACGATATGGACACGAATACGTTTGGAAACGCAGACTGAATCACCTCTCTCGCTTTCTGTTCGTTGCCTGCATTGGCGTAAGCATGCAGAAACACGATAGCAACTGATTCAACACCCTCATCGACCAGCGTCTGAACCTGAGCAATAAGCTCGTCCGAATTGACGGCAGTCTCAAGTGTTCCATCCGGTCCAACCCTTTCGTCCACTTCAAGACGAAGTTGTCTCGGCACTAACGGCTTTGGCAACTCGATATGAAGATCAAACAGCTCATATTTATGTTCTCTTGCCATCTCGAGCGTATCGCGAAAGCCCTTTGTAGTGATCAATCCGGTTTTCACCCCCTTACGCTCAATCAGGGCATTGGTGAACAAGGTTGTCGCATGAACGACGCGATCAATGGTGTTGAGTTCAACAGACTCGCGTCCGGCAAGTACCTGAACGCCGCGTAGCGCCCCCACATGCGGTTCAGACGGAGTCGTCAATTCCTTGTGGAAAACACATTTTCCACTGCTTTTATCAAATAAAACGATATCCGTGAATGTGCCACCAATATCAATTCCTAATGCATAACGTGTGGTTTTCATCTGAGACTCCTACACAGTGTGGCTTGAAACATAGCCGTTGAATTTATCCGAATCGAGCAGTTCGACATCCCTTTCAGCTGCACGGCCAAATCCACCCCCGCCTGGAGTAAGCAATTCAACAATACCGCCCGGCTCCAGAACGTGCTGTACCTTTGGATTGACGACCTGACCATTCAATATCACGGCGCCTGGTTTTCCCGCTTCACCGCCAGCCAATCCCTGCGCTGCGGCCTCATCCCGCGTACGCTCTGCCATGAAACTCACCACGATAGGTGTGGCATTCCTGTTTTCAAATGTAATATGCTGACCCGTTCCTCCGCGGTGCTTACCTGTCCCGCCGGCATCGACCCGATAGCTACGTCGCAGCACACGCAAAGGTGACATGCGCTCGATCATTTCCACAGGAGTCGACGAAATATTGCTGGGCCAGGACAGAACATTGACGCCATCCTTATGTTGTGACGCACCATAACCGCCGTTCATGAAGAAGAGATTGGTAAATGGCGCTCCGGACTTACGAACGCCAGACAGATTGACGCACCATAGAGGCGAACCGACTGACGCAATGGCTCTTTCTGGCAGAGCTTCAGACAGTGCGCCAATAACCATCATTGGAATAAAGTGGCCAATCAGAGCACGTGCCCCGCCCGCAGCGGGCGGTGTGGAATTCAGGATACTGCCGACGGGCGCCTTGACATGAATGGGTTCAACAATACCTTCGTTGTTCGGAATATTCGGCAACAGAAACGCCCTTAAGCCATAACATGTATATGCGATGGTATAGGCAAGACAAACGTTGATTGAGCGGGGTACCTGAGCATCTGTTCCCTCGTAGTCAACAAAAATCTCACCATCCTTCACGGTCAATGTCAGCATCAACTTGATCGGTTCATCCAGCCCATCGCTGATTGCGGTCTTCTTATAGACGCCATTGGGTATTTGCAAAATGGCATCGCGCATGGCAGATGCTGAACGGCTGTGTATTTCAGCAGCAAGTTCGTCCAGATTATCCAGTTCCTGTTCCTGCATCAAATCCAGCATCCGGGACTCGATCAGACGCAGCGCAGTAAACTGTGCGTGCAGATCTCCCATGACCTGATCCGGCTCCCTTACATTCTTGCGCAGAATAGACTCAAACGTCCTGTCCAGTTCGCCCCGACGCACAACCTTCATGATCGGTATCTGCAAACCTTCTTCGTATACTTCGCGCGCGTCCGCAGAGCGGATTCTGCCGCCAATATCCGGCGCATGCGCGACAGAACCTGACCACCCTACCACTTTACCCTGACGAAAAATCGGCTTGGCAACTGAAATGTCCGGAAGATGGCCGGTACCCTGCCAAATGTCATTTGTTATAAGAATGTCGCCCTCTTCCAGAGACTCCAGCGGAAAAACCTTCAGGAAGTGCCGGATCGTTTGCGGCATCGTATTCATAAATGAAGGGATACTATTGGTTGCCTGAGCAATGGATCGTCCATCCGCGGTCGTTAACACGCAGGCAAAGTCGTTGGATTCTCGTACGATGGTGGAAAACGATGTTCTCACCAACGCGGCCGCGGCCTCATCAACGATTGATATCATCCTGGTCCACAACAGTTCCAGGGTCACTGCGTTAAGCTTGCTGTTCATCACTTCCCCTCGCAAAGATCAATTTTTCGGGAATATCCCGCACTACGAATAAAGATGATTCAGCTTAACTGTATCTCCTGAGCCTATGTTTATCAAATGCAATTTTCCATGACAGGTATGCAAAACGATCATACACACTATTGCGGTGCAGTTTCCCTGCACTGGTTCGTCCGATCCTGTATTTGGTGCATAGCAATCCCTTTATGCACCATGCCATGGTGGGGTAATCCTTTATATTCAAAAAGAATAGACCAGCCTTGAAAAGGAATTATGCACGTTGAATTTGCAAACCTATACTGACCGTGTCTCGCAGAACCTGGAATCGCAAGATCGCAGATTTCGTTGCCTTGGCGCTGGTTCTGATTCCTTCTAAATCACAAATTAACTTGGCAGGGAAACTATGTTTAAACCAACAGCAGCATTTCTCATGTTTATTTTTGCGTCTCTATTTCAACCGGCAATTGCACAGGACTATCCGACCAAAGCCATCCGACTGGTTGTTCCCTTTGCTCCCGGCGGCACTGCAGATGTATTGGGTCGCATTCTCGCTCAGAAGCTTAACGAAAAATACGGTCAGCCTGTCGTCGTGGAAAACAAACCTGGTGTTGGTGGCAATATCGGTGCA
Source organism: Pseudomonadota bacterium (assembly GCA_023387815.1). GTDB lineage: Bacteria > Pseudomonadota > Gammaproteobacteria > Burkholderiales > Burkholderiaceae_B > Advenella. Next base: position 11,620 of record JAEWHK010000001.1, read on the forward strand.
GAAATGGTATCAAGAGCATCACCGGACGGATACACGCTTCTGTTTGGCACTATTGGCATCCACTCAACATTCAATATCTATCCGAACCTGAATTACAGTCCGCCAAAAGATCTGGAGCCGATATCTATTGTCGCAGATACACCAAATGTGCTGATCGCGAGCAAACGTCTGCCATTCAAAGATACAAAGGATGTTATCGAACGGTCGAAGAATACGACGGATGACAAATCGCTGTTCTATGGATCAGCAGGATTCGGTTCATCTACTCATATTGCAGGCGAACTGTTCAAATATGAATCCCACACCAATATTTCACATGTACCCTATAAAGGCAGCGGCCCAGCGCTTACAGACTTGATGGGCGGGCAACTGGATATTATGTTTGAGAATTTGCCAACAGCGATGCCATTGATCAAATCGGGTGATGTGAAGGTACTTTCAGTCACCAGCGAGAAGCGGGTCAACTCACTGCCAGATGTACCAACTATTTCAGAAGACGGCCTGCCTGGTTATGTGTTCACAGCATGGTTCACCATTGCGGCGCCAGCTGGCACGCCTAAGAACATCGTTGACAAACTCAATAAAGATATTCAGGAGGTCATGCTGTCCAAGGATCTGAAGGAGCGTTTCGCCGGTCTTGGCGTCAATCCAGTGCCTGAATCCAGAACCGCGGACCAGTCAAAGGATTTCATAGCCAAAGAAACCGCGAAGTTCAACAATCTGATATCGGATGCGAAACTGACTGCGAAGTAGATGCTAAAGGGAGCCGGGTGATAAACCATCACCCACCCTACTCTTCCACATGATCATGCCCACCGATCCTGCCGGGTCGCCAGTAGCTTTCCGAGGCAATGTTCTCCTTCGTAAATCCTCGTTCAATAAGGTGATGTCGGACAGCCCGGGTATTTGAGGTCTCTGCAATCACAATCGCCATGCAATCGTCCGGTAGTGTCATTTGCGCGACATGATCGCGTATTAAATTATTTGGCCCGGCGGGACGATCACCCCGAAAAATCCAGTCTACGCTTACGCCAATATCGAGTGCCGGAACTTTCCAGCTTTCGTTCTGCACTTCCAGCACAAGGTGAATCTGCTGGTATTGACCTCTTGATTCTGCCATGTGCAAGGCGGCGGGCAGCCCTGTTTCATCTGCGCAAATCAGATAATTTGTATAACCTTCCCTCAGCCAGCTTCGCCCTCTCGGGCCCCTTGCCTGTACTTTTTGCCCTGCTTTGGCGTCTCGCGCAAATCGCGGGCCCGCGCCTTCCCCATGCTTCACGAAGTCAATCGAAATCCTGCCTTGTTCCGTACGATGTCGAATGGTGTAGTGACGTCGTCCCAGATTTCCGTCCTCCAGTGGCAGCATCAGTACCAGATCCTGGCCAGGTTTGTAATCGAAAGCTGGCGCATCGAACGTTACGCGGCGCATTCCGGGATGCAGATCAAAACTGTCTGCTACTGTCAGCTCGTGTGTGGGTAATTCCGGGCGGCGCCGTGGTTGATCCATTTCTTTATTCATTTGGCATTTACTCAACATTTCGCAGAAAAACTCATGCCACCCTTCCCGAAACCGATCACAGAAGTGATAAAGCCATTTTCAGATCTGTTAAGGTATGCAGCGAAGTCTGAAGCAGGATTCTCGCGCCGTTCTTCAGCTGAGACCGGAATATTATCCGCAATCACGACGCTGCCACGGTGCAGGCGAGGCAGTAACATTTCCAGAATCGGCAAATAAAGTTCGTTCGCTCCGTCAAGGAACAACAGGTCAATTTTTGGTCCATCGCCGGCAAGTGTTTCTCTGGCATCACCGGTCAGAATGGTTGCAGTGAGTCCGGCGTCATTCAGGTTGCGTCGGGCTGTTTCTGCTTTTTCAGGGTGGAACTCGGTTCCAGTGATCCTGCCTTTGTTCTCAGCGGCCGCCGCTGCCAGATACAAAGTCGAAATACCGAAGGAAGTGCCAAACTCAACAATTTCTTTGGCATCGCATGCCACCGCCTGTGCGAACAGCCAGCGACCCTGAGTCGGTCCGATAGACAAATAATGTGTACGATGTATGTCTGAGGTACGAAAGTCTGGACGTTGCCGTGTCTTGTCCCTGGACGTGGAGCCAGCGATGCGCTGAGCGCGCTGTGCTTTCGCGGCACTGTGCTCGCGCTCCAGGACCTCAACAACTTTTGAACTATTCAATATATTCATCATGACCTCTGTTAATCGATTAGCACGACAGGACAATCCCGTCGAGGATGTGAGATGACACAGACGTTCTGACGATATACCCGACTGATCAGCTCACTTGTCATTACCTGCCCAGGCGATCCCTGGGCGACAATACAGCCACTTTCCAGAAGGACTATTGAGTCAGCATGCGCTGAGGCAAGATTAAGATCGTGCAGGACGACGATGACGGCTGAACCCGATGCTGCGATCCGACGGGCAGACTGCAGCACCTTTTCCTGATGACGCAAATCCAGCGCAGCGGTAGGCTCGTCCAGCAGGACGATCTGCGTGTCCTGCACGCGAACACGTGCAAAAGTTGTTCTCGCTTTTTCACCACCGGATAGGGTCTGAGCATTCCGATATGCCATATGTGCAATCTCGGCTTCCTCCATGGCATGGTCGATGGATTCCTGATCGGCATCGGGTGGCAGTTCGCGAAATGCACGTCCCATTGCGACCACTTCCTCTACACTGTAGCCAAATCGAATGGGCGCGCCTTGAGGAAACACGGAGCGAATCTGGGCAAGTTCACGAATGGTATAGCTGGCAAGAGAACGGCCCAATAATGCTATGCTTCCCTGATCCGGCTCCATGTCTCCGGCAATCACCGAAAGCAATGTCGATTTGCCTGCTCCGTTGGGGCCACAAAGCGCAGTGATCGTCCCTGCAGCACACGATAGACTGACATTATTCAGTAGCATTTTTCCCTGAATCGTCAGCGTCACATTGTCAACTTTGATCACTGCTTTTGCCCCGTCAATCGACTCCCGCGTCGGATCATCCACAGAAAGAACGGTCCTCCCAGTGATGCCATAATCACGCCAATAGGAATTTCATTGGGCGGGTCCAGGGTACGGGCAGCAAGATCTGCCACCAGCATCAGTAACGCGCCTCCTGCTGCTGAAAATGGAATCAGCATGCGGTGTGATGGGCCGATCATTAATCTGAACAAATGTGGAACGACCAGTCCCACGAAGCCGATGGTACCGTTGAATGACACGGCGGCTGCCACCAGTAACGCAGACACGAAAATCAGTTTGCGCCGGAATCGGGTGACATCCACACCCAAATGCTTTGCCTGACGTTCGCCCAGCGCTAGCAGATCCAGTTGGCGTGCCCACACCAATAGCAGCCAGATGCCAATAACAGTGGGAGGCACCGTAATAGCAAGCGTCAGCCACTTGGCCGATGCCAGCGAGCCCATCGACCAGAACATGAGGCTCTGCAGCTGCTCTGTCGTGGCCAGATAAGTCAGGTAGCCGGCTATTGCACCTGAAATCGCATTGATCGTTATACCCACCAGTAACAGCGTTGAGCTGTCAGCACCGGCCCGACCCGGCTTGGCCAGCCCATAAATCAGAAAGGTCGTCCCCACCCCGGCCACAAATGCGCCGATGGGTAAGGTCCAGATACCAAAGGTGGAAATCTGCAATACGACCACAGCGATGGCACCCAATGAAGCTCCGGACGATACACCAACCAGACCGGGGTCAGCCAGAGGATTTCCGAACAATCCTTGCATGGCTGCACCACAGGTAGCCAGACTCGCGCCCACCACGACCGCGGTCAGACTTCGCGCCAGCCGCAAGTCCCAGACAACCGCAGCATTAAGCGCTTCATCGCGAGACAGTGTTGACGACGAGAAGCGGGACATCAGTGCAGAAAGCACTTCGTTCAGATTCAAAGGGATTGCGCCGTTTGCGATTGACAACTGCAATGCCATCATTAAAAACAGAATAACAAGTACAGCCAAAAGCGGTATCCGACTCCTGGGTCTTGCTGGCCGCGCCAATTGCGTTGCAACTGTCATTCGAAGAGCTCTTTCAATGCGGTTGCCAGCTGCGCGGACGCAATCCCGGACGATGCGGCATCCGCTCTGACATGCAGTTCGCGCATGATAATCAGATTCTTATTTTCTGCCGCTGGTGTAAATGCCAGCCCTGGGTAATCCTTCCAGAATGTGTCCAGGTTTCCAAACGAAGCGATTTCGGCTGCAGAAATGATGACGACGTCAGGCGCCATTGCCATCACCCCCTCCGGCGTAATGGGTCGATAACGATCCCTGCCAATCTCCGCTGCGGCATTGAGCGCACCAACCCGTTCAATCAGATTATGAACTGCCGTTTCTGCCCCACCGGCAGTAAAATTGCTGCCTGCGCCCATTTTTGAGGCATGCAGAATCCGGATTGGACGGCCGTTAATTTTTGGCGCCCTTGCTTTCTTATAATCCTGTTCGATGTTTGCAATCAATGCAGCCCCGCGCTCTTCTGCCTTCAGATGCTTTGCCATTCTGGCCACTTTGTCTACTGCGGGAAGCGTCCGATCAATCAAATCCGTTTCTATGCCTATAGATTTGAGGCCATCAAGCAGGCGCCTGTTAATAACAGACGATCCGATGACCAGGCCAGGTCGCAGTGCCGCGACACCTTCAACACCGGCCCACTCCCGCATTCTGTTTGGCGTACCGGAAATACCCGGTAAGTCGATCGGATCCGGTCGTGCCAGGATTCGGTCTGCACCTCCCAATGCGACAGCAATTTCAACCAGGTCCGCGCCAAGCAGCACCAGATCTGGCGGCGAATCTACGGTCAGACTCTCTGGTTCATAGAGAGCGGGATAGGCAGGTGCTTTGGACAGATCGATGACTTTGGCTTGACTTGCTATTGGTAAGCAGACAAATAGCAATAGGATGATGGCGTAACGAAAAAAGATCATTTAAAACTCCATTGATACGCCTGCGTAGTATCTTCTTCCGTCCAGCGTTTTCCCGTAGGACTCACTGCTTACCTTTTTGTCCAGTACGTTATAGACGGCCAGGTACCCACTGACATGACGATTGAACCGGTATGTCAATCCGGTGTCTACCAGCGCGTAGGAAGGAATGCGGTCCTCGCCGCCATCGATCGTGTCGCTTTTGAATTTGAACTTGCCCCAGACGCCAAGCGCATCGTTCGGCTTCCAGTCCAGACTAACGTTGAACATATGCCGCGGCGTATTGTTCAGCGGTTTACCACTGTTCTGACCACTGATAATTTCACTGTCAGAGTAGGTATAGTTTGTGGTTAATGAGACGGGGCCAATTGGCATGCCAAAGGTCGCTTCTATACCCTGCAGGGTTGCAGAATCCAGATTTGTATATTGCTGAATACTGTATCGTGTCTGCCCGTTGAAGGTGCATGATGGCGCGTCACCTTCAGGTGTATTGCATATGTATTCCTTGTCAATCTTGTCCTTGAATCGGGTATGGTATGCCATCACGCCAAAGTTGACGGAATCCGGATTGCTCCATGCAAAGCCAAGCTCATAGTTGGTGCTGCTTTCGGGTTTCAGATCAGAGTTACCCATATCCCAGGATCGACCCCGGCCGGCCTGCTCAACGATGCTGTCGTCTGCCTGCTTTAACGTCGGGGTTTTGAAACCACCACTCACGCCACCTTTGAAAACAAGATTGTCATTCCAGTGGTAAACGCCATATAACCGTGGCGTGACGTGATTCCCATAATGCTCGTTCTTGTCAAAGCGAATGCCCGTTGTCAGCGAGAAATTGTCGGTCAGACTGTACTCATCTTCTGCGAATACCGCAGCCTGCCATCGGGTCAGATTCAATGCTTTGGAGCCTGGGAAGCGGTCTGCATCGTGATCCGTTTCCTCCTGCTTGAATTCGGCACCCACCGAAAGCATATGACGATCGAAAGGAATCAGAGACTTGGTGTTGAATACGGTCGACTCATATTTGGAGAAGTTGGAGTCATTGTTGATTTTGACGTCTTCCCGTTGCAGATACGTCTTGGTCGAGTTGTTATTGCCCCATTTCCAGTCATGGGTCAGTCCGTAAGTGACGCGCTCATTATCCATGCCACTTGGGGTGCCTGATTTCTCGGTGCGCAGGTTGTCCGTGGTTGTGCGGCCTGCTTCGAACCTGAGACTGTGATTCGGATCAAGAATCCAATCGAGCCGGGCATTATTGCTCAGAATGCGCTGCTTCGCATATCCCGATTCTATGTCATCTTCCTGCCGCTGATAGCGGGTGCCATAGACTGTCAGACCGAGCCTGTTTTTAATTAGCGGTCCGCTCAAGTAATACTTACCCTGATATGCATTTCCTGAATCCGAATGCTGCTGAAGTGTGCCATCCAGTGTCAGGTTTCCCGTCCATTCATCTGTTACTTTCTTGGTGATCACATTGATGACACCACCCAGTGCACTGGAGCCGTACAACGACGACATGGGTCCGCGAATGACTTCAATTCGCTCAATGGCTGAAACAGGAGGCAGCCAGTTGACCTGCGCGCCGCCGCCAAAGCCGTTGTAGTACGCTTCTGACGATGCGCCCAGCGGTTTACCATCCTGCATGAACAGGACATAATCCTCGCCCATTCCGCGAATCGTAACATTTGTACTTTCCAGCTTTCCGCCCGCTCCCCCTTCAATAGACACACCAGGAATATCTCCCAGCGCATCGGTGATATTTCGATATGCCTTGCCTTCCAGATTCTCTTTTGGAATAACGGTAATCGTTGCCGGTGCATCCGCCACCATCTGTTCGAAACCTGATGCAGTGACGACGATGTCAGAAAGCGTTGTTACCGGTTCTTCCTGAGCCTGGACCGAAAAACCCGATACCGCAAAAATGACACCCACCCGGGTAGCACGCCAAAAATGGCGTGTTGAAGCATGCCTGCCAATAATCATGTTCACTCACATTAAGGCGTCGTACTCTTGTATTAATACGAATACGACTTATTCTCGTTACAATTTATATTTTTTATACTATTGTAGTAACCTGACCAAAATCTGACAGGAACACTGAGTGAAAATATTATTTCAGGAGTGATAAATGGAATTTGCAATACGAAAGCGCAATTGCACTGTACCTGGCATGGCTTTGATGAAGCTGGCATCGCCCCCGGTGTTGCGCAGCGTGCTTCGTACGATAGCCAATCCAAGGCCCGAACCCGCACTATTCTCGCGCCCTTTGCGAAAGCGCAAAAACATTTCTTCCTGTTCTTCAGGCGGGACACCGGTACCTTCATCTTTTATGTCGAGAGTTACGATCTCCCCAACTGGTGCGCCCATTGTCATTGTGACATTGCCGGCACCATGGTAAAGCGCGTTTTCCAGAACATTTCTGATTGCTTCGCGTAGCAGCTCAGCATTTCCGCGCACCGTCACGCTCTCATTCAAACTGACCTCAATACTTCGATTGGCAACCTCGAAAAGTGGGAGCATCGTGCCCGCGGCCTCGCGCGTCATTCTTGCCAGGTCAGCATGCTGATCTCCTTGCAAGGTCAGCAGCTGCAGCCTATCCTGATGAGCCAGTACCAGTAACTGATTCACCAGTTTATGCACTTTCTCAAACTCCCGGATGAGATCGGCCGTTCCTTTTTCATCTGAAATATTGAGTTTTTGCAAGTGAAGCCCCAATACTGCCAATGGAGTACGCAAGGCGTGGGCAGCATCATTCACTATGCTCTGCTCATACTTGTATGCCTGAGCCAGCCGATCCAGGCCTTCATTGGCCACTCGTGCCAGGGGACGCACCTCACCAGGCAACTCGTTAAGCGGGATGCGCAAATCCGGCTGATCTGGCCCGATGTTTTCTGCAAGCCCAACCGCTTTTTTAATTGGCAGTAAAGTCCATCGCAATAGAACAAACAGCAGGCCAATCACGATCAACCCAAAAGGAATCAGTAATGCCAAAGCTCGCACAATACGCTGATGCAGCAGATTGTCGATCAGCTCTCGCTCAAGATGATCATTCTTGCTTACCATCAGAATGCTCCCGTCGGTTAACGTAACGGGAACATTGATAATTTCTCCTCGGCCACTACGCACCGTAGTACGGATAAGCCTGATTTCATCCTCCAGCGTCCCACGGCGCAGCCGTCTTGGATTCTCCAGATTCGAAGAATGCCACAGCAGATCACCATTTGACGCATACAGCGTGTAGAAAAGCTCGCTGCCTGCATGGTGCGATGGCAGTTTTGTAAAATCGCTACGCGAATCCAGCCCGGCACCAATTTCATGCGCTGTGATCAGCATAATGCTGCGGCGCAATTGGTCCCTGGTCTCATACAGGTTAATGGCCAGGGCGCAAAACCCGAATACCAGTACGACAGCCATGGAGAGAAGCCATCGGCTCCTGATGCTATGGCTAAACATGGGAATCATCCGGAACCAGACGGTAACCAATACCTCGTATCGTATCGATATGAACACTTGCTCCGGCAGCTTGCAACTTTCGACGCAGTCGTGATACCAATGCTTCCACGGCGTTCAACGTTACCGTTTCCTGGCGAGAATATATCCGTTCTTCTATATGATCTTTAATGGCGATTCTGGGCGTCGAGCGCAGCAATTCCTCGAGAAGCAACAATTCGCGTTTGGCCAGCACGACGACTTGTCCGTCTACCGTGACATGACGAGATTGAGGTTCAAAGGAAAGATTACCTTGTACCAGCTTGTCTGAGGCGCCCCCGGAGCGCCGCAACACTGCTCTGATACGCGCTTCCAGTTCCGTCACGTCCACAGGCTTCAGTACATAATCGTCAGCGCCCGCGTTCAGAACAGCGATTTTGCTTTCCAGCGCGTCTCGCGCTGTCAGAACGATGCAGGACGGGAATCGACTATTTGCATTCTTACGTTGATCCAATAGCAACTGCAATCCATCCATATCCGGCAAACCCAGATCCAGAATGATTGCATCGTAATAGGTACTGTTGATCAACGCCACCGCCATTCCGCCGCTGTCGACAGAATCGACCACGAAACCGCGTGACTCCATATGCTCTGTCAAGAGTGATCTTAATTGCTCGTGATCCTCAATAATCAGAAGTTTCATCACTGTCTCGCCGTCATGCCGCTCAAAGAGCGTACTGTATTACCTGAAAAATGGCATTTTAGTCTATATCACATGACGTATGAAATGTTGGCGCGCGGTGGTCCGCCTCAGTATTCTCGGATCTGGATCGAAATATTTCATTAAGCATGCATAAATCGATGTTTTCTTATATTTTTATTATAATATAAGTTATTTGCGGGCAGTATTATGCATCAAATTATCTACCAGTCCAAGGCTTTAAGGCAGTTGACGGGACAATCAGCATCGTAAGTATTGAAGAGGTAAAAAAGAGAGATGAACGCACGTACTGACTTCCAGATAATAAAAGACAGCCACGGCAAACCTGCGTTTGTGGTGATACCTTACGATCAATTTCAGCGCATCCTCCACCCTGTCGACAAGGACAATGGTGTGCCTGCCGAGGTTGTCGATCTGGCCTTTGAAAATAATCGTTCCGCCCTGTGGGCATGGCGTGAGAATCTGGGATTGACTCAGCAGGAATTGGCAGCACGCCTGGGCATTACGCAGGCGGCCTATTCCCAGCATGAGAGCAAGAAAACGCTGCGCAAGGCGACTCGTGTAAAGATGGCTCGAGCCCTGGGCATTAACGAACAGCAGCTGGATTTTTGATTCAAGTAGAAAGCAAGCTACCCTCGCTCGCAATTCATATCGCTCTGCGCTTCTGCGCAGACCGTGCCATAATAAAATCAACACACAAAAAAATACCGCGTCACCCCCACATGACACCTGTGATATCAGGTGATGCAGAATCAGTGACGCGGTATCAGAACAATAATTAACGCATTCTTCAGATCAATGACAATGTCAAAGTCTGAATCAATGATTAATTAAGGCCCATCATGCCTCGCAGTTGAGAGAGGTCTTCAGCCAGTACGTTGACGCGGCCGGCCAGCAGCTTGCGGTCGGCTTCTGTGAGTTTCTCGTAGGTTTCAAACTGGTTGTCGCCTTTCTTGTATTTGGCAAGCGTATCGAAAACAACTTTGAAGTTGTCGTCAGACTTTTTGTAGAAAGATTTGTCTTCTTTCTCAATCTGAGGTTTCAGCAGTTGAACAATTTTGTATGCGCCTTCGAAGTTGGCCTGGAAGTCATACAGGTCGGTATGGCTGTAGCGATCTTCTTCACCAGAGATCTTGGTTGCGGCCACTTCTTCCATCAGCGCGGCAGCGCCACCCACAACTTTCTCTGGTGGGAATGTCAGGCCGGTCAGACGTTTTTCCAATTCCTGCACATCTTTGAGCAGCTTGTCTGCGACAGGCACTACGTCCTTGGTGCTTTTTTGCTCCCACAGCGCATATTCAATGCGGTGGAAACCAGTAAAGCCTGGGTCTTTCTCGGCTTTTTCGTGGTCATCGGCACGTGAGTCGATATCACCGTCAAGGTCGCTGAACAGTTCGGCAACGGGCTCAATACGCTCGTAGCTCATGCGAGTGGTTGGAAAAAGGGTTTTGGCTTTTTCAACATCACCGGCTTTAACTGCATCGGTAAACGCCTTGGTGTCTTTGGCCAGCGTCTGAACATTTTCGATCACGTAGATTTTGTAATCGGAAATGGGGCTGACCAGATCCAGTGGTGATACTGCAGCCGACGCGGTATGGCAAAAAAGACCCAGCGAAGTCATGGCGGCGAGTAATGGGTATGATGTCTTCATGGCGAACATACTTCCTTTAAAAAATTTGCTCCTTCGCGGGAGCGTTAAGAAATGCGACTGTTTTCCAGCAGCGTGCGACCTAGCCAGTCGTCACGATCCCGGATGCCCGGCAAGGTAAAGAAATAGCCTCCCCCTACCGGTTTGATGTACTCTTCCAGCGGTTCTCCGTTAAGGCGGCTCTGTACTGTAACGAAGCCTTTGTACAGATCCGCCTGGTAACAGATAAAGAGCAGACCCATATCGAGCTGGCCCGATTTGGTCACGCCGTTGGAGTAATTGAACGGACGTCGCAGGATCAGATTGGCCTCGGACTGGGCATTTCGAGGATTAGCCAGACGAATATGGGAATCCATAGGCGTTATCTTGCCTTCCGGATCCTTGGAAAAATCTGGCACATCAAATTCGGATTTTCCGCTATCCAGCGGTGCGCCTGTTGTCTTGACCCGGCCGAAAATGGCCTCCTGCTCCTGCAAGGGTGTGCGATCCCAGCGTTCAACAAAATTCCGGATGATACGCACCACCTGATAGGTTCCGTCGACCGCCCAGTCCGGTTCTCCCGAGCCGGGTTGTACCCAGACAATCTTGTTCATTTGCTCTGCGTCATTCGAATCCGGATTGGCAGAACCATCACGGAATCCAAGATAGTTGCGCGCACTGCCCGGCTTCTCTCCCTTGGTAGCGGTCACGGGTGGCACGATGCCTTCCTGCTTCCAGTTCACCAGAAGCAGGCCGGGCATGGTTTTAACGATGTCCCGCAATGCATACAGAATCACGTCGCCGGTGTTGGCACAAAACTGAATGGACAAGTCGCCGTGGCACAATGAAGCATCGAGCGCATCATTGGGAAAAGACGTCATTGCGTGCAAATGACGAGGCTTGCGGTCTGCCAGGCCGAATCGCTCATCAAACAAAGATGCACCCACTGACACAGTGATGGTCAAGCCTGCCGGATGGATGACAGGTCCCAGAATGCCCGATTCAGCGGGCGGCAGTTTGGGATCCAGCGTGGGCGGTGTGCCACCCTGGGTCAAGAAGGCGATGCGTTTTGTCAACGTACGAAAGAGTTGCTCAAGCTCGTCGCGATTCTGGGCAAGGACACCAAACGAGGCGACCATACCCGCCAGCGGTCGAGGATTGACAATGCCGGCCTGGTGCCGGCCGATATACGGGACGTGATCCTCGGTATGACCGATCTCTGGTGCATCGGCCACCTGTGCTTCGCCTTTTCGGCCGGACGGCTGCGCATGTGCTGTGGCCAATCCGGTAACGGCAGCACCGGCCGCGCCCAGGCTACCCAGAATTCGTCGACGGGTAGGTGAAATGGGTCCAACACCACGAACGTCAGTATCAGAGATTTTTTTATCTTGCATAACAATAGGTACTACTCTAAGCCCAGCGCAGCATTGAGATGATCGAAATCGTCAATCAAGGCGTGCAGGGGTGATATCAGGGCGTCGTATTGCGCCTGGGTGAGCGCAGCGACTTGAATTTGTTCATCCTTGCGATTGGCATCCATGACCTGGGTCACTTCGGAAAAATGCTCGTCCAGCTTCTTCTGCAGATCCGGCGCGGCTTTGGTCAGAAGTGGCCGCAGCAATTCGCTGACTTTTTGTGTACCGTCCAGCGTTCCCTGCAGGTCGGACAGGCTGAACACGCTATCAGACTTGTCCCCCTGAAGTTTGAGGTCATCCACATTTCGTCTAAGTACTTTTGCAGCAGAGCCGATCAATTGCTGCGGTTGCAGTCCCTGGCCTTGCAATCGAGTGTTTAATGTCCCAATGTCGGTATTCAGTTGTTCTGCGACTGGCTTGAGTGCTTCAACATCCGCTCCCTGCTGCAGGCCATATTCGATGCGATGAAAACCGGAAAACTGCGGGTCGTTTTCACGTTTTTCGAAATACTGGGCATGCGCTTCCAGCTTCATATCCAGATCCGCAAACAGCGCAGCAGCAGGTTCAACACGCTTGTAGTGCTGGTGTGCCACAGGATAAGCCTCACGCGCGCGGGCGATATCGCCGGACTGAATGGCCTGAACCAGTTCTGTCGCCTCACGCTGCAAAGCTTTGAGCTCGATGGCGGTGTATACCTTGTACTCAGCCAGCGCGCCAATATACCTGACCAGTGACGGTTTTGCTGCCTCGGCATCAGACGCACTGGAAGGCGTGACCGTCAGGGTGCCGCGCGGGTTGGTCAGCAGACCGCAAGTCATTTCGAATTTACCGGGTTCCAGTCTGACACTCAGATTCTGCGAGAATCCGGGCGCAATATTCTCACGCTCTTCAACCACCATGACGCCATCCAGAATTTCCCACTCCAGCGCCCGCTGTGATTTGTTGACCACGGTGAATGTGGTGCGCCCCGCCGGCACCGTAATGTCGTTCGGCTCGCATGCATTATTCTCAATCGTGACAACGATCGCGTTGCTGTCTTTCTTTGACGATGATTTGCTGGCAAGCTGTGAGGTATACCAGAAGGCAGCAAGTGCCAGCAGGACCAGCAATGCCGATCCGATTACTGCAATGCGCATCCATACGGAAGTGCGGGAAGATGAGTCTGACATCGTGAACCTATTGACGAACGAGAGTACTACCCGCCGTCTGTTGTCTTGCGGGTCGTAGAAAAATGAATAGCGTAATCAGCAAAAAGACGATATACAGGATGACCTCGCCCAGTACGGGGGCTTCCTGATAACCCAGCAGACCAGATAAGACAGCCCCCAGCGGACTGTCCAGCGGCAACGTGTCGCTGAAATCAAAGACAATCTGCTGTAGATGATTCCAGATACCGGCTTCGTGAAATTTGCGCAGAACACCGGCCAGAAGCCCCGCCGCCACAAAGAGCAGGAAGACACCGGTAATTTTGAAGAAGCGGCGCAGATCCAGTTTCACACTGCCCGTATACAGGCCGTATCCCACAACAACGGACAATGCAATGCCGGCCAGCGCGCCTAGCGGTGCCTGCCAGCCTGTGCTTTGCTGAAAGATGGCGAGCAGAAAGAACACCGATTCCAGCCCTTCACGAGCTACGGCAAGAAAGACCATACCTACCAGCGCCCAGGCCTGGCCGCGACTGCGAGACAGCGCCTGGTCGACAGACGCCTGCAACTGGCCCTTGATGGACTTGGCCGCCTTGCGCATCCAGAACACCATGGACGTGATCATGAAGACCGCAACAAGCCCGACAATGCCTTCGAAAAGCTCCTGCTCTTTTTGCGGAAACTCGGCTTCGAACAGTTGCAGCCCAGCCCCGACAAAAAGCGACAGCGCGGCGGCCAGCAATATACCGACCCAGACTGCAGGCATCAGGTTACCGTGACCACTTTTCTTCAAAAAGCCCGCCACAATGCCAACAATGAGCGCGGCCTCGATGCCTTCGCGCAGCATGATCAGAAAGGGTATGAACACGAAATGCTTCCCGATAACAGTTAAGACGGATGATTTTACTGTAGTAATTCTGACTTGAAGCTAAATGCGAATGGTTATCAATTTAATTTATTGAATTCGAATACTTAAGCGAGCAGAATATACCGCCTTCAACGTCCCGCAAATTAAACATCCGTTAAGGGTTTGTTAAGAATAGATATGATTTAATGTCATGAGCCTGTAATGAGAATTGATTGCATTACGGTTACGTTTTTAGTCAGCGTGTTGTCCGCATTCTGAGTGGGCGAAATGTCTGACGTGTCTTTACAGATGGAGTTGTAAACCATGGCGAATGAAAAACGTCGCATCCTGTTGCGTAACGGTCTGGTATTTGGTGCCGGCGCTCTTATTGGTGCCCCTTCCCTGCGTGTGGCGCAAGCCGCACCCACTAAGACCCTGACCTTGTATAACGGCCAGCACGCCAAGACGACAGAGGCGCTGGCGGAAGCCTTTACCAAGGCTACCGGTATAGCCGTTGATATCCGCAAGGGTAAAAGTGCACAACTGGCCAGTCAGATTATTGAAGAAGGCGCGAACTCTCCCGCCGATGTCTTCTATTCTGAAGAAAGCCCGCCAGTAGCCGCACTGGCAGAAAAAGGTCTGCTGGCCAGACTGGATGCTACGACGCTCAAGCAGGTTCCAAAAGGTTATACCGGCAAAGGCGGCACATGGACAGCAGTCAGTGCCCGTTGCCGCGTCATCGCCTTCAACCGCGACATGGTCAAGGAATCAGAACTGCCCAAATCGGTTCTGGACATGGCAACAGAGGCCTGGAAAGACCGGGTCGGTTTCGTGCCCACCAGCGGCGCATTCCAGGAACAGATTATTGCCATCAAACTGCTTAAAGGCCGGGAAGCCGCACTTAACTGGCTCAAGGGTCTGAAGCAGTACGGTCGAATCTATAACGGTAACAAGGCAGCCATGAAAGCCGTGGAAAGCGGCGAGATTGCAACCGCACTCGTCAACAATTACTACTGGTACTCTGTGGCGGACGAAGTTGGCGCAGATAAAATGAAATCAGCGCTTTACTACACTGGCGATCAGGATGCCGGTGCCCTTATCACCGTGTCCGCAGCCGGCGTACTCAAATCATCTGCCAACCTCAAACTGGCGAAACAGTTTGTGGCCTTCCTGGTCAGCAAGCAGGGACAGGAAGCGCTGGTCAAAACAGTCGCCGAGTATCCGCTGGTTCCAGGCGTCAAATCGCCATATGATCTGAAGCCATTCAATAAGCTGAATCCTCCGAATGTCACCCCAGCCGACCTGGGTGATGCTGCGGACGCCTTAACCTTGCGTCAGGAAGCAGGTCTGGCGTGATCCTTTCACGGATACAGGATGGGAGAGCCCCGGCGGACTCTCCCGCCTGGTTAAGGGCGTGGGCGGTACTTCCCCTTTTCCTGATCGCATTACCTCTGATCTACGTTGCCATTCGCACCTCCCAGTCAGGGCTTGGTGGCCTGGCTCAAGAACTGCTGCGGGAACGTACCGCGATGTTGCTGATCAATACCGTGGTGCTTGCGCTGGGCGTGACCGTGACAGCAGGGCTTATCGGTCTGTCCGTTGCATGGTGCGTAGAGCGCACGACCCTGCCCGGCAGAAAAGTGTGGCGCGTTGCCGCCGCACTTCCTCTGACTGTGCCCGCCTTCGTCTCAAGTTATGCCTGGTCTTCGCTTGATGTCATTTTTCAGGGCATGGCCGGTGCCATTCTGATTCTTTCACTCTCCAGTTACCCACTGGTTTATTTACCTGTATCTGCAGCACTCAAAGCCGTGGACCCTGCCTTCGAGGATATCTCCCGTTCGCTTGGGTACGGACCCTTTCGCACCTTTGTGCGCGCGCTCCTGCCGCAACTGACACCTGCCCTTGGCGGCGGTGCGCTGCTCGTGCTGACCCATATGCTGGCGGAATTTGGTGCGCTGGCGCTGCTTCGGGTTCAGACATTTACTACCGCCATTTTTGAGTCCTATGAACTGCAGTTCGATAACGCGTCTGCGGCTGCTCTATCCCTGGTTTTGATGGCACTCTGTATCCCGGCCGCTTATGCCGAGATGCGCGTGCGCGGTCGCCGCAGTGTTGCACGCATCAGTCGGGGCGCGGTTCGACAGCCTCCACTCGTCTCGCTGGGTAAGCTGAACCTGGTCGCGCTGGCTGGGTTTGCCTTATTGATGATTCTGGCGTTGGGCGTTCCTGTTACAACACTGGTGTACTGGTTGCTGCATGGTCAGTCGCTGGGAAAGGGTTATAGTGCCATCAGCCAGGCCATTCTGGGGTCACTGCAACTGGGCGCTTCTGGCGCGCTGTTTACTGCGCTGCTTGCCCTTCCCCTGGTGTTGCTTTCCATCCGATATCGCTCACGCCTGTCGGTTTTTGCAGACCGCCTGCCTTATATTATTCACGGCCTGCCCGGTGTTGTTGTCGCTCTGGCGCTGGTCTTTTTCTCCATCAGAGTCGTTCCTTATCTTTATCAGTCACAGATAGTTCTGCTGTTTGCCTATGCCATTCTCTTTCTGCCGATGGCGCAATCTTCGCTGCGGGCGTCCATCGAGCTGGTACCTGCGCAACTGGAACCCATTGCCCGCAGCCTTGGACGCAACCCATTTCAGGTTTTCCTGTCCATTATCGTACCCAATATCACGCCCGGCATCGGAGCCGCGCTTGCCCTTATGATGCTTGAAATATTTCGTGAACTGACAGCCACGCTGATGCTTGCGCCCACTGGCACGAAGACGCTGGCAACCGAGATCTGGTCCTATACCTTCGATGCAGAATATGCCGCGGCAGCGCCGTATGCCGCACTGCTGGTTATTGTCTCCATTTTGCCGGTCGCCATTTTCACCAAACGAATGCTCAGGCAGGGAGCAGAAAGATGAGTTCAATCACCATTGAATTTCTCGGCAAACGGTTTGGCGACACTGCTGTATTACATGGTGCCAGCCTGCAAATCCCTCAAGGCGCCATTGTCGGTTTGCTCGGACCATCAGGCTGTGGCAAGACCACCTTGCTGCGAATGATTGCCGGTTTCGATAAACCTGACGAAGGAACGATCTCGTTTGACTCGACGGTGATCGCCTCTGCGCAAAAGTGGGTGCCGCCGGAAAAACGCGGCATTGGCTACGTGCCTCAGGAAGGCACTCTGTTTCCACATCTGAATGTCGCCGGCAATATTCGCTACGGCCTGCCACGCAGTCTTGGCAGACAGGAGGCTGACAGACGCATTCAGCATGTTCTTGATCTTGTAGGTCTGTCTTCTCTGGGAAATCGCTATCCTCAGGAGTTGTCTGGCGGTCAGCAACAGCGCGTGGCACTGGCTCGTGCCCTGGCACCCGGCCCACGCCTGATGCTTCTGGACGAACCGTTCAATGCGCTGGACCTGGATCTGCGCCGCGGCATGTGCGAGGAAGTCGCCCAGGTTCTGCGCAAAACGAACACAACCACCATTCTGGTAACCCATGATCCGGGCGAAGCATTCGCCGTGTCTGACAAACTCGCCGTCATGCAGGCAGGCGTGATCATGCAATGCGCCAGCCCACAGGAAGTGTACTGGCAACCGGCAAGCGCTGCCGTCGCGAGCCTGACTGGTCCTGTGGTGCAGCTTGATGGTGTCTGTGCTGATGGTGTGGCTGCGACTGCGCTGGGAGACATTCCCCTGCACACTGCCTGCCGACAGGTTCAAGGTGCGGCAAGTATTGTGTTACGTCCGGAGCAGATCCGCCTTGGCGCCGAAGAAAAGGGTTGGGAGGCGGGCTGCGCTTTGCAAAGCGCAGCGCCTTCTATCAGTGGGGCGCAGGCGCGGATAAAGCGACGCTCGTTCCGGGGTGACCACACAATGATGGAGATACAGGTCGCAAATGTTTGCCTGCGCCTTCGTATTCCTTCCCTTTTTGTACCGAAAGACACCACTGAAACGACTATCCGTGTTCATGGCGCATGCATGGCCTATCCGGCCGGATAGGCCACTTGGTTATTACGTTCGGCTGTTACAGCGTGATTGTTAACCGCAAGCCGCCCTGGTAATTTTCCCCGTTGCAGGGTCTGTTTCAATTGTGACCCGTTCTTTTCGATAGTCCATCGTTACAGGCTGGCCTGGTTTAACCTGCCGCACCTGTGAAGCACCCGTTGCCTGCATAGCCTGCTCATCGGTAACGCGTTGCTTGCCAACCAGACCGGCAGCAGCATTGCGCTCGCAAACACCACTCTGTACAGGTGGAGCCGCCGACTTATCTGCAGTATTTTCCGCCATGGACTGACAGGCAGAAAGCATTGTCGTGGCAACTGTCATGATTCCGATTGTGATCCATTTCGATTTCATATTCATTCTTTCCTTTTTTCGAAAAGTCATGCCAGACGATCGTCCGGTGTTAACTGCATCATATAGAAACACAGAACAGAATGAAAGAGCGCGAATCATGACAAATGTAATTTTGAGTTGCACCCCGAAGGTATGAGTTGCGCTCTGCTGGTATAGTTCCAATTGACATCCTCCCCTCCCTGAACAACGGGGTCTTTCGACGCAGTTGATAAAGGAGTAGGTCCAAATGAAACTGATCGTCCTCACTTACGGCACGGAAGGTGATACACGCCCACTTGCCGCATTGTGCCGGACATTGCTTGATGCCGGTCATGACGTTTGTCTTTATGCCGACCGTAATACGCTCGGAAGCGCCAAAGAACTGAACATTCCGCACGAGGCGTTGAGCGGCAATATCAAAGAGCAGCTTGCCGACATGCTGAAGCGGGGAAAAGGCGTTAATGCCACCGTTTCCGGCCTCTCACACATCGCCAATCAGGAGACGGAAAGCTGGATGCGGCAGGCGGCTGCAGCGGCGCAGGATTGTGACGGCATTATCGTCTCCGGACTAACCGCTTTTGTTGGTCTATCGGTCGCGGAATACCTGAAGATTCCATTGATCGGCGCGGGCATGATCCCCATTTCTCCAACGCGCAGTTTCCCCTCTCCGTTTATCCCTTCAGACTCGCTACCGGCGTTTTTGAATCGGCCCAGTCACCATATGGTCAATTGGCTCCTATGGCTCTCTTTCAGAAAAGCGGTGAATCAGGCCAGGAAAAGCGTACTTGGCATGAATGCAAAACACCGCCTTTGGACCGGACATCCGATGTTGTACGGTGTGTCGCCTGCCTTGTTACCTCCACCTGATGATTGGCCGGATAATACCCGGCTTTGCGGTCAGTGGCGAGCACCCACATTAGACTGGGAGCCGCCCGCGTCACTCCAAGCGTTTCTGGCATCCGGTGATCCGCCGATTTTTCTGGGGTTTGGAAGCATGGTAGGCTTTGATCAAAACCACCTGCTCAGTCTGTTTACGGAAGTATTAGGAAACGAGCGCGTCATTATTCAATCCGGATGGTCGCAATTTGCAGACGCGGCATTACCCGATCATTTCCTGAAAATTGATCATGTGCCGCATGACTGGCTCTTTCCTCGCACTTCCATGGCAATCCACCATGGCGGCAGCGGGACAACACATTCGGCATGTCGGGCGGGAATACCTTCAATCGCCCTGCCCTTTGCCGGTGACCAGTTCTTCTGGGCCAGTCAGTTAAAAAAACGCGGAATCATGGACAGTCAGCTTTCAACAAAAACGATCAATGCGACAACGATAAGACAGTCCATTGACTATGCCCGTACTGACAAGGCAAGATCAAGTGCTGCCGAGCTGGGCAGGCAGATGACAAATGAAAATGGTAATCAGACGGCGCTGAATATGATTGAGTCTTTGCTGGAACAAGCACGGAAAAGATAGTTCTGGTTGCGAGACAGAAACGTGCTAAGACAAGCTGGTAACGCTCAGGATTATTTAGAGTTTGAACGGCAATCTTCGAAATACATATTAGCTCAGTGACTGAGTATTAGATTCTCTCAGTGGACAACACATACTGGCACGCCGCCAACAACAAGGGGCGGACCAGGCCGCCCCTAATTCACACTGTGATAAATTTACACGTTCATTAATTCACACCGCGGTTAATTTACGCTGAGATTCAGGCGCTTGATGATCGGTCCCCAGCGTTTGAGTTCCTCGTCCATGTATTGCGCAAACGCTTCAGAGGTCCCGCCGACGGGAAGCATGTACTGCGCTTTCAGGCGCTTCTCAACAGTGGGATCATGAATTGCAGAAACCAGGGCATCAGTCAGTTTCTTGCGAATGTCATCGGGCAGCCCTGCAGGCGCAACAAAGCCAATCCATCCTGAACCTTCAATACCTTTGACACCCTCTTCTGCGAGCGTCGGAATATTCGGGAACATGTCAGTCTTTTCATTGAAGACGACAGCCAGTGCGCGCAGGCGGCCATCATTGACCATCGGCATCACGGCAACAGGTGGCAAGGCTGCAAACTGCGCATCACCCGACAGAAGTGCAGACAGCGCCGCTGGCGATGAGGCATAAGGCACATGCACGGCTTTGCCGCCAACACGTTGCAGCAAAAGCTCTACAGCCAGGTGGGCCACTGTGCCGGTTCCGGTGGATGGGAAATTGTATTGCGATTTAGGATCCCGCATGGCATCCAGCAATTGCGCCACGGTCTTGATTGGAGAATTAGCCGGAACCACCAGAATATTGGGCTGATGGACAGCCAGTGTCAGAGGAATCAGGTCTTTTTTGGGATCATAGGACAGGTCTTTATAGATCAGTGTATTGTTGACCATAGGACCGGTGATGGAGACGCCAAAGGTATAACCATCAGGCTTGGATTTGGCAATGACGCCGGTCCCCAGATTGCCGCTGGCGCCCGGGCGATTCTGCACGACAATGGGCTGACCCAATGTTTTGCTGGCCTGCTCTGTGATGACACGTGCCATTTGATCTGGGCTGGAACCGGGTCCGAATGGGACCACCAGTGTCAAGGGGTGTTCGGGCCAGGAACCCGAAGCCGCCATGGCTACCGCTGAAATACTGAGTGCAATCGCGGAAAAACCCGCCTGGAACCACTTGCGCATGCGCTTACTCCCTGTTCTATTGATTTGATTATGTGTTGAATGAAGAATTAATAAATGACAGTTGCGATCCGATTGGATCAGCGAATGGCGCGCATGAACGTTTCCATTTTGGTGGCCGTTTCGATGATTTCATGATCAGGATTGGAACCCGTGACAATGCCCGCACCCGCAAAGAGCCGTAATCTGTTTTCGCCCGTATGCAAGGCGCAACGCAGGGACAATGCCCATTCACCGTCGCCGTCTTCCTGCTGCCAGCCAACCAGTCCTGCAAAGTAATTGCGATCAAATGGCTCCAGTTCACCCAGGTGCTTGAATGCAGTTGCGGTGGGATAACCGCAAATGGCAGGTGTCGGATGCAGGGCCCGCGCCAGTTCCAGCGCCGTCGTGGCAGGATCGCGCAGGCGACCGGTAATATAGGTGGACAGATGCCACAGAGTATCAGTACCGATCACTGACGGCCCTTCGGGAATCTCCAGATCAACGCAATGTTCACGCAGAATGCGGGCAATATCATTGACGACATATGAATGTTCACGCAGATCTTTTTCTGACACGGCAAGCCCATCGCGCAGCGCCTGATCCTTTTCAGGATCGGCATTGCGGCCGATAGATCCGGCCAGCGGATTCACATGAATGGTATCGCCCACACGACGTACCAGCAGCTCCGGGCTGGCCCCGACCATCATGCCGGCAGGCACTTTCTGCTCTTCATTTTCCCACACCGGTATTGCAAATGTGTAGCCATGTGCATTACGCGACAACAGATCGGGAAGGAGACGCGCATAATCCAACGGACGATCCAGTGTCACATCCATATTGCGTGACAGAACGATTTTGCGCAAACCCTCTTCTGACATCAGGCCAAGAGCCTTGCGAACCATATCTCCGTAAACTTCAGGTTCCGGTACCGGCTGCTGTGATGCAATTTGTGGTCTATCACCCGCTTTGGCTGCTATTGTCCTGTCTTGCGGGACTGGCGCCGTTTCCGTACGGGCAACAACGGCAAGACTCGCGGAACGGCTCACATCGAAAGGAATCAGGCCAAACATGATGGGATCTGCAGCACCTTGCTGATGCGCCGTTGCAAATAGTTCCTGCACTGTTTCTACTGCAGCCGGACGATAGGCATATGCCGCCACGTCGGAAAGATGACCTCGATGCTGAGTAGCAGGCGACGCAAAGAAAAAATCGCCAACACGGAAATCGTCAATCAGCCAGTGACTACCGGCTGATTCTGATGACGTCGGCGACTGGGCTGGTGCTGAGGAAAATTCGGGCTCCCGGGACATAGCTATAACCTGTAACAAGAAATTGGAAACCCCAGTACATTATCACAAATGAATCAGTCCGCCGCAGGTTAACGATGATACAAGGGCAGATATTTCATTTGCCCATTGCAGTCACATCTTCAGGCAAATCTGCCTGGTGATATTTCTTGAAGATGGCATTTAACTTCCCGTTCTTCAGATTGTTGCGAACCAGCTCGTCCATCTTTTCCTTCAGCTCTGTATTATTCTTTGCCACGCCAATCCCCATTTTGGAACTGGACATCACAATCCTGATATCCAGCGCTTTGGACGGATCCTTTTTGTTCAGAGAAGCAATGATGGAAGGGGCAGTGGCAAAAAGATTTGCCTGGCCGCTGGTAATGGCAGTAATTGCGGTGGCATCATTCTCAAAGCGTACGATATTGGTTCCCGGCGGCGCAAGCTTGGTCACCATCTGATCATTGGTGGTCCCCCTGGCTGTCACCACGGTTTTGCCCGCCAGATCTTTCATCTCCTTGATCGGCGAATCCTTTGGCACACCCACGACGGCCTGAATGGCAGCATACGGCACGGAAAAATCAATGACCTTGGCTCGTTCCGGTGTGATCGACAGACTGGAAATAACCACGTCTGCCTTGTTGGTCAGCAGAAACGGAATACGATTGGCCTGCGTGGTTGGCACCAGCTGCAGCTTTACGCCCAGATCGGCGGCCAGCAGGTTCGCAGTTTCAACGTCAGAACCGATCTCCTTCATCGTATCGCTCTTCATACCGTAAGGCGGTGCATTCAGATCGATGGCCACACGCAACACCTTCTGTTCCATGACCTGATCCAGCGTATTGGCGCCTGCTGCAGACATGCCGGCCAACAAGGTGGCTGCTGCACAGACAAATAGCGGTTTAAATGATAATTTCATGTGAGTCTCCGTTGTGATTTTATTGATGCTGATGTATTGATGATGCTGCTGTATTGATGGTGATATCACAAAGACAATGCCAATATTGTCAACTGTGATATCCAGTACTGCTACAGGCCGTTTTCAAGAAACTGCCTGAGTTCCGGGGTCTGAGGGTTGCGCAGGATATCAGGCGTTCCCTGCTCGTGAATTTTTCCCTCATACATGTAAACAACGCGATGAGCAACCTTGAGTGCAAATGCCATTTCGTGCGTCACCAATACCATGGTCATGCCTTCTTTGGCCAGTTTCTCGATGACGCGTAACACTTCGCCAGTCAGTTGAGGATCCAGTGCAGAGGTAACCTCGTCAAACAACATCAGTCGCGGTCCCATCGCCAGTGAGCGGGCGATCGCCACGCGCTGCTGCTGCCCACCGGAAAGCTGTTCCGGATAGAACGATATTTTTTCAAGCAATCCCACCTGCGTCAGAACCGACTGGGCGACGGCCTGCGCTTCCTTCTTCGACATCTTTTTCACCGATGTCAATGCAAGCGTAATATTCTGCTCAACAGTGAGATGGGGAAACAGGTTGTAGCTCTGAAATACGATGCCAACGTCCTGACGCAGCTGCTTCAGATCGGCCTTGGGTATATCAGCGCCAAACGTATGTCCACAGACCGTTACCGAACCCTTATCAATCTGTTCCAGATGATCCATGCAACGCAGCGCGGTGCTTTTTCCCGATCCGCTCTGTCCGATAATCGCGATGATTTCACCTGTGTTAACGCTCAAATCGATGCCCTTCAGGACATGATTATCGCCAAACCATTTGTGCACATTGTCCAGGCGCACGATTTCCTTGGCGGGCGCGGAAGCTGCAACTGTCGCCGTTTCCAGGGGTGTCATTGTGGCGTCTCCATAATATTTTCTGTCTTTATCACAGTCGGTTCTGTTATCCACGAGACAGGTTGAGTCTGCGCTCAAGTCTGAGGGCCAGGCGCGACAATGGATAGCAGATCAGGAAGTACAGTATTGCCGCCAGCCCGAAATACAGAAATGGCTGGAAGGTGGCATTGTTCAGAATTTTGGCGTTGTAGGACAGCTCCGCAAAACCAATCACCAATGAAGCGATGGATGTGTTTTTGACGATCTGCACCAGGAACCCGACCGTCGGTGGCACGGCAATGCGCAAGGCCTGCGGCAAAATAACCTTGAACATACGCTGAATTCGATTCAGACCCAGACATTCGGCGGCTTCCCACTGGTTTTTGGGAACCGCCTCGATACAGCCTCGCCAGATCTCACCCAGAAACGCCGATGACTGTACGCTGAGTGCCAGCACCGCTGCGAACAATGCGGATACGCTCGCATAGCCCAAAATAGTAGGTCCATAAAAACAGACACCCATCAGCACAAGCAATGGTGTGCCCTGGATCAACTGAATATAGCCAAACGCCAGCCATTTGATAACGCGGTTGTCTGAGACACGCATGAGTGCAACAAGCAGCCCGACGGCACTGGCAAAAACAAATGTCAGAACAGATAAGAGCAGGGTTCCCCAGGCGCCTTGCAGCAGGAAGAATAATTGCTGATGGTTCATCGTGATGTCTCCCTGCCGTTATAGCGAAGTGCCAAGACGGCGCTTGCGAACAAAAAGCATTTTGCCCAATAGCCAGAATACGACCCGGACCAGCAGGGACATGGCCAGATACACAACCCAAAGCACAATAAAGACTTCGAAGTTGCGGAACGTCATGGACTGCACCTGATCGGACACCCCAAACAGATCCTGTGTACCGACAGCAGACAGCACACTGGTCACCAGCATGAGCAGAATAAACTGGCTGGTCAGCGCCGGATAAACCCGTTCCAGCGCGGGCACAAGAATGATGTGCCAGTAAACCTGCAGGGGCGACAATCCCAGGCACTCGCCTGCTTCACGCTGACTTCTGGGAACAGATTCAATCCCGGCACGCACGATCTCACAGGTGTAGGCCGTAATATTGATGACAAGCGCAAGAATCGCACCCACCAGTATTGGCATAGTGAATCCGATACTGGAGAGCCCGAAAATCAGAAAATAACTCTGGATGATCAGCGGTGTGTTGCGGATGGCTTCTACATAGGCCCCCACAATATTGCGCAGCCAGCCTATCGAGGAGCTGCGGGCGATGGCACAGGCGACGCCCAGAATGAAACCGGCTAGTGTTGACCAGAACGACATGACAAGTGTTGTGGATGCGCCATCCAGAAAAAACTGCCAGTACGCAAGGACAGAATCGAAATCAAATTCGTAAATCATGTACGTTCACGCCTGTTTTCATTTGTGATAATTCACGACATGCTACACGCAAAAATTGGTAAAACCATTTATGGATAACCCTAAGATATTCTGAAAATTTCAAAAGTGGTTTGACCAAATCTGCAGATTCACCTATATTGATTTCCAATCCGGTTAATCCGGGTTAATGACATTTGAAAACCAACGTATATGACTTCTGAAATATCCCTTAACAGCAGGAAAGGCTCTGTGCGGGCCTACATGCAGACCGCTGCCCAGTTGCGCGCGTATTTTGAGCAGCTTGATATTGCTGCCGGCGGACGCCTGCCAGCCGAGAGGGAATTGGTGCGCGTGCTGGGTGTATCGCGACCTACCCTGCGTGAGGCGCTGATTGTCCTGGAACTGCAGGACGAAATCGAGATACGGGTGGGGTCTGGTATTTATTTGAAAAAGACACCAGAGCGCGAAAACGACACGTCCGACACTGCACAATCCACAGATCCGGGGTTGACGCTGCAGCCTGAAGACAGTACTGAAGATGTGTATCAGATGCGCTACCTGCTGGAACCGTCAATTGCCGCCCGCGCCGCCAGATTGATGCCGGTCAGCCAGATCAGAAAACTGAAGAAATGTCTGGATGACATGATTCAGGCTCATCGCAGTAACGCGTCAAACGCTGTCCAGCGAATGGCGGATGCCGACCGGGCATTTCATATTACGCTGGCAGAGAGCACAGACAACAATCTGGTCATACAGACCGTCACCCGCCTGTTTGATCATCGCAATCTTCCGATAGCAAACAAAATGCACACGCATTTCGAGGACCGCGATTCGTGGCGCATCGCAATCGAAGAGCATCATCTGGTTTATGAAGCGATCAAAAATCGCGATCCTTTGCAGGCCCAGGCAACCATGCAGCGCCATCTCTCACAGACTCATATGCATTTGATGAAACTGATTGACTGAATCCATTCCACCCATTTGACACAAGAGACAACGAATATGAGCAAGACCATACGATTGCATGATAATGACAACGTCATTATTGCAACTGAACAACTCATGCAGGGAAATACTGTAGACGGTGTCGCTATCTCCGGTCTGATACCTGCCGGCCACAAGATTGCCACCGTTGACATTGCCAAGGGTAGTCCGATACGTCGCTATAACCAGATTATCGGCCAGGCCACTCGTGATATCCGGGCGGGTCAGCATATCCACACGCATAATATGACGATGATGGAGTTTGAACGCGATTACGCTTTTGGCTCACATTGCAAGGAAACGCCAGTCAACGACCAGACAGACCAGTTCATGGGCTATGTTCGTCCTGATGGCCGAGTTGCCACCCGCAACTTCATTGGTATTCTGACATCGGTAAACTGTTCTGCCACCGCCGCAAAAGCCATCGCCGATTATTTCAGACGCGATATCAATCCTGCTGCCCTGGCAGATTATCCGAATGTGGACGGCGTGGTCGCCCTGCCGCACGCGACGGGCTGTGGTCACGGTTCCGAAGGTCTTTTCGTGGAGACCTTGAGGCGCACGCTGGTCGGTTATGCACGCCATCCCAATTTCCATTCGGTGCTGATGGTGGGCCTGGGCTGTGAGACCAACCAGATTCCCGCCATTCTTGGGTCGGGCAATCTGAAAGAAGGTGCCAACTTGCGGACCTTCACCATTCAGGAAACCGGTGGGACAGCGAAAACCGTGGCCAAAGGTATCGAGATAGTCAAATCCATGCTTGCCGCTGCCAATGATGTGAAACGGACACCCGTATCGGCTTCTCACCTTGTCATCGGCTTGCAGTGTGGCGGGTCTGACGGCTATTCGGGCATATCAGCCAACCCTGCATTGGGCGCCGCGGTGGACCGCCTTGTTCGCGCCGGTGGTACGGCCATTCTCTCGGAGACTCCGGAAGTATATGGTGCCGAACACCTTCTGACCCAGCGCGCAGTCAGCCGCGAGGTGGGCGAGAAACTGATTGCGCGTATCAAATGGTGGGAAGACTATTGCAAGCGCAATGATGCCGAAATGAACAATAATCCATCTGCAGGTAACAAGGCAGGCGGTCTGACCACCATTCTTGAAAAATCCCTGGGTGCAGTGGCCAAGGCGGGCACCACCAATCTGAATGACGTCTATCGATACGCCGAACCGGTAACCAGCAAGGGCATGGTCTTCATGGATTCTCCCGGCTTTGATCCGGTTTCCGCTACCGGCCAGGTTGCATCGGGCGCCAATCTGATCTGTTTTACCACGGGTCGTGGCTCTGCCTACGGCTGTACCCCCTCGCCTTCACTCAAGCTTGCCACAAACAATGTCCTGTGGCAGCGGCAGGAAGAAGATATCGACATCAACTGTGGCACGATTATCTCGGGCGAAGAAACGGTCGATAGCATGGGAGAAAAAATCTATCGCATGATTCTGGAGACAGCTTCGGGCAATAGAACAAAAAGCGAATTGCACGGCTACGGGCAGAACGAATTTGCCCCCTGGCCGATAGGCGTAACCATGTAATTACTTGAAAAAGCAGGCACGGGACGGTAACACCAGTCGATATGACGACTCAAGGCTCGTGCAAAAACAACGATTTGTTAAGCCCGATAGCAACGTTAGACAACGCTGATATGACAGTTCAATGCGCCAGCTGGAAATGACAGTTCGACGCATTGGACCGACATGTCAGTTCAATGCACCTCACCATAACAACAGTTCAGGCATTCCCGTCTTTTCCCCGTGCCTTGCACGCTTCTCTGGATTTACGCTCGTCTTCTGTTTTCTTCAGCCGTGATTGCGAGCGTTTTGCTTCCTTTTCGCATTTTTTATGCAGTTCATCGAGCTCTTTTTCAGAGAGGGTCTCAATGCCGATGAACTCGTCGTGTGCGCCGGACGAGCGGATCAATTCATCAATCTTTGTCTGCATGGCTTCGCTGTCGCGGTTCTGCGTATTCTGAATCAGAAATACCATCAGAAAAGTGACAATGGTGGTGCCGGTATTGATGACCAGCTGCCAGGTTTCTGAGAATCCAAAAATCGGACCGGCGATTGCCCACAGCACAACTGACACGACACAAATAATGAAAGTGAGCGGGTGACCGGTTGCGCGCGCAGTTGCCGTTGCAAACTTTGCAAATAGCTCGTCCATATTGCCTCCTGTAGTACGCGTTATTGTTGATGAGTTCCTTGTGTTTGTCGAGAAATATCCGGATGCATCGCATTTTGTTACCAAGGCATTCTTTCTGAATTTACTCATCGAATGCGACAATGAGCGCTTAAATTCACTTCATTTGCGCCCGCCAAAATGCATACCTTCTCAGCGAATTCTCCCTGCCGCCTCGCAACAATCATGACAGCCGTGATGTTCGCAAGCTCCGCCACAACCCTCATGACAAACAGAGCGCACGCTGCTACACAAGAACCGGACACGGTTCGTTCAACAGTTGAAACCACAATTTCACCTGTCATGAAGCAGTATGGCATTCCTGGTATGGCAATCGGCATTGTCGACGGAGATAAGGAATACTTTTTTGATTTTGGCGTCTCATCGCGCGAGAGCGGCAAACCCGTCAATCGTTCCACTCTTTTTGAACTGGGGTCCATTAGCAAGACGTTTACGGCCACTCTGGCAAGTTATGGTCAGGAAAAAGGACAGTTGAAACTGAGCGCTCCGGTTTCCCAATATTTGCCCGAGATGAAAGGAACTGCTTTTGGTGAGGTGAAGCTGCTGCATCTGGGCACACATACGCCTGGTGGCTTTCCGCTGCAGGTACCGGATGACATTCGCAATACCCAGGAATTAATGACCTATCTTCAGCACTGGAAGCCGCAATTTTCCATGGGGACGCAAAGAACCTATTCCAATCCATCGATTGGCATGCTCGGCTTCATCACTGCAAAGGCAATGGCTAGGGATTTCACTCCATTGATCCAGACGCAACTGTTTTCCGGCCTGGGTCTGCAGGATACCTATATTGATGTGCCGTCCGCAAGAATGAAGGATTATGCCCAGGGTTATACCAAACAGGACAAACCAACGCGCGTGAACAAAGCGGTACTGTGGGCAGAAGCTTATGGGGTCAAATCCACAAGCCGCGACATGCTGCGCTTCCTGCAGATCAATATGCAGATGAAAAAAATAGATAACGAACTTGAACGCGCCGTCAACAATACCCATCGAGGTTATTTTCAGACCAGCGCGTTCACTCAGGACCTGATTTGGGAACAGTACCCCTTCCCTGTCCCACTTGAAACCCTGTTAAAAGGTAATTCATCTGCATTCGCGCTGAGTCCGCAAGCGGTAACGCCTGTCAATCCTCCCCAGCCACCGCAAAATAAGGTGTGGATCAACAAGACGGGCTCCACCAACGGATTCGGCGCTTATGTCGCCTTTGTACCTGACAGGAAACTGGGTATTGTGATCCTGGCCAATAAAAACTACCCCAATGAGGACAGAATCCGGATTGCACACAAAATACTCAGTCATCTACAGGACCGCTAGACTCAGAACCTCAAAACAGTTGCGTGGCCAGTACTGCGCGCTGCGCATCATCCGGCTGTCCAAGCCAGGTAACGCTGCTACTTACGGGGTTTGGACTTGCCTGCGAGCCGGACGCATAACGGTTGACGACAAAGGCACCTATTCCTTTATCCGTGCCTTTTGCAATCAGCACCACATATTTTTCGGATGGACAGTCATGCGGCTTGCAGCCGGCCAGCACCTGATAGATTTCATTGCCGGCTGTCACCTCACTGACAGGCACTACCACCCCATATTTTTTTATCCACGCGTGTTTGGCGGCAACAGGGGCTGTCAATTTTGAAAAGGTTTTTCCAATCTCAGGCTGGCTTTTAACCAGTTCGAAAGGATACACATCCGCAGCTTGCGCGGTACCCACTGCCATACTGAAAACAGATCCCAGAATCAGGGTATTGATTGAATAGCGGGTCATGTCGTACCTCTGGTTAGAACAGAACAAGGTACTATTCTAATTTAGGCCGTAATAATTGCATCTGTGAAACTGTCAATATTCGCCAAATAAAAACATTTCCAACCGGCAATTTCTAACAATCCACACCACGGAATATTCTGAACAATGAAGTTCACTCCTCGCTACAGGTCCTATTGGCCCTATTATCTTGCCACACTCACCAGTGTTCTGTTTCTGCTTGTTTTGAGCAACGTTCGTGTAGACGGCAGGCTACAGGCACTGGATCAGTCCATCTATTTTCAGCTGCAACAGTGGCGAACGGCCGAACTGGATCACATCCTCATTACAATCACTCAGCTGGGTGACACGTTCATGGTCACAACCATCAGCAGTGTGGTCCTGCTCTGGCTACTTTTCAGAAAGTATCATCGCGCTGCCATCTACTGGTCACTGGCGCTGATCGGCGCAGCCATCATCAATACCGGCATCAAAGCTGCCATCGCCCGCGTCAGACCTGGCGACATGATGTACACAGGCTGGACCAATTTCTCTTTTCCCAGCGGGCATACGACAAGCAATCTCGTGCTTTACGGTCTTGTCTGCATCCTGCTTTTTAAAACGGTCAGAGGTTTGCCGCGAGTGGGCATGATTGTGTTACTGATCGGCTTTGCACTGCTGGTCGCTTTTTCGCGACTGTACCTGGGTGCACACTGGTTTTCTGATGTGGTGGGCGGCATACTTGTAGCCACCAGCATTCTAAGTATTGTCGGCGCCCGATATCATGCAGGAAAACTTCCGACGATTGCGCCGGCCCAGATTCTGACCCCATTGATTGCAACAATGTTAATCGTTGGTTCCTACCACGCTTATGATGATCGTCATGTGGACAGGGATCGCTACACGTCCCGGGTGGGCAGCCAGTCTGGCGCAGCGGCACCTGACTGACTATTTAGAATGATTATTGATGGGCCATCGATAGGGCCATTGACAGGCCCATCAATAAAGGGCTGCCTGAGAGCCCAGGGCGAGGCTTCAGAAGGAAAGCGAAACCGACGCTTTCACGGTTCTGCCATTACCCGCAGTCAACTGGTTGAATGTGGGTGAAACCGTTGCCCAGTAGCGTTTATTGAAGACATTGTCCACGCCGAAACGGAACGTTGTATCTCTTCCTGCCACTTTGGTCGTGTAGCGGGCACCCAGGTCAACACGTGTCCACGCTGGAACGGATCCGGTGTTTTCCTTGTTAACGTATTGAGATCCGCGGTGCGTCACATAACCCTGCAGTGTCAGACCGGGCGCAAACGCGGGATCCCATTCAGCACCCATTGTTGCCTGAAACTTGGGCACACCCGCGGCACGATTGCCGTCATACAGACCGTCCTGCGTTTTAGTCAGGCGGGCGTTCATGAATGTGACACCACCAACCAGGCGCACGTGTTCAACAGGCTGACCGTACACGCTCAGCTCTACACCACGATTGCGCTGTCTGCCTGCCGCACTGAAAATATTGCTTTCGCTATCCAGATAGAATTCGGGTTTTTCCAGCTGAAATGCCGCGAGACTGGCGCCGTAGTCACCCATATCGAATTTGATACCGGCTTCGATCTGTTTGGTGCGTGCTGGCTTGAATACTTCGTTGCGATTGTCGGCTGTCAATGGTGCGGTTTCTCCGCGGGTCAGACCTTCGATGTAATTGGCGTACAGAGAGATGTTTTGCGTGGCTTTGAAGACGACGCCAGCGAATGGCGTGATTACAGACTTATCGTAGTCAGACGAAGCCGTACCCGTGTAGTCGTAGGCTGTGTAGCGCAGATTCTGATGGCGCGCGCCCAGGGTCAGCAAGACGCGATCATCCAGGAATGAGAGCGTATCGGACAAGGCGATACTTTGCAGAATGCTGCGGTCGACCTTGGTGGGATGATCGATTTCACCACCAGAGAAGGTAACGGTGTCTGGGTACGGACTATCGAAAGGATTGAAGATGTCCCTATCCTGGCTGGCGTAGAACTCATAGGCAGTGTGATTGCTACTGCGCATGGACGACACACCCAGATTCACCAGGTGACCGACAGAACCGGTAACGAATCGTCCGCGCAGACCCACCTCACCGGTGACAGAATTACGGATATACGGTGTCCGCAAGGGGTTATTGTAGCCGATGCCATTTTCATCGACATTGGCTCCCGCATAGAGGCCGTCTTCTTTATCTCGGCTGTAACCAAGTGCCGCATAAGCCATCCAGTCTTCGCTCAGATCGTATTCGACCCGGGCTACACCGTATGTGCTCTGCAGTTTTGACCATGCCCAGGGCTGCGCATAGTTTGTGCTGGTGGAAGGTGCATCCGGCACGCCGCTACCCGTCAGATTAATGGTGGGACGTGTCTGATCATAGCGAATGTTCTGATAGCCAACATCCAGCGAGGCGCGCAGACGTTCGCCGCGATAATCCAGTCCCAGTGTGAGGACAGACGTTCTGGCATCGCCATCCTTGACAGGTGCTTCCCCATCACGGTGCGCTGCGTTGACGCGGATACCGAATTCACCCGCATCGCCCCAGCGGCGGCCGATGTCAACACCGCCACCGATCTGTCCGCGACCCGTGTAGTCAACGTCCAGACGTGTCAGCGGTTCATCTGTGCCGCGTTTTGGCTGGATATTGATCAGACCGCCCAGGCCACTGCCTCCAGGGGCAGCACCATTCAGGAAGGCGCTGGCGCCCTTGAAGATTTCTACCCGCTCGATCATCTGTGTAGGCAGAACCTGACGAGGCAGGATGCCATACAGACCATTGAATGCCAGGTCATCGTTATTCAGCGGAAAGCCGCGAATCACAAACGTTTCGGCGAAGTTGCCGTAGCCATTGCCGACCTGTACTGTGGGGTCGTTCTTGATGGCCTCACCCAGCGTACGCGCCTGCTGATCGGCAATCAGCTGGGACGTATAGCTGTTGACAATAAAGGGAGAGCTCATGTTATCTGCATTTCCCAGTATCCCGGCCTGTCCGCCCGTGGCAACCTGCCCGCCAGCATAGGTAGGTGGTGTGGGGGCAGACACGGAATTGTTTTCATCTGTGGCCGTGATGGCTTCGAGCTGGGCGGCTTGTGTTGCTGAAGGCGCGGACACCGTTTGTGCATAGACAGACGTCCAGCATGCAAACAGGGCCAATGGCAATGCGCGCAGCATCACCGGGCGGGAATGGGAAGAAGTAGATTTCATAGTAGATATGTGCTCGAAATTAAAACTGCAAATTGCCCGTCCGGATCCGGATCAGAATCGAATCAGATTCGGACGGGCGCTTGTGAATCCGCCAGTTAATACTGATAACTGAGCGTTGCCATGACATTGCGCGGAGAACCCCACGCTCCCTGGTTATAAAAGCCGATCTGGCTGTAATACTTCCTGTTGAAAAGGTTATTCAGATTGACCTTTAATGATGCACGATCACTAAACTCATATCGAGCCACCAGATCAACCAACGCATATGACCCTTGAGATACCCTTTCCGATCCTTTGGGTCCGTAACCATTCGTGTAGTTTCTGCTTTGCCATGTGACACCGCCGCCCACCGTCAGCGCATGAAGCTGGCCTGGCAGACGATAAGTGGTGAACATTTTAAACAGACTGCGAGGCTGATTGGTCTGAATCGGGTTGCGGTGACCATCAGAGGCGGTCCAGTGCGTTAAACCCGCCATGATATTCCATCCGGGCAACGCTTCGCCAGAAATTTCTATGTCATAGCCGCGACTGCGTGTGCCTTTGGCAGCAAAATACGCCTGGCTGGTTGTGCCAGGCACAAAGTGCCCCACATCCGCCTGTTTGACGTTGTCCTGATCGATCTGAAATACGGCAATGCTGGCGTTGAGTTTTCCATCAAGAAATTCGCCCTTCAGACCCAATTCGTAATCGTGTCCCTGCAATGGATCAAGCCAGCGACCGTTGCGATCCTGCGCGTCCTGAGGATTGAAAATCGTGGAATAGCTCGTATATACCGTCAGATTGTCGTTGAGGTCGTAAAGGATACCGGCGTATGGAGTGATGGCGGCCTTGCGGAACTGATATGGGCTGCTGCCTCCTTGGTTTGTATGCCATTGGGTATATCTGGCTCCAAGGATGAGTTTCAGTTTATCTGTCAGACTCAGACGAGTCGCTGCGTACAGCCCGCTTTGTGTGGTTGTATTGGCGTACGATACTTCGTCTTCACCCCAGGCAGGCTCTGGATAGGATCCATCCCACAGCAGGAAATTGCCCACTGGTGGGGTATTGAGCGGTGCACGCCGATTAAAGAGACTGCGCTGCCGACCGTAACTGGCACCGGCGACCAGCTCATGTTCCCTGCCGAAAGCGTTGAACGGACCGGAGATTTTCACGTCTGCACTGTTCTGCTTGCGTTCCCCGAAATAGCGGCCCGCCAGGGCAGACATGCCCAGACCCGACTGTCTATCCGGAAAGCTGTACAGATAAAGCAGTTTCTCGTCGGCGCGGTGATTACTGTGATTGAGCAGGGCATCCACTTTCCAGCCATTACCGAAAGCATGCTCAAGGTTCAGGAAGGCACCTTTCGTTGTGGTAGCCCATTTACTCCAGTCTGTACCCATATTCAGACTGCGATCCCAGTTGGTTCGGGTGCCATCGCTATACCATAAAGGAAACCCGCCCCATGCGCTGCCACGTGGAGCGTTATCCTGGTAATTGAAACCCACGCGCAGCACGGTATTCTCAGTCAGATCCGCTTCAGCTGTGCCGTAAATCACGGCACGACGGGAACTGTAGCGATCCATGAATGAGTGGTTTTTCTGATAGGCGGCGACCACGCGACCCCGCACGGAACCATCGGACGAAAGGGGTGTGGACAGATCTGCCGTTGTTCGATAGGTATCAAAGGACCCCGCACCCAGCGACAGATTTGCCTTGAACTGCTGGCTATCGGCATGCTTGCGAATAAAATTGACGGATGCAGAAGGATTACCCGCACCAGTCAGTAAACCGTTAGCCCCGCGCACAACTTCGACCCGGTCATAAATAATCGGGTCAATCGAGGATTCTCCCGCTGACCAGGGAGCAGAGAATGCAGTGAGTACGCCGTCATAAAGATAGTTGCTGATGGAAAAGCCGCGCGCATTGAAGCTATACCTCTCGGTATCGTAATTTTGTATGGAGATGCCCGGGCTGGCCGCCATGACATCCTTGACTGATAGCATGTTCTGATCCTCAATGCGCTGACGGGTAATCACACTGACTGACTGTGGAGTCTCTCGCAGCGATAACGTCAGGCCCGTCGCGGCCCGGGTTGCGTGCGTGGTGTAGGAACGTGTTCCTTCAGTCACGACTGCATCGCCCGACAGGACGGCATGAATAGGCTGTAGCGATGTAACAGTGGTTGAAAGATTAGGGTTAACGGAGTTTTGAACCTGGGGCGTCCGCGCTGTCGGCGCAGGAGGCTGCGCTCTGACGGTGAGGGGTACTGCTATTACCATCGCCCCGATTGCCATGTTTATTAATCTTGCAACTGGCTTCATCCGAATGACACTGCCAGTTTCCGTTTCTAAAATGCTTCCATAAAAACGGTACATCTGTACTACTCCCTAAACTTCCAGGGTAAAACATCCCAAAAATATGATAAAGATTAATTATATTCAGAATCATTCTCATTAGAAACAATTTCGGGTATGCCTGGCCGGCCGCGCGCTGATTGAGGCGAAAATAAGACAGTTTGTAAGAAAATCGGGCAATTGCCGAACAAGATGAGGTGAAAAACCGCTAAGGAAGACGAAAGATTCACCGAAAGGGACTAAATAATGACCTGACAAGGCGAAAAAATCGAGCGAACACGGGAACACGGAATGCCGGTATGCAGTTCGACTAGAAGGCAGGCTGGATGTCGAAAGAGTAGCAGAAGCGCCTGTTAAAGCTATGCGCCCTGTAACGCTTTGACGGGGTCAAGTCTGGCAGCTCTCTTTGCGGGCATGTAGCCGAATACCACACCGGTAATGACGGCGCAGAGAAAGGCGCCCACGATGGCTGTGACAGAGAAGACCAGCGGAACGCCAACGGCCAGCAGCAATGCCCCAATAATGATGCCGATCAATGCACCCGCTGCACCGCCACTGATGGTAAGCAACAGGGCCTCTACCAGAAACTGACGCATGATGTCACGCTGCCGGGCACCCGTAGCCATGCGAATGCCTATTTCCCGGGTACGTTCGCTCACTGTCATGAGCATGACATTCATGACACCAATACCGCCGACAACCAGCGAGACCGCGGCAATCAGACCGAGCATCAGGGTCATGGAGTCGCGCGCCTGCGCCTCGGCCAGAAGCTGGGCGGCAGCATTCCCGATAGAAAAGTCTTTTCTGCCACCATGGCGGGCCAGCAATTCCGTCTCGATACTCTTCTCGGCCTGCAGTACCGCTTCGGGCGCGATTGCCTCCAGCACAATATAGTCCGGTTGGGTCTGCGTCTGGTAGACCCGCGCCCTCCCCGCCAGGTAGGGTATGAAGACCATATCGTCATAATCCTGCAAACCCGAATCCGCCCCTCTTTCCGCCATGACGCCGATGACCTCAAATGACGCCTTGTCTATCAGCAATTGCTCGCCGAGTGGATTTGCCTTGTCCGGAAAGAAGAATTTCCTGGCCTTGTCACCCAGCACCACAACGGGTGCAAGCTCCCTGTCCTCTGTGGCCGTGAAATACCGCCCCTCTTTCACTGGCCAATGGTGTACTTGCGGCATAACGGCAGCAGAGGCATAAACGTAATTCTGTCTGGCCGCATTCCCATACCGAACCATAGTGGGGTCACCAATCACCGGCATGACCGTCTTCAATTCCGGTAACGCTGACAACGCTTCCAGATCGGCTTCGGAAATCTGTCCCATCGGTCCGCCTTCTGGCGGGTAACTGCTGCCCATATACATGATGGTCGAACCCATGGTTCCCATCTGGGTCATTACGGTCTGGCGCGACCCTTCGCCAACGGCAAGCATCACGATGACAGAGGCAACGCCAATAATAATACCCAGCAGTGTCAGACCGGTGCGCACCACATTCATGCGCATTCCGCGCCAGGCCATTCTCACGGCTTCATGCAATTCCGCCTGAAATGCACGGGTCTTTTCCTTGCGGTGTTCCTTTTTCGAATCCGCATGTGGTTGATGATCCCCCGCCGGCAGCGGCGCAGCCAGGATGGCATTGGATTGTGGCACCCTAAACGTGCCAGTGATGCGCGATTCTGACGTGTCTGACGGATCAGCTGTTCCCGACGTCGCCTCAGAAAATTCCGGATTTTTTACCTGAGCGGGTCTTTCCACCGGTTCCCGCGACGCTGTCGACACAAACGAAGACACTCCAGACAAATCCGAAGCTTCCGTTCCGCTCTCAATTGCGCGCGAGGCCGCAGGCTGAATCTGCCCGTCACGAATCTCCACAATACGGTCTGCCTGGCTGGCGACCGTGCTGTCGTGGGTGATCAGGATAATTGTGTGGCCATCGGCGGCAAGGTCTCTCAGCAGGGCCATAACCTGCGCACTGCTGCGACTATCAAGCGCACCGGTGGGCTCGTCGGCCAGGATAATTCGTCCGCCGTTCATCAGTGCTCTGGCAATGGAGACCCGCTGCTGTTGTCCACCGGATAGCTGACCGGGTCGATGATGAAGGCGCTGGGCCAGGTCAAGTCGTGTCAGTAACGCCTCTGCCCGCTCCCTCCGGAGTCTGGCGGGCGTGCCTGCGTAAACGGCGGGCACCTGCACGTTCTCCGTGGCCGTATTCTCGGCCAGAAGGTTATAGCCCTGAAAGACAAAGCCGAAAGCTTCCCGCCGCAACTCGGCAAGCGCGTCGGCATCAAAATCGGATACGTCGCGACCCTCAAAGAGGTACTTGCCGGAACTGGGTTTGTCCAGACACCCCAGAATATTCATGAGTGTGGATTTGCCGGATCCGGATGGCCCGACCACAGCGACAAACTCCCCCGCATACACAGACAGGCTGATATTTTTCAGAATCTGCGCTTTGGGCGCCCCGCCGCTACCCCCATAATATTTACCCAGATCGCGCAATTCGATCAGCGGTACGGAATCCGGGGAAACGGCAGGCTCTACCATTTGAACCATGGCAGACTGTTATTTTCGATCTGGCCGGTGATCACTTTATCGCCAGCCGCCAGACCATCCAGAATCTGAACTTCATGCCGGCTACGAATTCCCGGCTTGACCGTTCGCGCTTGCGGTTTACCGGCACTGTTCTGAACACGAACGGAATAATTTCCCGCGCTGTCACGTTCGGGACTGATCGCTGACAGTGGTATCACAAGCGCCGATTTTGCCCGGGCAGAGACAAACGTCACTTGTGCCGTCATCTGCGGCATGAGCGCACCATCGTCATTTGCCACATCAAACAATACCGTGTACATCACGGCCTTGGTCGCTGCAGCCGGCTTGCCATTGTCTGCCAGCTGCTCGCCGCTATTGGGCGGGGCCGGCAAGATCTGACGCACCGTACTTTGCCACCTTCTGGGCTCGTGATCATGCTGACCACCCAGTGTCGAAAAGGTCACTGGCATGCCCACGCTAATCAACCCGATATCTGCCTCGGACACTTCCGCCCAGACGGTCATGCCCGACAGATCAGCAACCCGCATGACATTGGGAGTCTGATATGTGGACGTGAGCGTCTGGCCTTCCCGGGCGTCCAGCGTGACCACCGTACCATCCATGGTGGCATAGATTCTCGTATAGCCGAGTCGCGCCTCATCCGCCTTGAGCGTTGCCTGCGTTTGTTCCACTTGTGCCCGCAGGCGTTCGATACGCGCCCGGGTGGCGAGTACATCGGCCTGAGCCACATCGACATTCTCGAGAGAGGTCGAACCGGTCTGCACTAGTACACGCTGACGACGCAATTTCTTTTCTGCCAGATTCAGTTGCGCCTGCTCTTCAGCCAGCTGTGCATGCAGTCCGGCCAGCGACGCCCTTCCCGCATCCACCTCGGCCTGCTGCACGCTGGGATCAATGTCCACCAGTCGCTGGCCTCTTCTGACCACATCCCCAGGCTCCACGTAGATACGCGTAATCTGTCCGGAAACCTGCGCACCAACGTCAACGTAGCGGCGCGGCTGCAGTACCCCGG
Organism: Pseudomonadota bacterium; assembly: GCA_023387815.1. Classification (GTDB taxonomy): domain Bacteria; phylum Pseudomonadota; class Gammaproteobacteria; order Burkholderiales; family Burkholderiaceae_B; genus Advenella. Next base: position 51,223 of record JAEWHK010000001.1, read on the forward strand.
TAGCGGCAACGGTAGACTCAACATTTTTATGTTGTGCGGTCGCAGTCTCATACTCGATGCGATCCCGCTGGCTCCACGCATAGCCGGCTACGACCAGTAGCAACACAACAAGTAATCCGACGATCCCGACGCCAATCCCCTTTTGCGTCCTCTTTGTCGACCCTTTCATACCACCCTTTTGCTTTAAATATATGACTGCCATCAGCAAAGCAGCCGACCACCGGTACCTTCAGAAAACCCGTTGGCCGCCAATGCAAGTCAATCTCAGTATCGTATATCCAGTCCTGCCTTGACCGAGCGCGGCGTCCCGTAATAGGCCGTGCCCGTTCCGCTGTAATATTTTTTGTCCGCCAGGTTATACAGATTGACGTAGGCAGACACGTTGTTGTTGATCGCGTAGCGTGCCATCAGATCTACCACGGCGTAACCCTTTTGCGTGAAGCGCTCGCCATTGGGCCCCAGGTCGTCCTGATAGATTTTGCTCTGCACACGAACGCCACCGCCAACTGTCAGGCCATTGCCGATCTGTGGCATATGATAGGTCGTAAAGAGCTTGAAGACATTATGGGCAACTTCCGTACTCAGCACACCGCCATCCTTGTCCTTGCTTACGCTGCGAGTAAAACCGGCAGACAGTTGCAAGCGAGGTAAAATTTCTCCGGATGCCTCGAGCTCAAAGCCCCGCGTGCGCGCACCCGACACGGCTTCATAGGCGCCGCTGCCATCCGGTGCAAATTCGCCCGGCAGGGCCACACCAAGATTATCCTGTTTCAGATAGAACGCAGCAGCGCTGACATTCAATCGATCATCCAGCAGGCTGCCCTTGACACCCAGTTCGTAACTGTTGCCCACCAGCGGCTTCAGGTGATTACCACTTGTATCCATTTTGGTCTGCGGCAGGAAGATTGACGTGTAGCCGGCATAGACAGACCAGGCTTTGCTCACGTCATAGACGATGCCCGCATAAGGCGTCAGCTTGTTGTTTTCCGATTGCAGCACGGAATCGGTTTGCTCACCTGATAGATCGTAATTTCGTTTGTCATTTTTCCATGACGTTACCCTTGCACCCAGAATCACTGAAAGATCATCAGTGGGACGAAGGCGGGTTGTCATGTAGGCACTGGCCGATTTTTCACGGATATGCATTCTTCCATTGGCCGGATTCGGAGGCGCACCAGGTGTACCTCCATCCCAGTCGTAAATATTTGAGATGGAGTTATCCCAGTCATCGAACCACCACAGTCCGTAAGAAGGTGTGTCTTCTTCTGTGTGAGTCAGTGTGGCGCCCACAACCAGATCATGTTTTCTGCCAAACAGACTATAGGGTCCGGTGGCGTAGACATCCAGACTATTTTGCTTGGGCGTGCCAGCCCAGCGCCCGGCCCATAGATTGACGCCCGCGCCCGTTGCCCGGTCAGGAAAGCCACCTGCCGCGTATCCCAGCACTTCATCGTAGTGACTGGACGAATAGGAGTAAGTGCCCTTGATCAGCCAGTCGTTGGCAAAGCGATGTTCCAGTGAAGCAAAAAACGACTGGTTGCGTCGTTTTGAATAGGCCCAGTCTGCCGCGGAACTGTCGGAACGATCCCAATACGTTCTTTCACCATCAGCATAGAATCCCGGGCGACCGGAGCGGGCGTGACCTGTGGCATCGTGCTCCTGATAAGAGAAACCCATGCGTGCCAGCGTGGAGGGAGTCAGATCGGCTTCCACCGTTGCATAAAGAATCCGCTTCTTCTCGCGCAGCCGCTCAATATAGGATTTATTGTTCTGCACCACGCCTACTACGCGACCGCGCACCGTACCTTCTTCGTTGAAGGGCGTAGAAATATCCACTTCGGATCGATAATGGTTCCATGAGCCGGCCTCGAGTTTTGCCTGTGCCTGGAACTGATCCGTAGGTCGCTTGCGTATCATATTGAGCGCGCCACCCGGTGAACCGATGCCCGACATCAGGCCGGTCGCGCCACGCACGATCTCCACGCGGTCGTAAAGCGCCATATCGTTGGACTGAAAAATCCGGTCGTAGTTGCTGTTCACCTGACCCACACCGTCGATCAGATAATTGTCGATTTCAAAGCCGCGGGAGTAGATAGTGCTGCTGTCAGATCCGCTATTGCCCGCCGAATCTAAAGACAGGCCTGGCGTCTGTTGCACCAGATCAGGCAATTGCGTAATGCCCTGATCGTCCATCCGCTGACGCGTCATGACCGTAATTGACTGAGGCGTTTCTCTGGGTGACAGCGCCAGTCTTGTGGAAGAGCCAGTTAGCTGACTGGTGTACGAACCTGAACCCTCGGTAATGGCGGGATCAGCCTGCGCGAGCGCCTGGATTGCGCCCAGCTGGGTCACATCGGACGCCGGCGTCGCGGCGGCATCGGTTCGGGCCGGTGTGGTACGCCGCAGCGTAATGGTATTGCCCTGACGTGTATACGTGATCGGCGTTCCCGAGAGCAGGCCGGAAAGCGCCTGTTCCGGCGTGAGGTTGCCGCTTACTCCAGCAGTAGAGATCCCCTGCAACAGACTGGCAGGATAAATGAACTGTAAATCCGTCCGTTGCCCTAACTGCAGCAAGGCGCTGTTCAATGATTGCGGCCCGATAGCTATCGGTATGGCGCTGGACTGCGCATACGCCACCGTGCTGCATACGAGCGCACCGGCGACTGCCCGAGATATCAATGAGTACGTGCAATGGCAGGCAGCGCGCGAAGGACGCAGTCTGGAGAATAATGACAGTTGCGATTGGACCACGACGAATTACCCTGAATGGTTGAAATGAATCATGACGCTGACGATTTTCCTTGCGGGGTCGCAGATATCGACCCGCAATAAGCAGCGGTTATCTAAGGTAAGACGAATGGGAGCGTGAAAAGCCTGACCGGAAAAAGCAATTTTTTTGCGAATATTATCTACTCAGCGCCTGAACAGGCGGACATGCTGTTCGTCAGCACGCACAACTTTGAGTGGGAGGCTTTTCGGGAGCGCGTCAAGAAAGGCATTCGCATCATTCACATTGAATACCCCCGCCACCGGCATCTGTTCCAGACGGGAATCCGCAATGCTAAGCCGCAGAGGCAGGTATCGGTTCATTTCCCCAACCACTGTAGACAGCGGCTGATTTCGAAATACCACCTTACCCTGACGCCAGGCCGTAATTTGCGCCACGTCAGCATGCCTGGGCCTGTCAACGCCGGACGCCGTTATGCGCGTTGCCATATCGGATTTCAGCTTTACTGATCTTGCGGTGGGGGTACCCGCAGCGCGCACCGATACAATGCCCGATTCCACCGCGACCATAACGTCCAGTGGTTTTTCAATTCGCACATTGAAACGCGTTCCCAATACCTTGACACTCCCTACCTGCGTCTTCACATAGAACGGGTGCTGGCGATCGTGACGTACTTCGAACATGGCATCACCGCGGCTGAGTTCAACAATGCGTTTGCCAGCTGTGATGTAGTACGTGAGAAATGTATCGGTATTCAAATGAACGACACTGCCGTCGGGAAGCGTTTCGGTTCTCTGCTCACCGTGGGCTGTTTGTAGTTCCAGTCGTTTACCGGCAGTCTGGCTGGAATACCACAGTGCGCCTGCCCCGCAAGCCAGAGCCGTACAGGCCGCAGCCGAACCCAGCACAAAGCTGCGGCGGGATTGAAAGTAACGTATTTCTCTATGATCCGGTTCGCTGGCAAGCGCACGCAGGCGTTCTTGTGGAATGGCATCAGCCAGATCCCAGACCTGCTCCATGGCCCGATATTCCTGATCATTGACAGATTCCGCCGCGCGCCATGCATTCAATTGTTGTTGCTGTTCGTCAGTGAGCTTTCCCGCACAGGCAAGGGCGAACCACCAGGCAGCAGCCTCGCGCGGGTCTACAGGCGGTATCGTATCGGTTTTAGTCATGCGTTGCTGGCGTGAAATCGGGTCTGGTGGCTACATGCACGTTCTACTCTTCAGAAGATAAGACGTATGGCAACCGTAAAACCCTGACGTCATGAGCCAGAAAATGGTTTCAGGCGATCACGCAAATGGCTTAGGGCCCGGATCATGTATTTTTGCACCATATTGACGGAGATGTCCAGCCGCCCCGCGATTTCTTCCTGCGAATAGCCTTCTATCTTCTGCCAGATGAATACCTGACGACACTTCAAAGGCAGCTCCTCCAGTGCCTCTGCAAGGCTATCGGCCAGCTGTGTGTTGACGAACTCGGCATCGGGGTTGTCATGAGAAAGATAGGCATCCGTCTGCAGATCCTGTAACGGCACGGTGTCCAGGATTTTTGTCCGGCGATGCATATCCGTGAGTCGATTACGAACACAGCGATGCAAAAAGCTGCCAGGACTGCTCACGTTATCGGGCATTTTGCCTTCGAGCGCCAGCGCAAGCACATCGTGGGCCGCATCCTCGGCATCATGCCGGGAATCTGCCCTGCGAGACCAGGTCCTGATCAGTTCGTGATAGTAAAGCAGCCAGTCCTTGGGTAAGATGCGAGTGTCCGTCATTCGATGAAATGCAGATCAGCGATGGCCCAGCCATGCCATCGTGGCTGGCGAGGCGTCTGCAAGCGGAAAGGATGTCGAGTGCGAAGATCCATCCCATCCTTCTGCCGTCAGCCATAGCTGGGCATCCTTTGGTGTGTCCCGCGGAATCAGCACGCCGATCTGCTGGTTGTAGACGCTGCCAAATCCAATGGCACCGGCAGTGCGCAGGCTCCGTGGTTTCCCAACTCGCATATAGACGGCCCGCACGGAATCCCGGCAGGCTTCACATAAGGAAACCGAAAAGGTCTTCACGAAACCGGCTGTGCCATCGCGCCGCGGCGGCAAGGCATCAAACTCCGCCAGATGCACTTCCCAGGGACCGACTTTTCTGGTCCCCAGATCGTGAACGCCCAGACCCAGATCTCCCGAGAACAGCGCCTGATCTTTCAGGTAACGAGGCACAAAGCACAGGGGAATCAGAATGGCCAGAACACTCAGATGAAAACGCCAGCGATGCCACCAGACTTTGAATCCCCCGGCAAAACCGGTATGGGCGGGTGAGGTTTGCGTGTTCATGAATGACCCTCTTCAGTTTTAACCAGGCGTGCGCTGACCGCACTGCGAGCCACCGCGCGGGCGCGCGCCGGTACGGTAGAACCTTTTTCAGCGCGCCGTGCCTGTTTCGACTCACGATGCTCGCGTATCATGCCCGCGGTTTCCTTCGCCGTCCGTTTGGTCCAGATAAGCATGCCTGACAGGACCATCATGGTCAGCAAAAGACCAAAAAAGAAATAGACCAGTTTGAGCCACAGACCGGCAAAATCGCCCGTATGCAGCGGCCGCATGGATTCTGTGACCAGTTCAAGCCCGGAATAGTCTGAGACAGTCCGGGACGCAACCACATTGCCCGTGTAGGGATTGACGGAAGCACTCTCAAGAATCAGGGGATAGCTGCTGCGACCTCTGACGGTATACGGGCTGTAGGCATTGGAGGGCAGGAAGATGGACTCAGCCTGCATATTCGGGAAGCGCCCTTTTGCTTTTTCCACGGCAAGATCAGGTGAGATCAGCGCACTTTTTGCGCCCTCAGCACGGTTGGGTACATCGCTCCGCTGCACCATTGCGGGCGGTGGTGCGGTGGAGATTGAAACACTGTTGTCGAACAGGATGGCTTCAATCATGAACCAGATAGCAGTGACGGCGATAATGGCAATAAAGGGAACGGACCAGATGCCCGCCAGGCGGTGAAAGTCACCCCAGAAAATCCGGGGGCCCTGGCCAATCCGCAGACGTGGGTGCAAATAGCCGCGCCAGAACCGCTTATAGACAACCAGGCCCGTCACCAGAGAAATCAGCATGGGAATACCCAGGAACGACACCGCATACCATCCCCAGGCAAAGCCGTTGGTAAATGGCACCAGCAACCAGCCATGCAGGGCTCGCACGAACTGCCGGAAATCGAAACCCGATACCTGGCCTTGTATGGCACCGGTATACGGGTTGACATACAGTTTCCCGGATTTGCCATCTGAATAGGTTGTCCTGACGGTCAACGCGAACTGCGATTTCACAGGTCGGGTAATCGCATTGACCACAGATCCTGGATGCGCCTTTTCGACGCGCTCCAAAACCTGGTCGTACGTCAGCATCGGCGGATTGCCTGCAGGCGGATTGGCGCGCACCATGGGACTGGCCAGCCATTCGATTTCCTGACTGACGGTCGCGATACTGCCGGTCAGACATACAAAGAAGATAAAGCCCCAAATGGGTAATGCCAGCCAGCTATGGATCAGAAACCAGAGTTTGGCTTTGGATTTTTTCTTGGCCATCGCTTACCTGTCCTCAATTGCATTCAGCAACTCATATGTCATATTCATCATGGGCATATACAGCGTCCTTAGGAGTCCTGACCTGACAGTGCACCCACAACGGTTTTACCCGCCGCTTCAAGCATGGCTAGCGGATCGTCGCCATCTGTTTCCACCACAAGGGCTTTGGCACCCGCTTCAGTAATCGCGCCGTTCACGTTATCAGCGGCTTTCTCATGCAACAGCACAACCTTGACATCATTGTCGGCGATGGCTTTTTTCAACTGCTCAATCGCCGCTACGTCCGGATCTTTTTCCATCTTCACTGGCACGATATCCAGATTGAACGCATTGGCCAGCGTCTCCAGTCGGGGAGAAAGCACGATGACCGACAAACTGTCCGCTTCCAGCAGACCCGATTCGGCCTGAGCGTTGACATTGACCAGACGCTGGCGCAATGCTGCCAGATTCTTCTCCACCACGTCGCTACTCTCAGGCTGCAGACGCTGTATGTCAGATGCAATAATGTCAGCCATTCTGCCCATGTTCACCGGGTTCAGCCATGGGTAGGCTTCAATGGAGCCGGCGCCGGCTGTCGCAGCGATGCCCGGCAAACGGTGGTCGATGGGGTTGGCCGCATCAATCTCAATAACACGGATGTTATGCTGACGCCCCAGCGGGTATAAGGGATCGTCAGACCAGATGGATCGCAGATCCACCACCGCATCGGCATTGGCAATGGCGCGGTCAAAGGCTTTGGCGCCGCGACCGGACAAATAGGAATAGTGGCGTGATGGCGGCAGTTTTGCCGGCGTGGCACGCACGGCCGCAATATCGCTTCCCTGCGTCAGGGCCTCAAGCAGTCCGTAGACCACGGGATGCGCCGCAACAATCCGCGTGCTGCCCTGCTTTGCTTCTGCCTCGGAAGATTGCCTGCGACCTTCGGAGGAACGGCCTGCGCGGGCAGGTGCTTCAGCCTGGGCAGACCGGGTCGCCGGCGTGGCAGCCTGACCTGAGCTGGCAGGTGTAGCAGCTTCGCCAGTCGCGGCAGCCGTAGCAGAAGTGGGGGAGGATGAACGTGCAGCGCCGGCCTCCTGGCTGTAGGAAGGATTGAACAGCAGCGCGCTCAGACACAACGCAGTCAGCGCTGGACGTGACGAAGAAAGAATATGACCAATAAACAATGCTTGCGGCTTCATGCCGTGGTTCCTTTTAATGCAGGGACAAACGCTCTGGCCAGCGCAGACAGGATAAACACACTGCCTGCCACCAGAATAATCGCCGCACCCGAAGGCACCGGCAAAGCAAACTGGATGGGCAGCAGGATACCTGCTATGGAACTGACCACTGCAATGAGAATAGACAGCCAGAAAAAGCTGCGCATGGAGTGCGCCAGAATTCGGGCGGTGGCTGCGGGAATGACCAGCAGAGCCCCCACCAGAATGGCGCCAATCACTTTGACTGCCGCAACAGTAACCAGCGTCACCAGCACCACAAACAGATAATCCATGAGTGTGGTGCGCACCTGTCGCACAGCGGCCAGCTGCGCATTGAAGCTGGACAGAATCAGATGGTTATAGTGATACAGTGCCAGCGCGGCGGTAAGCAGTCCGATAACGACCAGAACCAGCAGATCCTGAGAAGTCACGGTCAGCACCGAGCCAAAAAGCACGTTCTCCAGAATATGGATATTGATTTTTCCGGCCAGCAGCAATAGCAGGCTGCCACCCAGTGCAAGTGAGATGGAAAGGAAAACGCCAATCAGGGTATCGGCCGCCAGCCCGGTACGATTGCGCAGATAGTTCAGCAGAATCCCGAAAAGCAGGCAGAAGCCGAAAAGGCTGCCGTAAGGACCGGTGTAGGGTTCCCCAACCAGAATACCAATGGCAACGCCCGTCATGGCCGCGTGACCCACCGCTTCAGAAAAGAAAGCAAACCGCTTGACCACGACCAGCGTACCGAGTCCGCCCAGCAGCGGGCCAATAATCAGACCGGCCATGAAGGCATTCACCACGAATCCATAGGTGAACATCTGCGGTAGCATGCCCGCCTCTGCCCACTCCTGCGCCAGAATGCGAATGGAATCGAAAATCATGCGGCCACCCTTGCGGCTTCAACCGATTTGGACGAGTCAACTGCTTTCGCTCCGTCAGCCGGGCTCGTCACTGGTTCGTCGGGTGTCAGGTTGCGCGGATGCGCAGAAAACAGTGTCAGTAACTGGGCGGCGTTCAGTTGCGTCCCGGGTTCGCCATCAAATATGATGCGACGATTCAGGCCGGTCACACGATCTGCAAGCCGTCTGACGGCGTCCAGATCATGCTCCACCCACAATAGGGTGACGCCCTGGCTCGCCCATCGTTTCAGCAAATCTTCAAAGACCGCCACACCGGCTTCGTCCAGCGCGGCCATTGGCTCGTCCAGCACCAGCAGTGCGGGCGCGGGAATCAGAGCCTGTGCCAGCATAATGCGCTGACGCTCTCCGCCAGACAGGGCACCCATGCGCCGCTTGCGTTTGCCCAGCATACCTACAAGTGACAGCGCCTCATCAATGGCACGAGACTGGCGGGACGACAGGCCAAAAAACGTGGGGCGCCGCTGTGTCATGACCCCCATAAAATCATCGACCGTCATAGGCAAGGTGCGATCAAATTCCAGTGCCTGCGGAACATAACCGACAACACCGGGCTCGCCAGGCCAGTTCAATGTGATTGATCCCTCGTGCGGTGTCTGCCCCATCAGGGTTTTGACCAGTGAACTTTTACCGGCCCCATTGGGGCCGATAAGGGCATGCGTGCTGCCGGCAGGCACGTCAAGATTGATATCCTGCAGAATGGCGGTCTGTCCGAGTGTCAGGTTAACTGACTGCAGACGGATGGACGGGCCAGTCATGCACCGGACTCCAGAATGGCGCGAACCACGGTATCCAGATTTTTTTCCGTCTCGTTTTCAAGCTTCTCGCGAGTGTACTCACCATAAGAGATATGCGTCAGCGGATAAAGCGTGACACCCGTTTCACGGCGGATCGTATCGACATAGGTCGATGGAAAATCCATCTCGGAGAAAATAATATTGACGTCCAGATTTTTCAGTTGATCGATGGTGCCTTTCAATTGCGCCGGACTGGGATCAATCCCGTGGGCAGGTTCCACCACAGCCGTCACTTCCAGACCAAATTCGCGCAGCAGATAGTCGTAGGCGCCATGAATGGTGGCCACGCGCATGGAACCGGCGGGCGCGTTCGCAAGGCGTTGCAATGCCTGCGCCCGCAGCGTGCGCAATTTTTTGGTGTAATCGCGCGCGTTCTTACGATAGGTATCTGCGTTGTCCGGATCCAGTTTTACCAGTTCGCGGGTAATGGTATTGATTTGTGAGATGGAACCCGTGACGGAAAGGAAGGTATGTGGGTTCACGATCTTTCCGGAAGAATCGCCGCTGCCTGCCCGCGCGGCAGAACCCGTTGCTGCCAGCAGGGGAACGTTGGCATTGGCTTCGATCAGCGGCACCTTGGGATTATCGCTGGCCTGAATCATGCGATCGGCAAAATCGTCGTGACCAATACCGTTTACGACGATCACATCCAGGTCATTGATGCGCTTGATATCTTCAGCGCGTGGTTCGTAGGCATGGGGATTGAAACCAGCGGGAATCAGCGGCACCACTTCGGCCTTGTCGCCCACAATATTGGTCACATAGCTGTAATAAGGATGCAGCGTGACACCAATGCGCAGTGTTTTTGCACTGACAAGCGTTGATGCGCTCAGAAGAATGAGAGCGCTGATAAATAACGTGGCGGCACGGATGCGACCGGCAAAATAAGACTGCACTGATACCATTGGTGAAAATTCGCAGAAAAAACGTTGAGTGCCGCAGCACCAGGATTAATGACGGGTTGCACCCGCGTCGTACTGGGAAACAATCTTCTTCCAGCCTCCCTGCTCCAGCGCTGATGGATCCATGCTGGCGGGTGCAGTGGCGGTCTTGCCATCCACTGAAGAATAGAACCAGACCTGTACCGGCTCATGGCCGTTTTCGGCGTTAGCGGTCTCGACTGGCCATGACAAACGCAATAACAAGGAGCCGGCAATCTGCGCGTCACGGGTAATGCCGGCGTATCCGATGGCTGCGTTATCCTGCAGCAGTTGCCAGACGTGGTTCCCGCGCCGGGCGGTTGCCGAGTCTGTGGCGAACGGTGCGATCATCTGATCGGCCAGATCGCTGACGGCAGGCGGAGCTTCTGAAAACTGGATTTCGTCTGCGGCCACCAGCAAATCGGCATAAATCCCCTGTTCTGCCGCTGTCAGCCCCCTTCGCGCATCCACCTGATTACTGCCTATGGTGGAATGTGTGTCCGCCGTGGTACGCAACATAATAAAAAGTGCCGCCAGCACGACAATGGCAGCACAAACTGCCAGCACAATCCGGGTCTCGTATCCCGCGCCGGCAGGCCTGATGGCCTGCACGGTCATTGGGTAATCTCGCTCTGATCGATTTCTACAACGTGGCCAGGACCGGCATCAAACAGAATATAGAATTCCTGATCAGGTTTTTTGAATTCCAGTGTGGAATCCTGCGTGAGCTTGCCAGGCAGAATCACCTTCTCATCGTAGGAAATGACATCCAGCGTAACGCCGGGTGCTGCGGAACCATCTGAAAATCCGCCTTTGCACAGGATCTTGTCGTCTGAGAGAGCTTTACAGGACGCAACCGGATTGTGTGCCCACGCTGCGGCGGGCAGAAGGACCAGAAGAGAAGTAACGCCGGCCAGAAGACCGGAACGGACAGAATGAGCAGGTTTCATAGGGTTTTCGTATCAGCGCAGGCCTCACTAGCGATGGCCGCTGATGAATACGTGCCGGAATGGATGAAAAATAATATCCGGAACACTCTAACCCAATTGCACCTTAATGTAAACCATTCTCATTACTATTTCCGGCAGTGCAGCGTGGGCGCAACAGCTTTTTGTCAGTTTTAACGAAATTCCAGGATATTTCACTTGTGATTGCCGTGCTGCGCGAGCGCGTGTTTCGATGCAGCCAGTTCTTCGCTGATCCACGTGCGCAAGGCAGCCAGCACGGGCCATTCCCGGAGTGCGGGTCTATATACCAGGTGAATGGCCTGCGCACTATCGTACTCAATTGAAATTGGCGACAGCCGAATCAACCGTCCATCGCGAATGGCATCTGCAGCAAGCAGTTCACGCGCCAGCGTCAGACCCAGCCCCTGCTCTGCAGCCTGCAACATCAGTCCCATATCATTGAACTCTGCCACCGTACTGAACGGTACCTGCAATCCTGCTGCGGCAAACCAGGCCTGCCAGGCATTGCGGTCGCCCAGTAGTGGTTCTTTCAGAAAGGCTTCGGGCGCCGCGCCCACCAGGCGACGCGCGTCTACCGCACAACCAACGACAATCAGCGGCATGGGATCATCAAACAGTCTGTCGGCCAGCACACCGTGCCATGGCCCCACTCCCTCACGAACGGCCGCGTGAAATCCATCGCGTTGAAGATCCACTACCTGCTGAGAAGCGGTAATTTCAAGTGCAATATCGGGATGACGCTCGTGCCAGCGATCCAGGCGTGGCAGCAGCCAGCGATGCGCAAACGAAGGGACCACGGAAATGCGAAGTTTCTTTTCGGCGCTTTGCGAAGCGAGTCTTGCGGTCTGCACGCCATCTTCGATCTGCAGCATGGCAGACTGCACTGAACACAGCAATGCGGCACCGGAGGCGTTCAACACCAGCCGCCGTCCCTGGCGGTCAAACAGAGGAAATCCCAGGTTATCTTCCAGCAAACGGATCTGCTGACTGACGGCGCTATGCGTCAGATGCAGTTGCTCGGCCGCAGCACGAAGGTTTTGCAGCTCGGCCACCTTGCGAAATGTCGCAAGGGTATTCATGGGAATTCGCGACATAAGTGTCTCCGGATGCAGGCGAATCTGGCGAGCCAGGCTCTCTTGACGGTATGCCAAAGCTCACTGGTAAGACAAACCGACCAACAAGGTTAAAAATCATTGATATTCCTGGCGGCAATGGATAGATAAACTTACCATATGTTTGCTGAATACGGCAAACAACTCTGTAATTTTCTGAATTCTTAGGGAAATATCATGACAACTGCCATCAACACTCATACATGCGCCAATGCCGCGAAGCCTGGCGTCTCACATATCTCACTGCAAAGCCGGATTGACCAGGCGATTCGTGGTTTGCGCAAGCTGCTGCTGTCAACTCGGCATAAGATCCAACTGCAGGATGACCCCTGGGCGGATGCGGTCCACCAGGTGCAGCATCTCGATCATCACGTTTTGAAAGACATTGGTGCGCCGACGTGGGTCATCGACGAAGTCGATCGCCGGCAAAGAGGTCATGACATTCTTGATAGCAAGTGGAAATGGTGAGTCAGTCTGACGGGCTGGTCTGCGAGTTGTTCGTTAGCAAATCATCAGTGAGTGGATCATCAGTTAGCGATTCGTCCGATTGCAGGCTATTGTTCAGCGAGTTAACGACTTGCGGTGGCAATGCGGGGTTCCGCAACGGAGCCAGTGCTTGCGGACAATCTGCCGCCACGCAACAGACGCAGTCCATTGGCAACAACCAGCAGACTGGCTCCCACATCCGCAAAGACCGCCATCCACATGGTGCCCAGACCCAGCAGCACCAGAACCAGAAACACGGCCTTGATACCCAGCGCAAGGCTGATGTTCTGGATCAGCACCCGGCGCGTCTGTCGCGACAGCCGCAGAAAAACAGGTATCTTCATCAGATTGTCGTCCATGAGCGCCACATCGGCCGTCTCAATGGCGGTATCTGATCCCATCGCCCCCATGGCAAAGCCAATATCTGCCTGTGCCAGCGCGGGCGCATCATTCATGCCATCGCCCACCATGCCAACCATCGCCCCCTGCTTCTGCAATGCCGCAATGGCCTGCTGTTTGTCTTCGGGTAAAAGGCCTGCACGCGCCTGGCTTGCTCCACTGGCCGCCGCAATCGTGTCTACCACTGCCTGATTGTCTCCCGACAGAATCACCGTACTGACACCCTGTCGATGCAACTGCGCGATGGCTTCCACGCTGCTGTCCTTGATTTGATCGGCCGCTGTAAATAGCATGGTCGCGTGGTGCTCGTTCATCAGCAGGACGATGCTCTGACCGTCTTTCTGGGCAATCTCTACACGCGTCTGAATGTCTTCAGTCATCACCGACAATTCCTGCGCCCACACCGGGCTGCCCAGATACCAGGTCTGACCGCTCACTGTACCCTGCACCCCTCTTCCGGCAACCGCAAGAAAATCGTCTACCTGGTAAAGGTCTTCAGCATCGTTGGTTGGCGCCTGTGCAATGGCGCGTGACACGGGATGGTCAGAACGAGCAGCCAGACTGCGTGCAATGCGATGCAATTCGGCCTGCGGCAGGCTCTCATTCAGCACAGAGACACCCGTTTGCACGGGCCGTCCCTGAGTGATGGTGCCGGTTTTATCCAGTGCCAGCCATGTCATGCGGTGTCCCTGTTCCAGATAAACGCCGCCCTTGATCAGAATACCCATTCTGGCCGCAGCGGTCAGCCCGCTGACAACGGTCACCGGTGTGGAAATGACCAGCGCGCAGGGGCAGGCAATAATCAGTACGACCAGCGCCTGATAAATCCAGTACAGCCATTCACCACCAAAAAGCAGAGGCGGAATCACGGCCAGCAGCACAGCCAGTACAACCACGGCCGGTGTGTAATAACGAGAGAATGTGTCTACGAATCGTTGTGTGGGTGCCTTCACAGCCTGCGCTTCTTCAATCTGGGTAATGATTCGCGCCAGCGTGGTGCTGTCTGAGGTTGCCGTGACTTCCATCTCGATTTCACCGGCTTCGTTGATGGTACCCGCAAATACCGCATCACCAGGCTGTTTGTCTGCTGGAACGCTTTCACCGGTAATGGGCGCCTGATTCACAGTTGTCATACCGCGAACAATGCGACCATCCAGACCGATACGTTCCCCAGGGCGAACGCGCACCAGGGCGCCAGTGCCGACCTGAGCCACTGGCTGCATCTGCCATGCCCCATTGAATTGCACCGTTACCGTTTCGGGCGCCAGATTCATCAAACCCGTCACCGCCGCGCGTGTCCTGTCCAGGGATTTGGCTTCGATCCATTCAGACAGCGTAAACAATACCATCACCATCGCGGCCTCGGGCCACTGACCAATCAGCAGCGCGCAGGTGACGGCAATACTCATGAGTGCATTGATATTCAGATCCCCATAGCGCAATGCGATCAGACCTTTACGATAGGTATCGGTGCCCGCAAGCGCCACAGCAGCGAGCGCTGTCAGGATCACAAACCATTGCGGACCGGCGAACCAGTGCGCAAGCTCTGATGCAAGCGCCAATACACCCGCCAGAGCCAGATGCCACCAGCCTGGCAAGACCCCGCCGGCAATTCTCGGCGAAACTTCGGCCGATGTCGTCAGATGGATATCGTGAGAATGCCCATGGGCGTGATGATCGTGATGTCCGGGATGAGAATGATCGCCTGCATGAGTATGTTGAGCATGCCCATGGCCTAATGAATGATCATTACATTCGTGATTATCATGAATGCGATCGTAATGTGCGTGATCATGATGTACATGACCGGAATGCGCGTGATCGTGATGATGCACATTGGCACCAGAATGGGAATGCGTAGAACTGCAGCAATCATGAGATGCTGCCGAATTTGCTGTGTCAGCCCCGCAACAATTTGGAACCGCCACTGCGGGACGACGTGCTTTACCGTTGTCCAGCTCCGGCGTAAATCCGATTTTACGAATCGCCTGCAGAACTTCATCCAGCAATTCAGGCTCATGGGTGACGGTCAGTATCCGCGACATCAGGTTAAAGCGAAGCTCGGTCACACCGGGCTTTTTCTCCAATGCCTTGCGCAGCAGCCGCTCTTCGGTCGGGCAATCCATTTGCTCAATCCGTATGGCTGTAACGCGGGTTCCCTGCTCTGACATGGCTTTGCTCCAGTTCGTCGTATAATGACATTGAAAACCCTGAAGTAACTACAGAGTCAAGCAGAAATACACGAATAGGGGAAAAATGATGAAAATCGGAGAATTGGCACGCCTGCAAGGCTGTACCCCGGAAACCATCCGCTTCTACGAAAAGGCCGGGCTACTGCCGGAACCGGTACGCAGCGAAGGCAACTACCGCCATTATGGGCAGGAACATGTGCAGCGCCTGCGCTTTATCAGAAACTGCCGGATCCTGGATATGTCACATGACGAAATCCGGGCGCTTTTGCAGGCTCATGACGAGACGCCGGATGACTGCCAGCCGGTGAACGCCGCCATTGACAGCCATATTGAACATGTCGAAACGCGCATTCGGGAACTGACACAACTGAAGGCCCAGCTGGCCTTGTTGCGCAAGCGCTGTACAGTTCCTCACGACGTAAAAAATTGTGGCATTTTCCAGGAACTGCAGACGACCGATATGGAAGATCCGCACGTACACGGACACACTCACGTCTGAAATAAATGGCCGTATAGAAAAAACGCCCGTACGGAAAAGGCCCGTATGGGAAAGGGTCGTATAAAAGAGAAAAAGGCCGCATCGCGGCCTTCATTACATCTGCAATATGGATCGCGGTACCAGTCTAACGCTTAACCGAAACGGCCTGTGATGTAATCTTCGGTTTCCTTGCGGCGTGGTTTCACGAACATCTGTTCCGTTTCACCGAATTCCATCAGCTCACCCAGATACATATACGCAGTGTAGTCTGAACAACGCGCCGCCTGCTGCATATTGTGCGTCACGATGGCAACGGTATAGTCTTTTTTCAGTTCGGTAATGAGCTCTTCGATTTTCACCGTTGAAATCGGATCCAGTGCCGAACAAGGCTCATCCAGCAACAGCACTTCCGGTTTGATCGCAACACCACGCGCAATGCACAGACGTTGCTGCTGACCACCCGACAGGCCATTGCCGCTCTGCCCCAGTTTGTCTTTTACTTCGTTCCAAAGCGCAGCCTTGGTCAGCGCCCATTCCACGCGCTCATCCATGGCTGCCTTGCTCAGACGCTCGAACAGTTTGACGCCGAAAGCCACATTGTCATAGATGCTCATGGGAAATGGGGTTGGTTTCTGAAACACCATACCGACCTTGGCGCGCAACAGCGAGATATCTGTATTGGTGGTCAGCAGATTTTCACCGTCCATATTGATCTCCCCTTCGGCACGCTGTCCGGGGTAGAGTTCATACATGCGGTTGAACGTGCGCAGCAGTGTGGATTTTCCACAGCCAGAGGGGCCAATAAATGCCGTGACCTTGTTTTTGGCGATCCGCATGTTCACGTCTTTGATAGCGTGAAACTTGCCATAGTAGAAGTTCAGATTCTTGACTTCAATTTTAGTCTGGTCAGTGGTAACCAAGTTTTCCATGTATGTCTTCCTGACGAATACGGTATTTGAGGATCGCAGATTATTTGCTGCGGAACGCGTTGCGGGCAATGATATTAAGTGCAAGTACCAGAAGTGTGATCAGCGTGGCACCCGCCCAGGCAAGTTCGTTCCAGTCCTTGAACGGGCTGGCCGCGTATTGGTAGATCACGACCGGCAGGTTAGCCATCGGCGCGTTCATGTTCCAGCTGGTGAACTGGTTGGACAACGCGGTAAAGAGCAACGGTGCCGTTTCACCGGCAATACGGGCAACCGCCAGCAGAACACCGGTAAGAATGCCGGACATGGCTGCCTTGTAGCAGACCATGGTGATGATTCGCCATTTCGGACATCCCAGCGCAGCAGCGGCTTCACGCAGGCTGTTGGGGACCAGCGCCAGCATGTTGTCAGTTGTGCGAACCACCACGGGAATAACCAGAATAGCCAGAGCGAATGCGCCGGCCCAGCCCGAGTAGTGACCGGAGTTGGCAACCACAATCGCATAAATAAACAGACCAATCACAATGGACGGTGCGGACAGCAGCACGTCATTCAGAAAACGCGTAGCCGGAGCCAGCCAGCCGCGTTGTCCATATTCGGCCAGATAGGTTCCCGCCAGAATACCAATTGGCGTGCCGATGGCGGTGCCCACACCTGACATCAGAACCGAACCGATAAGGGCATTGGCCAGCCCCCCTGCTTCGCCTGGTCCGGGTGTTTTCTCGGTGAAGAGATCCAGGGACAGCGAACCACCGCCTTTGACGGCCAGTGTAAACAGAATCCAGACCAGCCAGAACAGTCCGAAAATCAGGGCCGCAGACGAAAGTGTCAGCATGATCTGATTGCGCACACGACGGCGGCGATAGATTCCGTTACCGGGATGGATAGATGAATTGGCCTTTGCAGTCATCACATTTGTCGTATTCATATTTAGTCTCTACCCACAACCTCAGGATTTTTTGCCTTCACTTTTCGACAGCTTCAGTAGCATCAGACGGGAAGCCATCAGAACCACGGTTGTGATCAAGAACAGAATCAGTCCGAGTTCGATCAGGGAAGACTTCTGCAGACCACCCGCTTCATTGAATTCATTGGCAATCGCAGAAGCGATGGAATTGGAGGGATCAAAGATACTTCCCGGCAGTCGGAAAGAGTTACCGATGACAAAGGTCACCGCCATGGTTTCACCCAGTGCCCGACCCAGTCCGAGCATGATGCCGCCGATAACGCCGGTTTTGGTAAAGGGAAGCACAACACGCCACATCACTTCCCAGGTTGTTGAACCCAGTCCGTAAGCCGATTCCTTGAGCATGGGAGGCACTACCTCAAACACATCACGCATCACCGAGGCAATGTAGGGAATAATCATGATGGAAAGAATCAGGCCCGCAGTAAACAGGCCGATACCGAAAGGTGCGCCCTGAAAAAACTGACCAATAAAGGGAATGGCGCCCAGAACATTGATAAGCGTGGGCTGTACATACTGCTGGAAGATGGGGACAAACACAAAGAGCCCCCACATACCGTAAATAATGGAGGGGACTGCTGCCAGCAGCTCAACCGCTGTACCCAGCGGACGCCGCAGCCAGGTTGGTGCCAGCTCCGTCAGGAACATGGCAATCCCAAACGAGACGGGTACGGCAATAATAAGGGCAACAAAAGCCGTCACAAGCGTACCCACGATGGGCACCACCGCACCGTAAACATCATTGACCGGGTCCCAGTCGTTGGTCCATAAAAACGACGGTCCGTACTTCAACAGTGTTTCCTGACTTCCGTAGACCAGAGAAACCATAATCGCTGCAAGCAGCATAAACACAAAGAAGGCAAAAAAGCGCGCCACATTCTTGAACAGCATGTCTGCGAACGCGTTGCTCCTGGCAGGCGTAGGGGGGAGTTCTTTTTGCATAATCTGGGGGACGGACTGGTTTGATCCGGTCGCGGTTGTCGTCATCGAAACGCTCATTGTAAACCCGTCTTGGTGATCATAAAAAACATGGCGGCTTAATTGAATTAAGTCGCCATGTTTGCTCAGATGGTCAATGGCTGACCGACCCGATTATTTCCACACCGCCTGACCGTCTGCAGACTTGATCTCAGAGGCCCATGCAGCACGAACTTCCTTGGTCACTTCGTCTGGCAGTGGCACATAGTCAATATCGGCAGCCGCTTTGCCACCGTTTTTGAATGCCCAGTCAAAGAAAGCCAGGACTTCTTTGGTCTGTTCAGGCTTGTCAGCTTTTTTATGTACCAGAATAAAGGTTGCTGCTGTGACAGGCCAGGACTCGGCACCCGGCTCTTCGGTCAGCACAACGCCCATACCGGGAGCGCTTTTCCAGTCAGCATTGGCTGCTGCGGCAGCGAAGGCTTTCTGCTCGGGCTGAACAAAATTGCCGTCTTTGTTCTTCAGCTGTGTCCAGGAGAGGTTGTTCTGTTTGGCATAGGCGTATTCAACATAGCCGATTGAGTTCTTGAGCTGGCCAACGTAAGCGGCGACGCCTTCATTACCCTTGCCACCCTGACCCACGGGCCATTTCACGGCTTTGCCTTCGCCAACTTTCTCTTTCCATTCGGCAGAGACTTTGGACAGGTAGTTTGTCCAGCCAAATGTGGTACCGGAACCGTCAGAACGGTGAACCACGATAATGGCTGCGTCAGGCAGCTCTACACCGGGATTCAGTGAAGCGATGGCCTGTTCATTCCATTTTTTGATTTTACCCAGGAAAATATCTGCCAGAACCGGACCCGTCAGTTTCAGCTGACCAGGTTTGACACCGTCGATATTAACCACGGCAACCGTGCCGCCAATCACTGCTGGGAACTGCAGCAGGCCGTTTTCGTCCAGTTTTTTCTCATTCAATGGATCATCAGAGGCGCCAAAATCAACCGTTTTGGCAATGATCTGCTGCTGGCCGCCACCTGAACCGATAGATTGGTAATTGATTTTATTACCAGTCTCAGAGGCGTACATTGAGGCCCATTTTGCATAAACCGGATATGGGAAAGAAGCGCCGGCGCCTGTTACGTTGGCAGCGTGGGCAGCGAACGCTGTTGCAGACAATGCAATGGCGACAGAAACGCTTTTGAGAGCATGTTTGAACATGTGTATTCCTTAATACGTTAAAGAGGTAACAAATTACGAAGCTTGAAGTCCTTAGCCGGTATAGTAAGGCCGCTATATGACAGGATAGTGACAAATATTGGGCAAAGTTTCCCTCCGGCTCACGGCTATCGGATGTCTATTTTTTTTATTATTGAAATCAAGACGTTGGAAAAATATGTCAGAAATAAAACAGCGCAAAATTCACGTTATCGGAGAGAATCAGACGTGATTTTGCGCAACACTTGACTGTCTGTCGGATGAGCGCTGTCATGTTACAAACAGCCAGCTGGGGCGGAGAATATCGACCAGTCGAACCCAAATGGGCAAGAAAATCTCGGCCCGCCTGACCCAACTGGAAAAGCAAACGTTAACCGGCCTTGCCCAGCTGGCTCATCAGGTATTGGTGAATATTGAAAGGTTCGCGACGGTTTTTTACCCGTTCATATTCGCCGCTGGGCTGTTGCTCCCAGGCCAGTACGTTATCTTTCAGGGGATAAATGAAAGATTCATTGATAACGCGTTTCTTGAGCTTTGGATCCAGAATGGGGAACGCGACCTCTACCCGGCGGAAAAAGTTTCGCGCCATCCAGTCTGCAGAAGACAGATACACCCGTTCCTCGCCGTCCGCATGAAAATAGAAGACGCGTGAATGCTCCAGGAACCGGCCCACAATGGAGCGAACCCGGATATTTTCCGAGACGCCCGGAACTCCCGCGCGCAGCGCGCACACGCCCCGAACGATAAGATCAATCTTCACCCCTGCCTGGCTGGCTTTGTACAACGCACCGATCACTTCCGGCTCCAGCAGGGAATTCATTTTGGCCATGATAAAAGCCTTTTTCCCTGCCTGCGCATTGGCGGTTTCCTCATGAATCATGGCCACCACCTTTTCATGCAGGGTAAACGGCGATTGCAGCAGCGATTTGAGCGGACGCCGCGTCCCCAGCCCGGTCAGCAGGGAAAACACCCGATCCATGTCATTGGTCAGATCCGGGTTCGCCGTCAGAAGGCCGAAGTCCGTATACAGCCTGGCGGTACGCGGGTGGTAGTTGCCGGTACCCAAATGACCATAACGTACGATATTGCGCCCCTCGCGACGCAGCACCAGCAGCATTTTGGCGTGCGTTTTGTGGCCAACAACGCCGTAAACCACATGTGCGCCGACCTCTTCAAGCTTGGCGGCCCAGTTGATATTGGTCTGTTCATCAAAACGCGCCATCAGTTCTACCACCACTGTGACTTCCTTGCCCGCCTTGGCAGCGGCAAGCAACAGGCCCATCAGTTCGGAATCTTCTCCGGTTCGATAGATGGTTTGCTTGATTGCCACCACTTGCGGATCCAGCGCCGCCGATGTCAGAAAATCAATAACCGGCTTGAACGACTGATAAGGATGATGCAGCAGCAGATCCTGCCGGGCGATCGCATCAAACATCTCCGACGGATTATCGTTCATGGAGTCAAACGGTGCGGGCAGGCGCGCCCGGTATCCCGGAAAAACCAGATCGGGATCGGCGTCGATGTCGCACAAAGGCATCAGGCGGGTCAGATTCACGCTGCCGTGCGTACGGTAAGTATCTTTAGGGGTAAGACCGAATTCTTTCTGCAGAAAATGCTCCAGTTCCATCGGGGTATCTTCGGAGATTTCCAGACGGACGGCAGCACCGAAATTGCGTTGTGACAGTTCCCCCTGCAGGGCCTGACGCAGATTGGTCACTTCATCTTCGTCCACGAAAAGATCACTGTTACGCGTCACTCGCCATTGATACAGGCCCTTGACCTGCATGCCCGGAAACAGCTCACCCGAAAACTCCTGCATCAGCGAGGACAGCAAGGTATAGCTGTGACGCTGACCACAGACAGATTCCGGAATCTCGAGCAGGCGCGGCAGAGCCCGTGGTGCCTGTACGATGGCAATGGACGCGCGCCGGCCGAAGGCATCCTGCCCGCTCAGCGACACAATGAAGTTCAGACTCTTGTTATAGACGCGGGGAAACGGGTGCGCCGGGTCCAGGCCGATAGGCGTGAGCAGCGGCAGAACCTCGTTGAGAAAGACATCGCGGGCCCAGGCAGAAACTGACTCGCTGTATTCCGAAGGAGCCAGCACCGACACACCTTTTTTACGCAGGGCGGGAAAAATATCCTTGTTCAGAAGCGAATACTGTCTGTCGACGAGTTCGTGAACCCGTTGCTGCACCTGATCAAAAGCCACGGACGGTGTCAGACCGTCATCTCCCGGAACGTTGGGAAACTGTCGCTCCTGTTCCTTCAGACTGGAGATGCGAATTTCAAAAAATTCATCCAGATTGGAACTCACGATGCACAGATATCGCAGACGCTCCAGCAGCGGATTGGCACGGTTGACCGCCATGCCCAGCACACGTTCATTGAATTTGAGTAGGGAGAGCTCACGATTGAGCAAGGGAACAGGGGTCGCTTCTTCAGCGGTTTTGGCACTATCGGCAGAGATCGTATCGGACATGTGAACAGTATGATGAGGCACGGGGGAAGACGGAAACGCATCTTATACACCAGCAATATAACAAGCTTATGACAAACTGAACGTATTGACAAACACAAATCGTGCGCGACATGAACGCTAAATCCGCCACGCTGGCCGATTTTTACTAAAATGGCGTTTCCTCCAGTTTATAAGATGCATCATGGACCAATTACTTGCCGCCGTTGACCTTGGCTCCAACAGCTTTCGCCTGTCCATCGCAAGAATTGTCCATAACGGCGATTCTTCCCAGATGTACGCCACCGACAGACTCAAGGAAACCGTCAGACTGGCTGCCGGGCTGAATGCAGATCGCGAACTGAGCGAAGAAGCCATTCAGCGCATGATTGCCGTGCTGTCGCGCTTCGGGGAACGGCTGGAGAATTTCCCCGCCGGTCGCGTACGCGCCGTTGCCACCAATACGTTTCGTGTGGCGCGCAATGTGGCCGATTTTCTGCCACGTGCCGAAGCGGCACTGGGCTATCCCATCGAAGTGATTTCCGGACAGGAAGAGGCGCGGCTGATTTATTCCGGGGTGGTGCATGAACTGCCCCCTTCCAGCCAGCAGCGACTGGTGGTGGACATCGGCGGCGGATCTACTGAATTCATTATTGGCAAAGGGCTGGACCCACTGGTCATGAAATCCCTGGCTATGGGTTGCGTCAGTTATACCAAGGCGTTCTTCCCGGATGGCAAGGTGAGCGAAGACGCCTTTGTGCAGGCCGAAATTGCCGCCCGCAAGGAAATCGAAATTATCTCCAGACAATATCGTCATGTTGGCTGGGAAGATGCTTTCGGTTCATCCGGTACTGCCAAAGGTCTGGTTGCCACACTGGAAGAATCGGGATTCTCGGAAAAAGGCATTACTCTGGAAGGCATGCAAAAGCTGAAAAAGGTGCTGATCCGGCATGGCAGTGCGGACGCACCGGAGCTGCGCGGCCTGAAACAGGATCGCAAGGAAGTGCTGCCCGCCGGTCTGTCCATCATGATGGCGATTTTCAGCGAACTGCAGGTCAGACAGATGAACCAGGGCGATGGTGCCCTGCGGGTTGGTGTGCTGTACGACATGCTGGGGCGCGACAGTTCGCACGACAAGCGTGACGAGACCACAGGTGTCTTCATGAAGCGCTACCATATTGATATCAAACAGGCGGCACGTGTGAAAAAGCAGGCGCTGACGTTTTTCGATTCCGTGCTGGCAACCGATACGGCAGCCGAGGACCTCAAACGCTATCTGAGCTGGGCCTGCGATCTGCATGAGACCGGCCTGAGTATTTCACAGAACGATTACCACAAGCACACGGCCTATGTACTGGCAAATGCCGACATGCCCGGCTTTTCCGAGGCAGAACAGGAACTGCTGTCATTTCTGACGCTGGGTCACCAGGGCAAACTGGATAAACTGCTGCCCGGCAAGCCCAGTCGTACCAAATGGCTGCTCACCCTTTGCCTGCGTCTTGCTGTTGTATTCATGCGTCGCCGGCAGCCTGTGACCACATTGCCAGTGACACTGGAAACCCGCGATCAGGATCTGATATTGAAAGTGGGGAAAAAATGGCTGGAAGATCATCCACTTACGCGCTATACGCTCTCGCTGGAAGCCGCAGAATGGAAAAAAGCCGGATTCACACTGGAAATCCGGCCTACTTAGGTGCAGCCGGATTCCCGGGTCTGCGCTTTATGCCAATCCAAAGTGCTTTTTATAACGAATATCCAGATTAGCGACGTCAATAATGACAGGGAAATCTGCAGAATTGAAGTCGCGGTCAAATGCGGGCTCGCCGCAGATATGCGCACCAATTTTCAGATAACCCTTGATGAGCGCCGGCGTTTTGGCATCGTCGGTGAGACCGAGTTTATCCAGCGGATATGGATTGATGGGCGTCAGCACCGGTCTTTCAGGATGCGCCTCAATCTCACGCCGGGCAGCCCGCCAGACTTTTGATGCCTGCACACCACCGTCAGCCAGACTGACGCTCGCGCATCCAAGCATATATCGGTAATTATTATCCAGCAGATACCGCGCCAGCCCGTTCCACAGCAACATGATGGCCTGTCCGTTGCGATAGTCCGGGTGCGTGCAGGAACGACCGCACTCGCACAGGACATGCCGTGAATCTGCCAGCGCAGAAAGATCAAACTCCAGCTCAGAGTAATAACCACCGGCTTCCACAGCTTTTTCCGGGCTGAGGATACGATAGGTACCTACCACCGCGTCTGTCTTCAGATCCTTGACCATCAGGTGGATACACCATTTATCGAATGGCTCGATATCCACACCGTCAATTGCCCCGGGGAAAACAACGTTCATTTCTTTGGTATAGACGTCGTAGCGCAAGCGCTGCAGCTGTTCCACCTCTTCGGCGGTCGTTGCAATACCCAAGACCAGGCTATGGCTTGACGCATCATTCTCGTCCGCCTGCGTCCGCATGATTTCTTGCATTCGGGTCAATTCCTAAGATATACGATAAAGCTGCATGATACCGGGTTCATTTGACAAAAACTTTTCACATACAGGTAACAATTCGATTTTTTCCCGAAATGTTACCGCAGAATTCTCCTATGGTCGAATCGGGCAGGATGCTTTCGGCTCAGACGGCGTCACTTTCACCGTCTGATGATGCGATTGCCCGACTATGTGAAGCGCTGATGTCCCTTGCGGTGATATCCCAATAGATCAGGTTGACAGATCAACGGCCTTCAGGCGTTCAATGCCCTGCTGTGCCAGCGCCTCGGTTTCTGCTTCCACCATCAGGCGCAGCTTGGGTTCGGTACCGGATGCGCGGATCAGCACGCGGCCTCTTCCCTCCAGATCCCGCTCCACTTCGTCGGCGGCTGCTTTCAGGCCGGCATGTGCCTTCCAGTCTGCCCCTTTCTTCCACGGGACATTGACCATAATCTGAGGGTACATTTTCAGATCGGAGATAAACTGAGACATGGATTTGCCGCTGCGGACCAGTGCCGTCAGCACCTGAAGACCGGCAATAATGCCATCGCCCGTCGTGTGGTGATCCAGACACAGCAAATGACCTGAGCTTTCGCCACCGTAAAGCCAGCCGTTTCTCTGCATGGCTTCCAGTACGTAGCGGTCACCCACATTGGCGCGTTCGAACGGTACACCCATGATTTGCATGATTTTTTCAAAACCAAAATTGGTCATGAGGGTACCCACTACCCCGGCAACACGTCCATGCTGCATGCGCTCCCGCACCATGGCATAAAGCAGCTCGTCACCGTTGTAGATACGGCCTGCGGCATCGACCATCTGAATCCGGTCTGCATCGCCATCCAGCGCAATACCGTAATCTGCCCCTTCCTCTTTGACCTTTTCTGCCAGTGATTTCGGATACAGCGCACCCACCTCACGGTTGATGTTGAAGCCATCGGGGTTGCAGCCAATGGCAACCACTTCTGCACCCAGCTCACGAAATACGTGCGGGGCAATATGATAGGCCGCACCGTGGGCGCCATCGACCACAATTTTCATGCCCTTGAGGTCAAGGTCATTGGGAAAGGTACTTTTGCAGAACTCGATATAGCGGCCGGCAGCGTCAGACATGCGTCGCGCACGACCAATATGTTCGGAATCCACACAACCAACGGGCTCGTCCAGGGCCGCTTCGATTTCCATCTCCACGTTGTCCGGCAGCTTCATGCCGTTGCCGGAGAAAAACTTGATGCCGTTATCCTGATACGGATTATGCGAGGCGCTGATGACCACACCTGCAGTCAGGCGCAACGCGCGCGTCAGATAGGCCACAGCGGGTGTGGGAATCGGGCCGGCAAGATAAACATCGATTCCGGCGGCAGACAGACCGGCCTCCAGGGCGGATTCAAGCATATAGCCAGAGATGCGGGTGTCCTTCCCGATCAAAACCATCGGTCTTGCGCTGCCTTTATAGTTTTTGGACAGCACCCGGCCAGCGGCATAACCCAGTCGCAAGGCAAACTCGGCATTGATGACCGGACCCCCGACTTCTCCACGGACGCCGTCTGTTCCGAAATATTTACGACCCATGTATTTCTCCTTGTTCTATGGCTGCCCACACGTTAAGGGCATCGGTTGTTTGTGCGACGTCATGTACTCGAATAATGGCGGCTCCCCTGCTGACTGCTGCGAGTGCGGCCGCAAGACTGCCGGCAACGCGCTCCTGAGGAACACGACCGGTGATTGCGCCAATCATGGATTTACGAGACAGACCAATCAATAAGGGAGAGTGTAAACCGGACAGTCTGTCCTGTTCACGCAAAAGCTGAAAATTCTGCTGCACTGTCTTACCGAAACCATAGCCTGGATCCAGACAGATGCGCGCCGCGTCCACACCTGCGTTCACCACGGCTGATTTTCTTTCGGCCAGAAAGTGATAAACGTCTTCGGTGACATCGTTGTAAACCGGCGCCCGCTGCATGGTTTTCGGCTCGCCCTGCATATGCATCAGGCAGATACCGCAGTTAGGATGCGCAGCCACAACCTCCAGGGCACCCGGCATGCGCAGGGCGTAGATGTCATTGATGAGGTCGGCGCCGGCGTCAAGTGCTGCACACATGACTGCCGGCTTGAAGGTATCCACAGACAGCGGTTTGCCACAATCGCGAAGCCGCTCCAGCACCGGAACAATGCGCGCGAGTTCCTCTTCTTCGGAAACGGGATCGGCACCCGGGCGGGTAGACTCGCCCCCAATATCAAGAATATCGGCGCCCTCTTCGATCAGCTTCAGGGCGTGATCGGTGGCCGCATCTGTAGAAAAATGGGCAGATCCGTCAGAAAACGAATCGGGCGTCACATTAACGATACCCATAACAAGCGGGCGCTTGAGTGTCAGCTCGAAGCGCCCGCAAATAAACGTGGATTGATTCATGAAAGGTGAAACAAAATTCAGGCAGTTGCTGTTGCGTTGTCACTGCCGGGATCTTTCCGCGCGGCACCTGAAGAAGGTGGTGTATCGGAAGAATCATTGGCTGGTTCAGGCAATTCTGGCGGACGTGGCGGACGGCCGGCCATAATGTCGTTGATCTGGTCTGCATTGATGGTTTCCCATTCCAGCAGTGCCTTGGCCATGGTGTGCATTTTGTCGCTGTTCTCTTCGATGATCTTGCGTGCCACCATATACTGCTCATCGATGATCAGACGAATTTCGGCATCCACTTTCTGCATGGTCGCTTCAGAAACATGCGTGGTTTTGGTCACGCTGCGACCCAGAAATACCTCGTTTTCGTTTTCTGCATAAACCATGGGACCCAGGGACTCGGTCATACCGTAACGCGTCACGATATCGCGGGCGATGGCTGTGGCCCGTTCAAAGTCGTTGGAGGCGCCCGTCGTCATCTGGTTCATGAAGATTTCTTCGGCAATACGGCCACCGAACAGGACGGCGATGGTATTGAGCAGACGCTCTTTATCCATGCTGTAGCGATCACCTTCAGGCAACTGCATGGTCACGCCCAGCGCACGGCCACGAGGAATAATGGTGACCTTGTGTACCGGATCGGTTTTGGGCAGCATACGCGCAACAATCGCATGACCGGATTCGTGGTACGCCGTATTTTTGCGTTCCTCTTCGGGCATCACGATGGAGCGGCGCTCCGCACCCATAATGATTTTGTCCTTGGCGTTTTCAAAGTCCATCATATTGACGGTACGACCGTTACGACGGGCAGCGAACAGCGCAGCCTCGTTCACGATGTTGGCCAGATCGGCACCGGAAAAGCCTGGTGTACCACGTGCAATGACCGATGCATCTACGTTGGGTGCCAGTGGCACTTTACGCATATGGACATTCAGAATCTGTTCACGACCACGGACATCGGGCAGGCTGACCACCACCTGGCGGTCAAAACGGCCCGGACGCAGCAAGGCTGGATCCAGAACGTCCGGACGGTTGGTTGCCGCGATCACAATCACGCTCTGGCCGGATTCGAATCCGTCCATTTCAACCAGCATCTGGTTCAGCGTCTGTTCGCGTTCGTCGTTACCGCCACCGACACCGGCACCACGCTGGCGACCAACGGCATCGATCTCGTCGATAAAGATAATGCAGGGAGACTGTTTCTTGGCGTTTTCGAACATGTCGCGAACACGTGAGGCACCCACGCCCACGAACATTTCAACGAAGTCAGAACCGGAAATGCTGAAGAAAGGCACTTTGGCTTCACCTGCAATGGCTTTGGCCAGCAGGGTTTTACCAGTACCCGGAGGGCCAACCATGAGCACGCCGCGGGGAATGCGGCCACCCAGACGCTGGAAGCGGGTTGGGTCGCGCAGGAAGTCAACCAGTTCTTTCACGTCGTCTTTGGCCTCATCGCAGCCAGCCACGTCGGCAAAAGTGATCTGATTGGTGCTTTCGTCGAGCATGCGGGCCCGGGATTTACCGAAGCTGAATGCGCCGCCCTTGCCACCGCCCTGCATCTGGCGCATGAAGAAGAACCAGACGCCGATCAGCAACAGCATGGGGAACCAGGAAATGAGAGCGCTGAGCAGGAACGAAGGCTGCTCTGGCTGCTTGGCCGTGACTTTTACGCCTTCGCGCACAAGGTCGCCGACCATCCACAGATCGTTGGGGGCAGTAAGGGTGTACGGCCGAGTACCGGAACTGGGTGTCACTGTCAGGGTATTGCCCTGAATTTCTACGCTGGACACCTTGCCCTGCTTGGCATCAGACATGAACTGACTATAGCTCACGCCTTCTGTGACCTGACCTGCGCCATCGTATTGCTTGAATACTGTAAACAGTACAAGCGCCACGACTACCCAGATAGCGAATTTTGAAAAAGAATTATTCAACAATCTGACTCCTGCGATGAATGGCAAATGACCCTGGAAGCAAGGCCTTTGCCCCGTTCATATCATTCTAACTCATTGATAAAAAAAAGAGGCTTTACATCCGGCTTAAAAACAAATTAAACCATTACCTGCCATTTCCGGATTTCCATAGACAAAATGGCGCAGATTTCAGCGCGGGATTCGTATGGGTTGCGGGCATGCTCCGTGGACAATAATGGGGGCGTCCAGGGGCAATTGCAAGCGGCACGCATGCAAAAACGGGCCGTTGTTACAATCGACCGTCTTTTATGCCGCTTTTTCTGCCTTTTTTCTGCCTTAAAGCCGCCTTTTCTGTCCTAAGCCGCCTCTGTCCTAAGCCGCCTGTTTCTGCATTAAGCCCGCCTTTTCTGGCTTAAGCCTGTCGATTCTCCGGATGCTTCAGACCGCGTCCGAGCAGAAAGGTTTCAGAGGATTTATCGCGAGATGCCTTGGGTTTGCGCTCTACCACGCGCTTGAAGTGCTGTTTGAACATCTGCACGATCTGGGAGAAGCCGCTGCCGTGAAAGGCCTTCACAATGAGGGCGCCATCGGGGGTCAGATGCTGCAGGGAAAACTCCATGGCCAGCTCACAGACGTGCTGGATGCGGGCAGAATCGGCAGAACTGACACCGGACAGATTGGGCGCCATATCGGACATGACCAGATTGACCTGATGTTCGCCCACTTTTGCCTTGAGTGCTTCCAGGACCTCATCGTCGCGAAAATCGCCCTGCATGAATTCAACCCCGGCAATGGGTTCCATGGGCAGCAGGTCCAGCGCAATGACGCGCCCTTGCAACACTCCGCCCTCTCCGGCCAGCCTTTCGCGCGCCACCTGCGTCCAACTGCCGGGTGCAGAGCCTAAGTCGACTATAATATCGCCTTTACGCATCAGTTTTTCCGAATCCAGGATTTCTATCAGCTTGAACGCTGCCCGGGCCCGATAGCCCTTTTGCTGGGCCATCTTCACGTATGGATCATTGATATGCTGATGTATCCATTCCTTCGAGAATTTCTTTTTGGCCATTGCCCTGATTACCTTATGCCTACCCTAGAATTAACATCTAAAGAGCGGAGCGAACTTCGTGCTGCTGCTCATCCGCTCAAGCCGGTCGTTCTGATCGGCGATCAGGGCCTGACTCAAGCGGTATTGAAAGAAATTGATATGAACCTGACCGCACATGGCCTGCTCAAGGTCCGTGTGGCTGGCGATGATCGCGCCGCCCGTATCGGGATGCTTGAGACCATCTGTGACGAATTATCCTGTGCCGCTGTCGGTCATGTCGGCAAAACGCTAATTTTATACCGGCACGGCTCTCAAAACCGCCGCTGGGAGCAAAAAGCCGAAGAACCCGTGGAACGCAGTCGTCGCCTGCCCAACGAGCCGCATACGCCCAAAAAACTGCTGGCCGCAGGCAAAACCCTGAAAGATCGCAAGTCAGCCCGTCGTACCGCCAAAGGCAATGACGAACTCGCCGGCAACGCCTTGCGCAAGCCTGCCCGCGCCCCGGCCAGCCGTACAGGCGCCGACCGTAGTGGCACTGCTGGTAATGCACGTGCCGCACATGGCATTCCTCGCCGTTCAGGCAGTGCCCTGTCGCTGCGCGCCGGACGCCGCGTCACAGCGGGTGCCCGTACCGGCAGACGTGGCGGGAAATAATTTAAATTCGTGGCAGAAAATCATTTTTTTCTGTCTTCGAATTCAGAAAAAAAAGAAGCCGCAGGAAGCATTGAATTGACCCCGTGAAGCCGACCTGAAGTCCTGGCTTTCGTGGTGCAGTTCATTTGTCTGCGGCTTTTTTTGCTGCCATCGACCATTCAGCTTTGCCGAACAACCGAGAGCGATGGGTGTCCTAAGGGCGAATACCCCAGGGCATACGGGCGCCATGCATGACAGGCTTGCCCGTTATTTATACTCAACAGAGATAATTTCGAACTCTTTTTCGCCTGATGGCACGGTAACCACAACGACATCACCTTCGGCCTTGCCAATCAGGGCTTTGCCAACAGGGCTGGAAACCGAAATGCGGTTCAGACGGATATCAGACTCGGCATCGCCAACAATCTGATAGGTCACGTGATTGCCGGAACCCAGATCTTCAATACCGACAGTTGCGCCAAATACAATGCGACCATCCACATGCAGGCTGGCTGGATCAATGATCTGGGCGTTGGATAGAATACTTTCCAGTTCGTTGATTCGACCTTCGATGAAGCCCTGACGTTCACGGGCAGCATCGTACTCTGCATTTTCTGACAGATCACCCTGCGCGCGCGCTTCTGCAATGGCCTCAATGACGCCAGGACGCTCTACGCTGGTCAAGCGGTGCAATTCTTCTTCTAAGCGCTTCGCACCTTGCGCTGTTAATGGAATACCTGCCATATCTGTCTCAAAAAAGTAAAAACGCCCCCATCGCACCAGAAGTGCCATGATGATGAGCGTGCTATCGTGTTATAGACCCTGGCCACGATGCCGGCGCAGAGCATGAAAGAAATGAAAAAACCAAAAATAAACCCCGGCACTGGATAATGAGTGCCAGGGACATCGTTACGTCATTGTCTCCAATTCCACGGGAAATTGCAAGCCTTGGACCGAAAGTTGCTAATCCTTTGAAAACAATCGAAAATAGTTGATCAGGGTGCCCTGCCTGAAACCAGTAAAAATCCGCTGAAATCCTGTTTGCGGCCCGGGTTTGCCCCTCGCGCGCAAACCCGGGCCGCAATCGGTATCAGGCTCCGGCCTCTCCATCAAAAGGACTTTGGTCAGGCTCAGCCGGACGGCGCGAGCGCAGGTTGAGCAGTGCATACAGAATGATGGCCCCAAACGTTGCGGTACCGATGCCTTCGAGTTTGAATGCACCAAACTGCAGGGTGAAATTGCCTGCACCCATCAGCAGCGTCACCGCCGCAACAATCAGGTTGCGGTTGTCGCCGAAGTCCACCTGATTGACCACCCAGATACGGGCACCGGCAATGGCGATCAGACCAAACACCACCATGGACACGCCGCCCAGCACCGGCCCCGGAATGGCATGGATGAGCGCGCCGAACTTGGGAGAAAAACCCAGCAGAATGGCAATGCACGCTGCGGCCACGAAAACCAGCGTCGAATAAATGCGGGTCACAGCCATTACACCGATGTTCTCTGCATAAGTGGTCACGCCCGTACCACCTACCGAACCTGAAATCATGGTGGCCACACCGTCACCCACGAAGGCACGTCCCAGATACTGATCCAGATTCTGGCCGGTCATTGCACTGACGGCACGAATATGGCCGAGGTTTTCAGCGATCAGAATCACGGCTACCGGAACCATCACACTGATGGCTGACATACTGAAGGTTGGAGATACCAGGGTAGGCAGACCGAACCAGGCCGCGGCCTGCACGCCGGTAAAATCGATGGGTGTACCCAGACCGGCTACATTGGTCAGCAACCAGTACACAACGCAGGCAGCAATGAGACCCAGGAGAATCAACAAGCGTTGAATCATGCCGCGCGTGAAGACGGCAACGCCGGCGACACACAAAATGGTCATCAGTGCCATCAGCGCATCAAAGGTTGAGCCAGAGCCCATGGCTCCCTTGGCGGCAATGGGAGCCAGGTTCAGGCCGATCACGGCCACGATGGCACCCGTCACAACCGGAGGCATGAGTTTTTCGATCCAGGCTGACCCATTACCTCGGCTGTTGGCGTACCAGACCACCAGACCAATCAGCGTGTAGACCAGGCCGCAAGCAATAATGGCACCCAGCGCCACAGAGATATTGGCGTTCAGTCCACTGCCGGTATAACCCGTGACCGAAATGACACCGCCGATAAACGCAAAGCTTGAGCCCAGATAGCTGGGAACGCGACCGCCGACAAAAAAGAAAAAAATCAGCGTTCCAATACCGGACATCAAAACGGCCAGATTGGCATCAAACCCCATCAGCAATGGCGCCAGGACAGTTGCGCCGAACATGGCAACCACGTGCTGCGCACCCATGACCGCCGTCTGCGGCCATGACAGGCGTTCGTCCGGTGCTACAATCTGATGGTCGCGGGCACGGTCAACGCGCCGCCAGATTGGAAAAAAAGGTCCATTCATTTACTTTCCCCACTCAAGGTATGATTTGATGTTTTGCCGGTATGAAGTTTACGGCCAGAGTGGGACGCAGAGCAAGCAAATCGCAGGCGACAGCAGGTCAGCCAACGCCTGATGTTTTGTTTTCAGCGCATTATGTTCTGCATGCTATTGGAAGAGCGCTCTGCAGCATGCTTTGGAATGCGTTCTCTTGTACGTGTTTCAGCTGTAACCTTGTAGCAGTTTCCTTGTAGCGGTACCTTGTAGCGGTTCCTTTTTGCCGCGCCTTTTTAACAATCCACCATTAACAAAAAGCTGTATCTATGTCTCACACCGATTTCTGGATTATCCGCCATGGCGAAACCGACTGGAATGCCGAACGTCGTCTGCAGGGCTGGCGCGATATTCCACTCAATGACAACGGACTGGCACAGGCCACCCGGCTAGGCGAACATCTGCAACAGCATTTCGCAGACGCCCATCCCGCACATATCTACACCAGTGATCTGGAACGTGCCTATCAGACTGCCCTGCCTTATGCGCTTGCGCGCGGCAAGACGGTAAAGCAGTTACCCAGTTTGCGTGAGCGCAATTATGGCGTTCTGGAGGGTCAGCTGTGGTCATCCCTGGCAGGCTTCGATTCTGCACG
The DNA here is from genome assembly GCA_023387815.1 of Pseudomonadota bacterium. Lineage (GTDB taxonomy): Bacteria > Pseudomonadota > Gammaproteobacteria > Burkholderiales > Burkholderiaceae_B > Advenella. The sequence continues at coordinate 85,036 of JAEWHK010000001.1, forward strand.
CAATCACAACCTGGCCATTGAACTGGATCCGCAAGAGCATAAAGCAGAAGACCTGGCCACGTTCTATTCGCGAATCCGTGAGACACTCACGTCGCTGGCACAGCAGCACCGCGATGAAGTCGTCATGATCGTCAGCCACGGTGGTGCCATCGATATGATGTGGCGCGCCGCGGGGAACCATCCACCAGATACGCCACGCGAATTTACCCAGCGCAATACCAGCATCAATCGTCTGCGGATTCTGGATGATGATACGTGGCAGATCGTCTCCTGGGCAGATGCTTCGCATCTTCCTGCGGTTACGGCCTGAAGAAGCTACTGCCTGCGCGGCTTGCGGCCGGCGCGGCTCATGGCGCGGTCGTATAGCGCATTGGGAATGAAGCGCATGAATCTGGCAACAATGCCCATTTGCCAGGGTATCACCGTATAGCGCCGACCCGCAGCAATGGCCTTTGCAGCACGCTGCACAAAGTCCGCGGGCTTCATCAGAAAAGGCATGGGATAGGGGTTCTTCTGTGTCATGGGCGTGTCAATAAACCCAGGCGCGATGGTCACCACCTTCACGCCGGTGCCATACAAATCAATTCGAAGACTTTCCAGAAAAACCGTGGTGGCAGCTTTTGAAGCGCTGTAGGCACTGGAGCCGGGCAGACCGCGTACGCCTGCCACACTGCTGATGCCGACCAGCGTGCCCGCGCCCCGCTCCTGCATGGGTGGAATAAAGGGTTCAAACGTTGCCCCCATGCCAAGCACATTGGTCTCTATGACATCGCGAAAAACTTCGGCATCTTCAGGAATACCATTCAAAATGCCGACACTGATACCTGCGTTTGCAATCACAATATCCACCGGACCGGCCTGCAGAAAGTCAGTTGCCGCGCGATTCACGTCTGCGGCAACTTTGACATCACCCACATAGCAACGGGCAGGTTGTGACAACTGTGCAGCAAGGGCCTGTAATTTATCCGAGGAGCGCGCAAAAAGACCCAGCTCTGCACCCTGGCTGTCGTAATGCCTGGCGAAGGCCTCGCCAAGACCGCTGCTTGCACCGGTAATAAAGACTCGCATGTGTCCGTATTATCGATGTGCGAATATGACAGCTGCAATTATCACAGTTGTGGTCAATTACAGTTGTGATTGCAGGTAGTTCTGGATGCCGATGCGGTCGATCAGGCGTAGCTGCTGCTCAAGCCAGTGAGCGTGATCTTCTTCGGTATCTTCCAGTTGTACGCGCAGCATTTCGCGAGTGACATAGTCACCCGCTTCTTCGCAGAGTGCAATGCCTTTTTTCAGATTTTCACGAACTTCGAATTCTGTGTCCAGATCGAACTTGAGCATTTCGGGAACGTCTTTGCCTACGCGAATCTCGGCAGACACCATTTTTGGCGTACCTTCGAGCAGCAGAATACGACGAATCAATTGGTCTGCATGATCTGTCTCGTCCTGCATCTCGTGACCGATACGATCAAACAGTTTCGTATAACCCCATTCGTGGTACATACGGGAGTGAATAAAATACTGGTCGCGGGCTGCGAGCTCGCCTGACAGCAGGAAGTTCAAATAATCTATGACTTTGGGATGGCCTTTCATGGTACTGCTCCTGAAATGAATCGGATACAAAGCAATATTTTAAAAGACGAACGCGTCTGTCAAGCGCCAGAAAGGAAAATTGCCAAATTTCACGAAGAAAAATGGCAATGATTCTTATTAGCTACATCGTCACATCAAGCTGTATTCGCCTGGCTTTCCAGCTTGAGTGACATTCAGCGCACTGCGGGCTTGGTGTCTGCCCGCAGCCCTTTTGCACTAAGCTTTAGCAGGCGCGCACTCGGCGTGCAGATCCTGCAGCGAATACACCTGGATGCCGTCGGCGTCACGCAAATATTGCATGCCTTCGACCGCAGCGCGGGCGCCAGCCAGGGTAGTGAAGAACGTTACGCGATCAGCCAGCGATTGCGTACGAATCACACGCGAATCGGAAATGGCATTGCGGCGTTCTTCCACGGTATTGATGACCAGCTGGATCTCTCCGTTCTTGAGCATATCCACTACGTGTGGGCGACCTTCTGTCACTTTGTTGACGACCTGCGCTTCTACGCCCGCCTCATTCAGTTTAGCCGCAGTACCGCGCGTGGCCACAACCTTGAAGCCCAGGTTTACCAGTCCGCGAGCCAACTCCACCGCCTTGGATTTATCCTGATCCTTGACGCTCAGGAACGCAGTGCCCGTTTCCGGCAACACAACGCCTGCAGCAAGCTGGGATTTCACAAAGGCTTCACCGAAAGTGCGACCCACGCCCATGACTTCACCCGTTGATTTCATCTCAGGGCCAAGAATCGTGTCCACACCAGGGAACTTCACGAAGGGGAAAACCGCTTCCTTGACGCAGTAATAGGAAGGCACCACTTCCTGAGTGACGCCCTGCTCTGCCAGCGTTTTGCCAGCCATGGCACGCGCTGCGATCTTGGCCAGCTGATAGCCGGTGACCTTGGAAACAAACGGAACAGTGCGCGATGCACGCGGATTGACTTCCAGAACATAGACCTGCCCATTCTGAATCGCGAACTGCACGTTCATCAGACCCTTCACGTTCAGCGCCTTGGCCATAAGCCCCGTCTGACGTTTGATCTCTTCAATCACATCAGCAGACAGGGAATACGGTGGCAGGCTGCAGGCCGAATCGCCTGAGTGCACACCCGCCTGTTCAATATGCTCCATGACACCGCCAATGAATACCACGTCTTCATCGGCCAGACAGTCCACATCCACTTCTGTGGCATCGTTCAGAAAGCGATCGAGCAGAACCGGAGAATCATTGCTGACCTTCACAGCTTCGCGCATATAGCGTTCCAGATCGGTCTGCTCATGAACAATTTCCATTGCCCGACCACCCAGCACATAGCTAGGACGGACGACCAGCGGATAGCCGATTTCAGACGCATGAGCAATAGCTTCGGCTTCAGTGCGTGCAGTGCGGTTAGGCGGCTGACGCAGGCCGAGTTTTTGCAGCAGCTTCTGGAAGCGCTCGCGATCTTCAGCCACGTCGATGGATTCCGGGCTGGTACCGATGATAGGTACGCCGTTGGCCTCAAGCGCACGTGCCAGTTTCAGCGGTGTCTGTCCGCCATACTGAACGATCATGCCCACCGGACGCTCCAGATGAACAATTTCCAGAACATCTTCGAGCGTCAACGGCTCGAAATAAAGACGATCGGAGGTGTCGTAATCGGTGGATACGGTCTCGGGGTTGCAGTTGACCATGATGGTTTCATAGCCATCTTCGCGCAGTGCCAGCGCGGCGTGCACGCAGCAATAATCAAATTCAATACCCTGACCGATACGGTTCGGACCACCACCCAGGACAATGATTTTTTTCTTGTCTGTCGGATGTGATTCACACTCTTCTTCATAAGTGGAATACATGTACGCGGTTTTGGTCGCAAATTCTGCCGCGCAGGTATCAACGCGTTTATAAACCGGACGCACGCCCAGCTGATGACGGACCTTGCGTACTTCCGATTCGGAAACGTCAAGCAGGAAAGCCAGACGGCGATCAGAGAACCCATGACGCTTCAGGCGACGCATCGCGGTTTCGGTCAGATCCGACAGCGTTTTCTGTTCCAGTTCCAGCTCGATATCAACAATCTGCTTGATCTGTTCCAGGAACCAGGGATCGATTTTGGTCAGTGAGTGCACCTCATCCAGGGTAAAGCCCTGAGCGAAGGCGTCGCCGACATACCAGATACGCTCAGGACCAGGCTCGGCCAGCTCCACCTGCAATTTTTCACGATCCAGTGTTTTCTGGTTCAGTCCGTCCACGCCCACTTCCAGACCACGCAGGGCTTTCTGGAAAGACTCCTGGAACGTGCGGCCCATGGCCATCACTTCCCCGACAGATTTCATTTGTGTTGTCAGGCGGGAGTCGGCCTGGGGGAATTTTTCAAACGCAAAGCGAGGAATCTTGGTAACCACATAATCGATGGTCGGCTCAAACGAAGCCGGCGTTTCACCACCGGTAATCTCGTTTTGCAGCTCATCCAGTGTATAGCCCACGGCCAGGCGCGCAGCCACTTTGGCGATAGGAAAGCCGGTGGCTTTGGACGCCAGGGCGGAAGACCGCGACACGCGTGGATTCATTTCAATCACGATCATACGGCCGTTTTGCGGATTCACCGCAAACTGCACGTTGGAGCCGCCGGTTTCTACACCGATTTCACGCAATACGGCGATCGATGCATTACGCATGATCTGGTATTCCTTGTCGGTCAGCGTCTGGGCAGGGGCCACCGTGATGGAGTCACCCGTGTGCACACCCATGGGATCCAGGTTTTCGATGGAACAAATAATGATGCAGTTATCCGCCTTGTCGCGAACCACTTCCATCTCGTATTCTTTCCAGCCCAGCAGGGATTCTTCGATCAGCAGTTCATTGGTTGGAGAGGCTTCAATACCGCGACGGCAGATGGTTTCAAACTCTTCGGCATTGTAGGCAATACCGCCGCCCGTGCCGCCCAGCGTAAAGCTGGGACGAATGACCACAGGGAAACCACTGGTACCGGCTTCCGTGGCGATACGCTTTTGTACTTCCCAGGCTTCATCCAGCGTATGCGCCACGCCAGACTTGGCCGATTCCAGGCCGATGCTGTTCATGGCTTCCTTGAATTTCTGGCGGTCTTCCGCCTTTTCAATGGCCTGTTCGTTGGCACCGATCATCTGGACGTTATATTTTTCCAGCACCCCGTTATGGGCAAGATCCAGTGCACAGTTCAGCGCCGTCTGCCCACCCATGGTCGGCAGCAGCGCGTCGGGGCGTTCCACTTCAATAATTTTTTCAACGGCTTTCCAGGTGATCGGTTCGATGTAAGTGACATCGGCCGTTTCCGGATCGGTCATGATGGTTGCCGGATTACTGTTGACCAGAATGGTGCGATAGCCTTCGGCTTTCAGGGCTTTACACGCCTGGGCACCCGAATAATCAAATTCGCAGGCCTGTCCAATAATGATCGGACCGGCGCCGATGATCAAAATGCTTTTTATGTCGGTACGCTTGGGCATGATATCTCTAGTTTTTTTCGCTCATGGAGCGGATGAATTTCTCAAACAGCACGATGATGTCGTGCGGACCTGGGCTGGCTTCGGGGTGTCCCTGGAAGCAGAAGGCTGGACGGTCTGTCAGTTCAAAGCCCTGCAGGGAGCCGTCAAACAGCGACACGTGCGTGACGCGTGCATTTGCCGGCAGTGTGTCTGCGTCAACGGCAAAGCCGTGATTCTGGCTGGTAATGTAAACCCGTCCGGTCTGCACATCGCGCACCGGATGGTTGGCCCCGTGGTGGCCGTTTTTCATCTTGATGGTTTTGGCATTGAGTGCCAGACCCATGATCTGATGACCCAGACAGATACCAAAGAGCGGAATCTTTTTATCCATCGCGACACGCGCCGTTTCGATCGCGTAATCGCAGGGTTCCGGATCGCCCGGGCCGTTAGCCAGGAAAACACCGTCAGGGTTGAGTGCCAGCACATCTGCCACCGGCGTCTGTGCCGGCACAACGGTGAGCTGACATCCCAGATCGCTCAGAATGCGCAAAATATTGGATTTGACGCCAAAGTCGTAGGCCACAACGTGGAATTTATCCTGATCGGGCTTGGTGTAGCCCTGAGTCAGACTCCAGGTGCCCTGCTTCCACTCTTCCTGCTCCTTGCGGGTAACGGTTTTGGCCAGGTCCTGTCCGGCCATGCCCGCGTAGGCCACGGCCAGGTCAACGGCTTTCTGCTCGTCTGTTCCTACCAGAATGCAGGCACCCTGTGCACCGCCTTCGCGCAAACGACGCGTCAGCTTGCGGGTGTCGATCCCGGAGATTGCCACGATACCCTGCTCTTTCAGGTAGTCTGGCAGCGACTGGGTAGAACGATAATTGGAAACGCGTCGCGGACAGTCGCGAATGACCAGACCGGCAGCATGCACGCGCGAAGATTCTACGTCTTCGGGATTGACGCCGGTATTGCCGATATGGGGATAAGTGAGAGTGACGATCTGGTTGGCATAGCTGGGATCGGTGAGAATTTCCTGGTAACCGGTCATGGCCGTGTTAAATACCAGTTCAGCCACGGTCTGGCCCTCTGCACCTATGGAAATTCCCTTAAAAATCGTGCCATCTGCCAGAGCCAGAATTGCGGATGGAAATTGAGGATCATCCTCGAATACGGTAGATGTGAGCACGCAAAACCCCAAAATTATGGTATCGATAAGTAAACTTTTCGATTATACCGGGGAAGCGGTTTCGATTGAAAAAATCAGGACCGTTTTCTGAAGAAAACCGGGCTCAGGAAAGTCCGGCTGCGTGGCGAATCTGCGTCTTCCTGGTCATCATTCTGTCCGGAATAAAGCGCCGGAAAACGGGCCCGATTATCGGATTTCCACCTCAAAGGCATGACCCAGATGGGTCCTGTCCTCGACCAGCAGAAATCGCAGTTTTTCCAGGTAACTGTTACCCTCGTAGCTCAGAACACGGACCCTCGTGCCACGAGGCTCCTCCATAGAACTGGTAATAATGGGATGATCGTTGTTACGCAGGCTGCTGATATGCATGGCATTGGCACGCAAGTCTACCACTGTGCGCCACTGTTTGGCGCCATCGTTCTCCAGAATCCAGGTCTTGCGGTCACCGCTGTCCTGTTTGCATTTGGCCAGAACAAAGGCTTTGCCTGACACTTTCAGGTTGGTACTGAAAAAATCCAGACTCTCGATATCTCTGCTCTTGCAGAACTTCTCCTGTCCCGGCAGGGGAAGATCCAGATTACGCAGCGACAGTTTCGGCAGGGAAAGCAGACCACCCTCTACCGGCATGGGCTGATCGTCGGTGCCATAAACCGGGGTACGATCCAGATTGGTTTTTGCCCAATCGACCATAGGAGGAAGCATTTCCCGCATGCAGGGCACGTCGCGACAGGTGGCAAGTTTCTCGGTGCGTTTGGCTACGATGTCAGCCATGATGATGGGGCGGTCGGTTTTTGCCAGCAGCGCAGAGCTGTTGTACAGCCAGTCGGCCATATGCTGCGCGACCATCGGGTCTTTGCACATACTGGCGGGCCAGGCGGCGGCCGCCCGACGCAGCTGCAGAACCGCATCGGCGCCAAACTGCTTTCGCACTTCTGCTTCCGGCAGGCATGGATTCAGGGCGATTTCCTGCTGCGCGGAAGCGACCCCCACGAAGGGACTGGCGAACGAAATGATCTGACTGGATGCAACGGGTAAATAAGTACCTGACATTGCGGCGGCTCCAGCGAGTAACATGACCTTGCACCACTTGACAAGCATTCTGCCCTTAACCCTCTTATGTGTCGTTTAGAATGAAAAAAATCCGGTCTGCCAAATTGCCGGAGCGATATTAATTATCACATTTACAATAGATACGCTATGCGCAAAATGGCATCGCTGTCGGTTGTGGGCAATATTTATATAACAAACAGCCTCCTTTGTGTGCGCGGCAGGCCAAAAATATGACAAATGTCTGTCAAAGAGCCCGCAAGCACGTACCGTCTGCCTGTTGAAGGTAATATACACGTATCTGTAAAAATTTGAAATCATCAACTGTTAATTTACAATTTAGCGCACAACGCAAACCATTGTTTTTCAGCCATTTCTTCTTCGCCAATAAGAATGCTGGCACGCAGGAACCATCCAATATGAATCAGCTAGACCAACTCAGAAAGTTCACAACCGTGGTTGCCGATACCGGCGACTTCGAAAGCATGCGCGAGCACAAGCCGACCGATGCAACGACCAACCCTTCCCTGATCCTCAAAGCCCTGTCCAAGGAAGCGTATCAGCCGATACTCAAGGAAACGCTGGCGAACCACCGCGATGCCTCTGCCGCCGAAACCCTGGATCGCATCCTGGTCGAATTCGGTCGCCGTATTCTGGACATCGTCCCCGGACGGGTATCCACAGAGGTTGATGCACGTTTGTCATTCGATACTGAAGGCACCGTGGAACGCGCGCGCCGTATCATTGCCCTGTACGAAGAGGCCGGCGTGGACAAAAAGCGGGTTCTGATCAAAATCGCCTCTACCTGGGAAGGAATTGCTGCAGCACGCATCCTGGAGAAGGAAGGCATTCGCTGTAATATGACGCTTCTGTTCTCCCTGATTCAGGCCGTTGCCTGCGCAGACGCGGGTGTTACCCTGATCTCGCCTTTTGTGGGACGCATTTACGACTGGCATAAAAAATCGCAGGGCAGCAAATGGGTTGAGGATGACAATCGTGGTGAAAATGACCCCGGTGTACAGTCAGTGACACGGATTTTTCAATATTATCGCCGTCACGGTATCAAGACAGAAATCATGGGCGCAAGCTTTCGCAATACCGGTCAGGTTCTGGCGCTGGCAGGCTGCGATCTGCTGACCATCAGCCCCGAGTTGCTGGGAGAACTGGCCCAGGGCGACACGCAGGTCAAGGTTTGTCTGGACGAATCACTGGCTGCGAAACAGGACATTCCATCCATTGCCTGCGAAGAGAAGAATTTCCGCTTCCTGCTCAATGAAGATGCCATGGCAACGGAAAAACTGAGTGAAGGAATCCGCACCTTTGTGGCTGATGCCATCAAGCTGGACGCGCTTATTGAAGAAGGCCGCAAGGCTTAAGGTGAAGGACGGCACCGGGCGCAACGGCCCCTGGGCGGCGTTGGCCGTTATTGCGCCCCGCGCCGTTCCATAAACGCCCAGGCGATGGTGCCGGCATCCACATATTCCAACTCGCTGCCACTTGGAATGCCGCGGGCAATGCGAGTTACCTGCAGACCTTTTTCACGCAGAATTTCCGTCAGGTAATGGGCGGTGGTCTCCCCTTCTGCCGTGAAATTGGTCGCCAGAATTACCTCACTGACCGTGCCATCTGTGGCGCGATTGAGCAGGCGCTCAAAATTGAGCTGGGCCGGACCCACGCCCTCCAATGGTGCAATTCTTCCCATCAGCACATAATAAAGACCCTGATAGCCGTGGCTGGACTCAATCATATTCTGATCGGCCGGCGTTTCTACAATGCACAGTTGCGCCGCATTGCGTTTGGGATTCAGGCATGTCTCACAGACTTCGGCCTGGGAGAACGAATTGCAGCGCGCGCAATGGCGAATTTCCTTGACCGCGGTACCCAGTGCGCGTGACAACTGATCCGCACCGGCAACGTCATATTGCAGCAAATGGTAGGCCATGCGCCTGGCGGAGCGCTGACCCACACCAGGCAGTCGCCGCAATGCGTCAATCAACGCACTGAGCGGCTCGGGTTCGGGCAGAAGATCTCGCATCAGAATGGGAATTTCATTCCCGGAGGCATAGGCATACCGGCAGTCACGCTGGACATTTTTTCCTGCGTGGTTGCTTCGGCCTTGCGCAGCGCATCATTGAATGCGGCTGCAACCAGATCCTCCAGCATGTCTTTATCTTCACCCAGCAGTGAAGGATCAATGGTGACCCGTTTCACATCATGTCTGCAGGACATGGAGATTTTGACCATGCCGCCGCCGGATTCGCCATCAACAATGATATCGGCCAGAGAGTCCTGCGCCTTCTTCATGTTTTCCTGCATTTGCTGGGCCTGCTTCATCAGACCGGCCAGTTGGTTTTTCATCATAATCAACAAATTCCTATAAAGCGCAAATTATTGCGATTGACATCAAGAGCTTTTTTGCCTGTATGGCTCGATGCTGCCGGGCACGATTCTGGCGCCCAGATCAGCAATCAGTGTATTAATAAATTGGTTTTCCTGCACGGCTTTTTCCACGCTTTTCTGCAAGGCTTCCCGTTCCGCCTGCTCAACGGCATGCAGGGTTGCATCACCGGTCTGACCAAAGACCATATCCAAGCGAACCACTTCCTGGAAATATTCCGACAATGCCGTCTCCAGTTTGATCTTGGAATTCAGATCGTTCTGACCTTTTACCGGAATGCGCAGAGTAATTTTGTTGCGCTGCTGACCCATCCATTCAGAACGGCGGGCCATTTCTGCGGCGTAGCCATTCAGCGGCAGCTCGGCCACCAGCTGCACCCACTCGCGCGCGTTCATCGCAGACAGCGGTCGGCGCGCCTGTGCATCATCATGGGTCGGGACCCAGGTCTGATCCACGGAGTCGACGGGATTTTCGACGGGAACAATATCACCTTCGTCATCGGTTTGCCCGACAAGACCTGCAGCTTCCCAGTCAGGCGGAATATCTTCCCAGACTGGCGGACCGGATGAGGCGTTGGCTTCAACCGATTGATTATTCGCTTCGACGGCACGGGTAACATTGGTTTCGACAGTCTTCGGGGTGGCTTCAACGGCCTGCGGATGATCGCGACGTTCACCGCGCGATTCATTACGTTCGAAATTATCAGGGTTGGCATTTTCTGCCGCTCTCTGGAACTTCGCCGGGTCATCGACCTGCTGATCGACTCGCTCGTCGAGCTTTTCGGCAGTGACCGTCGCCGTCATCGCTGGCGCGGTCATTGCGGGAGCAGACACTGCTGGCGTCGCCATTGCGGAAGTCGTACCCTCGTTTCCGCTAACCGGCGTGGAAGGTTCATCTTCCCATGCGGGACGCTCCTGTGCAGAATTGGATACTGTTTTCAGCGGCGGCACAATAATGGGTTCGGGCTGCGGTGCCAGCTTGACCGGCAGCACATCCTCACGCGCCACGACCTCTCGCGTCTGAATGTCAGATGCAATGACCTGGGCAGCATCCTGCCCGGCATCATTATTCAGATTTTTTTTTTGCAGCTCTGAACTGTCGGGGCTGGCTGACGCGGAAACGGCTGGTTCTTGTTGATCCGACGATGCTTCCGCTGAATTCGACGTTACCGCTGACGTCGCCGCGTCTTCTGATTTCGAGGCGCTCGCCTGATTTTCATTGGAAGATGAGGATGGCGATTTTTCGTGGGCAACAGAACTGTCCTGCGATGGAATTGCTTTCGCTGCGGAATCCGCGCCCGCAGCTACCGGTGCCTTATTTTCAGCAGGCGTATTGCCACCGCCAGCATGCCATTCACTCACCGTGCTTTGTGCCGGTTCCGATGTAATCAACGACAGCATGCGCAGGCAGGTCATGACAAAGCCGGCGTATTCGTCGGGCGACAGCGCAAGTTCATTACGTCCATGCACCGCGATACTATAGAAAAGCTGTAAGGTATCAGGATGGCAGGTACGCGCAAGACGCACGATGTCGTCCTGCAGGACGGCTTCGGTCAACGCAGTGCCAGGCAACCGCTGCTCAATCGCAATCTGCGAGAGCAATACGGCAAGGTCGGCCAACGCACCGCTGAAGGAGTAGCCGCGTTCATATAATTCATTTGCAATATCCAGGACACCTTGTGCAGAGCCCTGATTCAGTGAATCGAGCAGCCGCACTAGAAATCGCTGGTCTATGGTGCCCAGCATATCGCGCACGGCTTCACCCGTGATATTGGAGCCGCTGAATGCAATCGCCTGGTCTGTCAAAGACAGGGCATCGCGCATGGAGCCCGACGCTGCCTGGGCAATCTGGCGCAGACCCGGTATTTCAAATTCCACGCCCTCTTCTGTCAGCACATGATTCAGGTGCGAGACGATGGCGTCTGGCGGCATCTGTTTCAGATTGAACTGCAGGCAGCGCGACAGTACCGTAACCGGCATTTTCTGCGGGTCTGTAGTGGCAAGAATAAATTTGATATGAGGAGGTGGCTCTTCCAGCGTTTTGAGCATGGCGTTGAACGCATGCCCGGAAAGCATGTGCACCTCGTCAATCATGTAGATTTTGTACCGACCTGAACTGGGTGCATACACAGCCTGCTCCAGCAGCTGCGTCATTTCTTCGACACGCCTGTTGGACGCCGCGTCAAATTCCAGATAATCCACGAAACGGCCTTCGTCGATTTCCACACAGGCACGGCATACGCCGCAGGGTTTGGACGTAATGCCAGTTTCGCAGTTGAGGGATTTTGCCAGTATGCGAGAGAGGGTTGTCTTACCGACCCCTCGTGTGCCCGTGAACAGCCAGGCGTGGTGAAGACGCTGGGTGTCGAGCGCATTGGTTAGCGCACGGACCACGTGGTCCTGGCCAACAAGCGTTTCGAAGGAGCGAGGACGCCACTTACGGGCAAGGACAAGATAGCTCATACCGTATATTTTATCCCAGAAAAAACAAACGCCACCACTAGGGTGACGTTTGTTCGTGAATGCAGGGGGTGAGCCTTACTTCGGCACTGAACCTGAACGACTATGGCTGCTTCGTTCCCGACCTGACCAGTTTCACCGCCGGCCCATGCGAAGGGACCCACCGCTTTGCATTTTAACAAGTTTCCTCTTTCTTGTGGGGAATTTACACCAGTGCATCAGAGAGAGCAAAATCCATGGTGATCCAGTCTCCGGTATCCAGAGCCAAAATGGCCGCGCTGGCCTTGCGTCCATCAAAACGGGTCAGCCGCTCGCAGTACCCCTGCAACTGCAGCCCATAGGCCTGCCGCATCCGGTTTTCAAAGGCATCCTGCGCTTCGTGCTCATGCCGCGAGCCTGTTTTGAAATCCACCACCAGCCAGCCGGAATCGGTTGAAATGGCGACATCCACAATCAGCAGCTTGCCGTCGACGTCGGTCAGCTCCCATTCCTGCCGGCTTTGTTCATGGGACAGGATCCACTGCCCTCTTTCCGAATTCAGACAGCGACGCAGCAAGGTATGCACACGCTGTGCACCCTCACGGGCCTGGGCTTCGCGCAACCCTTCGCTCTCCAGCTGCCGCAGGATAATGGGCACGGCGCGGTCCAGTCGCGCTTCGTCCCAGCCACGCATCCGATCCTGACCGATACGGGCGAGCCAGGCATGGGTCACAATTCCGATGCTGGCTTCGAACTTATCGTCAAATTGCCAGCCCGTGCCTGCCGGCATCGCAGGCGTCGTTACAGCCCGCGGTGGTGGGAGCGTCGCAAATTCTGAGGCCGCAATGCGGGTCAGATCCGTGCCCCTGACAGCTGGCTCGAACTCGGCTCCGGATTGTTCCTCGGCTTCGCTGCTGCCCTGCTCGGGATGCGTAAAGGTAAAGAGGGAGAAGAGACGGGACAGCAGAGAGCCATTAGGCGGCGTGGAAACTTCGCCCTGCTTGCAACTAATGTGGGAAACAAGATGCAATCGCTGCCGCGCGCGCGTGGCAGCGACATAAAGTAAACGATCAAGCTCAAATTCGCTGCGTCTTTTCTCCATGGCGCCCAGCATGGCCGAAAGCTTGTCAGTCTCTTCTGCGGCCTTAGGTTTGATTGGCCCCATGAGCAAACGATTCTGACTGCGTTCAAATCGCAGTAGCGGCGCGGTATCGCCCCTGGGCCGACGGTGCAGGCCGTAAAGAATGACCTCTTCAAACTCCAGTCCTTTGGATTTGTGCATGGTCATAATTTCAACCGCAGCTTCCTGAGTCACCGCAGCGGAATAGAGTCGCTCAAGTGACTCTTCAAGATCGGAAGGATTCAGGTCACCATAGGGCGCAAGCTGATCCAGCAGTTCAAACACCGCCTGAAAATCGGCGAAAGCGGTATCGGAACTGTAGACGCGATAACCGCCCAGCGCCCGCCAGACTGATTCAACGTGAGACGAGAATGAAACGTCGGTAGTCAGATAACTGCGATCCAGCAATATGCTCGCGCAATGCTGCAGACGCTGCCACTGCTCTCCCAGTAACGGTTTGAATTCTTCCGGTTGGTTCAACACCATTCGCAGCCGATGGGGAATGGTCTCTGGCTTATCTCCAAAAAGTTGTGTAAGGGCAGCCAGCGTCAGCCCGCAAACCGGCGAGCGCAGAACCGAGAGCCAGGCGACCCGATCTGCAGGGTGTACAAGCGCTCGAATCACCTGGATCAGATCGATGACTGATTGTTCTTCGCGTATGGGATTGAGTTCCACCGCCCGTACAGGAATATGATGACGCTGCATCAGTTGCAGCAGTTCACCAAGGTGTGACCGAGCCTTGACCAGAATGGCTACCGGATGATCGCTGTCCGGATGCGCTTCCAGCGCCGCACGCACGAGCGCAACCGTTTGCGCTTCGGCCTGCTGTCGGGCTTCTCGCGGATCCTGACCTTCAAGCTCGTAGACGGGGTGGAACGCGACCGCGGGATCGTGCTGCGCCGGGTTGAATGCGACCGAGTCGGTATACCGGATTGCACCTAGTTGCGGATCGTCGTCCTTCGGAAAAACCTGGCTAAACGATTGGTTCACCCAGTCGACCACCCCGGCCTGGGAGCGGAAGTTTTCTGTCAGCGTCAATTTTTCAAGCGGCAGGTCATTGATCCCGGTTCTGGCCACTTCCAGGAAAAGGCCGACGTCGGCCTTCCTGAAGCGATAAATGGACTGCATGGGATCGCCCACCAGGAAAAGCGTTCGTCCGTCCCCGGGGTACCAGCCCAGCGTCAGCTTTTCGATCAGCTGAATCTGGATCTGACTGGTGTCCTGAAACTCATCGATCAGGATATGAGAAATGCGTGCATCCAGCTTGAGCAACATGTCCGATGGGTCGTCGGTACTGCCAAGCGCCATGGCGGCCCTTTCCGCGATCTCTATGAAGTCGACCTGTTTTTCTTCCCGAAACACAAGCGTGAGTTCAGCGGCAGCCAGCTTAAGAATGCGAAGAAGTGACCGGATGATTTTATACTGCCGTTCGCTTAGCACTTCCGTGGGTAGCGTTGCAGCTTCGGCGAGCGGCGCAATCCATGGTGCGCCGTTATCACTCCAGGCTTTGAGCCACTCCTCCATGTCCAGCTTGTGTGCGCTTTTTGGTGGAAAGCCTTCTTTGACGGTCAATCGCTTGCGCACACTTCCGCCACCTGTGAGCAGCAAACGGGAGAGCGCCTGCCACTGCGGTAATGCTTCTACCGCACTGACAAACGGCGAGCCGTCCCAGTCGAGCAGCGCCTCAAAAAGACGGATATCTGCCTCAGCCTGGGCAGTTGCGGCCTGGCGGGCAATGGGTGCGAGCTGGCTGGCGTATCCAGCGGGCATCACTTCAGCCAGACGCTGAAGTTTCTGCTCCATGACGTCCTGTAGCGCAGCCCGCAATTGAACCATTGCCGACTCAGGATCGGCCGTTTCCTGTAACCATTGATCTCGTCGCCCCAGCATGTCTACAACCAGTCTTTCTACCGAGGCCAAATCAATATCCATGTGACGCAGCACGTCCTGAACACTTTCTTCGTGATCGACGTGCTCCAGCATTCTTCTTGCCGCCTGCAGATAAAGCTGCCCGGGGTTGTCGGCAATGGCAGGCATGCCGCCCATGGCCGACATCCAGGGCATGGAGCGAACCAGCTGAGCGCAGAATGCATCAATGGTGCGTACTTTGAGCCTTGCGGGATGATTCAGCAGATCCCATCCCTGCTGTGCATTGCGGGCCAGCGCGGCCCTGGCAAGACGCCAGCTGTTTACCTCATGTGCCTGTGCAGGTGGATGCTCTGCAAGACCGGCACGCAATTTTTTCAGGACGCGCGCATGCATTTCCGACGCCGCCTTGCGCGTAAAGGTAATGGCAAGAATTTCTTCCGGTTTACCGACGCCAGCAAGCAGTGCAAGAATGCGATCCGTGAGCAATTCCGTTTTTCCCGATCCGGCAGGCGCCTGAACAATAAAGGAATGGCTGGTATCAAGCGCCCGCGCGCGGGCCTGCATATCACTGGGCTGGCGATCGGTTTTGAGTTCTGTCACGGGATCATTCTCTGCCAAACGGTTTGGGGCACTTATGGATTCACTCACGTTCATGGATTCATTCACGTTCTGGGGATCACTCATCTTCCGTCTCCGCATTCAGACGAAGGAAAGGCAACACGTCGCAATAAGTGAGGTCCTTATCAGCCCAGCTGCGATTCTCGGCGACACCTTGAGAGATATCTTCAGCCAGTTGCTGCAGACTGCTTTCCCATCGCTGTAACAGCGACTCCCAGGTTTCGTTGGGCGCGGCTTTGCTTAGCGGCGTAATACCTTCAATGCCACAATCCATTTCACCCAGACCCCCAAATTCCGTTTTTCTGGCGTTCAGCTTTGCAAACAGCAGCGCTTCAATATGCCCTCTTTCGCCGGTCTCATCGGGTTGGCGAATGACGGTTGCATATAAGGGCAATTGAAGATTAATCGGCTGTGGTCGCATCCAGTCTTTCTGAAATTCCGGTGTACGCTGTCCTGATTTGTAATCCATAATGACGTTTGTGCCATGTTCGGTTTGATCGATACGATCCACGCGTAGATTGACTTTCACCTGGGCGTGGCGCCATGTCGCATTCTTTTCCACACCTGCAATATGAAAATCGGGTCGTTCGCGCTCTATATTCAGCAGCGTCATCATGACCTGCTCTGCCCGTTCCTTTTCCAGCGCCGCCAGCACAGGTGAAATTCCACTCAGCGTCTGGTCTGCTGCCATGGCGACAGCTTCGGTCACAAGTGCCTGCTGTTTTTCCTGAGTGAGAGCCTTCAGCTGACTGGAGCTGCCCAGCATCTCCCAGACTTTCTGCGCCATGCTGTGCAGAAACGTGCCGCGAATGGCAGCGTTCAGCGATTCCGGATAAGGCTTGAGGCCTTTGGCATTCAGACGATAGCGAACATAACTCCACAAGGGATTAAGTGCCTGTGTTTCCAGCATGTCTGATCCGCCTTCCAGTACCTTTGCAAGTGGCAGTCCTCGCATGTCTCTAAGTGTCTCCAGCTCCACAGGCTCGCTACGCGCGCAGCTAATAGGTATCTGCCCAGACGATGGACTTTCCACTTGCTCAGTATTCTGCGCTTCAGGGGAAGCAACGATATCGATAAGCGGCGATGGACGCAGCGCGCGGTCTGCCTCTGTGGCCGGGTAACTCAACACGACTTCGGGCGCAACTTCGCACAGAGCCTGAAGCATGTTTATTGCCCAGGTTTTTTCCCGCTCTGCAGTGGCGCGCGGCGCGCCGGCACGACTCAAGGCAGACACAGGCAGAAATGGATTGGGATCGGGACTGGCGGGCAGGACATCGTCTGTCAGGCCCAATATCCAGATGGCATCCCACTGACCGTGCTCGGCCTCCAGAAAACCCAGCACGTCAAGACGAACGTTTGGATCTCTTTGAGGTTGAAACATGGTTTCCCGCGCCATTCTTTGCAGCATGGACACGGCATACATACCCGAGAGCTGCCCGGCATAAAGATTCAGCAAAGAGAAGGTATGCAGCAGGGAATCGAACGCCGCGCAAACCTGGTAGTTGGCACTGGACAGCGCGCTGCCCGGGAACCCGAGAGTCGCCAGCGTTTCACGAACAAGCTGCGTCCAATGTTCGGTGCTATGGCGCCCGCCGGCCCCGGCGCTCTTCCAATGTCCTAGTGCCTGACGGAAAACATATGAGAAGTCTGGCGCGTGTCGATCCAGCTGTGAGCATACCTGTTCGGCGCTCCATGAAATGACCTGAGAGTCGCGCAAGCGTCCGTCCAGCACCGCCATGGCTGACTGCTCTGACGGTGTGGCACCGCAGAACCCAGCGAGGAGTGCCTCTCCGAACTGTTGCGGTTTGACCGTGCCTTTCTCAGACAGCCCCGCTACCAACGACAGCCAGCGGAAGGCGGCCAGCACCACGGGCCATTCGGCAAGTTTGCGCCCCACCGTCATATTGAATCCGTGAGCTGGCGCAAAAGGCGTGGCCGCCAGCTCGCGATCCAGAATTCTACGGGCAAAAACGGCATCGGCCTCCATGGCCGGTGACACAATGGCCACACGTCGTTTCGGATCAGCAGTGAGCTGTGCAGAGGCCCAATGCGCAGCAGCAACCCACTCAGCGCCCCGGTCTTTTTGTACGCTTAGCTTACGGTGAGAATGCTGATGGCGCGGCATTGCCCAGGAAACGACGCTGCTTCCACGCTCGGCACACGCCTGCAACAGTCGAGTAAAACGTGGAGAATATTCATTGAACCCGGCAAGCACAATCGTTTTTGGAAGCCTGGCGAGAACTCCGTTGGCAATGGAATCGATCAGCGAACTGTAGAGTTGGTTATCGTCCTGAGCGTCGATGTCCCGGCATTGCTGCTCATAATGATCGCGCCAGAGCACGAAGCGCTGATATTCTTCTGTGTGCTCATGAGCCTGAACCTGCACCATCCATTCATCAGAATCATGACTGGCAGCCATGGCTCTTGCAGCTGCCTGCTGCACATCAATGAGAGGCGTGTTACCTTGCAAAGAATCAACAGCGGCTTCCCACATCAGCTTTGCCGCGAAAGGGCTGAGTCGATGTCTGCGCAACGATGCATCTTCACAAAAAAGACGTTCCTGATGCAACTGGTCTCGCCATTTACTAAGTGAGCACACGGGTGGCAACTGAATGATTGCCCGCCCCTGACCGGCAAGCCCAAGCAACATGGCTTGCGCTCGCCAAACGAGCCGATTATTGACGGTCACAATGACGGTCTGGGACGGATCCAAAGCCATTATCGACTCAGTGGAGATCGCATCAATTGAAAATACCATAGCGTGCATCCGGGTAATCGAAAAACGCTGCCCTGAAAGCTGACAGCAGCCGCAAAACGGTATTATGACAGGCATTGAACCTGCTTGCGCGACCCGCAGCGCAACATGCGGTGAGTCCTGATTCGGCGTACTTACCGAAGGCAGAATTTGTCAGAGTGCCCCCTATGAATCAGAGAACCCAAACATGCCTCACGACCATTATTCGTGGCGGTACGTCCGCGCGAGAACCGCGACTGGCGCGGCAATGCAGCACAAATTGTTATATCGGGCCTGAAACATTTGCTGGATTAGTGGGCGACAAGCCGGTAAACTTTGCTCTCAGCCGATTCCTTCGGGAACCGATTCCCCCGGGTCAGCCATATTGGCTGTGTGCCACCCGCTGAAGTTGCTTACCACAAGCCCTCTTCCCGCCCCCACCGCTTATTGCGGACCCCAGGCCAACTAGCAGAAGGAGAAAAAGATGAAAGATGTACTGCTCAAGCTGGTCCTGTCGTCGCTTGCCGCGCAAGTAAGCTATGGCGCATTCGCTGCAGACAACCCGGACGACGATCAGCGTCGGAAATCAAAAACCATCCTGGGCCTGACTGAAATGGTCCGTGATGTCGAAGCAAAGACCCAAGGCAAAGTGGTACTGCTTACGCCCAAAATTCGTGATGGAAAGACGCATTTCGAAATGCTGGTTTCCCGCGATGGAGAATTCCACCGGCTGATGGCCGACCTTGAACCGGTGCATAACGGCAATCCCGATACCGATACGAACTCAGAAATTGGCTAGAATTCTGGACAGGATTCGGCCCTGAATCAGTCAACATTTCACACCTGAGTTCCAGCCCGCCGCGTCGGGCTCTAATTTCCCTTTATTCCATTATTAAGCGTCGATGATTGATTCATTGACGCTTATTTCATTTGCAATCGACTGAGCGCGAAGCGGAAATAAATCAGATTTTTCTGGACATCATGACGTCATGATGTCATGATGTTGTTTATGACAACTGACATTCATGATGGCGCACCACTCTATGCGCGGGTGGAAGCCGCCCTGGCTCAGGAAATCGCGCAGGGACAGCTGGAATCCGGCTCGCAATTGCCGCCAGAGGACCAACTAATCGCCCGTTTTGCGGTAAGTCGCACCACCGTTCGCAAGGCCATAGAAAATCTGGTGGCGCGAGGGCTGGTGGAAATACGTCGCGGCAAAGGCACCTTTGTTACCCAACCCAAAATCACACAGGCTCTCACCGAACTTACCGGATTTGCCGAAGATATGGTTGTACTTGGCCGCAAGCCCAGCTCTCGTCTGCTGGACAAGCGTATCGTGCAAGCTGACGAGACTGTCGCGGAGCATCTCGGACTCATGCCCGGCACTCGCGTCTATCGAATTGAACGCGTGCGTCTTGCGGACGGCATTCCCATGTCCTTTGATGAAACCTACCTGCCTCTGGACATTGGCGAAAAAGTTGTCAGCAATGATCTGGATGTGGAACCCATATTCGATCTGCTGGAGAAAAAATATGCGCTACCGCTGATCGAAGCGAGATACCAGCTTGAAGCCGTCATTGCAGATACTCGCGTTGCAGCCGCATTACAGATTGAAGAAGGCGCGCCCATTTTCCTGATTGAGCGCACGTCTTACACCAGCGATCAAAAGCCCGTGGATTACGAGAAGCTGTACTACCGCGGCGATTCCATCCGATTTGCGACGAACCTGTCGCGGCGCAACCGCTAAATTCGGGAGGAATCAATGGATATTTCAACTGTATTCTGGCTGTTTGCAGCCGCACTAGGTGCCAGTCTTCTTGGCGGCATGCTGGGTATGGCTAGTGGCATATTCATCGTACCAATCCTGATCTTTGCGTTTGGCATTGATATTCATCTTGCCATTGCAGCCAGTATTGTTTCTGTGATTGCCTGTTCCTGCGCCAGCGCCGCACCGTTTCTCAAGGGCGGACTGACCAATATCAAACTTGCTATTGTGCTGGAGACAGCAACAACACTGGGTGCGGTCACCGGCGTTCTCTTGATCGGAATTATTCCGGTACCTTTTCTTTACGGATTGTTCTCGGTGATCATGCTCCTCTCTGCTCAGCAAATGATGGCGCGACGTCGTGAGGCTCTGGCCGAGGGAAATCCTGATCCCAGAAGCTGGGCAAGTCGCCTGCGACTGCACTCCACGTTTCCGGATCGTGCACTTGGCAAGGACATCACCTATCAGGTGGCTCGCGTGCCTTTTGGGCTTACCCTCATGTATTTCGCCGGCCTTATCTCTGCGCTGCTCGGCATTGGTTCAGGAGTTCTGAAGATTCCGGCAATGGACGTCGCGTTGCGACTGCCGATCAAGGTCTCTTCGGCCACGTCGAATTTTATGATTGGCGTAACCGCAGCCGCCAGTGGCGGTGCGTATCTGGCGCGTGGGGATGTTGATATGACGATCGCCGGACCGGTAGCGCTGGGTTCTGTTGTTGGTGCGATCGCCGGTGCCCGCGTGATGATGGGTATGTCAGCACAAAAGCTGCGCCTTCTGTTTGCCATCGTGCTTGGTGCACTTGCAATACAAATGATGATGAGCGCCTTTGACATTCATCTTTTTGGAGGCCATTCATGAGTCAGAATCTGAACGCATCACTGCAACACGATAGACGCATTGCCTCACTGTTATGGTTTGGCACCCTGCTCGCCTGCATCATGATTGCGGTTGGCATGGCACTGGCCTTCGTCGAAACATTAGGATTTTATTCAGGGTTGTCGCAGACCGGATACACGCTGGTCACAATCGGCGTTGTGATATTTATTCTGCTGCCGGTCGCCCGCGTTTTACTGATGCTGCTTATGTTCCTACGAAGCAAGGATTATGTGTATACAGCAATTAGCGCAGCCGTTCTATGCGTCATTGGACTGG
This sequence comes from Pseudomonadota bacterium, assembly GCA_023387815.1. Taxonomy (GTDB): domain Bacteria; phylum Pseudomonadota; class Gammaproteobacteria; order Burkholderiales; family Burkholderiaceae_B; genus Advenella. Next base: position 106,394 of record JAEWHK010000001.1, read on the forward strand.
GGCTGTTTATTGGATTGCTTTAGAGGGCTTAGCGGAAAAACGTGATAAGTCCCACCTATCAATAGCACCTACGAAGTACAGAGATTAAGGCCAGCGCAATTCCGGACCAAAATACACAAAGCCCCGAGACCAGCGGGCCTTGGGGCTTATATTCTGAATGTGATATTCCAGATGTATTTGGCAGATCAGATCTTGCAGGCGTCGCCGCAGTCGTTATCGACTTCGGGTACGTTTTCATCCATTTTTTTGATCAATTCGGCGTTTTTCTTTTCGATTGCATCAAAATCAATATCATCCAGCGAGACGTCAAATTCTGAATCGTTGCTCATGCATAACTCCTGTAGGTGGTGCAATAATTCAATTTTAAGCCACTCGCACCACCCTGTCCCGTACCCGAAACATTTACATCGATAAAAATCGGCGACTGCATCCGGATTACAACGGTTCACCCTTTGCGTCTCAGGGTTATTTCTACTAACGCTAACATTGTGCCTGATCGGAATACCGATGCGATTTTTATGTCTCTACGTCCGGGTGAGATCAAGGCGAAAGGTAACTTTTCGATATATCCTCGACAACGATGATTCTTGAATCCTGGACGCTTAGTGAAAAGTGCTGATCCAGGCGTGTTCAGATCAGGGAAAGATCGTATTCATGATAGGCAGCGTATTTCAGACAACTCAGATATGACTGATGTTTCAACAGCACTACTAGACGCCAAACTCGAAGCCGCTGAAGCCAGAACAGAGGCGAGGGTTGCTCGTCTTGAAACTTTAGTAGAGAACAGTATCAAATCGATGGACGAGTTCAAAACGGAATTCAAAACTGAATTTAAAACCGAATTCAAAAAAGAATTCACCACCGAATTGAAAGAGACGCGTAAGTATCTTTCCAACCTAAAGTTGCAGGCTGCACTTTTTTCCGTCGCGACGGCGGCCACCGTCATTTTTGGTGTCGCTGCCTTCAACAGCACCTTGCTGGCGAATATGATGAGTTCATACGAGATGGGCAAAGACGCACGAGAAACAATCAAGCTTGAAGTGGCATCCCAAAATAAAGAGATGAAAGCTAAATATACAGAGATGAGTGGCAAATATTCCGAGATGAGTGACAAATATACAGAGATGAGTGGCAAATTGGACGACCTGACCAAAGCCGTGAATCAGTTGATTAGCGCTTACGCCAATACAACGATTGCACCTCAGCGAGCACCAATTCTCAATTAATAGAACCCGCCCGCTGCGCTGTTCAAAGCATATGCACAACTGGTCGTTTATGAAACCACTACCTCTTTAAGCTATTGAATTGGAGAAAGCGTTATGCATAAAATCTGAAGCACACGTTTTCAATATTTTCGCGGTACGGCACAAAACCATGTAGTGATATTGTCACACCGGTATTGGTAAAGAAATCATAGGTAATCTTGGCACGTTATCAGAAAAGTTTCATAATTCAGACATGAGCGACATCACTATTGAGCTTCTCGACGCAAAACTCGAGGCCGCCGAAGCCAGAACGGAGGCAAGAGTCGCTCGTCTTCAAACTCTGGTGGAAAATAGCATCAAAAATAGTGAACGTGCGATTGCGGATTTCCGAGAGGAAAGTAAGACTACTCGACGCACGATCGTTATCACAGGTATAAGCTCTGTTTTCGCAATCGTGTTTGGTGTAGCGGCATTTAATGCAACCTTACTTTCGAATATGCTTGATTCATTTGGGATGGGCAAAGACGCAAGAGATACAATCAAGCTTGAAGTGGCAACCCAAAATAAAGAGATGACTGCCAAATATGAAGAGATGAGTGGCAAATATGAAGAGATGAGTGGCAAATATGAGGAGATGAGTGGCAAATATACAGAGATGAGTGGCAAACTGGACGACCTTACTAAAGCGGTGAACCAGTTGATTAGCGCTCACGTGAATTCAATGACTGCACCTCACTGAACACCAATTCTCAATAAATAGAACCTGCCCGCTGCGGCAGGTTTCAGATGCGCTTGCGAAATGGACTGACCGAAGGAACTTTAGGCTGTAGCAGTGTCTTCCTCATAAAAACACGTCGAAATCCATCCTGTTCGGCGCGATCAAATTCTACCCAGCCGAGCTTCGAGTAGATGGCCAGATTTTCATGCATTAGTTCATTGGTATACAGGCGCAATTCGGATATGCCTTTCTGAGTGGCGAACGCATCGGCAAAGTCAAGGAGTCTTTTCCCGAATCCTCTGCCTTGGTATGCCTTGCTCACCGCCACGTTACTGACCAACACAAAGTGCCCGTCCACTCTTAAAACCATAAGGCCGGCAATTCCACTGGAGGTCTCAAGTACCCAAATAGTTCTTCTTTCCACATGTTCGGCATAGTCGTCGTTCATGGGTGCGGGCTTGCTGCCTATGCGTTCGACGTAGTGCCCATACGCGTCGTTGACGATCTCCTGGATTGTCGGGATATCTTGAACGCTTGCTAACCGAATAATGGACTCCAACATTCTTTCTGCTCCTGACGAAATCTTTTACTGAAGCTAATCGATCCGCTATCAGTTTTGCTTGTGCTATGCGGTCCGGGTTTTGCATCAAAACTCAACTTTCGAAATTGAATCGTCAAGCATCCACTCGAATTTATTTAGAGGCGTTGACGCTATAACGACAGCGCACAAAATTGAGTAAATGGCTACGATCGATTTGATGGCATAGGCTACTATTCTGTTCATAGATGCATTATTGCATCAAATGGATAGTATCCCGTCATCGTCGCAATATCACTCGATCGTTTTCAAAAACTTTCCTTATGCATGCCCAGAGGCTAAATTTTATTGATTCGGTGAAATCCGAAAAATCTCGTCCGTCTGACGTTGCTGTGTGATGATTTGGGTCGAAGTGAATTGGCTAGTTCTTGCGATGCCAAGGCCAATTTGCAGGAGATTTGGCATATAATCCACGGTGCTCTTGTGCTTAAACGGCTTGGCCCGCGCGGCTTTCCCGTACTCGCCGTAGTTAAATGGATATAACCGACCCCTCCTAAGGGCCAATTACAGGTTCGATTCCTGTCGGCGAGGCCATAATGCTTCTCTGATTTTATAAAAATATAAATTGATATAAAAATCAAAAAGTTAAGTGGTTATGGTTTTTGCTCGTTTTATCTATAAATAGAAATTCAATATAAAACCACCCATAAATCACCAAAAAGCTACGCACGAGAGCTAGCATATAGAAGACCATCAATGGTTATCGCGATTCATAACTTATAGAATGAAGAAAGCCTTCACGTCTCACTTGTGATTTTTTCTACATCTTTCCCCTCTTCTCACCTAAATCCCCAAAAGCCACCCTGCCGAACTAGACCCCCCTCCTGACCCAGGCCAACTCCCCAACTCAAAATCCGCCTCCCAGCAAAACCCTCCCCAGTAACAACTCCATCAAAACCAGCTAGAATCTAATTACCCCACCCGACCCCCAGGAGCCAATATGTGCGGAAGAATAAGACAGGCCCGGCAACCAGCAGAGTATTTTGAGAGCATCTTCACGGATATGAGCAAGGTATTCAATCTCGAGCCCGGCCTGCGTTTCAATGTGCCGCCGGGTACGACACCGATGGTGATTCACGAGCTGGCCAGCACACGACTGGTTGAGCGTCAGTTCTGGGGGTATGCGCCTGCCTGGTATAAATATTCGCCCGTGAGCAACTCGCGGCTGGACAAGATTCTGGATAACTCCCCTTTCTGGCGGATCCCGATGACGCACAGAATGATTGTTCCGGCGGATGGCTGGTTTGAATGGACAGGAGTGAAAGGTAATAAGCAGCCCTGGTACATCCGCCCGGCCGATCACTCCCCGATACTGATGGCCGCGATTTCGGGCTGGCAGGAAGATGAAGCGCCCGGCAAGCACACGGGGTTTGCCATTGTGACGGATGACGCCGCCGGTGGTATGGTTGATATTCACGACCGGCGCCCGGTAGTGCTCACGCCAGAGCACGCCCGGGAATGGCTGGATCCGGATACAACCATGGAACAGGCAAAGCAATTACTGTCCCTCGCCCGACCGGAAGCTTCATTTGAATGGTATGAAGTTACCAGGAAAGTTGGAAACTCCCGGTATCAGGAGGAGGATTCGGCGGATCCTGTTACGATGGATGCTAGCAGCGGAAATCTAAAGTTCGAATAAACACCGCAGCATTAGCGGTTATCCCATTTTTTCAGCACAAAGCAGACATACATTTTGGCCCAGAATATCTACGACAACGACGATTTCTTTTCTGGCTACAGCCAGCTACCCCGGCAAACGCAAGGACTTGCCGGCGCGCCGGAGTGGCCGGCAATTCAGGCAATGTTGCCTGATCTGCAAGACAAAAGCGTGGTAGACCTGGGCTGCGGGTTTGGCTGGTTTTCCCGATGGGCGAAAGAAGCCGGCGCTAAATCAGTACTTGGTTTGGATATCTCCAAAAACATGATTGCACGGGCAATGCAAAGCACCAACGATACCGATATCCAATATCAGCTTGCCGACCTTGAAACACTAGAATTACCGCAAGCCAAGTTTGATCTAGCCTACAGCGCCCTCACCTTTCACTATATCGAGGATTTCCATCGCCTGGTACGCATGGTGCATGGCGCGCTTAAACCCGGAGGGCACTTTGTATTCACCATCGAACACCCAATCTACATGGCCGCAACACATCCGCATTGGATAACCGATGAAGATGGAAGAAAAACCTGGCCGGTGAATCAATACGCTATTGAAGGCGAACGTCGTACCAACTGGTTTACAGACGGTATTCTTAAATATCATCGAACGCTAGGAACAACGGTAAACGCTTTGATGGCCGCAGGATTTACAATCCGCCATCTTGAAGAATTCGCTCCTGATGCAGATCAGATCAATAACAATCCGGATTTGGCCGAGGAACTGGAACGACCGATGATGTTATTGATCTCTGCGGAGTCGTAGAGCTTATCTTTCCGTCTCTGTTTTTCTGACTCGGAAGCATCATCGCAAGCCAATTGCAGCTGTCGTTTGAAAGGATATTGGCGCAATTCGTCATGGATCCAACTAATTCTTACAATCGTCTACTTCAGCAAGGTAAACCTGAATGCCAGGAATTAGTCCCATATTTCGCTTTTTAAATTGATTGAAGTATTCAATTAATACTTAACGCACAATTTGTTCGATTCACCGCCGGATTATGCGTTTAGCTAATCTGTATAAAGTACAAGTAGGTTTACAGCGTTGAAATCAAACGACTAGCCGCGACCACATAAAGTGGTTGCTAATTAAGCAATTTTAAGCAGCCAACTTCTTGATAAGCTCACTTTTGGCATGATCTATTTTGTTCGCACCGGTTTTAAGTGCGCTGAATCTACGTTCTGGAAAAAAGCTTGTATCGTGAAGCGCCATGCAGATATTATTGGATGCTATCAGGAATCTCGCCTATACAGACGAATGGATCAAGATTAGCAACAGCATTCAACTCAAACCACCTAATGGTTAAGATACGATGAATCCAACTATCCGACAATTACGAGCATTTGCGTATATATACAAGCTGGGAAGCCTGAGGCAAGCGTCCGAGGCCATGCATCTCACGCAATCGGCACTCAGCTTATTGTTGCAACAGCTCGAGGAGAACCTGGGAGTATCGCTATTTGAACGTACCTCTCGTTCGCTAAGACCCACAGCCATTGCTCATGAAACATTTGATATGGCATCGAATATCCTGGAAAGTGTTGATAGTCTCGTAAATATCACGCGCGGTATAGTGGAAAAAAAGCATGGTGTTCTGCACTTTGGCGTTGCAACTGCCGTCGCCGCAACAATATTGCCAGAAGCGATTTCACTTTTTGAAGATCAATATCCTGATATCAAATTAGTTATACATGACGCAGGGCCAGAACACATTATTTCCCCAATTCAGGATCGAAAAGTTGAATTCAGCATCGGTACAACAAGCTCCGGCGCATCTGATGTGGTGTTTGAGACCTTGCTTACGGACCACCTTTCGGCGATTTATTTAAAAGACGGCGCTATTTCACAAAAGAAAATAACAGACTGGCATAGCCTCAGCGATTTGCCAATAATAAGCGTACGTTCTGGAAATGAAATCCGTACACTGATCGATACCGCTATGATCAAAGCCGGGATTGAATTCAAGCCGAAATGGGAAGTATCATATCTATCCACAGCGCTTGCCTTGACGTTGAAGGGTCTAGGCGTAGCAGTTCTGCCAGCATACCTTATCGAATCCTTTCATTATAAAAATCTTGTCATAAAGTCCATCCAGGATCCGCTAGTCGAGAGAAACGTCTATCTCATCCGGCCGAAAGGCGTTGCTCTTACACCTGCGGCCCAGGCACTGATAGATATTTTAAAATATGTCGCAAATGCTGTTTCGCTCAAGCAGCACAAATCTTATCGATAAGATCTGCCACATTATCCGGCAACGCATCGCCTCGCCAGGCAATATGCTGATCTGGGCGGGACAATACAAGTTTGTGAAAATACACATTGCATCGGAAATCCTGACTTTGTATATCCACAATCTTAAAAGGCATCCCTCTTGCGCTCGCCATCGCTTCGAAGTCAGTGACATCGACGGTAGCGTCAAATCTTAACATCGTATAACCAATACCCAGCGCATCGTAAAGCGGAGTACCACCCTCTAGTTCGATGTACGGAGTGCGACATCCAGGCACGCTTGAAGCCTCATACGAACCCATAGTATACGGAGGAAACGCGTCACCCTCATACGCGATGAGGGGAGACTGGTCATAAAAATAACCAAAATTCAACCCTGCACAACAATATTGCTGAACATTTAATTTATATGCCTCTGCACCTAGTTTCCTTCTCAATTCAGCCCCTTCTTCGCTCTGCGCTTCTATGCCTAGAGGGACACTGGTACGTTGTTGAGACATGGCATAGGCATGGTTCATGGCAAAATAGGAAACCTGTTCGGTAATCGGTCTTCGTTCGGCCTCATACGCATCCAGAATTGCCTCGCCACCCCAGCCTTGAATTCTCGCGGCCAATGTCCACCCCAGATTCTCTGCATCGGCAATACCAGCATTCATCCCATATCCGGCATATGGAACCCACAGATGAGCAGCATCGCCACAAATGAATACTCTACGATCTCGAAATTTATTGGCCAGCAGGCGCCGGCCAAACCAATCCTCCTTGCTAACCGTTTCATACTGAAAACGCTCATCCACTCCTAGTATTTCACGGAGGCAAGCATCCCTATCAACCGAGTCAAAATCAGGTTCATTTTCCCGCAAATAGTTATGAACGAGCCACATTTCCTTACCGTCAATTGCGTAGGTGTTGCCACAACGTCGAGGATTAAGAGAGAATGTAGCCCAGGCGGGCGCTTGCTTAAACAACGACAACAAGGCAGGTGCCTTAATCAATGTCGACTGAACCCGCTGCACGATGGCATCTCCTTCCAACTTGGAGCCAATCATTTTGCGAACAATAGACTTCCCGCCATCGCATCCAATTAGATATCTCGCGTAATACGTCGACTCCTTTCCCGTATCCTCATTCTTACTGACAATCGATACACAATTCTCATCTTGCGAGAATGAAATCAATGCTTCCCGATTCAGAATGCGAATGTTCTGTTGCTTCTCGGCATATTCGAACAGTATGGGCTCCAGGTATATCTGATTGATTCTATGAGGCGGTTCCGGGGTTGGCCAATCAGTATCCGGGCCGGATTTACTGGTATACCGATCTCGTCGACAAGGAATGGGAATTCTGGCTAGCTCAACACCTGTTGCTGTTGTGCGATAAGAAATATCATTTGGGTAATCTTCTGGCAGCCCCGCGTTGCGTACCTGATCCGCCATACCGAGGCGCCTGAAAATCTCCATTGAACGGGCCGAAACGTGATTGCACTTTGCACTTGGAGGTTCGAGGCGTCTTCGGGGTTCCAGCACCGTAACGCGAATACCCCGCAAAGCCAATATCATGGCAAGAACCAATCCTACCGGACCTGCTCCGGCAATGAATACATCAGCATCAAGAGAAGTTGGATCAGACATATATTGTGCTCGAATAGTCAGTTAGCGATTAATAGAAATGATCGACAGGACTATTCGAACACATTTGGCATAACAAATAAATTGAGTTTTTCTGGTCGATCATCAAGTAAATTTTATGAATCACGTCCGAAAAAACTCAATTGTTTAGCAGTCGTTGAACGATGAATCTGTTTATTTAGGGCCAGGAATCGGTCCGCCCTGCTGTGCGAAACACCCGACGTCCAGCACGGTACCAGAAATCACCTCTGCCTCGGGGGATATTAAAAAAGCAACTGCATTCGCCAAATCCTCGGGAGTTGCGTGGCGTCCTGCGGCCGTTCCAGGACCATTACTTGCCGCTTTTGCGACATTCCCGTTAGCACGGCCCAGACTCATTCCCGTCACTATCCCACCGCCTCCTGGGATCACTGTATTGGCGCGAATACGATCTCGAAAATGATCATAGGCGATTGCACTCGTCAATGCGTGAATCCCACCTTTACTTGCGCAATATGCCGCCATATTCGGCTTTCCCCATCCCGCACCGGAACCAATATTTACGATGCTTCCGCCTCCCTGCGCTATCATGTGCGGAATGGCCGCCCGGCATAACAAAAATGGCCCTTTTAGATTTACTGATAAAATTCTGTCCCAAAGTTCTTCGGACGTGTCAAGAATTGTACCCAGGGGGCCGATAGCTGCATTATTCACCACACCATCAATGCGGCCAAACCTTTCAATAGCAGTTGATACAACGCGGGTGATATCATCCGACTTTGCCACATCTGCTTCCAGCACTTCACCAATCAAATGCAAGCCATTGAGCTCATCCTTCAAGGCCTGAATGCTGTTGCCAGCAACGCTGGCTGGTTGCGGCGTGTCCAGGCCGAAGGAAACGACCCTATATCCGCTTTGGGCTAACTTCAGCGTGATCGCTTTACCTATGCCAAACGTTCCACCTGTCACGATGACGACTTTACCGTTTTCATTTGTTGCTTTACTCATATTTCACTCGTATTTGGTTTAAATAGAATATGTAAGGACATCAGTCGAGACTTACACCTGACGTTCTGACGATCTCGGCCCATTTGGCCGATTCTCCCTGTTCAAATTTTCCTAATTCATCCGCGGACCAGGTAATCGGCGTTGCACTCATCGCTTCCAGCTGTTCTTTTAATTTTGCATCCTTTAGCGCAGTGTTCGCTGCCGCATTAAGCTTTTCCACCACGTCCGGCGGTGTGCCTGATGGGGCAAAAATGGCGTTCCAGGTTGAAGCCTTGAGCTGCGGAAACCCAGCTTCTGTCGTCGTTGGAACATCATCTAGTTGCGCTATCCGTTGATCATCTGCAACTGCTAAAGCGCGGATCGCCCCGGACTTGATGTGCGGCAATAAGGCTGGCGGCGTATCGTATAGAACCTGGATGTTTCCTGCGACAAGATCCTGCAGCGCTGGTGCTGCGCCTTTATAAGGGACATGGACTGTTTCCACCTTAGCTTGTCGATTCAACATCTCACCCATCAGATGCCCGATGCCGCCAATACCCTGCGAACCAAAATTGATTTTGTCTTTGCTGCTGCGCATGGCATCTATCAATTCAGATAAATTCTGATACGGAAGTTTTGAGTTGACTACGATCACTTGCGGCACCTTAACCAGCATCGCAACAGGGTCGAAATCTTTATCCGGAGAATATGACAGTTTCTTATAGAGAGACGGATTGATTGCCTGAGTCGAGACCGTTCCCAGCAGCAAGGTGTATCCATTTGGGGCTGCTCGGGCAACAAAACCTGCACCAATACCCCCGCCGGCGCCAGGTTTATTTTCTACTACGATTGGTTTGTTAAGTGTCTCTCCCATCCGCTTGGCAACTAGGCGCGCAACAACATCGGTACCGCCTCCCGCCGCATATGGAACAACAAGAGTTATCGGTCTGTCAGGAAATTCGGATTTTGCCTGTGCTGCCGGGCCAAAGGCTGTAATCACGGAAAGAAAGCTGCCAAACAGCAGCAAAGACACCGATTTTTTCTCACATAGCGAAACACGCTTTGATGAAATTTTTGCCAGCGTTTTATTCATATAAATAATCTCCTAATGATATTGATAGAGTTTCTTATTGATTATCGATTTTCTGATTTCTCTCGCACTGAGCTGAAGAATGTGCGCCAGCTTCTCAACTCGTCCTGAGGGCATGCGATCAGTTGTAGCGGCAACGCTGATCGCAGCAAATGGCATATCCAGACTATTCAAAACCGGCACGCCGACTGCCGCCACGCCAGCTGTAACGCGATTGCGTATGAAAGCGTATCCATCGCGACGGCAGCGTTCTACTGATTGGAGGAGATCTTCCTCGGAGCGCTCTCCATTCAAGCGCGCAGCGATTTCAATCGCCATATCCAATCTTTCCTGCTCGGGCATATTTGCCAGAATTGCTAATCCTCCTGCGCCTATCCCAAGAAGGCGTCTACTTCCAATATCGAGCGTTACAACCCGAATCGGCGATGGTCCTTCGTAGCGACCTTCACACACCGACTCTATGCCGCTTCTGACGGTAAGGTAGACCGTGTCCTCTACTTTCTCCGCCAGTTGTTGTAATGTCTGCCGGAAGTCATCCCGAAGATCGAACATCGCGTTAGCAGCCAATCCCAATTCATAGGCCAGCCGTCCAAGTCGATAGCATTTCGTAGAGAAGTCCTGGATGACAATATTTTGCGACTGCAGCCGGTGAAGTAACCGATGTACAGTAGAGTTGGGTAGTCGAGTCTGGTCCGCGATCTCAATCAGTGCTAAGCCGCGTTTACCTGCAGTCGCCAGAATTCTCAAAACCAGGAAAGCACGCTCTACTCCACCAGCAGGCGCTACTAGTGTTGTCGCGTTCATCGTTGCTCCGTTCGTACCGTCAGAGACATGCAAACGCTACGCTCTTTGATAACCTGATTGTGCGCCGAAGAGGGACGCTCTCTGTGACCAATCGTGTGTTTTTTCCCAGACTTTCAACACGTCCATGGCCTCTTCCCGGAATTGCTGATCCTGTTCCTTCGTGGCCGTGTGTACACTCAGCTCAAGCCTATGTCCAGAAGGATCGAAAAAATAAATGGACAATAAAAAATCGTCATGATTAGTGGGGCCGACAACAGGAATTCCACGTGCTTCAATCGATGCTTTTGCCTCAAACAAGGTTTTCTCGTCTTTTACCCGAAATGCAAAATGCTGGACCCAGTCGGGCGTGGATGCATCGCGGCCGGACGGGCTTCCTTCATCCTTAGGCAGCTCAAAAAAGGCAATGCAGCTACCGTCTTCCATCTCAAAAAAGATGTGGATGTGCGGACTATATGCACCAGTCGATGGAACATGGTCCTCGCCCATGGCATGGATGAATTTCAGTCCTAGCACGTTTGTGTAGAAGTCGACCGTCTCTCTCGCGTCTTTACAGCGAAATGCAGCATGATGCAAACTTTTGCAAAGCATAAGGCTCTCCTTAAGTCAATATGATTAAGTTAGATTCCCAGGACGGGAAAAGACCTGACTGATCGGACCGAAAACCGAATTGCCCTGATCATCAAAGTGCTCAATTCGAACTTCGTCGCCAAATCGGAACAACGGTGTCACAGCAGAACCGTCGCGCAGTATCTCCAGAGCACGAAGCTCTCCGATACAGCCGCAGCCGGCATTCTCGTCTTCATTGGAGACCGTGCCCAGACCAACAATCGTGCCTGGCTCAAAAGGACGCGTCTGAGCAACATGAGAGATCAAGTCGGCGTAATTGAAGGGAGTGTCAATACCTGTGTTTATTTTTCCCACCTGCTCTCCGCGAACCCAGCATTTCATGGTTCCTCCAACCAGCCCGTCTTGCCATAAATCCCCCAATTCATCGGGAGTGACTGCAACAGGACCCAGACTGGAGGCAGGCTTGCCAGTGAGAAAGCCGAAGGTGCGGCGCAGCTCCGCAGGTATCAGTGCGCGCAGGGAAACATCGTTAAGCAACACAAACAGCTTGATATGGCTGAGCGCCTTTTCGGGCGTGACTCCCATCGGAACGTCATCGGTGACAGCACCTATTTCCGCCTCGAAATCGATACCCAGGTTCTCATCGGGGAGTGTAACGTTTTCATTCCACCCTAAAAATCCATGAGAAATACCTTGGTAAACCAGTGGCTTCTCAAAAAAATCGGCTGGGACATCCTCCCCGCGCGCCTTGCGATTTCTTCGAATATGGCTTGCATAGGCGGCACCATCCAGATACTGGTACGAACGAGGAAGCGGCGGGCCTAGCGACTTCCAGTCCAGATCGAAAGCATCGACGACCTCTCCTTTATTCAACATCTCGTAAAGTTCGCGCAAGGCGGGTTCGGCAGATTTCCAATTATCCAGTGCGGACTGCATGGTCAACGCGATCGAGTTGGCTCTTACTGCTTTTTTCATGTCTCGACTGACGACAACCAATTGACCGTCACGACCAGACCGTAAAGAGGCAAGTTTCATATTGTTCAATTCCTGTAATTATCACCACACAATTCACTATCGCCTGGCTACATCGAAGTCTGAGTTCTGCACGTCAACTTCTGTCCCATTAAGCTCTGGATGAAAAATGATGAGGAAGAAGTTGTATGACGCAGCAGTATGGCGAAACGGTGACGGAATTAAGTATACGAAGACAGCAAATTGTCTGGTCCGGTTTTTCCACTGACCGGAAACGGGATTTTGTACGGTGCACAAGCGCTTCATTGCAGATATGCTCTATCGACACCCGCCTGCCTTAACGTGTCATTGAATGCCATCTGATTAGCCCACATCTTTCCAGCAACGCGAGGTTGGTGAACTCGGGCAACAATATAAGGCGAGATTCCAATATTCAGCTCGTTAACAGCGTCCGAGGCCAATTGGATCTCGCCGGCATCCCGTTACGGTATTGTCGGCCATATCCGACAATCCATTTTTTTTATAATTGCACTTCAACAATACTTTCGATGTCTTCACAGAAGACGAGCTCTTCGTCACCACCATCGAATCGGACATTAAGCCACATGCCATCGCCGACATTCTCGACAACTTCAGCATTGACTCCCGTCTTAAGACGAATAATTTGCCCTGGCTGCACATTCATTAAATTCAGCATTTTGTCCTCCTAGAAGAAAACGGTCAGATTTTTGGCAAGCAGCACATTCTGATGGATATGAACTTCGCGGCTTGCCAGCTTCCAGCCATCCGAGGTGAGACGCATACTATCGACGCGATCTCCGACGAAAAAATACTGCTCATACTCACAACGGTTCTGATAAATAAGAAACCGGCTGGATACTCCCACCTCCAGTTCTCCGTCTTCATTATTGCCAATACTTGTTAGTTGTATATTGCTGACAAGGCGACAGACACGCGAGAGTGGTTCCTCAGCCCAATGCACGCCGGTCATGATCTGTTCGGCCCGTTTGGTTAGCGTCCATTTGCCCTCATTGAACCAGCTCATATGCTTTTCTCGCGAAGTAAACTCGCGTGCAGCATGTTCTCCAGCTTTGACGTTATATTCCATTGGCATGAAATAGCACAAGTCGTCGGCCAACGTGTCGAGCCACTCGTCGAAACGGCGCTCGTCGAGCATATTTGCCTCATCGTAGAGAAATTCCTCAATCTCTCTTTTTATTTCATAATAGCGGGCATCGCGCGCCGGCCGCGTTACCGGTTTTGTAACTGCGGGGGTTTCTTCAACAATGTCAGACATGACTGCTCCTTTGAGTTCGTTCAAGAACGGGTGGAATGGGACCACCCTGATTGGCAAAGCAGCCAACATCAATCACACTACCCGAGATCGTTGCTGCTTCATCCGATAAAAGAAATGCGACGGTACTGGCCAAATCCAGACCTGTCATTGGACGGCCTGCGACCGTCCCGGGCGAGGCTTTTTTTACAAATGCGTCAATATCTCCACCGTGGCGCCCGACGCTCATTCCCGAGATGATGCCTCCACCCCCTGGTATCGCAACGTTGACACGTACATGATCGTGAAAGTGGTCATATGCCATCGCCATACTAAGAGCGACAATTGCACCCTTACTGGCGCTGTAAGCAGCCATATTGGGTTTTCCCCAACCGGCTCCCGAGCCGATATTTACGATGGCACCACCGCCGCCTTTGCGCATATGCGGCAGAACGGCTCGACTCATCAGGTACGCACCCTTTAAATTGACAGCCATGATCCGGTCGAATACTGTCTCTTCCGTATCGAGCACCGTGCCCAAAGGACCAATAGCCGCATTATTGACCAAACCATGAATCGCTCCATACCGCTCAAGAGTATACTCAGTAACCCGCTGCACATCGGCCGCATTAGATACATCAGCTTCTAGCACATCAGCGGTACAACCGGCATCCTCTAATGCGGACAAGAGCGACTGGACGCCCTGAGCAGTGCTTGAAATCTGCTGCTGTTCAAGACCAAAGGCAATGACTTTATGCCCTCTTCGCGCAAGCTCTACCGTGATTGATTGGCCAAGTCCAAACGTTCCGCCAGTGACAATAACAGTGCTCATATCATCAACCCGCCAGGCTTGCCGGCCCTTCGTCCTTGCGGCCCAGCAGGGTATCCCAGTCAGCATCGTTCATGTAATCGCGCCAGCGGCGATAAAATTGCCGAGGATTTTCTTCACTCACCTGTAAACTGACATTCCCTGCCACTGGTCCTGTTGTCTGGACCTTACCAAGCGACTGCGTATAGTTATAGGGATAGCGCTTTGCAATTACGCCGCGACTGCCGGCCGTTGCATAATTCCAGTTCTCCATATCGTCCTGCTCTGTCATTCCTGCAGGACCCGAATATCGCATATAGTAGCTGCGCAGGAAATCCTTCACTTCCTGTGGTGCATCAGCATCCACCAAGAAAAAGCGCCAGGCTTCTGTCGACTCAGGGCCATGAGGATGCCAGACACATAAATTCCGCGGCTGATTTCCGTGAAATGACACGTTTGGATAAATCGTACCGACAAACGGAACCAGCCTGTGATGTTCTGCTCCGAGCCGCTCCTTACGTTTGGCATGCGCTTCACGGAAGTATTCAGCCACAACAGGATTGTTCTTATATGTATCGAGGAATTCCCAGGTTTCAGGCATGATAGCGCTATGCACCCCGTGACCAGCGGGAAAATTAGCCCAGACATGTTGTGCTTTTTCCAGTTCGTTATCGCGGCGTCCTTTTACTCCGGCCTCTGCACTAGGACCAATACCAATCAGATCAACAGAACGATGGCTCACGTTATGGTATGTGTCTCCCAGGAAATTTTCTGCGGCAAATTTCCAATTGCATGGAATGATCCACTTGTGCACGCCAAACAACACTTCTGAGCACCCTTCACGACCGTCGCGACAGTCCAAAGCCAGATCCAGGTGCATTTTGGCGTCACCGAGATAGGTCATAAGATCCGGTGCATTCTCATCCCAGGTTGCCCACACCGTCCCTTTATAGATTTCCATCTTTGGAACCTCAATGAGTGACCAGTCTTCTTTTTCCATGCAGCCTTCGTAGAGATTCTTGAACTGAGGAACGCCAAACAACTTTCCTTCTGTTGTGTAGCTCCAGCTGTGGTAAGGACAAGTAAAAAGCTGGGTGTTTCCATGATCGTACTGGCATACCTTCATGCCACGATGCCGACAAGAATTCAGAAAAACGTGGACTTTTTTCTTTTTGTCACGAGCCAGGATGACAGACTCTGCCCCCATGCGCGACGTAAAGTAGTCACCTGGATTTGGTATTTGACTTTCGTGGCCGACGAACAGCCAGGCGCGCGTAAAAACTCGCTCCAGTTCTTCTTCGTAAATCTCACGACTGGAAAATATTTCCCGGCCAATCTCGCCTTTGCGAAGATTGATCAGAGCGTTATATCTGGATTCAGGAGTAATGGGAATCATAGGTTGTCTCTCACTATTCGTTGTTGAAGTGTTTCGCACTCACGATGCGATCCAATGGAAAATCTCTATTTAGTTAAAGCGCTCGCACAGCACGTCGCTGCGCGACATGCCGGCTTCCTGTGCGGCTGCACGACCTGCTTCCACCATAGGCGGCGGGCCGCAAAGATAAACGCGCGTGGCAGCATCCAGTCCAAGACGACAAATCAAATCGGTTGGATAACCTGCATGACTGTCGGGACACTCTCCTGCCTCAAGCGCAAATTTCAACTGTAATTCGGGCATCTCGCTGCGCAATCGCTGCAGTTCTTCCATCGCGAACAGATGCTCCGGTGTCCTTGCGCCGATCAGCACGGTTGTCGGAACAGATTGGGTCTGGCCTTTCATGGCACGCAACATTGATAAAAAAGGCGCCATACCGCTACCACCTGCAACGAACAGTCGCGGTCTGGCTTCATCTCGCAGAAAGAAAGTGCCATGAGGTGCACTGAGCGATACTTTTTCACCGGCATGAGCATTGAGCAGCCAATTGGAAAAGGCGCCATCGGGCACCAGCCGTATGTAAAACTCAAGCTGATTGCTACCTGGCGGATTCGCCATAGAGTATGAACGAGAAATTTGCGTGCCTTCCGGCTCAATTCGAACATATTGTCCAGGTTCGAAGTCCAGCTTTTCGCTGACCGAAATTTCCAGCTTCATTATTTCTGCCGCGATCTGGGTTACAGATACAACTTCCCCTTCAATGGGCGGTGGCTCTTCGCTCAGAGCTTCGCTTGAATCGTAAGGTAACTCTACGACGCTTGATTTTTTTATATGGCAGACACAGGGCAGGATCACGCCGGCTTCACGCTCGTCATCGGGCAGCACAGCCGGATCATAATCCGCCATTTCCACTTCACCCGATAGCAACTGGGCAGTACACGTGCCGCACTGACCGTTAGAACAGTCGGTTAATAAATTCAAACCTGATGCTGTTGCCGCGTCAACCAGACTCTGGCCACAGGCCACGTCCAGACGATGTGACACCCCATCGGCAAATAGCAACGTAACGGGGATGATGCTATTCATATTTAGTCTCCTTTTATCCGCTTTATGGACATTGAATCCATTGTATGGATATATTCTATTTTTTGTCAACATGTCTGCCTGGCGGACAAATAGGGTTTATAATTCGCAAAAACAGGAGCTACGATCATGGTGAAACCCGTCGAAAAAAATGAAAACGTGCGTGCGGTGGGCCGCGCGCTGGAAATTCTGCTTGCATTTACCTCGCAGGATGTCGAACTTTCTCCAAGCGAATTACTAAAGCGGGTCGATCTGTCCCGACCCACGCTTTATCGCCTGCTTTATACCCTTGAAGAACATGGGTTCCTGGTGTCAGTTGGGGAACCGCAACGATTCCGCCTTGGCCCATCGGTTGCAAGATTGGCTCATATCTGGAGTTCAAGTCTGGATTTATCCCAGATAGCCAATCCGATACTTCAGAAAATCTGGCGCGAGACAGGAGAAACGGTTGCCATGTTTGTTCCGCAAGGTCATCTGCGCCTTTGCGTGGCAGAGCTGCCCAGCCCGCAACCCCTTAATTTCAAAAGAGGCGTCGGATATACGGAACGTATCGTGCGTGGCGCTTCCGGCCGAGCCATTTTGGCGTATATGCCAACAACGGAAGATGAGCTAAAGCGCTATGTTCAGGATTCTGATATTGACCTCAAAATACTGCAGGATGGGCTGACTCAGACACGCAGACGTGGCTATGCCACCAGTCACAACGAACTCATCTCTGGCGCGGTTGCAATTGCGGTTCCTTTTTTTGATCGGAATGCAGCAGTCGCTGGCTCCATTGGTATCTTCGGCCCCGAAGTGAGACTCAATGCCAATAAGTTGAAGCTACTTGCTCAGCTTCTCAAAAGCGAATCGGCTGTTCTTTCCAACATGCTTGGGTATCCGAACAAGCCATCGTAAACAATTCTTTTTGCCGTGTTGATTCGGTACCCGACTGAATTCACTTACGTTAGAAATATTCTGAGAATGAACAGATTTCCAGCGATAGACGTTGGATTGAGCAATAAGAACAAATACGAGCCAATTCTTCTCAGCGTGGGAATCGCGATGGAAAAAGTGCTAGGTTCTGCGCCAGCTCCACGCCTGTAGTTCCGACCCATTTTTGCTGAAGTTTCTTCATCGATTCGATGAAGAAACTTCTCCGGGCTACGTTAGAAGGTTCATGCACTGAAGGCAACTATCTAGCCTGGGGACATGAGGACGCCGTCGTCTGATAAGACCCAATAAAATCCAAGCAACTTGTCCGACAGGCGGATTTTATAATCAAAATAATTGACCCACGTCAATAAATATCACAAAATGGACAAGTATCCACTGGACGGATATAACTTTATTTCGAATAAATCGAGGAGACAATCCATGTTCAGCCGTTATTCCCGCGCCCGTCGGGCGTCCCTTCATGCGATCTGTGCAACAGTGGCAAGCGCCGCTTTGTCTGTCTGTAGTCAATCAGCGCTCGCAGCTGACACATACCCGGATCATGCTGTCAATATCGTTGTCGGTTTTGCTCCAGGAGGCACTAACGATATACTTGCGCGCCTTATTTCAGCCAAATTGCAAGAACACCTGAAGCAGAGTTTTGTAGTAGAAAATAAACCCGGAGCCAGCTCGGCTATCGGTACAGGATACGTTGCGAAAGCCAAACCCGATGGTTACACGCTCCTGGTTTCGTCCAGCGGCGGTCTGACGGTCAATCCCATTATGATGAAATCGATATCGTATGATCCTGTAAAAGATCTGGAACCTATTGCTTTGCTTGGCTCATTTCCGCTAATTGTGACGGTTCCGAGCGCATTGCCGATCAAGAATCTTAAAGAATTGGAGCAATACGGCAAGACCAATAAAGATGGTCGACTCGATCATGGTGTCGCCTCTTCTTCATTTCAACTTGTAGCAGAAACGCTGTCGGAAGCATCGGGTATCAAGTTTAATCACATTGCTTATCGCGGATCCGGTCCTGTTATAACGGCCCTGCTCGGTCAGGAAATTCAGGTAGGCGTTCTTGATAGTGCGGCAATTGCACCGCAACTGAAAGCTGGCAAACTCAGAGCGCTAGCAGTGACAACCGGGAAACGCTCTGCCGCATTTCCTGATATACCCACCGTCGCAGAGAACGGATATCCCGGCTACGACGTAACCATTTGGACAGCCTTGATGGCTCCTAAAGGAACCCCGGAACCGGTATTGGCAAAATTACGCAGCACAGTTACAGAAATTCTGAAAGATAAAGAACTCGTGCAGAAGCTGCACTCCCTTGGCATGGATCCCGGCGATGCCGACTCTGCTGCTCTTGGGCGACGCATTGTGCAGGATATCGCCCGATGGGATAAAGTCGCAACGGCAGCACACCTCAAACCTGAATGATGCGAAGGAACTATTATGTTGAAACCTCTATTCCGCTTCATTGTAGGCATGAGCCTTGCTGCTTCGTCGCATAGCGCATTGGCTCAGAACTATCCTGAAAAGCCCATAACGCTTGTAGTTCCGTTCGCACCCGGAGCATCTGCAGATCTGGTTGCAAGAGCCGTGGGGCGCGAGCTATCCTCAAGTCTAGGTCAGCCAGTTGTGGTAGAAAATAAACCAGGAGCCGGCGGGTCGCTGGGGCTGATGGCTCTCGCAAAAATGCCGGCTGATGGATATGCAATTGGCCTTGGCGCCACCGGCGCTATTGCCGTTAGTCCCCATCTACCGGATGCACCTCCACTTAAACCCAATCGAGATCTCGCGCCAGTTGCTAAAATGGCGGATATTCCGCTAGTGTTGGTTTCCTCTGTTTCCAACGGATACCCGAACTTATCTGCATTTCTGAAGGCGGCTCGAGACACCCCCGCTGAAGTTTCATATGGGCATGCAGGTCAATACACATCCCAACACCTTGCCGGACAATTACTAGCGAATATGGCTCATGTTCAACTATTGGCTGTGCCCTATAAAGGCAGCGGACCAGCCGTTACCGACTTGCTGGGCGGTTATATTCCAACCGCTGTGGTTGATTTGACCTCAGCCTATCCGCACATCAAAGCCGGGAAGCTGACCGCTCTTGGTGTAACGAGTGCAAAACGTAGTAAAGTCGCTCCGGAAATTCCCACTATTGACGAAGCTGGTGTCAGTCGATACGCTGCGTCGGGATGGATGGGGCTGTTTGTTCCTGCAAAGACACCAGTCGAGATACGAGACAAACTTTCTGCCGCGGTCAAAGAAGCCATGGGTAAACCTTCGTTACAGGCTCAATTTGAAAAGATTGCAGTTGAGCCTGCATTTGCAGATAGCAAGACTTTCCAATCCTTCATCACCCAAGAGTCCGATAAGTGGGCAAAAGTAATTAAGGAAATGCCGCCTTCGAGCAAATAGAACGGTTATACAGAGAACATCTGACAGTTATCCACCGCTCCAACGGAAAACTGTCAGACTAGAGTTACCTGGAACTGGGGGCCAGTTTAGTCTTTACGAATGCTTGGATGTTTAGATGCACAGCAGCCTAGGCGGTACGCTGCAACATCTCGTAAGAATACCTTAATCCAAATTCGGCTTCCCAACCTTTTCGGTCAATTATCCAGAACTACCATAGTACCCAATATTAGCGTGTTTCATGTTCGATGTAAGGGCCTGTAGCTCAGCATTTCCTCGATCCCAAACCGCCCATTCTCCCGACCGAATCCAGACCACCCCCAACCACCAAAGGGTGTCGCCAGATTTTGAGCTGCGCCGTTGATCACCACCTGCCCCGTTTTCATGCGACGGGCAATCGCCAATGCATGCTCGTCGTTACCTGACCAAACTGCCCCTGATAGACCATATCGTGTCGAGTTCGCAATCTCAATTGCCTGGTCTTCTGTGTCGTAAGGCATAATCGCCAGTACCGGACCAAAAACTTCCTCCTGGGCAATCTCCATATCCTGCGATACGTTGGTGAACAGCGTTGGCTGCACATAGAAACCTTGATCAAGTGGTGCATGTCCGACTATTCCTCCAGCGATCAGGATCGCACCCTGGTCTTGTGCTCGCTCAATCATACCTAGCACGCGCGCATGCTGCGTCGATGTTGCAACAGGCCCTAATCGAGTCGTCTCTTCAATTGGGTTACCTAAAGGCCATTGAGAAGCACAAATCCGCCAATATTCTATTATTTCCGCCACTCGATGTCGCGGAGCTATCAATCTAGACTGGCTCACGCAAGCCTGCCCGGAATTGGCTAGAGACAAGCGCGTGACGGAAGCGACGGATTTCTCTATATCAGCGTCCTCGAGCAGGATGGCAGCCGATTTTCCGCCAAGCTCCAACGTAACAGGTTTGACGCCGTCCGCTGCACTGGCCATAATACGTCGTCCCACTTGTGTAGAACCGGTAAAACTAATGCGATTAACAAGCGGGTGCCTCACCAGTTGCTCCCCTATCTCTGGACCACCCCAGACGAGATTGACCACACCTGGCGGAATACCCGCCGCATCCACTGCCTCCATGAAAATCTGTGCCGCTCCCGGTGCCACTTCGCTTGGTTTTAAAACCACCGAGCAGCCGGCAGCGATGGCCGCAGCTACTTTTGCAACAATCTGATGTAATGGAAAATTCCACGGCGTTATCGCGACAACCACACCGCAGGGAATTTTTTCGACTATACCATTGCCAATTTTTTCTTCCCATTCGATTCGTTCCAGCCCCTGCGCCGCAAACTCTAATCCCTTCAAAGCCATGGGCAACTGCATGTTCTTTCCAAGCCATACTGGACATCCCATTTCTTGAGCAAGTAATAAAACGGCTCGGTCAGTCGCAGCACTGAGTTGACTTCCTAGTTCTTTCAACACGCGCTTGCGTTCGGCAACACTTGATTTTGACCAGACTTCGAAGCCTTTACGTGCACTTTGAACAACCTGTTCAACATCAGATTCGGAACAGGTCGCAACCTCCCCTATTGTCTGACCAGTCGATGGGTTAACCAGATCCAAATGCATCGCGCCGGTAGCGGATTTAAATTCGCCATCAGTATAGAATTTGTTGTAAAAACGCATTAGGCCTCTCCCAGAGGGTTCATCGGTGCGGCGGGACCCGTCATACCTTTCATTGGCTGTAACCGCAATAGATGCCAAGGGCTGGGCACTACGCCGATTTTAACTTCGATCATGACTGGTCCATCATGTGAATTAGCCTGCCTTACTGCGCCACCCAATGCTTCGGGTGTATCGACACATTCGAATGCAACACCAAACGCCTTGGCAAGCAGACCGAAATCTGGATTGGCCAAATCGACAGCAACCTCCGCACCGAACTCTCGTTTTTGAATAGCTCGCACATTTCCATAATGACCGTCATTGAAGACGATCAATGTAATTGGCAATTTGTAGCGCTGCGCTGTAGCAAGCTCCTGTAAGTTCCAGCCAAAACCGCCATCTCCCGTAATGGATACAACACGACGTCCCTTGCCCCCCACAGCAGCACCTAAAGCGACTGGAAAACCGTAGCCCAAGGTTCCTTGATATCCAGGACCGATATAACTGCGAGATTCGTAGACAGGAAATGCGATACGGGCCAGATATCCAACTTGCGTCAACTCATTGACAAAAATGCCGTCTTCGGGAATGGCTTGTCTTAAGGCTCTTATATATGACGCTTGTGGTTCGATCTGATCAATCTGCGCTTGAGCCCAGGCTTTCACATCCTGGGCCTTCTCTACCGAGATGACTGTACGATCTGTGACACGTTCACACAACATCGGTAACACCACTGCAGCATCGGCGGCAATGGCAATCTCTGGCGCACGGGGAGGACCAAGGTCATCAGTATCGATATTAATATGGATGAAGCGAATACGTCCTGCGGGCCAGGATAATGTTGGCGTCAGAGCATCAACAAACCGGCTTCCCACAACTAATACCACATCAGCATGCGCAAAGACAGCGCGGCCGGCCAGCGCATTCATAGCCAACGAGTGTCTGTCGCTCATTGCCCCTCGCCCGTTATCACTCATGACGACTGGTGCGTGGATTTTTTCGGCCAAAGCCTCCAATTGTTCAGTAGCATTGCTTGAGATGATGCCTCCTCCAACGTAAATCACTGGAAAACGCGCCTGATTGATCAGCTTCGCTGCCTTATCCAACTCAGATTTAATGTCATTTTCCTCTGCATCGATTGGCACGATTGTCGTCCCGGATGGCTCTGCTATTCTTTCGCTCAAAAAATCGTGTGGAATTTCAAGTCCCACAGGGCGCGGGCGCCCTGCCTGTAATTGACGAAATGCTTCATTGGCAGACGGTACAATATTTTGCGCTGAAGAAACTAAGTGGCTCCATTTCGTCAATCCACGCACAAAGCCCGTTTGATCCTTAATTTCATGTAGAAGACCGCAGCCCTTTCCGATCCCGGAGGAATGTATTTGTCCCGTAATAAACAGCACTTTTGAATTAGACGCATAAGCGGTCGCCAACCCTGCACCAGCATTCAATGCGCCAGGGCCTGGAACCACCATTGCTGCACCCACTTTTCCAGTAGCCCGGTAGTACCCATCGGCCATGTAGGTTGTGGTTTGCTCGTGCCGAGGAATAAAAAGACGAACGGCGTCACCACGCTGTCTGAGCGCGTCGACCGCCCAGTCCAGCTGAATGCCTGGAATCAGAAACAGGTCTTTAACATGATTGTTGATCAAAGTTGATACCAGCGCCTGCCCGCCGGTGATAGTTTGGGTATTGTTCATCATTGTTGTTGGTGAATAATTAAGGGGAAACGTTCTCTATGGAATTGAGTGCGAATGTATCGATTACATTTAGTAGTCTTCGCATATCTTGCGGCATACCAATGCTGATTCGTACCCAAGCCGGCAGACCGTAAGAATTGACGGGACGAACGATCAGACCATGCTCTTCCATGGCACGTGTCCAGGCCACTCCATCGCCTACTTTTACTAATACAAAATTGGTCTGAGAATCCAGGAATCTATATCCTCTGGCCAGCAAGCCTTCAGTTAGCAATCGTTTTCCCTCCAGATTGATCTCTAGCGTCTTTTCGAGAAATTTCTCATCTTGCAAAGATGCGATCGCAGCGATCTGAGCCGACTCGGAAACCGTAAACGGGGGACGGACCCGTTTCAACATATCGGCCAGGTCGTATTGGGCAATTCCATATCCTATGCGCAGACCCGCTAACCCATATGCCTTGGAGAATGTTCTGGTAATGATCAGATTCGGAAATGTTCGTACCCAGGCTATAGAGTCAGGACGAAAGGGAGCCGGTAAGAATTCGAAATAAGCCTCGTCAAGCAGCACCACGATATGTTTGGGTATCCGACTCATGAATTGCATCAATTCAGCAGGATTCAAGCAAGTACCCGTTGGGTTACCGGGATTAGCTATATAAATGAGTGACGGGTCCTGATCCAACGTGCTGTATAGAGCATCAAGATCCACAACGTACTCAGGAGAAGGCACCACAATATGTTGCGCGCCTACTTTTTGCGCGGCGTTGATATATGCCTGAAATGAAAATTGTGAATATGCAGTCTTGCGACCCTCTGCAAGTACAGTTGCGACTGCATTGGCAATCACACTCTCGGATCCTGCTCCGATCACAATCCACTCTTCAGGCACATTGTGAAATGACGCCAAAGCACTGACCAGTTCAGTGCAGTTATTATCCGGGTACCGGGACAAATCAATATTTTTTGCAGCGAGTGCTTGCAGCGCCGCGGGGTTCGGACCTAGCGGGTTCTCATTGGAAGCGAGTTTCGCAATTTTTCCAGGATCCATCTTCATGCGACGAACCAGATCCGCGATCGGTACGCCCGGAATATAAGGTTTAAGAGGCGCAATATGCGCAGGATAAGTGATGGTTTCGGTAGGATTTTTCATATGCGTATGATGCTTGTTTCATCTAATTTTGAATAGCATCTATACTTGTTCGTGATAACTTATAGAAATCACTCATTCACCTGACATCGATATACTATGACATTACAACAATTAAATGATCTTCTCGCTGTGGTATCCAATGGCGGCTATCGCGCCGCCGCTCGTGCACTCAATGTTTCACAAGCCGGCCTTACCAAAAGCCTGTCCAGGCTGGAAGAAGACTACTGCGTTTCACTATTGCAGCGAACCGCCAAGGGAATTGTCTTAACTCCAGAAGGTGAAATTTTTGTTGATCATGCACGAGCGATTTTGATGGAGGCAAATCGCGCAGAGGAATGGCTGCATAGTTTGAAAAACCCAGTGCCGGTTCAGGTGAAGCTGGGGGTTTCCATCGACCCATCACTGCGCCTGGCTCCTGTGGTATTGAAAGATTTCAGGGCTGCATTTCCGCAGGCGACAATCCATCTGACCAGACGTGCTGCGTCCGAACTTGTCACTGCAATCCGAGATAATCGCCTTGACATTGCAGTTACACGACTTCCAGACCATCTGGATTCGCACGACTTGCGTGTCGATGTCCTTTATAAGTCTTCAGCAGTCATCGTCGCCAGAAAAAACCACCCGCTAGAGCACGCCACTTCCATACACGAGCTTGCACACTGTGAATGGGTCGTTGTAGGTGATCCTGCCAGATCAGCCCAACTCGATGAAAGCGTGCAAGAGCTCTTTCTGGGGCAACGCTTGGGAAGACCGAAAATTGCCGCGGTCTCCGATTCTTTATTCGGCGCTATTTCCATGCTCTTGGAGTCCGATTGCGTTGCTAGGTTACCTATTGCACTGCTGAACCATCCTTTGGCGACTCACTCATTAATTGCAATCAATGTGAAAGAACAACTGCAATTTCATTATGAAATAGGCATTATTTACAAAGCAGGAAGAAGGCTCAGCAAGGAAGCAGTACAGCTGATTTCCATGCTCAAGTCTTTTTCACGCCTGCTACTACCGTCCTGACAAGAGATAGAAAATACACAAAGCGCTCTACGGCGACCGTCAGGCCTCAATATTTACTTGCGCTTTCGATAGAAGCGACTCACTTTACTTGTGCTTGTATCGATTCCTGTGTGATATGGCTGCAAAATTTTCAGAACTGCGAATTTACTTATTGCTCAAGTGATTCCACATAGTGTTCACGATAGCGGAATCCGGATTGACCAGGAGATCAAAACACTAAAGACTAGTCTCCATTATTTCAAAAAAATCGAGATACAGGAGACAAGGAAAATGAACAAGATAGGCATATCTTTTTGGATGCCCTGGGCCATTACCATAGCAACTTTGAACATCACACCCGCACTTGCTGCAGAACCGAATTTGCCGGAGACCATTAAACTGGTCGTCGGATATCCGCCTGGCGGTAGCGTGGATATCGTCGCTCGGTTGCTTGCACAGCCTCTATCAAAAAATCTGGGTAAAAATGTCATCATCGAAAACCGCCCTGGTGCGGGAGGTCGAATTGCCGCAGGAACAACAAAACACGCAGCCACCGACGGAAGTGTGGTGATGATTGCACCAAATGCGCTCACGACAATTCAAACGTTGGTTTATGAGGGAAAACTCACATATGACATTACCAAAGATTTCATTCCGGTATCAAGGCTCGCATCTTATCCGTTTGCCCTGTCGGTTAATGCCAGCTCGAATATAAAAAATCTGGCAGATCTGAATCAATGGCTGAAAAACCATCCTGAACAATCCAATTATGGGTCGTCTTCGGCTGGCGGTATGGCTCATTTTTCCGGATTGCTCTACAGCCAAGCAGCAAACGTGAACTGGACTCACGTAGCCTTCAATGGCGGATCACCTTTGATAAATGCCATTCTGGGTGATCATATCGTCGCAGGAGTCGACACATTAATTGATCACTATGAGCAATTCAAAGCCGGAAATCTTCGGATTCTTGGTCTTTTCAGTCAGCAACGCTACAAACTTGCTCCTGAAATTCGGACAATGGAAGAACAGGGTGTAAAGGGCTTGAATGTAGAAGGCTGGTATGGCGCCTACGTACCCGCATCAACTGATCCGGCGGTAGTGAGCAAGCTGGATAGAGCCTTTGAAGTAACCATGGCTGATGCCGATTTTGTAAAGAAACTAAATCATTTGGTTATTCGACCAGCCTATCTCTCAAGCCCGGATTTTAAAAAATTACAGGATGAGGAACTTAAATCCTGGGCTCCGACAATCCGGAATTCCGGGTTCAAACCCTAAAATGCTGCGCATATTCTAATTGGTATAAACCCTAATACTGTTGTGCGATGGATTTAATTAACATGTTAATAATTACCATGTTAATTAAACTGGACTATGCAATCAAATCATTCCTTATTAAGTGAACAGCTTCCTATCGGCACCGTGTACGGCGCGTTGCTCAACGACAGGGCAACGATCGAACGACTCACGCCTCAATTTGAGAACCCACCATACAAAGCCGCCCCCAAGGCACCGGTACTCTACATCAAGTCGCGCAATACTTTTGCCGATGATGGGAGTGCTGTAGCCATTCCCGCCGATCCAGGTTTGGTTCGCGTCGATGCAACCATTGGTCTGGTGATCGGCCGCGACGCGAAGCGCGTATCGATCAGTGAGGCTATGAGCCATGTCGCAGGCTTCGTCATCGTCAGCGACCTTACCCTTCCACATGAAAATTATTATCGTCCTGCGATCACGTTACGCAACCGCGACGGCTTCTGTCCGATGAGCCGCATGATTGCAGCGACGGGTAAATTTTCTCCGGACAAGGCGAGCCTGTCCGTCGTTATTAATGAACAGTCGGTATACGAACGCAGTTTCGCCACACTGTTACGTCCTGCTGCGCATCTCATTGCCGATGTAACTGAATTCATGACGCTTGCTGCTGGCGATGTGTTACTGCTTGGTCCAGGCGAAGGATCGCCCAATGCCAATCCGGGAGACCGAATCACCATCATCGTGCCCGAGCTGGGCCAATTGGAGCACAGCGTGACAAAGGAGGTGCTGGCATGAAACACGGACGCATTCTTTTTGAAGGAAAGACAGTCAAGGTTACCGAAGGAGATAACGGTTCGGTACGTCTGCCTGACGGGCAGCAGCTTAAAGAGACGGAGGTTCAGTGGCTGCCCCCAGTCACTTTCGGAACGATCATCGCACTCGGTCTGAATTACGCGGATCACGTGAAGGAATTATCCAAGGAACTGACCGTCACCACTAAAGATGCACCTTTGGTCTTTCTCAAAGGCCCCAACTCTCTGATTGGCCATCGAGGACAGACGCCCCGCCCAACTGACGCGGCCTTCATGCACTATGAATGCGAACTGGCGGTCATTATCGGACGCGAGGCAAAACGAGTAAAGGCCACCGAAGCCATGGACTATGTCCTCGGCTATACAGTCAGCAATGACTATGCGGTACGCGACTATCTGGAAAACTTCTACCGTCCCAATCTGCGGGTAAAGAACCGCGACGCCTGCACCGCGATCGG
The DNA here is from genome assembly GCA_023387815.1 of Pseudomonadota bacterium. Taxonomy (GTDB): domain Bacteria; phylum Pseudomonadota; class Gammaproteobacteria; order Burkholderiales; family Burkholderiaceae_B; genus Advenella. The sequence continues at coordinate 134,713 of JAEWHK010000001.1, forward strand.
GCCCTGGCTGATTGACGCCGCAGATGTGCCTGATCCTCACTCGCTGGGGTTACGCACCCGCGTTAACGGTGAAGTCACACAAAGTGGCAACACCAACGACATGATCCACCGTGTTCCAGAGCTGATTGAGTACTTGAGCGGGTTCATGACGCTACAACCCGGCGACGTCATCCTGACTGGTACGCCAGACGGCGTAGTCAATGTAAATGTCGGTGATGTCGTTGAGACAGAGATCGATGGCATCGGCACGCTGACCAATACCCTGATAGCAGCCTAATCTCCCCGTTAATAAAAATATCAATTGAACTTATCAGTGAGCATACTATGAAAATCGATCACCTGATCAACGGTAAATCAAGTACCGGAACCGACTACTTTGAAACCATTAACCCAGCCACTCAGGATGTGCTTGCAGAGGTCGCGTCCGGCAACCAAACGCAGGTGAATGCAGCAGTCCAGGCAGCCAAGGACGCTTTCCCGGCATGGGCAGGAATGCCTGCGACGGAACGCGCAAAACTCATGCGCAAACTGGGAGATCTAATCACCAAGCATGTACCGGACATAGCCAGGACCGAAACCAACGACACCGGCCAAACCATCAATCAAACAGGCAAACAACTGGTGCCTCGCTCCGCGGACAATTTCTATTATTTTGCTGAAATGTGCACGCGGGTAGATGGACACACTTATCCGACACCGACGCATCTGAATTACACCTTGTTCCATCCGGTAGGTGTATGCGCACTGATTTCGCCCTGGAATGTGCCCTTCATGACTTCCACCTGGAAAATCGCACCATGTCTGGCCTTTGGCAATACAGCGGTACTGAAGATGAGCGAGCTGTCGCCACTGACTGCGTCTCGTCTTGGCGAATTGGCGCTCGAAGCAGGCATCCCCGCTGGAGTGCTCAATATCGTGCATGGCTTTGGCAAAGAGGCGGGCGAACCACTGTGCAGTCATCCTGATGTACGTGCCGTGTCGTTCACAGGTTCCACCGCCACAGGCAATCGCATCGTACAGGCCTCGGGTTTGAAGAAATTCAGTATGGAACTGGGCGGTAAAAGTCCTTTTGTGATCTTCGATGACGCTGATTTGGATCGCGCGCTTGACGCCGCTGTCTTCATGATTTTCTCCAATAACGGCGAACGCTGTACGGCGGGTAGTCGGATTCTCGTCCAACAAAATATCTACGCCGATTTTGTAGAAAAATTTGTCGCCCGCGCTAAACGTATCAGCGTAGGCGATCCGCTGGATGAAAACACGATTGTCGGCCCCATGATCTCCCCTGGTCATCTGAATAAAGTACGCAGCTACATTGAATTGGGCCAGAAAGAAGGCGCCAGCCTGCTTTGCGGTGGACTAGACGCCCCGGTGGTGTCCGATCGTGTGAAGAAAGGCAATTTTGTGATGCCCACTGTTTTCGCCGACGTGGACAATCGTATGAAAATTGCCCAGGACGAAATTTTCGGTCCGGTTGCCTCGCTGATTCCCTTCAAGGATGAAGCAGACGCCATACGTATCGCCAATGACATCGCCTATGGTCTATCAAGTTATGTATGGACCGAGAACATTGGCAAAGCACATCGTGTGGCCGCCGCAGTCGAAGCCGGCATGTGTTTCGTCAATAGTCAGAACGTTCGGGATTTGCGGCAACCCTTTGGAGGTTCCAAGGCCTCTGGCGTAGGACGCGAAGGCGGCACCTGGAGCTACGAAGTCTTTCTCGAACCCAAGAATATCGCTGTTTCAATGGGTTCGCATCATATTCCTCACTGGGGTAAATAGCCAAAAAAATAACAACTCGCTGCCTGTGCCTGCTTCGTATCGGAGATACGGCAGCGTCAAAACCTAAAATCGGAGACTCTCATGCAACGTCGTCATTTTCTACAAACTTGCTCGGCCGCAGCGCTTTTAGCCGCAAGTCGTGCTGGGCTGGCTCAGTCAGACTCCTGGCCCGCAAAACCCATCCGCGTCGTCGTCCCGTTTACACCAGGCGGCACGACAGATTTGGTCTCACGCCTGATCAGCACCGAATTGGCCAAGCAACTGGGCCAAAGTGTGATCGTCGAGAACAAACCTGGTGCAGGCACTGTGATCGGCGTCGACTCGGTTGTTAAACAACCTGCGGACGGCTACCGTTTCGTCTGCGTCGCCAATAGCTTCACCGCCAATAAAACGTTAATCAAGTCATTACCGTACGACACCACTGGAGACTTGCAGCCGGTTGCTCTTATGGGGCTGTCAGAGCACGTGCTCGCGGCACATCCGGATACTGGATTGAAAAACCTGGATGATCTCAGAAAAGCAGCTCAGGCCAAACCAGGTTCTCTGACTTACGCATCATTTGGCAACGGCACCTCGGCACATTTATCGGGCGCACTGCTTTGCCAGATGATGGGCATTGACATGATCCACGTGCCATACAAAGGACAGGGGCCGGCGTTAGTCGATTTGCTGGGAGGTCAGGTCAACGTGATGTTCGGCAATTGGTCTGAGTTTCGCAATCATATCGAAAACGGCAAACTGGTCGCCCTTGGAATGGCCACGCGCCAACGCTCGCGCTTCGCGCCTGACGTGCCGACACTGACTGAACAAGGCGTTGAACTGGAGTCGAACTCCTGGCAAGGCTTACTCGCGCGCGCGGGGACCCCGGATGAGATCGTGCAACGTCTTAACGCAGAAGTCAATAAAGCACTGTCTGCGCCCAATGTAGTAGAAGTCTTCGCCAAGAGCGGTGTTGTTTCAAAGGCCGGTTCAGTCACACAATTTACGAACTTTGTGAACAGTGAGATCGCAAAATATAGCGAAATCATCCATCGTGCAAACATTAGCGTGGGCTAACTGGCTGCCAATTGTTAGCAAACACTTATTTATTCAAGGAATCGCCATGGGAAAAATCGCAATTGCCGCCAAGATTACCCACGTCCCCTCCCTGTATCTGAGCGAACAGGACGGACCACGCAAAGGTACCCGTCAGGACGCCATCGACGGACTGCGGGAAATCGGCAAACGTTGCCGTGACTTGGGCGTGGACACCATCGTGGTGTTCGATACCCACTGGCTGGTCAATGCTGACTACCATATCAATTGCGCCCCGCATTTCAAGGGGCTGTATACCAGCAACGAATTGCCACACTTCATCAGCAATATGGGTTACGAGTTTCCTGGTAACCCAGAACTGGGTAGGATCCTGGCGCAGACTGCCAACCAATTAGGGGTTACTACTCAAGCTCATGATGCAACCTCATTGGGACCTGAATACGGAACGCTGGTACCCATGCGATATATGAACGAGGATGGTCATTTTAAAGTCATCTCCGTCTCTGCCTTGTGCATGGCGCACTACCTAAATGACAGTGCCCGGCTGGGCTGGGCAATCCGCCGCGCCATCGAAGACCAGTATGACGGAACGGTCGCTATTCTGGCCAGTGGCTCACTTTCCCACCGTTTCGCGCAGAATGGTCAGGCTCCCGATTTCGCATTCAAAATATGGAGTCCGTTTCTCGAACGGCTGGATCGAGATGTGATCCGCATGTGGCAAGCCGGGGAATGGCAGGCATTCTGCGGCATGCTACCTGAGTATGCATCCAAGGGACACGGCGAAGGGTTTATGCACGACACCGCAATGTTGCTGGGGGCACTAGGCTGGTCAGCTTACGATGGTCAAGCCGAAATCCTCACTCCTTATTTTGCAGCGTCCGGCACCGGACAGCTGAACGCCGTTTTCCCAGTGACGCCACAAAATGGCAAAGCCATTCCGGCTGCACAAGCCAGTACCGACCATACCGGCGTCGCACTGGCCGGCCGACTTTGATCAGGAATTCTGAACCATGCCCCACGTTGTCATACTCTACACAAATAATCTTGAAAAACAGACCGATATGAGTGTACTGTGCCGCAGCCTGGCAGACACCATGCTATCCATCTTCGCCGAAGATGGCCAGCAGGTTTTTCCGACAGGTGGCACACGCGTTTTTGCCTATCCGGCTCCACACTATGCCGTGTCCGATGGTGGAAACGCCGGGCGCGCTGCGGGCGGTGACGGCGATTACGGCTTCATTTACATCAATCTGCGCATGGGCACAGGACGCTCTGATACCGTCAAAAAGGCGGCAGGAGACGCTCTCCTGTCCTGTGCCAAATCGCATTTGTCTCCGCTGTTTTCCAATACTGGAACCCACTTGGGTCTGACAGTGCAGGTCGACGAGGCGCCTGGTCAGGTCTACGATGGCAAACACAGCACCCTGCATCCACTCTTTACCAGGAAGTAACTCATCATGTTTTCTGCTGAACTTCTGGCCCAGCTCGCTCAAGAACTCGACCAAAGCGAAAAGTCCCGCCAACAAATCGAACATTTTTCAAAACGCTATCCCGACATGACCGTCGAAGATGGTTACCGCATTTCCCGCGAATGGGTACGTATGCAGATCGCGGCCGGCCGAAAGGTTATCGGCCACAAAATCGGACTGACCTCGCGCGCCATGCAACTGGCCTCCCAGATCGATGAGCCGGATTACGGCACTCTGCTCGATTCCATGCTGTTTACCTGCGCTCCCGATGAAGTTCTGGCGCTACCCACGCGTCAATTTATCGCGCCCCGTGTGGAAGTTGAACTGGCTTTTGTTCTTAAATCTCCCCTGGCTGGTCCAGATCTGCCCGGCGGCAAAGAGATTACCGTCGACGATGTATTAGCTGCAACCGAATATGTCACGCCAGCCATTGAGATCATCGACTCGCGCATTGAGCAGTTCGATCGCCATACCAAAGCCATGCGCAAGGTATTCGACACCATCAGCGATAACGCGGCCAATGCAGGCATCGTCGTTGGCGGCCATCGCGCCAAGCCTCAAACGCTGGACTTACCATGGTGCGGCGCAATCCTTCGCCAAAATGGCCAGGTAGAAGAAACAGGACTTGCTGCAGGCGTACAAGGTCATCCGGCCATCGGCGTGGCCTGGCTTGCCAACAAACTCGCTCCCTGGGGCGTATCACTGGCTGCGGGCGAAATTGTCCTCGCTGGCTCATTTACGCGCCCGGTTGCTGCCAAAGCAGGCGACTTGTTCGAGGCCGACTACGGCCCGCTGGGCGTGTTGCGCTTTCGTTTTGAATAAATAGGTAAATATCACCGGAATGTTTCATGTCTTTACAACTATCTGATTCAACTCTGCTTAAAGCGCAATGCCTGGTCGACGGCAAGTGGATTTCGGCAGCTGACGGCAAAACCATTGCTGTCCACAACCCCGCCACCACTGCGCTGATTGCCCAGGTTCCGATGCTCGGCCAGAATGAAACTGAAACCGCCATCGCTGCGGCCGAACGCGCTTTTATCGACTGGAAGGCGCGCACCGCAGAGCAACGTGCCGCCATTCTAGGCAAGTGGTTTGAACTTGTCATGCAACATCAGGAAGATCTGGCTCTGATCATGACAGCCGAGCAAGGTAAGCCACTGGCAGAGGCACGTGGCGAAATTGCCTATGCTGCGTCCTATATACAATGGTTCGCGCAGGAAGCGCAGCGCATCTATGGCTCGATGGTTCCTTCTCCCTGGGTAGGCAAGCGGCTTGTCGTCACCAAAGAACCCGTCGGTGTCTGCGCAGCGATCACGCCATGGAACTTTCCTGCAGCCATGATTACGCGCAAGGTGGCGCCTGCCTTGGCTGCGGGTTGCACTATTATTGTCAAGCCCGCGCAACAAACACCACTTTCAGCCCTTGCCCTGGCCGAACTGGCACAGCGCGCTGGCGTGCCAGCGGGCGTTTTTAGTGTGCTAACCGGCTCGTCACGTGCTATCGGCGGCGTTCTAACGGCAAGTTCTACCGTACGTAAGCTGACTTTCACGGGCTCCACTGAGGTTGGTCGCGTACTGGCTGAACAATGCGCACCAACACTGAAGAAAATGTCACTGGAGCTCGGCGGGAACGCCCCGTTCATCGTGTTTGACGACGCAAATCTGGATGCCGCTGTAGAAGGTGTCATGGCATCCAAATACCGCAACACAGGTCAGACCTGCGTCTGTGCCAATCGCTTACTGGTACAGGACACCGTGTACGATGCCTTCATGGCTAAACTCACCATTGCCGTAGCAGCGCTTAAAATCGGCAACGGCGCAGAAGATGGCGTGACGCAGGGGCCACTGATTGACGATGCTGCCGTCGATAAAGTTTCAGAACTGGTACAGGATGCATTATACAAGGGTGCGAAAATCATCACCGGTGGCAAGCGCAGTAGCCTGGGCTATAGCTTTTATGAACCAACAATTCTTGGCGATGTACAGTCAGGCATGCGAATTGCCAAAGAAGAGGTGTTTGGCCCCGTCGCCCCGGTTTTTCGCTTCAAGACAGAAGAAGAAGCCATTCACATGGCCAACGATACAGAATTTGGCCTGGCTGCCTATTTCTACGCGCGCGACCTCGGACGCGTCTGGCGCGTCGGTGAAGCGTTGGAATATGGCATGGTCGGCATCAACAGCGGAATAATCAGTACGGCGGTTGCTCCTTTTGGCGGGGTCAAACAGTCGGGAATCGGCCGAGAAGGCGGTGCAACTGGCATAGAAGAATATGTGGATACCAAGTATCTGTGCATGGGTATTTGAAGAAAGGAAATCATATGACAACGACAACACCCATTAACCATTTCAAGGCTGCCCTGGCACAGAAAAAAGCACAAATCGGCTTATGGATTAGCCTGGGAAGCTCTTACTCAGCCGAGATATGCGCCGGGGCGGGTTTCGACTGGCTGCTCTTCGACGGTGAACATGGACCTAACGATACCCTTACGTTGCTCGCTCAATTGCAGGCAGTGGCTCCATACCCGTCCTCGCACCCCGTCGCGCGCGTGCCTATGGGCCATGGAGAAATCGGTGAAATGCTGATCAAGCAGTATCTGGACGTGGGTGTACAAACGCTGTTAGTCCCAATGGTCGACACTGCCGAGCAGGCCGCCCGAATTGTGCGGGCAACACGGTACCCACAGAACGACGGCAGGGGAGGTATTCGCGGGATGGGAGGTGCGCGCGCTTCGGCATGGGGACGCCACGCTAACTATTACCACGAAGCCAATGCACAGTTATGTGTGCTGGTTCAGGTCGAATCACTGGAAGGATTGAGAAATCTGGATGCCATTGCTACGACCGAAGGCGTAGACGGGGTCTTTATCGGCCCTGCAGATCTGTCGGCAGCGATGGGACATGTGGGCGACCCGGGCCATCCCGAGGTTCAGGAAGCGATCAACGATGCTATTACTCGCATTCAGACGGCCGGAAAAGCGGCGGGCATCCTCACTCCCAACGAAATGCTGGCACGCAACTATCTCGAACAGGGATGCAGTTTTGTCGCCGTCGGACTTGACACCAGTCTGTTAGTGCACGCTACGAGTCAATTGGCAAGTCGGTTTAAAAATACTGAAGCGGTCGTCCAGGGAAGTACCTATTAGCTATCAGAAAAACGATCTGCAATCGACATATCGAATTCGGACAGCGACCCGCCCTGTGCTTCTCATACAACGAGACTGGCGTACAATCTGATGTTCCCCATTGCTATGAAAATATCAAGTACCCTCGTCATGTCCGAATCCTTGCGCTCTTTTTCACGCTCCCTCCCGATGGCTCTGCTGAAGGCTCGAGAATCGGTCATGGTGCGCTTTAGACCCATGCTTCGGGCGCATAACCTTACAGAACAACAATGGCGCGTTTTACGTGCTATGTCAGCAGCCGAGCGCAGTTTACGGCCGATGGAGTTGGCGCAAATGACCTTTATCAGCATGCCAAGCTTGTCGCGCCTTCTCAAGACGCTTGAGGTCAGAGAGCTAGTAACCCGTGAGCGCCTTGCTGGCGATTTACGCGGTTCAGAGTTTGATCTCACAACAGAGGGCCATGCCATCGTACAAAAGATCGCGCCACATTCGGAAGCGACCTACGCTGAAATCGAGTGTCTGATGGGGCGGGCAGAAGTAGAGGAACTTTACCGTGTGCTGGAACAAATCGTGGAGCGCCTTGGAAGCCCATCGGACCTGGAATTAGATTGATAGCGAATCCTATTGTTCGCCACGACATTGACCCATTAAATGAAATACAGCACTTTAACTACTTGGTGTCACAACAGATAACTATTGCTGCAAATAAAGCAATTTAAAAATTTTAACTGCGCTGCATTTTATGTAGCGCAGATTCCGTTTAACTGCTCCTATTTAACACTTTAGTCAAAATTGTCTTCTTAGGACGACTGTTTAGGTGGAGGGCTGAATCCTCCAATACCGTTCGACTTTAATATTGCGTCGCGACCTCCATATAATTCGATTTGTTCTTGCTGCTTATGTTTCGCTAATGAGTCAATCTCAAATGGATCGCAAATTTCGAACAATCGCGTACGCCAAAGCCCGATCTCCTCTTCCCGTGTTGGGTCGTCTATAAGATTATTCATTTCCTCAGGGTCAATTGACAGATCGAAGAATTCGTTGGGTAAATCGCAATAAAACACGTACTTCGTTTTGGAGTTCTGCAGCATATAAATCCCCGAACTTGAGCCCGTTGTATGGTACTCAGAGAATGTAATTCGCGCAGGATCTAGAGGCTGTAGCAAAGATTGAGAACGCGGCGATGCAAAATTGGTACCGTTATCACAACCGACGGAATCAAGCGCAGTTTTGAAAATATCAATGTGGTTAACCGCGGCTTCTTCAATTTTGTTCGCTTCAATACTGTCACCATCATTATCCAGATCTGAGATGATCAATGGTACACCGACCGACTCGGCATACATTGTACTCTTACCCCATAAGCCGCGAGCTCCAGCGTTATCACCATGGTCGCTGGTATATAAAATTCGAGTAGTCGAAGCTAAACTGGTTTCTTCGAGCACATCTAATAACTTGCCGATTTGTGCGTCGAGATAAGATACTAAGCCATAATAACCGCACAAGGCGCGATGTACATCCTGCTCTGATTTAAAATGCAAATTGTATGGAGTGGTGCTTCCATACTGTCTCACGTATGGATGAGCGGTCGGATTCAAACCAAAATGGTAGTCTTTCGGCAACTGCAAATCTTTATTCGCATAGAGCGAATAATACTCTGGAGGAGCAGTTAACGGAAAATGAGGTGCGACAAGCGAAACCAGCAAAACCCAAGGTTTGTTGTGTCCTTTATCTGCTTGCGTTCTCAACCAATCGACAGCCGAGTCCACAATGGCGGCATCGTATTCATTGTACGACGAAATCCCCGGTCCTGCTAATTGTAGAAACTTCGATCCATCCGTAACAGGATTTTCGCGCAATAGCATCCTTATTTCTCCACGGCCTGCATGGATATGCATGGGCAATATCGAATCCGAAAAGCCGTAATCATCGCTTTCCCACCCTCGATAATGTAGTTTTCCTATCGAATTAACTTCGTGTCCACTTTCTCGCAAAATATGATGCCAACTTTTGACTACTCCGTCATACGCAGTGACATTGTCCCAGGTTTCCAGTTCAAATACGTTTCGTCCAGTGGCAAGCGCTGCACGAGCTGGCACACAGATCGGGCTTGCACACGTAGCGTTGATAAAACGTCTTCCTCTTGACGCTAAGAAGTCGAGATTTGGAGTCAGTACGTCGGGATGTCCAGCACAGCCCATTACTTTTGGATTGTGCTCATCAGAGAGAATGAGTAAAAGGTTCTTAGGAGATGATGTAGTTTTCATTGACTATTATTCCAAAAAATAAGGCAATCCAAACTTACCGATTAGCTGTGGTTATTGATGGCCTGGACGATATTTCCCCACCTTTTATATTCGCTATTGATTTCTACTTTTAACTGTTCGCCACCTAAAACATTTGGTATAAACTCAGCCTCACTCAGCAACGTCGTCACTGCCGGGACGACAGCAGCCGATGACAATTGTTTTGCTCGCGATTCCTGAACACTTTGTTCCTCTTTAGATGAACTTACGATCACAAAACGATCACGTAACGATAATTCAGCAAAACCACTTTCAGCAAATGTTGGAACATCGGCAATGGATGGAATACGTTGGGCTCCTGAGTGTGCAAGAATACGCAATTGACCTGAACGATGAGGCTTTATCAAATTGGGAGTCGTTGTAAATACTGCAGCGATAGTCCCCCCGATTGTATCGGTAAGGGCCGGCGCACCACCACGATATGGAATGTGTTGAAGATGAAAACCGCCCAACTTCTGAAGATAATTACCCAAAAAATAGGGACCTGACCCAACGCCAGGTGTACCAAATTGTGCTTGATTCTTATTATTCTCTGCCCAATTCATAAATTCTTTCAGCGTCTTCGCAGGAATTTTCGGGTTAATTGCTAAAGCGAAAGAGTATTCTGCTACAGATGCCAGCAAAGAAAAGTCTTTCTTTGAGTCATATCTGAGGTCGTTGAAGTAATGTGGATATAGCGTAAGATTACTCGACGGAAGCAATAGAAGAAATTTTCCATTGCGGGGGGCTCTTAGCAAATTATCTATTCCTAAGCGTCCCGCTGCGCCACTTTTGTTCTCCACAACAGCAGTGATGTTCTGGTCTCGTAATCCAATGCCTATTGAACGAGCGACAAGATCAGGCGCTCCCCCAGCAGGATACCCCACCAGAATTGTTACTTGCTCTTCCGCGGCGCGAACATGCATCGGAATTAGCGCTGTAGTCCCCGCTATATATAGGAATTGGCGACGTGTGATATTCATGATTCTCTCCTTTTTTTTTATTATCAGATGTAATCACGTCTGCGTCTGTTCCTACGGGAACAGTAATAGAAAATTTAGCGCGTGATGGCGGAGGTACTAAGCAACGCATTAGGATCTAGCACTTCGATGTATCCTCTATGAAGCCTCAAAATCTCTGCAGTCTCTAACTGTTTAAGTACAGTAGAGAGTTTGGAGCGACTAACACCACAGCGGCGAGCAAGCTGCTCATGGGTGCACATAACTATCCTGCTGTCTCCGTGAATGACACTTTCAGAAACGCTCCGAGCAAGGATAGCGCGGGCGCGTCCCTCGACGTTTCTTGTCAGCCAAGTTCGTTCTCGCTTTCGCACTTCTCGCATTCTCTCGCCAAGAAAGCGAACTAGTAATACTAGCAACGAAGCGTCAGAAACTAGTGCATTTTCTAGATCCGCCTTCAATAGCCAGATTATCCTGCATGGCCCTACTGCAAGTAAGTCGACATTTGAGGCATCACTGCAAAATAGAGTTGAAAGCAAAGCCAATTCACCCTTTTCGAATGAGACCGGCACTAATTGCGAGCCCTGGCTATCCAAATGTATAACAACATCTAACCGTCCTCCTTCAATGTATGGTAGGTATTCAAGAGGCTGACCAGTACGAAGAACGCGTGTTCCAGACGAAACGACTCGTTCGATTGACTGTTTACTAACAAGACACTCCAACAATTTTTTGCTCAGTTGACAGCTAAGTACTCGGCTTGTTAAGTTACCCTGCATATTATGCGTCTCCTGCGACCCCTCCTTTCTTACTAAATCCATTTTGTGATCTAGTATCCGACTGCGGGATTGAAGTTGATATTATGTATTACTCCTGACGCTTGAAGTCGGCGTCGTGCAACCAGTCATTTTTCGAGTTTATATTTTTTAAGGCAATACTCCTATCGTTTACTACCGAAATATTATTCATTTGATAACAATACGATATTTCAGTTAATTGATATCTCAGATTTGTGCATTATAAATTTGCTATGATTCGCACGTAAAAAAAACTCAAGACATATCTAAGCGTTTAACAACATAGTCGAGTTTTATTCAGTATCCGCTCGGAACCAAATAAAACAATCGTCTAATTACTGAAAAGCGATAAGCAACGGCAAATCGCCTTTCCCTTATGTCGTATTATTGTTCGGTATGGTAAACGCGATTTTATCAATTTATCTATAAGAATTCATTGAGTCCCGCGCGTCGCAACATAGCATCGAAAATCATTTGATTGGTAGCCGACCTTCCAGCCACACGAGTTTCCGGGACTTTTTTAAGAATTTCATCAGAAATTTTACGATTTAATCCATTGCCTGAATCTGAAGCCAATTGTATTTCACACGCGCGTTGGAGAGTCCATAGACGATTAAATGCAGTAGGCAGATCTGCTGCAACAACTAGAAGACCATGGTTGCGCAAAATCAAATGGTTGCATTTGCCAAGCGACGCAACTAATCGCGGCTGTTCTTCCAAGCTTGTCGTCACACCTTCATAATTGTGATAACCAATGTCGTCGTATAGCATTGCGCTATAAAAGTTATCGTGCCTTAGACCTTCCTCTTTACACGATATTGCACAGCCCGCGGTTGTATGGATGTGCATGATGCAATGCGCATCGGGCCTTGCAGCATGAATCGCACTATGTATTACGAAACCTGCTCTGTTGACTTTTGCATCACTACCATCAGAAACCTTTCCATCGATAGTAATCCGCACCAAATTGGAACTGGTAACTTCCGAATAGTGAAGGCCAAACGGGTTAATTAGATATTCAGATGGTGAGTCCTCGCGTTGCGGCACGCGATGTGTTATGTGATTGAATATTAGTTCGGTCCAGCCCAACCAATCAAACAGGCGATAACAGCCGGCAAGTTCTTTGCGCAATTGCAATTCCGTTTTCATATTCTTTAGCTCCTAGGTTCCAACGACGCTCCGCGAGCATGCGTGCTTCGTAGTGATGTGATATTCATACTTGTCATCAATTAATGAGTTCAATTCTCTACTCACAGAAGACTAGTGAAAATTAATAAGCGAAGCGATAGTTCTGCATTATTTCATTATGGTTTTTCGCTCCGTTCTGCTTAACAGCATCCATATATGTTTGAAATGTTGAATACCTACCCTTATTGTTTGTCCGCTTAGTGGATATGTATTCCATTATATGGATATCTATTTTTATTTGTCAACTTAGATGTTTTGCGAATAAATATATTATTGACTGTTCAAATTGAAACAATAATTCCGCTAGAAGAGCCATATTGCATTGCTCCACCGGTGATCTGTTGCACTCTGTCTACCCAATCAGGACGCTACCGGTCGTGGATGAAGTGATCGGTATCAAGGGCACAAGCGCGTTTCAGTTTTTCATCCGCGCAGAGGCGATGATGACGCGCGCCCCAGCAAGGTTCGCCAGTTGCAGAGCAAGGATGGAAATTTCGCTCGTATCCAGCAGCACTGTTTCTCCAAGCAAAAAAGGCTTACGCTCGAACGGCACTTAAACCCCAAGAATTCAGTTGCACCATCCAGAACGCTTTAACGTACCCAGTTGTATAGACGTACGAATTAGCTCCCGCAAAATGCAGGACTCCGCTGAAATCCAACCGCATGTCGCAGCGGGTGATCAGCACAATTTTTTCACTCGATGATCATGTGGAAGTTTTTTCATTTGTAAATTTAAAGGTACAGAAATCAAGCGCGAACAGATTCGGGCGTCCGCTATATCACAGTCATTCGCGACAGGTCGATGGCCAACGAGTGCTTTTAACCGATCGCTACATGCTAAGAATCGTGTCTGTAGCTCTCGAATTCCTCTCTCAACTCAAATTCAGCGATTAGCACCGCCGTCCCGCTTTCGCACTAACTCAGGATCTACTAAAAATTCGCGAATCAATGACAGGCCGAGGCGAATGCGCAGGGTTTGCGCAAAATGAAACAACTGGTTGTCGGTAAAGTCTGGAAACTTTAGACTAACGCAGATATGTAAAAGCATGCTGACGCTCTTCATTCCGTTCCCAGCGTAGACATATCTGTCACAAATCGATACTTCACATCGCTTTTGAGGATTCTGGTGCAGGCGTCTTTGATGTCTTTTATATTAATGATATAAACACCTATGTGAAGTCATGTACTCCACAGAAGTCGAACATATCGTGCGTCTCGCTCACACCGACGATCAGGGATGCGCCAAAGGAACGATCCCGAACCGTCGTCGGAACGGTGCTGAGAGAGTCTTCCAGGGGCGCAAGATAGCCAACAAGTACGTCTGGAGACCAGCTCAATGACAAGGTGTTGCCATTTTACGAACAGCACGTTTTGCCTGTGTTGCGTATACTGACAGACCGCGATACAGAGTTCTACGGTCAGGTAGATCACAACTATCAGGTGTACCTGGCGCTAAATGATATTGACCACGCAAAACAAGGCCATGTCGCCGCAGACCGATGGCATTTGTGAACGCTTCCATAAAGTGATTCTGCAGGAGTCCTATCAGATAATCTTTAGAAAGATGCTATATAGCGACCTTGGAAGTCTGCAGGAAATTCTGGACGTTTGGCTGGAATTTTATAACGATGAACGTACTCATCAAGGCAAGATGTGCTGCGGCAGAACGCCAATGCAGATCGTGCTTGACAGTAAGGCGATTTGGAAATCGAAGAATGTGAACCAAATCTAAACTGACAGGCATTGCATTAAAAACGGGTAACTGTCAGATAGTGTTGAGCTAGTGCAGATTATATTTTCCGAACTTTCCCTTTGGTTTACGAACGCCAACTACCGCAACGTATACCTTATCGCCCAGAAATAATCCAGTTCCAGATACTCGCTGCTGCAACTGTACGCCGAAACCGCCGCAAGTAACTGCGATTCTGTCGGGAAATTTTTGAGTACGCGATGGGTGGAACCATCGTCCAGGTGGCGTATCTGATAGGTATTTCCCGCCTCATCCGTTTCAGCCACCGGTGTGCTGCTGCCAGCGACATAGCGGTTATCCATAAAGACAACCGAAGCGCCCGGTTCAAGCGCGCGATGAAGGCCCCGCAGAAAGCCATCGATTTGATCAAGCGGAATGTGTGACCACCAGAAGCCGGCGAAGGCAGCGGAAAATGGTGTATCGAATGCCGGCAGCTCGTAGGCGTCGCCTACCATCCATGTGACGTTACCTGGCATACCACGTTCCCTGGCAATGTCCAGTGTTTCAACGGCGGCGTCCAGTGCAACAACTTTCTTGGCGGTCGCCGCATAGAATTGCGTCCAGTAACCGGTGCCACAAGCTACTTCCAGCACCGAGCAGTCAGCCAAAACATCGGGCAACCACAATTGTAATTTTCTAAGATCCGTTTGTCTTTCAGGCTTGGAATAGATGCGGTCATATTCCGCTGCGCGCGCTGCGTAATAGTCTTTCATTTCACTCCTTTACTTCGAACGTAATAAAGCAGAATACACAGTGCACGTTGCTGTTGATTGACACCGAACACTCACGAGATTGTAATGGATAGAACAAACCAATCTTGTATCTCAAATGAAAAACGGCTGCAATATCAGCAGCCGCATTTTAATCCACTCAATTTGTGATTATCACTTTTGAGCGTTTACCATTGATAGGCAACGCCTGCGCCATACACCAGATGTCCACGGCTGTTGCCACTCAGACTGCCTTTTACAATCCAGTTGCCGCTTGGAGATACCCGGGACAAACCTGCAGCGTAGCCTTGCTGTCCTCTGTATCCCGCCGTGGCAATCGCGAAGGCATTTTTTCCAGGCACATAAGCTTGCGGCAGATTGGCAATCGCGCTTGCCGAGGCTGAACCAGCATCTGCTTCAGCAGCAACACGATCGATTCTGGCATTCAGACCGGATGCCACTTTACCTATTCGTTCATTCAAGCCAGACGCAATCTGCTCCATGCGGTCATTGACACCCGGTCCCACCTGACCGTTATAGCTATTGGAGATTCGATCAATCCGCTCGCTCAAGTCGCGCGTGCTCCGATGAAGCTGCGCCACATTGACAGCATCATGGTCCTGTTCGCCATCGGCGACATGAATGATTATTTTATTGGCTGCGTCGATACCATCAGACGATAACGCAGGGCCGTCAGTGATACGAAGCGCATCGGTTGCTGCAACAGTGCCAGCGGCTACCGAGGTAGTTGTTATGGCATCAGCCGTTACAGAGTTAGCCGTTACAGTGTCAGCCTTTACTGAATCAACTTTGATGTTTGGCGTTGTGGAGACAGACACATTATTCCCATCACGCGCCAATTGAATGTTGCTTCCCGCATTCAGTCCGACAGTTGCAGATGCTGCAACAACGGTCGGGGTATCGCCATTGATCTGCAGATTCCAGCCACCGCCACCATTGGCAGAAGCACCATCACCAGCGCCACCACCGTCAGTGGCAAGTACAGGCGCAGGTGTGGGTGCAGGTGCACTGGCAGCAGCATTCAACATCTCGATAGCTCGATGAACAGCAAAGAGCTGACTACCGTTGATGGCATCTGTAGATGTTGCAGAGATTCTGCCCGCCGCCACGTTGGTGATCTGTCTTTCGGCGCCCACGTTACCCACAGACACGACACTTTCTGGAGCAATGCCGGCATACTGATAGGTAGTTCCTTTAATCGTAGCACTGGCAAAAGGACTGGCTGCGCCTTCTACCGCGCCTTTACCGAGAGCGACACCACCGGCAGTGGTTGCAGTGGCATCGGTACCAATCGCAATACCAGCCTTGTCCGCCGTACTGCTATGACCAATTGCAACGCTATTATCGCCTCTGACATTGGATTCAGAGCCGATGCTGACTGCGTCATTGGCGATGGCATAGGGTGTATCCGCATTCCCGACTATCCCACTGCCCGAATAATAAGAGTCCTCACCGAAACCAGTTGCGTGACGTCCCAGTAATACATTACCCGAACCTTGGGCCAGAAACCCGCTATTTGCGCCCATAGCAATATTATGATCACCAACGAACAGGACGCCGGCTGATTCGCCAATAAATGTATTGTGGCTTCCACGACTAGCCGCGCCGGCGAGGCTTCCGGCAGCAAAATTTGCGTCGCCTTCCGCGGCGATGAAATTCGAGCCATCACTGATATCTACGCCTTTATGATAGGGAAGTACTTTCCCTAAAGCATCTTCACCAATCGCGATGTTCCTATTGCCATTCAGACCATAAGCGGCACCCTCACCGATAGCTGTAATAAACACCCCTTGGCTGGATTGGCCTGCTCTTGTGCCTAGAAATACAGCACCGCGGTATATTGCATCCCGCCCTGCATCAGCACCGACCATCACAGACGGGCCGAGTGAGTAGATCCAAAAATCACGTTCACGACCAGAATAAAACGTATTTGGAATTCCCTGTGCGCCTTTTCCCGCATAAGTTCCAATCACGACTTCACTTTCTATATGCGTCATCGCTTGGTCACCAATGGCTATCGCGCCGTACCTGTGATCAGTGTCATACTGCTTCACAATCTGGAAACGTTCATCGCGGTCGTACCTCAATTTCTTTGAAGAGGGATCGCTAGGATCACCATGTGACGCCGCGTTTTCTCCAATCGCAACGCCATGCGCTTCAGCGCGTGCTCCGGCCCCGATAGATACACTGCCAAGATTATATGTTTGTGGATCTTCACCCTTTTTATATCGTACAACGCGTCCGATCACCACTGCATCTTCACGTATTTCCGGTCTGGGCCGTTCGCCGTGCTCTAGCAATTCTCTGGAAATGTCCATATTGATCAGGCCTACGCTTCCTTCTTCGCCGATCGCTCGACAAGTCCAGTTCTCGAAGTCTTCGCTGCCGTAATGTCGGGATTCAGGAGTCTTTTCACAACCACTAAGCTCTGCTTTAGCAATAGAATACTCCAACGCACTCGCAACATTCAAAGACCCAACCCCGCCCATCGCAAAAAGCAAAGCGCAAACAGAGCCTTTTAACGAAAACCAAGGTTTAGCACTTTCAACTTGCTTGCGAAATGTCTGTGTTGCACAGCGACTTTCGCCAGGGAAGAGGTTCTTGATGGATGAAGTATTGCCGGCGCGATGCAGCACGGACCGATGGAATCTGGTCATGATTTCTCCGCGAGTCTGTCGTGCAACGGATGCTGCTGTGGTTGCCAGTTAAGCAATTTCTATACCGCGCACGTAGAAAAAACTAAACATGTTGTTACTAGACGTCCGAAATTTTATCTACGCGCGGTTCGGAAGAAAATGCGGTTTCCTGTAAATACCGGTAAAGAAAGAAAGTAAAAATAAATCGGATGTGCGAATACGCACAATCCAATTGAAACGACATTCTTTTATTTTGATAATTAGTCGAATCGCTGTGAATCTGCGCCACGCATGCTCAGGCCGGACATTCAAAACCAGGTACAAGTAACACTGACAACTCCAGCAAGACCAAGCGCCCCCTCTATCCCGCATTCGATGTCTTAAATAATCGGGCCACCTGTGCTTCGCTCATCATTTTGAGTGAAGCACAGGTGGCCCGGCAGACCTTAGGGTCGTTTTGAATCGATGCGCTTCTCGTAAGTAGTCCTCAGTGACAGTAGCCCCGAGAAATTCGGACTTTCCCTAAACACATCGATATCGTCCTTTACCACTTATAGGCGATACCCGCGCCGTACATCATATGACCACGGTTATTGCCACTCAGGCTGCCTTTGACGACCCAATGGCCATTCTCAGATACCCTGGACAAACCAGCAGCGTAGCCTTGCTGTCCTCTGTACCCTGCTGTGGCAATTGCGAAGGCATTTTCGCCGGGCAGATGAGCATGCGGCAGATTGGCAATGGCACCAGCGGTTGCAGAACCAGCATCGGCATCAGCAGCAACACGATCAATTCGATTGTTCAGGCCGGATACCACCTTATTGAGGCGGCTATTATAGCCATCGGAAATGCTATCAATCCGTTCGTTCAAGTTGCGGGCGCTCTGATTGAGCTGCGCCACATTGACGGCATCATGATCTTTTTTACCATCAGCAACGTTGACGATCGTTTTATTGGCAGCGTCGATGCCTTCACGTGTCAGTGCTGGGCCGTCAGTGACGCGAAGCGTGTCTGTTGCAGAAACGGTACCAGCCGTAACAGCGTCAGCCTGAACCGATTCAACTTTGATATTTGGCGTTGTTGAGATAGACACTGTATTTCCATCACGTGCCAGTTGAATGTTGCTGCCTGCATTCAGACCAACGGTTGACGATGGCTCGACAGCCGTAGGAGTATCTCCATTTACTTGCAGATTCCAGCTACCACCACCAGCGCTGTTGGTGGCAGAGACTGTCAGATTTTCAATGGCCTGATGAACAGCATAGAGCTGGCTACCGTTGATGGCATCTGTAGATGTGGCAGAGATTCTGCCCGCCGCCACGTTGGTGATCTGTCTTTCGGCGCCCGCGTTGCCCACAGACACGACACTTTCTGGCGCAATACCAGCATACTGATAGGTAGTTCCTTTAATCGCCGCACTGGCAAATGGATTGGCTGCGCCTTCAACCGCGCCTTTACCGATAGCAACGCCGCCGGCCGTGGTTGCTGTGGCGTCAGTACCAATGGCAACACCAGCCTTATCTGCCAGACTGGACGGACCGATAGCCACGCTATTGCTGCCTCTGACTTTAGATTTAGAGCCGATGCTAACTGCGCTATCTATCCTTTCGCTCGATCTGTTCGCGGCATCATCCGAACCTGTAGCAAGTTTGCCCAATATTACATTGTTTGAACCGACAATTCCTTTGCCGCTATCCCAACCCATCACGATATTATCGTTGCCGTTTAATCTCCGACCCGTTGACTTTCCGACAAGGATATTACGCGCGCCTCGACTACTCAAACCTACTTCAGTTCCAAGGCCAATACTATCTTCTACTGTAGCGTTGACGCTCTCAGATTCTTTACCAAACGCATAGTACCCAATAGCCAAAGTTCTATCACCTTTCATACGGTGAGCGGCTCCATAACCGACGGCGATATTCCGACTACCGTCGCTTGAACTTCCTGCTCTTGCACCGAGATATACGGCAGCACCGAAGTGGGCACGATCGTCTGATGCGGTTCCGGTTCCGGTTCCGGCTCCAGCTCCGAGGATCACCGAAGATCCATAACCAACTATGCGGCCATTCCAGCGCGCAGCATCTTCACCGATCACCACATCACCTGGATTTTCCGCAATCGTGTTAGCTCCAATGGCGATACCACCACCCACAAAAGGATCGACGCCTAGCCTTCGGTCTTCGGTGTAACCTCCAATTTGAGTGCGCACATTTGCATTCTCCCCAATCGCAATTCCCTGTACACTGCTAACGTTAGAGTCGGCTCCGATCGCTACGCCTGCTCTTCCTTCAGTTATGACAGCGTTGCGTCCGATAGCTACAGAGTCCTCCCTCAAGCGATAGGGGAGTAGGCTGATTGACGGACCATCACGATCGCCGCGTTCACTTAACATGCCAACGCTTCCCGCTTGTCCCTTGACAACACAGCTCCAATCCAGTTTCCCAGTAGCGTCCGCAGAGCCCTCGTTAGCCACACAGCTGGCAGCGCCAGTCTTCCCACTGTCTTTCAGCACCGTAATTGACGTTGCACTCGCAACGTTCAAATACCCAACACCACCCATCGCAAGCAGCAAAGCGTAAACAGAGGCTTTCAACGAAAACCGAGGATTGCTGCTTTCTACGTTCTCGCGAGATGCCCGCGTTGCAACGCGACGCTCGCCAGGAAAGGATTTGGTGGTGGAAGTAGTATTGCCGGCGCGATGCAGCGCGGACCGATAGGAACGGGTCATGATTTCTCCGCGAGTGTGTCGTGCAACGGACGCTGGTGTTGCCAGTTAAGCAATTTCTAAACCGCGCACGTAGAAAAAACTAAACAAGGTGTTATGAAAACGCGCGGAATTTTATCTGCTTGCGATTCAGAAGAGAACGCGGCTTGCTGTAAATGCCGGTGAAGATGGAAAGGAAAAATAAACCGGCTATGCAAAAGCGCACGAATCTTTTTCAATGACTAATTATTATTTTGAAAAAGGGTCAACATAGTTTGAATTTCAGACAGGTATATTTCGAACATGAATTTGAAAGTTGGCCACACGCAACACTGGAAATACCCGCCACCCCAGCGCCCCCCACTACCC
>JAEWHK010000017.1 GCA_023387815.1 Pseudomonadota bacterium
CGCCAGATCATGGACATCGCCGAGAAATACAGTGACGGTCGCATTGTCAGCATGCTGGAAGGCGGCTACGCTCTATCGGCGCTCGGCCGCAGTGTCGAGGCACATGTTCGGACACTGGCCGGATTGTAAGGATACGTTATTCGCCAGGCGATAGGTTCGAAAGCCTGTTATTTGACGGCCACTTATTGGAAAGCGGTGTCATCCGGACATTGTACGGTCGGGAGCGGGATATCCGACGGTCAGTTATTCCGGAAAATGCAGCTTTATTCTGCTCCTCGGTACGGCTGATGCGGCCCGGTTGTGCTCTGCAGAACAATCACAGCAAAATTCAAGGCATTGAAAGAATTAGTGAAATAGCCCGGGGCAAGCATGTAAAATAAATGGATTAGGTAATAAATCCGGGGCGGCTGCCCCAACATTCTAGGAGATTGTTGGATGAAGGTGTTGGTACCTGTAAAGCGCGTTGTTGACTACAACGTCAAAGTGCGCGTGAAGTCAGATCAGTCTGGTGTTGACATTGCAAATGTCAAAATGTCAATGAACCCGTTCGATGAAATCGCTGTCGAAGAAGCTACGCGACTCAAGGAAGCCGGTACCGCCACTGAAGTCATCGCTGTTTCTTGCGGTGTGGCGCAATGCCAGGAAACCCTGCGTACTGCAATGGCCATTGGTGCAGACCGCGCGGCCCTGGTTCAGACTGATGCAGAACTGCAGCCACTGGCCGTCGCCAAGCTGCTGAAGGCCGTTGCCGAGAAAGAGCAGGTGAACCTGGTTATCCTGGGTAAACAGGCCATTGACGATGACGCCAACCAAACCGGTCAGATGCTGGCTGCATTGCTGGGCTGGCCTCAGGCCACCTTCGCCAGCAAAGTGGTGATCGAAGGCGAAAACGCCAAGGTAACGCGTGAAGTTGACGGCGGTCTGGAAACAGTCTCTGTCAAACTGCCTGCCATCATTACGACTGACCTTCGTCTTAATGAGCCACGTTACGTGACGCTGCCAAACATCATGAAAGCCAAGAAGAAGCAGCTGGACACCCTCACACCTGAAGAACTGGGCGTAGACGTCACACCTCGCATCAAGACACTCAAAGTCAGCGAGCCGCCTTCACGCAAGGCCGGTATCAAAGTGGATGATGTGGCAGCTCTGGTAGATAAACTGAAGAACGAAGCGAAGGTGATTTGATATGACAACCCTGGTTATTGCAGAACATGACAACGAGCAGTTAAAACCTGCAACTCTGAACGCCGTGGCTGCTGCGCAGAAAATTGGTGGCGATATCCATATCCTGGTAGCCGGCAGTGGCGCTCAGGGCGTGGCAGATCAGGCAGCGAAAGCGGCTGGCGTGGCCAGCGTACTGCTTGCTGATGCAGAACATCTGAAAGACGGCCTAGCAGAAAACGTGGCCGAGCAGGTACTGGCTGTGGCAGGCGATTACAGTCACATCGTATTTCCTGCTACTGCTTCAGGCAAAAACATTGCGCCGCGCGTCGCCGCGAAACTGGACGTCGCCCAGATTTCCGATATCACAGGCGTGGAATCGGCCGACACTTTCGAGCGTCCCATCTATGCCGGTAACGCCATTGCCGTCGTGCAGTCTACCGACGAGAAGAAAGTGATCACTGTACGTATCACGTCTTTTGATGCCGTTGCAGCAGAAGGTGGCAGCGCAGAAGTTAAAAAGCTGGAAGCCGTTGGTGATTCAGGTCTGTCTTCTTTTGTCGGACGTGAAGTAGCCAAGAATGATCGCCCAGAACTGACGTCCGCATCGGTGGTGGTATCCGGTGGTCGCGGCATGGGTAGCGCCGAAAACTTCAAACTGCTGGAACCACTGGCAGACAAGCTGGGTGCGGCGCTCGGCGCGTCTCGTGCGGCAGTGGATGCAGGCTTTGCGCCCAACGACTGGCAGGTTGGTCAGACGGGTAAAATCGTGGCACCACAACTGTATGTTGCCATTGGTATTTCCGGCGCCATTCAGCACCTGGCTGGCATGAAAGACTCCAAAGTCATTGTTGCCGTCAATAAAGACCCGGAAGCACCGATCTTTGGCGTGGCTGACTATGGTCTTGTAGCCGATCTGTTCACAGCCGTTCCTGAACTGGAAAAAGCCATCTGATTGCAGTTCGCTGCAAGGCTGTAAAAATTTCACCCGCCATATCGACAGAACAAGGTCGGTACGGCGGGTGAAATGCTTTCTGAGCCTGGGTCTGACAGCCTGTTATTTACATCGCCTCTATGCGATCGGCGCGTTTGCCGGAGTCGGGGTGGCTGGAGAAGATGCTCGCATTTCCCTGCGACAGCGATTCAAGCTTACGCAATGCCGAAACAGCCGCAGCTTTGTCTTTTCCCTGTTCTCTCAGAATTTTCAGGCCGAATGCGTCGGCAGCATATTCGTGGGACTGCGAATATTGGGCATTGACCAAACCGTTGGCCAGAGCGCCGAGCTGACTGCCTGATATCGTGGACAGAATCGGTACGCCGCTTGCGGCACCGGCCTGTTGCGCGGCCAGCGTCAGCATGCTCGAACGCGCCTGTGCTTTGGAGTGGCCTTCAATCACATGGCCCACTTCGTGTCCAAGCACAAACAGCAATTCGTCATCCGTCATTTTGTCCATCAGTCCGGAGTACACGCGAATACTGCCGTTAGGCAGGGCAAACGCGTTGACTTCGGGATTCATATAGGCTTTGAATTGCAGCGGCACACCCTGATAGCTGCTCAGATTGCGCGTGACCCGCGCCAGCCGTGTTGCATATTTGCTGCCGGGAGAGGCGATGGAATTTTCTGAGTCCAGTTTCTCTTGCGAGGCAACAGCCAGCTCGCGGATGTCAGCATCGGAAACCGTGGCAGCCTGAAAAAGCGACGAGGCCGCACCCGCCATGCCGG
The DNA here is from genome assembly GCA_023387815.1 of Pseudomonadota bacterium. Classification (GTDB taxonomy): domain Bacteria; phylum Pseudomonadota; class Gammaproteobacteria; order Burkholderiales; family Burkholderiaceae_B; genus Advenella. The sequence goes on from JAEWHK010000017.1 coordinate 2,885, forward strand.
CAATATCCATATTTTGGCAGGCGGTCAGCGAACTGACGGCAATGGTAGCAAGAACGAATTTTTTGAACATATTGGGTCCTTCTTTCCGGAATTTTCTGCGATTATAGGTATTTCTGCGGCTCTTGACCATTGGCAGCACTACGAACCTGCGGCCAGGCACAATGACAGACAGAAAGATCGAACCCTGGCGTTTGTCTACCTGTTATCTGGCGGCAGGCCGGTCAGACAACAGTTTCCCTTTCGGTGCCAAAGATGGCCGCGTAACTGGAATAAAAGCCGCAATAGATGGTGGCCACAATGACCATCAAGACGATCTGCATGACAAATGCAATAAAAAGGGCGGGTAGTCCAATCAACAGCAGCAGCGGCAGCACAACAAACTGCAGGAAAACAAACAACAGGAACCAGGTGAGAAAGTAGGTCAGGAACGCACCTTTGTTACGCCAGGAGGCGACAAAGGAATAGAAAATAGCCTTGCCTACAGTGAGACCTTCCCAGCCTATCAGCTGCGGTACGTGCCAGAACATCAGTGTGATAACGAAGAGCAGCAAGGCCCAGCAGGCCATCAGGATGATCAGGCCGATATCGGGCATGGACTCTGCAGGTACATCTGCGCCCGACTGAACGCTGAGGGCGAGGCTGCCGAGCTGATTCATTGTCTGTTCATCAAGCATGGGATACAGCAGAACCAGGCTCAGCAGAAGGATCATGGCGGCGTAAACAAAACCTGAAAATGCCAGTCGTGATATCGCTTTGGGTTTTTGCAGACTGGCGACCCAGGATTTGGGGTCGAGCTGGCTGAATCCTGCCGGTTTGCTGCGGATGTCCCGACATGCGCTGACAACAATCAGGCTGAATATTGGCATGGTAATGATGAAGAGGCCCACACCCAGCACCGGAATTTGCAGCAGGATCTGGCCGAGCATATTGATCAGAAAGAGCAGGGCCAGCAGCGCGAAGGGTTGCTTGCGGAAGATCTGGAAGGCATCTTTAAGCCATTGCCAGCCGGCGGAGGCGGGTAGGGTTGCTGCAATCATAGGACCTCAGGGTAAGGGCGGAGCCGGTTGTTGAACTCGCAGTGTCAGGATGCGTTCAAAATGCGTAGGATCGTGAGGCTTGAGCGTTTGTGCCGGCCTGGGACGGAAGTAATCATTCAGTCGCGATGTCCAGAATCGCAGTGCTGCCGCGCGCAGGGCGGCAGGCCATAGCAGTTTTTCGTTTTCCGTGAACGGGCGCACCTGTGCATAGGCCGTGAGCCAGGCCTGAACCAGCCAGGGCTGCAGCTGTCCGGTAGTGCGTTCAATACACCAGTCATTGACGGCCACCGCCACGTCAAACAGCCAGGTGTCATGACCGGCGAAGTAAAAATCGATGATGCCGCCCATGCGCGGTTCGTCATAAGTGCCGTCAAAAAGGACATTGTCGCGGAACAGATCGCAGTGGCACGCGCCGGCGGGCAGCGATTTCCACGCTTCACCTGACTGAACTTCACGCTGCTCCTGCAGGCTGGTTTGAAACAGTTCGTTCTGGGTGTCTGTCAGAAACGGGCGAATCGCAGGATAGGTTTGCTCCCACCACTCGAGGCCGCGCAGATTGGGCTGGTACAACGCAAAATCTGCGGCCGCCAGATGCGCCTGCGCCTGAGTCTGGGCGGCGATCCGGCAGTGCTGTACGCCCGGATCGGATTCATAGCCGCCGGCCAGACGGTCAACAATGGCTGCCGGTTTCCCGTTGAGCGTTCCGATGCGTGCGCCATCCTTTCGTGTCTGAGGCATGGGTACTTTGACCTGCCTGCTGGCAAGGGCATGCATCAGCTCAATGTAGAAATTCAGCTGCTCGTGATTGAGCACTTCAAACAGGGTAAGAACGTATTCTCCCTGCGTGGTATTGAGAAAAAAATTGGTATTTTCAATGCCGGCGGTGATCCCGCGCAGGGAAACAAATTCGCCAAGATCATAGTCGCGCAGGAACTGAGCGGCTTCCTGATTGGTAACGGGAGTAAATACGGCCATGAGTGCAGAAGAGAAGAATTCAATGAATGCCGATCATTTTAGTTCAGGATCATGTCAATTACCCGGCCACATGCACTGAGTACAAAAGAATCACTGCCCGGTTTTGCTACAATGGAGCCCGTTTCGCGGGTTTGCCTGCCATCTGATGGCTACGCCCGCTCTTTCTCCGAGACCGCCCCATGGCCCTGTTTTCTCCTTTCGAGGCACGCAATAAAATTACGCAGTTTGCCTGGCTGACAAACCGACCTGCGTTTTTTGTATGGGCCATTCTGGTAGGCATCGCGGCCGCGGGCATGACCATTCTGTTTCACATGGCTATACATTGGGGCCAGCTTCTGACCGGATCCGTTCCCGGTGAAATCGAAACCGTGGTCAGTCGCTGGACGCATACAGAGCGCATTCTTTTTCCCGCAGTGGGTGGCTTTATCGCCGGCACGCTGCTGTGGCTGTCGTCGAAAGTGCGCAAGGATATGAACTCGGACTACATGGAGGCCGTAGCACTGTCTGATGGGCGTCTCTCCCTTCGCCAGGGGGTATTGCGCGTGCTGTCCTCGCTATCGACAGTGGTCAGCGGTGGCTCCATTGGTCGCGAAGGGGCCATGGTGCACCTGGGCGCGCTGGTGGCCTCGGCCATTGGTCGTTTTCTGGCCTTCAATTCCAACGACATTCGCCTGCTGGTGGCCTGCGGTGCGGCAGCGGGGGTTTCCGCGGCATACAATGCGCCACTGGCGGCAGCTCTTTTCGTAGCAGAAATTGTGCTGGGTACCTTGTCAGTCACGACACTGGGACCGCTGATTATTTCGGCGGGGGTGGCCAATGTGACCATGCAGCTTACCGGCTATTATCGGATCACCTATGATGTCAAACCCATTTCCCTGTCGATAGACGCCACCTTGCTGCTGCTGGTGTTACTGGGCGTGCTGGCTGGCCTGCTTGCACCACTATTCCTGCGGTTTCTGGACATGATACGGCAGCTATTTCGCAAATCACGTCTGCCATTACCGTTAAGCCTGGCGGCGGGCGGAGCACTGCTGGGGCTGATACTGATTCTGGAGCCCGATGCTGCGGGTAACGGCTTCGGTCCGCTGGAGGATATGCTGACGCAATCCTGGACACTGCCGGCCGTGCTTTTTATGCTGGCCTACAAGGTGCTGGCCACAGGTGCAACCGTGGGCTCGGGAGCAACCGGGGGCGTGTTCACGCCGATGCTGATGGTGGGCGCAAGCGTCGGGCTGATCTTTTTTCAGATCCTTTCACTGCTTGTCCCGGAAATTTCAGGTCAGTCCTCGCTGTATATCCTGATCGGAATGGGCGCGTTTCTGGCTGCCGGTACACACGCACCGCTGATGGCCATCCTGATGATATTTGAAATGACGCACCGTATCGATCTGGTTCTGCCACTCATGTTCGCCTGTGTTATTGCAAATGTGGTTAGCAGTCTATATAGTGCACCGGCCATGTATGGTGTTACGCTGACGCGCGAGCAGACGGCGCGCCTGCGGCGGCAGACGGAAAGTATGACGCTGCACGGCCTGGTGATTGATGCCCAGACCGTCCTGCGTCATGACCAGCCGCTTTCCGATGCTGTAACCATGTTCCAGGATTTTGCGGTACGCTATATCTATATCGTGGATGAAAAAGACCAATATCTTGGCGTGCTCTCGAATCAGGAAGTCACCCGATGGTTGCTGTCGCAGTCATCGCTGACAACGCCGATATCGGAGCTGATGGTGGAGCCGCAGTTCATCCCGGTACTGCATCCTGATATGACACTTGGAGAAGGGCTGGAGCTGTTTTTGAGTTTTATGGGCGAACGTCTGCCCGTGTTGCAGTCAAAAGACGAGCCGTTGCTGCTGGGCGTTGTCCGCAAATCGGCCATTTTGCAGGAGCTGGAAAAACAGCGCGAGCTGCAGGATCGGCATCAGCCGCCACATATTGATTTTCGCATTTCCGGTGACAGGTAGACATGTCTGATAATGATATCTGAACTGGCAGAAACAATGACATCCGAAATAAAAGAAAAGATCACATCCGAAATACCTGTGAATCCTGATGACACGCAGCGTAGCCCGCTGATGTCGCCGGCTGAATTGTCAGTCCGACCAGCAGAAGCAGCGGCATTGGCTGGCGGACTGGATTACAGCGATAGTCAGGGCATACGGCCGTGGCAGTTCAGTGTTGCGCCGATGATAGACGTGACGGACCGACACTGCCGTTATTTCCACCGTCTGCTGGCGCCCAATGCCTTGCTATATACCGAAATGATTACCACAGGCGCGCTTATCTATGGTGATGTGCCGCGCCACCTGCAATTTAGCGAACAGGAGCATCCGGTGGCGCTGCAGCTGGGTGGCAGCGAACCCGATGCGCTCGCGCATTGTGCCAGACTCGGTGAAAGCTGGGGCTATGATGAAATCAATCTGAATTGCGGATGTCCGTCAGAGCGTGTGCAAAAAGGGGCTTTTGGCGCCTGCCTCATGGCCGAACCCGCACTGGTGGCCGATTGCATCAAGGCCATGCAGGATGCGGTGAGTGTGCCGGTCACCGTCAAACACAGGCTCGGACTGGACTATGACGAGTCGTACGATTTCGTTCGTGATTTTGTGGGGCAGATTTACGACACGGGTTGTCGTGTATTCATAGCACATGCGCGTAACGCGGTCCTCAAGGGTTTGTCCCCCAGGGACAATCGTGAAATTCCTCCCTTGCGCTATGACGTTGTTGCGCAACTGAAGAACGATTTTCCGGATGCGCGCTTCATTCTGAATGGGGGGCTGAATCAGCCGGATCAGATCGTGACAACTGCGGCGACCTTTGACGGCGCCATGGTCGGACGGGTGGCCTGGCATGAGCCTTATGTGCTTCGAACAGTCAGTCAGCGTCTGTGGCCCGATACGCCGGTCGCGCAGGATGCTGAGGTTGTGCAGGCGATGATGCAATATGCAGAGAAGCAACTGCCACAGGGTGCGCCACTGCGGGCCGTCATCAAGCCGATGCTGGGGCTCTTTAACGGGCGCAAGGGGGCGCGTCAGTGGCGGCGCCATCTGTCTGATCCCGTACAGCTGGCCAGACAGGAGCCGGCCATTCTGATGGAAGCTCTTGCCTTTGTGGGCGACCAGGTTTGACGAAATGCTATCGTGCAAAACCCACATCTTTACATTTTTATACATTATAAATTCATTTTATTAATCAAAGCCTTGTGCGATTTTTCAAGCTTTTACATAAATTAGAAAGCGCTTGAAATATCCTGATTAATACTATATATTGTGTCTAACGAAAAATATAACACTATATATTGATCTGTCGGCCTGGCTCCAGGCCGATCCGCCAACCATCATGCACATGGATAGTCAATGAACAGCTCACTCATGGTCACCAAACGTGACGGCAGAAAAGAACCCATCGATCTCGATAAAATCCACCGCGTTATCACCTGGGCGGCAGAAGGTCTGGATCATGTCTCTGTATCACAGGTGGAGCTGAAGTCGCATATTCAGTTCTACGACGGTATCAAGACCGAAGACATTCACGAGACCATCATCAAGGCCGCAGCCGATCTGATTTCACAGGCAAGTCCTGATTATCAGTATCTGGCAGCCCGACTGGCCATTTTCCATCTGCGCAAGAAAGCCTTTCAGCAGTTTGACCCGCCAACTTTGTATGAACACGTCAGCAGACTGACGGAAATGGGTAAATACGACGATCACATCCTGCAGGATTACACGCGGGAAGAGTTCGACGAAATGAACAGCTATATCGACCACAGCCGTGATATGAACTTTTCTTACGGTGCAGTCAAACAGCTTGAGGGTAAATATCTGGTTCAGAATCGTGTGAACCATGAAATCTATGAAAGCCCGCAGTTTCTGTATATTCTGGTAGCGGCATGCCTGTTTTCCAAATATCCGAAGGAAACGCGACTGTCCTATGTGAAGGGATTTTATGACGCCACTTCACAGTTCAAGATTTCTCTGCCCACGCCCATCATGTCCGGCGTGCGCACGCCAACGCGTCAGTTCAGCTCTTGCGTGCTGATCGAATGCGGAGACAGCCTGGATTCCATCAATGCAACCACCAGCGCCATTGTGCGCTATGTTTCGCAGCGTGCCGGCATTGGTATCAATGCGGGCCGCATTCGTGCCGTCGGCAGCCCCATTCGTGGCGGAGAGGCCCAGCACACGGGTTGCATTCCTTTTTACAAACACTTCCAGACGGCGGTCAAATGCTGCTCGCAAGGCGGTGTACGAGGAGGGGCGGCCACGCTTTTCTATCCTATCTGGCATCTGGAAATCGAGTCGCTTCTGGTGCTCAAAAACAATCGGGGCGTCGAGGAAAATCGCGTTCGTCATATGGACTATGGCGTGCAGATCAACCGTCTGATGTATCAGCGTCTGATTCGCAACGGCGAAATCACGCTGTTTTCTCCTTCCGACGTTCCCGGCCTTTATGACGCATTCTTTGAAGACCAGAACAAGTTTGAAGAACTGTATGCCAAATATGAAAAAGAACCGGGCATTCGCAAACGCACGGTAAGAGCAACGGAACTGTTCTCGCTGATGATGCAGGAGCGTGCCGGTACCGGTCGTATTTATATTCAGAACGTGGACCACTGCAATACGCACAGCCCGTTTGATCCGGCTGTTGCGCCAGTCCGCCAGAGCAATCTGTGTCTGGAAATTGCACTGCCTACCAAACCGCTGGAAGACATCAACGATGAGAACGGCGAGATCGCGCTGTGCACCTTGTCTGCCTTCAATCTGGGCGCCATCAATTCGCTGGACGAACTCGAAGGACTGGCAGATCTGGCAGTGCGTGCACTGGATGCCTTGCTGGATTATCAGGACTACCCGATCAAAGCTGCGTATATCGGCTCCATGAAGCGTCGTACGCTGGGTATTGGCGTGATCAACTATGCATACTATCTGGCCAAGAACAATGCCAAGTATTCCGACGGTAGTGGTAACGCACTGACGCATCGTACGTTTGAAGCGATACAGTATTACCTGCTGAAAGCGTCAGTCGAGCTGGCCAAGGAATTCGGACCTTGCACGGCATTCAATGAGACTACCTATGCCAAAGGCATTCTGCCCATTGATACCTATAAAAAGGATCTGGACGGCATCTGCAACGAGCCACTGCATCTGGACTGGGAAGCGCTGCGCAAAGATATCACGACGCATGGCCTGCGCAATTCAACACTGACGGCGCTGATGCCTTCTGAAACCTCTTCGCAGATTTCCAATGCCACCAATGGTATTGAGCCTCCGCGCGGTCTGGTATCGGTCAAGGCGTCCAAGGACGGAATCCTGAAGCAGGTTGTGCCCGAGTACGAACGCCTCAAGGATAAATACGAGTTGCTGTGGAGCATGCCCGGCAACGATGGCTATCTGCAGATCGTGGGCATCATGCAGAAATTCGTGGATCAGTCCATTTCAGCCAACACCAATTACGATCCGGCCCGTTTTGAGGGCGGTCGTGTGCCCATGAATCAGATGATCAAGGACTTGCTCACCGCCTATAAATTCGGGGTGAAAACCTTGTATTACCAGAACACCCGCGATGGCGCCCAGGACAAGCAGGACGATCAGGATGCGGGCCTGGCCCAGGATGACTGCGAAAGCGGTGCATGCAAGATCTGATCAGCCCGTTTTGGAATAAGAGAGAATAATGTCATACAGCACATTTTGTCAGGTACCGAACGACCAGATGAAGGAGCCCATGTTCTTTGGGCAGTCGGTCAACGTGGCTCGCTACGATCAGCAGAAGTACGAAATCTTTGAAAAGCTTATCGAGAAGCAGCTGTCATTTTTCTGGCGTCCCGAAGAGGTCGATGTTTCACAGGACCGGATCGACTATCAGTCGCTGCCTGAACACGAAAAGCATATTTTTATCAGCAATCTGAAATACCAGACGCTGCTCGACTCCATTCAGGGTCGCAGTCCCAATGTGGCCTTGCTGCCGCTGGTTTCCATTCCTGAACTGGAAACCTGGATCGAGACCTGGTCATTTTCAGAGACCATCCACTCGCGATCCTATACGCATATCATCCGTAATATCGTCAACAATCCATCGCTGGTGTTTGACGATATTGTGGCCAATGAGTACATCCTGAAGCGTGCACGCGACATTGCCTTTTACTATGATGACGTGATCTCCTACACCCAGCTGTATAACCAGTTCGGTGAAGGCACACATGTGCTGGCAGGCAATGAAGTCGTGATTTCGCTGCGTGAACTTAAAAAGAAACTTTACCTGTGCCTGATGGTGGTCAACGTACTGGAAGCCATCCGCTTTTATGTCAGTTTTGCCTGCTCATTTGCCTTTGCAGAACGCGAGCTGATGGAAGGCAATGCGAAGATCATCAAGCTGATTGCACGTGATGAAGCACTGCATCTGACTGGTACGCAGCATATGCTCAATATTCTGCGCAGCGGCTCCGACGATCCCGAGATGGCAGAGATCGCCCGTGAAACCCAGGATCAGTGTTTTGATCTGTTCAAACAGGCTGCACAGCAGGAAAAAGAATGGGCCGAATATCTCTTTAAGGGAGGCTCCATGATTGGCCTGAATAAAGACATTCTGTGCCAGTACGTCGAATACATTACCAATCTGCGCATGCAGGCCGTCGGACTGCCGGCTGCCTTTCCAAGCATGCGCCAGAATCCGATCCCGTGGATTAACGCATGGCTGTCTTCAGACAATGTGCAGGTGGCGCCGCAGGAAGTGGAAATCAGCTCTTACCTGATCGGACAGATTGATTCGCAAATGAATACTGACGATCTGCAGCATTTCGAACTATGACATCTGTCGTAACGACCGACAGCAGGTTTGAATTGCTGGAGGGAGAAACGCTGCTGGAGGGGTTGGAACGTACCAACCACGAAGTGGAGTACCAGTGCCGTGCGGGTTATTGCGGCTCCTGCCGCACGCATCTGGTCTCGGGCTCAGTCAGATATCTGACCGAGCCGCTGGCCTTTATCGCCAAAGATGAGATCCTGCCTTGCTGCTGCGTACCCACGGGTGCGCTGCAAATAGAAGCGCGGCTGCTGCCTTCTACAGATCAGCCGTCACTGGGAGAAGAATTCAATATTCAGAGGTCGCTGGATTTCGGGCCTGAGCAGAAGTCCTAGACAGCACTTTTGTATTTTGTGAATGCTGTCTGGGACGAAAAGCAAATTTCAGCGCCAATACGGTTGCGACGGACCACAACACCAGCCAGATGACGTGCATGCTCATCACAAAGATTTGCTTCCCACCAAGCTCAGCGGGGCCGGACATCAAATCGTTCAAAACTGACAGGGACAGACCGATCATCAGGCCTGCAAAAAGCAGTACTGTAAGTACAAATGACCATTTCGGATCTGGTTTCATCAATTTTTCCTTTTTATCAATTCTGTACGGCTTTCTGTCTGTACCGCGCTTCGTCATCAGGGAAGAAACGCAGACAGTTGCGCGGATAAAGGTAAAAATCCCAGCCAGCACAGTTGAGGCTATCGGGCCGGACCATATTCCTCTACCTGGCAGTCTAGGTCATCGTGCCACCGGTGTGAAATATCGATTACTTATGTCTATATTCCCTCAATGACATTTGAATTGTTCCGCTCCGATACTTTGCTGCAGACGAATCGAAGGCTCATATACAATATTCATTCCCGATCCGGGTTGATTGCCATGCAAAACGTGGTCAAACCGGCAGACCGCCATACAGGAGTGGAAAATCCATGAAGTGTTTCTGCATTACCGGTTTCAAGGCCCCATTGCAAATGCTGGAAAGAGAAGCGCCGGTTCCCCGAGGGACCGAGGTTCTTCTGGATGTGAAAGCAGCAGGGGTATGCCACAGCGACCTGCATCTGTGGGAGGGCGGTTATGACCTTGGGCAGGGCAAGCGACTGCAGCTGAAAGACAGGGGCGTCGAACTGCCCCTCACGCCCGGACACGAGACGGTTGGTGCAGTCCGCGCAGTGGGCCCGGATGCCGGTGAGCTGGAAATCGGGAAGAATTACCTGATCTACCCGTGGATTGGCTGCGGCACCTGCGCGGTTTGCCAGCGTGGCGAAGAAAATCTGTGCACCAGCCCGGCTTGTCTGGGTATTCATCGCCACGGTGGTTACGCCACACAGATTCTGGTGCCCCATCCGCGTTATCTGGTGGATATTGGCGATATGGATCCCGTTCAGGCGGCGCCCTATGCCTGCTCCGGCCTGACCACCTATTCAGCGCTAAGGAAATTTGAGCCGTTCGTGCTGCGTAATGAGCCTGTTGTGATTTTCGGTGCGGGTGGCCTGGGATTGATGTGCCTGCAATGGCTGCATGCGATGGATGGCAAAGGCGCTATTGTGGTGGATATTGATCCGGCCAAGCGTGAGGCCGCCATGCAGGCGGGTGCCCTGGCCGCGGTTGATGGCAACAGTCCGACCCTTATCAGTGATATCCAGGAAGCCGCGGGCACAAAAAATATCCTGTCTGTGATCGATTACGTCGGTGCGCCCGCGACGGCAACCCAGGCATTCAATCTGCTGGTCAAAGGCGGCAAACTGGTAGTGGTTGGCCTTTTTGGTGGCCAGAGCGAATGGTCGCTGGCGCTTTTTCCGCTGAAGGCCGCGACGGTACAGGGGTCCTATGTGGGCAATCTGGGAGAATTGCAGGAATTGATGAAGTTGGTCAGACAGGGCGGAATCCGTCCGATTCCAGTCACGACACATCCGCTGGAAGAGGCGGATCAGACATTGATGGCGCTTCACGCCGGCAAAGTCATAGGCAGGGCAGTATTGACGCCCTGAGAGGAAATACAATGAGTCAGAATAATCAGGAGCCGGCCGACGGTCAGTCAGCGGCTGGCAGTGTGCCGGGCGATCCGCAAAGCAGTGGGTCCGGGGAAGTACCCCGCGGCCAGGCAAAGCGGCGCTTTGTTTTCATTACCAATTCGGGTTCCGGCAATCAGGACACGGAAGTCTTCCTGGCCAAAATAGAAACCGCCATGCAGGGACACGAATACCACGTTGTCTGTATTTATCCGGAAGACAGTCACGAAGAAAAACAGAAAGAAGCCGTGGCGCTGGTGAAAAAACATGACGCGGTTCTGGTTGTTGCCGGGGGTGATGGCACCATCAGTGCCATGGCCAATCATGCCATTCGGGAACAGTTCCCGATGGCCATTGTGCCTTTCGGTACCTTCAATATGTTTGCCCGTGATCATGGACTGTCACTGGACACTGACGTGGCTCTGCGAGATCTGCTTGATGGCGAGATCCGTCCGGTGCAGACGGGTGAGATCGGTGGTGTGCATTTTATTGTGAATGCGACCCTCGGCCTTTACTCGCAATTGCTCGCCGACCGCGAACAATGGAAGAACCAGTTCGGCCGACGGCGTTTCGTGGCGATCTTTGCCGCGTTCTCTACCATTATGAAATATGGTCGTTCATATACGCTTCAGTTCAATAAGGGAGACGGACGCCAGATCGTCAGGACAGTCAGTTTCATGGCCTGTAATAACACCTTGCAGGCAGAGCAGGCAGGCGTTCAGTATGACGAAAAAATGGGACAGGGCTATCTGTATGGCATTGTGCTCAAACCGTCCAGTCGAAAACGCATGCTGCTTTTGGCCATCAAGCTGATTTTCAAGCGTCTGAATGAAGACAGGCAGATTATCAGCTTCCCGTTCGAATCGCTGGACATTGATAAAAAGAAAGGGAGCCGAACCATTGATGTGGCCATGGACGGTGAGGTGCATACACTGAAAGCGCCCTTTACCGTCAAGGCAAACAAAGACCTGCTCAAAGTGCTGTTGCCGGCCTCGGTGGCAGCGCGAGAATCACAGGAATAAGCTCGCCTATGTATCGGATCATCCATCTGTCGGACGTTCACTTTGGCACGGTCAATTCCAGTGTGCTCAACGCGCTGGTTCACACGGTCCGGGAATTGTCACCGGCGTTGTGCATTGTCTCCGGCGATATTACGCAGCGTGCCAAACGCAGTGAGTTTGTCGCTGCGAATGCATATCTTCGAACCTTGCCGGCACCGGTGCTGTGTATTCCCGGCAATCACGACATCCCGCTGTTTGCCATATGGGAGCGGTTTCTCAATCCTTATGGACGGTACCGCCGGTATTTGCACAAGGAAGTGGAGCCGGTATTTGAGACCGAAAAAGCGCTGGTAGTGGGTGTGAATACGACCACGCCATTTCGACACAAGCGTGGCATCGTCACCGATGCCCAGATTCGGCGTGTAGAGGCGCTGGCCCGCGACAACCCCGCCGGAAAGGGCGTGATTGTCGTGGCGCATCATCCGTTCCATGTCCTTGAGGCGCCGGACGAAGATCAGGTGGTGGAAAATCATGAAGCGGCCATTCATGCGTGGTCGCAGGCGGGCGTGGATCTGATCCTGGGTGGACATATTCATGTGCCTTACGTCTACCCGCTGAATAAAAGCTATCCGGAACTGCCCAATCCGATACTAGTCGTGCAGGGCGGCACCACGACCTCGCTGCGAGTGCGGCGCCATATCCCGAATTCAATGAATGTGCTGGATCTGTATCCGGAAAAGAAAATCCATATTACGACCTGGAGCTACAGACCCAAGGACCCCGGGCATCCCAACCGCTTTCTGTGTGCAGAAAAGGATATGTGGAAGACGATCTGATACGTCGTCTTTATTCCTTGTTCTCTTCTGCTTCGTCACTTGGCCAGTCGCGGATGTAGGCCTTGAGCATTTTATTTTCAAACTTGGATGCTTCCAGCATGGCGCGGGCCATATCGTAGAAAGAAATGACACCCATGAGCACCGGACCGTCCATGACGGGCACGTAGCGCGCGTGATGTTCCAGCATGAGGCGACGGACTTCTTCTGCTTCGGTATTGGGTGAGACGCTGACCGGCGCATCGTCCATGATTTTGCGAATCGTGGTTTTGTCTGTGGAACCCGGTGAATCATGCATATGTCGGATGATTTCACGAAAGGTAAGCATCCCTGTGAGCTGCCCCTGTTCCATGATGACAAGTGAACCGATGTCGCGCTCGCTCATGGTAGCGATGGCTTCGGCCACGGTCTGGTCCGGTGTCGCGGTATAAAGGATATTGCCTTTGACCCGCAAGACTTCACTGATTTTCAACATGGCAATCCTCCTGTAGCCTTTCTCCGCAGGCCAGTGGGGACTGCAGACGATGATCCTGTTTATATGGAAATGTACCTGAAATCTGTCCGCATGCAAAGTCTGCGGGCCGCCACAGTCGTGCTTTCCGGCAGGAATGTGGCGCAAATGTGCATGCCTGTATCGGTACGGTCCTACCGTTGTTGTGTTTGCACCGGCTCTGCGGGGGTGTCCGGCACCGTTGCGTCTTCCGGCTTGTCTGCATCATCCAGATACAGGATATCGCGCAGCTTGACGGTATTGTCTTCGGTCAACAGGCGGGCGATGACCTGACGCATTGCCTGATCATGATTGATATCGATCACTTTGCTGTCAAACAGGAAGCAGTCTGCCAGAGGATCCAGTCCGGCATCCAGACTGCTTGCCAGTACCCAGCGTTCAGAGCGGTTGCCCGAGCTGTTCACGATATATCCCATGGAAACCAGCGGCTCAAGAACATCCAGCGTTTCGTTGTAGTTCAGTTTGATCTGCCTTGCGATATAGCTCGTTCCGTAGCCTGGCGGATTATGGTCGCGGGCACCATGCAGCAGGCGCAATACGAACAGGGCGGCAATAAAATGCACTCCGGGTGACACCTTGTCGCGCATTTGTCCGCTGCGAATTTGCGGGGCCAGCGCAGCTACGGTCGCACCGAAAAGGACCACCAGCCATGAGAGATAAATCCAGAGCAGGAAAATCGGAATGGTTGCAAAGGCGCCGTAGATCAGCGTGTAAGATGGAAACTTGGTGATATAAAAGGCAAAACCCGCCTTCATGATTTCCAGCAGAATGGCGGTGGTGTAGCCACCGATCATCGCATCTTTCCAGGCCACCTTGCGATTGGGAACAAGATAATAGAGCAGGGCGAAGACCAGCCCGGACACGATGACAGGGACCAACGTAAACAGAATCGTCTTGAGGATGGAAAACTGAGTGACCAGTCCGAGCTGTTCGCGGGCAATGTACGAAGAGGTCCACAGACTGGCGCCCAGGAAGATGGGGCCCAGCGAAAGAATGGCCCAGTACACAAGAACGCGCTGCCCGATAGGACGGCGGCGCGTGACGTTCCAGATATCGTTGAGTACTTCGTCAATAGTCATCATGAGCATGATGGACGTGACGATCAGAAAGCCTACGCCAATGGCAGTCAGTTTGGATGCCTGCTGCGCAAACATGTTCAGATAACTCATGATGGTTTCGGACACCGTTGCAGGCATCAGATTATGAGTCAGAAACTCTTCAAGCGAGAGTTTGAAGTCTGTGAACAAAGGAAATGCGGTGAACAGGGACAGTATCACCGCAAGCATGGGAACGGTGGCCAGCACTGTGGTGAAAGTCAGGCTGGATGCCACTTGTGTCAGTTTGTCGCGAATCAGGCGCTGAATGCCGAATTTGGCGGCCTTCTTATAGAACTCGAAACCCAGTTCCGAATCGCCCATATTCAATCGCAATTCTTCCTGCGCCTCTATGGCTTCCTGCTTTTCCTGTTTCTTTTTCTGTTCTAAATCGAATTCAAGATGCTTTGACATATTTACGGGGGCGGGTTAACGACACTCAACAAGCTGCCGCGCGACTGCTTTTGCGGCTGCGACAGCACGGGATTCTATTGTCCTTAGTATACCAAAGTGCCCGCTGTCTCAACTTTTGTGTGAAGTTCGCCGGGTTGCAAATTGTAATCATGGGCGACAGCACCGCCACGAGGCATGTCTGCGCAGTACAAGGAATATAATGGATCCATGGCAATGCCTATCGTGATTCTCGTAAGAACAGTGTGTTGTGAAGCCGTCGCACTGTCTTTTGAGAACAGATGATATTTTCCCAGTGAACCCATTTTCCAGCCTGAACGGAATCCATTTTGACAACACCCAGTTCCACCGCAGCCGGCAAGCCGGCGACTTCCGACATGGATCGACCAAACATTGATCATCCGGCAGAGAACCCGTCGTTTCGGTCGCATCATACCTCCCGGCTTTCGTCGGCAGAAGAAGCAGTGATGACCGATACGCCGGAAGGCGCGCTCCATCGCCGCCAGCAGGTACCGCTTAATCCTGCCTATCGCATTGTTGCATTCATTTCGCTTGCGCTGCTGTTGATTCTTTGTGTTGCGTGGGAGTTGTTTCTGGATCCGCTGGTGCCCGGCGGCAGTGTTTATGTACTCAAGGCATTGCCATTGCTCTTTCCGCTATACGGCGTCTTCAAGGGGAATCTGTACACCCTTCAATGGTCTTCCATGCTGGTACTGCTTTATTTTACGGAAGGCGTTGTGCGCTGGTACTCTGACGTAAGCAGGGCGTCGTCCATGCTTGGCGCGATCGAAACTATTCTGGCGTTGATTTTCTTCCTGGCTGCCATTCTATATGTGCGGCCCGCCAAGCAGGCAGCTAAACGCGCCAAGAAAGCAAGGTAATCCATGTCACTTGATAATCTGCAGGTCAGCAATACATTCGCTTCACTTTCTCCCGCTTTTTATACGCGGCTCAAAACCCAGGGTCTGACCGATCCGAAGTTGCTGCATGTCAATCCCGATGTGCTCAAACTGCTGGGACTGTCGGCAGCGCAGGCGCAATCGCCTGAATTTCTGTCTGTCATGTCCGGCAATGCAGAGCTGCCTGGCGGCGTTACGCTGTCTGCGGTCTATAGTGGCCACCAGTTCGGCGTCTGGGCAGGGCAGCTGGGGGACGGTCGCGCGCATCTTCTGGGAGCAGTTCATGGCCGGAATGAGAACGGCGAACCGACAGACTGGGAAATACAGCTGAAGGGGTCGGGCAGAACGCCTTATTCACGTATGGGAGACGGAAGGGCAGTACTGCGTTCGTCGGTGCGGGAGTATCTGGCCAGTGCGGCCATGACAGGTCTGGGCATTCCCACGACTCAGGCCCTGTGTCTGGTGGCTTCTGACGATCCGGTCTATCGGGAAACCGTTGAAACTGCGGCAATTGTGGCGCGTGTTGCGCCATCGTTTGTGCGCTTTGGCTCGTTTGAGCATTGGTATGCTGCCAAAGATACTGAGCGTCTGCGCGAACTGCTCGATTACGTCATCAGTCATTTCCTGGCGGACGAGGTTCCGATAGAAGATGACGATCATTCGCTGAACGAAGTGATCGAAACCTTTGTGGATGTTGTCGTTGCACGTACAGCCAGCCTGATGGCTGCCTGGCAGGCGGTGGGCTTCAATCATGGTGTGATGAACACCGATAATATGTCGGTTCTTGGACTGACACTGGACTACGGCCCTTACGGATTCATGGATGCATTCCGTATCAATCACGTCTGCAATCATACTGATACTCAAGGGCGTTATGCCTGGAATGCGCAGCCTTCTGTCGGCTTGTGGAATCTGTACCGCTTTGCCAACTGCTTTGTGGCCCTGGGTGCAGACCCCGAAAGACTCAAATCAAGACTGGAGCGATATGAGGGCCTCTTCATCTCTGCCTATCGGGAACGCCTGGTGACTAAACTCGGTCTGGCCGAATGGAAAGAGGGAGACGATGAACTGATCGACGGATGGTGGCGTGCACTGCATGAACAGGCTGCCGATTTCACCCTGAGTTTCCGCTACCTCGCTCAGATTGATAATAACGAGGATCTGCTGCGCAGTCTGTTTCGGGACACGACCCGGCTGGATGAGTGGCTGCAGCAATACCGCCAGCGGCTGGAGCAGGATTCCCAGGATGCACAAACGCGCATTGCTCGTATGAATTGCGTCAATCCCCTGTATGTGCTGCGCAATTATCTGGCTGAAGAGGCCATACAGGCCGCGGAAAAAGGCGATGTCAGCGTGATTGATGCGTTGCTTCAGGTCCTGCGCGACCCCTATACGGAGCATCCTGGCATGGAACACTATGCAGAGATGCCCCCCGAGTGGGGCAGGGAACTTGAAGTCAGTTGCTCGTCCTGAAAACTGATCCTGCCTGGTGGCGGGCTGCCTTGTCTGCTCACGGTTTCTGGTATTCTTCTGTACTTCATCCTGCGCGTCTTTTCAGCTGGAAGGGGCGCGGGTCATAATTAATCTGGATTTGATATGTCGGGCAATACATTAGGCAAACTTTTTTCGGTTACCAATTTTGGTGAATCTCACGGACCCGCCATCGGTTGCGTGGTGGATGGCTGCCCGGCAGGCATGTCGCTGTCTGCAGAAGATATCCAGGTTGAACTGGACCGCCGCCGGCCCGGCACGTCGCGCCACGTGACCCAGCGCCAGGAACCCGACACCGTAGAGATTTTATCCGGTGTGTATGAGGGAAAAACGACCGGTACGGCCATCGGCCTGCTGATTCGCAATCAGGACCAGCGCAGCAAAGATTATTCAGCCATTGCGGATACCTTTCGTCCAGGACATGCCGATCGCACATACTGGCAGAAGTATGGTGTTCGTGACCCGCGTGGCGGCGGGCGCTCCTCCGCCAGGCTGACCGCACCCACGGTAGCCGCCGGCGCCATCGCCAAAAAATGGCTCAAGGAAACGTACGGAACGCTGATTCGCGGTTATATGAGCCAGCTCGGGCCGATACAAATTCCGTTCCAGTCATGGGATGAGGTTCCCAATAATCCGTTCTATGCACCCAATGCCACAGTGGTTCCGGAGCTGGAAGGCTTTATGGATCAGCTGCGCAAGGACGGAGATTCAATTGGCGCGCGCATAGAGGTAGTGGCTCATCAGCTGCCTGCCGGCCTGGGGGCGCCGCTATACGACAGGCTGGATGCGGATATTGCATATGCAATGATGGGGCTGAATGCCGTAAAAGGTGTTTCCATTGGCGCCGGTTTCGACTGCGTAGGCCAACGCGGTTCCGAGCATGGAGATGAACTCACACCAGAGGGCTATCTGAGCAATCATGCGGGCGGCATACTTGGTGGTATTTCCACAGGACAGGACATTACAGTATCACTGGCCATCAAGCCCACATCAAGCATTCGCATTGAGCGACGCTCCATCAATCGCGCGGGAGAGCCGGTGATGGTGCAGACGTTGGGCAGGCACGATCCCTGTGTCGGGATTCGCGCAACACCCATTGCAGAAGCACTGCTGGCACTGATTCTGATTGATCACGCTTTGCAGCAGCGCGCCTATCGCTGACAACGAAACATATTGGGAAAAGGGCGGTGGACGATACTCGTCCGGCCGCCATGTCCTGATACGAATTTCCTGTAATCAGGCCGCCTTCAGATTGGCTTTCAGGACCGTACCACTGGCCTGGCCAAAGGAAATGGTCGGGTATCCCTCTTTCTGGCAGACCGCTTTGATAATGATTTCGTCTCCATCTTCCAGGAAACTGCGTGTTTCACCCCAGGGCAGGGTGATGGGATTTTTACCCGCAGCAGACAGTTCAAGCATGGAGCCGGCCTGTGCCCCTTCCGGGCCCGACAACGTACCCGTACCAAAAAGATCACCTGGCTGCAGATTGCAGCCATTCACCGTGTGGTGGGCAATGAGCTGCGATGCCGTCCAGTAGGCTTCCTTGAAATTGCTGGTGGACAGGGTATAAGGCTCTTGGCCGCTGTCCCGGGATTGCTGAGTCGTGATTTGTACTTCCAGCTGGATGTCGTAGGCGCCGCCTTCTTCATTGGCTGTTGAGGCCAGATAAGGCAGGGGCTGCGGATCGTCTGCGGGATGGGAAAAGGCCGTGCGGAAGGGTTCCAGCGCTTCCAGGGTGACCACCCATGGCGAGATTGTGGATGCAAAGTTTTTGGACAGGAAAGGGCCCAGGGGGGCATATTCCCATGCCTGTATGTCGCGTGCAGACCAGTCATTCAGAATGCAGAATCCGAAAATGTGCTTTTCCGCCTGCTCGATATCAATCCGCTGGCCCTGTTCGTTGCCTTCGCCGACAAAGATGCCCAGTTCCAGTTCGTAATCGAGCCGTTTGCAGGGTCCGAATTCAGGCGCATCCCCTTCGTTTTGTGGCTTGGTCTGACCGACGGGGCGCGGGAAAGCCTGACCCGATACGCCGATACTGGAGGCGCGTCCGTGATAGCCGATAGGCACCCACTTGTAATTGGGCAGCAGCGGATTATCCGGACGGAACTGTTTACCGATAGCTGTTGCATGATGGACCGAGATATAAAAGTCTGTGTAGTCGCCAATGCGTGACGGAGTAATGAACTCGGCTTCATCCTGGGCAACCAGCAAGGGACGAATGGCCTCTTCGTGGGCAGAGCCGGTACGCAGGGCCTGCGACAAGGCCAGGCGCAGTGCAGACCAGTAAGGCTGGCCCAGTGCCATCAGGCCATTGAGCTGTATTGCCCGGCAGGCTTCAAGGGCTTCCTGCGCCTTGTCGGTGAACAGATTCAGGTCGGAGAGGCGTGACAGATCAACGATCTGATCACCGATGCCAACGCCAGGACGAAATGCTTCGCCAGAGCCACGTCTGCGAAAGGATGCAAAGGGAAGATTCTGAATGGGAAACCCATTGCCTGCTACGTTGGCGCTTTCTACCCAGCTGGAAAGGTCCGTCTGGTGTGTTTCGTTTAAGGTAATCATGAATTTATAATAATGAGAATGAAGATTGCTGATCCCCGAGTGTAGCGTACATTGCTGCTTTGCCACATTCGCAGAATCCCGCAGCCAGGTTGCAGGGTTGTCTCTATGACGAACTTGTCTCTTTAATCTGTCTATTCTACTCACATTAGGGGCAAAAGTTTGAGGCAGACAGGCAGGATTAGCGGCAATGCCACAGTCGGGCCTGAGAGCGCTGTGGCCTGGCGTGTTCCGGGGACTAAGTCAATATAGTAGTATTGATACCAGTATAATATATGGTCTTGTTAACATCGCGAATTTGACCATAATACGGTTATGGCATGCGGCGCCGGTGAAACGGCCGGCTCGCAGCGTTGTTGTGCCGGTTCAGTGCAACCGGCAATCCGAATTCTCAGGAGAATATTTTGGCTCAGACCCTTTATGACAAACTCTGGGACGCCCATGTGGTGCACCAGGAAGACGATGGCACCTGTTTGCTGTACATTGACCGGCATTTGCTGCACGAAGTGACCAGTCCTCAGGCATTTGAAGGTCTGGCCCTGGCTGAACGCAAGCCCTGGAGACTGAGTGCCAACCTGGCCGTGGCAGACCATAACGTGCCAACCATGGGTCGCGCTCAGGGAATTTCCGATCCCATTTCCAAACTGCAGGTTGATACGCTGGACAAAAATTGTGAAACCTACGGCGTGACCGAGTTTCGCATGAATGATTTGCGTCAGGGGATTGTGCATGTGATTGGCCCGGAACAGGGCGCCACGCTGCCCGGCATGACGGTCGTCTGTGGAGATTCACACACCAGTACGCACGGTGCAATGGGCGCGCTGGCCTTTGGTATCGGCACGTCAGAGGTCGAGCACGTACTGGCAACCCAGACGCTGCTCATGAAAAAGAACAAGAACATGCTGATCCGCGTCAATGGTGATATGCCTTTCGGCTGTACGGCCAAGGATCTGGTGCTGTACATCATTGGTGTCATCGGCACAGCAGGCGGTACCGGACACGCGATTGAATTTGCGGGCAAGGCCATCAGCGACCTGTCCATGGAAGGGCGTATGACGGTCTGTAATATGGCGATCGAAGCTGGTGCCCGTTCAGGCATGGTTGCGGTCGACGACAAAACGATTCAGTATTTCCGCAATCGTCCTTATTCGCCCTCAGGTGTGCTCTGGGATCAGGCCGTCGCATACTGGAAGACGCTGCATTCCGACCCCGGGGCCAAGTTCGACAAGGTCATCGATATCGATGCCCGCCAGGTGCGTCCTCAAGTTACCTGGGGGACATCGCCTGAAATGGTTCTGTCAATTGAAGACCGTGTACCGGATCCTGATCGCGAAAAAGATGAAGTGCGTCGCAGCGGTATGGAACGTGCCTTGCAGTATATGGGTCTGAAACCCAACACACCTATCTCAGACATTCGTGTAGATCGCGTGTTCATCGGTTCCTGTACCAATTCCCGTATCGAGGATCTGCGCGCGGCTGCCAAAGTTGCCCGTGGTCGTCGTGTAGCCGCCAATGTGATTCAGGCCATGGTGGTTCCAGGTTCAGGTCTGGTCAAACAGCAGGCTGAAAAAGAAGGTCTGGACAAAATTTTTGTCGAAGCCGGTTTTGAGTGGCGTGAACCGGGCTGTTCCATGTGTCTGGCCATGAACGCCGACAGGCTGGAACCGGGCGAGCGCTGCGCCTCAACCTCCAATCGCAATTTCGAAGGCCGTCAGGGACAGGGGGGCAGAACCCATCTGGTCAGTCCCGCCATGGCAGCCGCGGCCGCCATTGCCGGTCATTTCGTCGACGTCAGAAAATTAGGATAACACCATGGAAGCTTTTACCATTCATGAAGGGCTGGTCGCACCGCTGGATCGCGAGAATGTAGACACAGACCTCATCATTCCCAAGCAGTTCCTCAAGTCGATCAAACGCTCAGGCTTTGGTCCCAATCTGTTCGACGAACTGCGTTATCTGGACCATGGCGAACCCGGCATGGACAACAGCAAACGGCCCGTCAATCCGGATTTTGTGCTGAATCAGCCGCGTTACCAGGGTGCCAGCATCCTTCTGGCACGTAAGAATTTCGGTTGTGGTTCCAGTCGTGAGCACGCGCCCTGGGCCCTGACTCAGTATGGCTTCAAGGCCATTATTGCACCGTCCTACGCAGATATTTTCTTCAACAATAGCTTCAAGAACGGGCTGCTGCCCATCATTCTGTCCGAGCTGGAAGTGGCCCGTCTGTTTGATGAAGTCCGTGCGTTCAACGGCTACAAGCTGCGCATCGACCTGGAACGTCAGGTGGTGATTACGCCGGAAGACCGCGAGTTGCACTTTGATGTAGACGCATTCCGTAAATACTGCCTGCTTAACGGCTTTGACGATATCGGCCTGACACTGCGCCGCTCTGATCAGATCCGGGCGTTTGAAGCGGAAAGACTGGCCCGCCACCCCTGGCTCGAAGGCAGCACCGGCCTGTCCCGTTAACCAACCAGCTCGAATAACCTTTTAAAGCACAGAGAAACCGAACTTATGACACATACAATTGCAGTTCTTCCCGGTGATGGCATCGGCCTGGAAATCGTAGAACAGGCGCAGCGCGTGCTGAGCGCACTGAACCTGGATCTGACCATGGAGCAGGCCCCCGTTGGCGGTACCGCCTATGACCTGCATGGACACCCATTGCCGGAAGCCACACTGGCACTGGCCAAGCGTAGCGATGCGATTCTTTTTGGCGCTGTGGGCGGATGGAACTACGACAGTCTGCCACGCGAACACCGTCCGGAACAGGCCATTCTGGGCCTGCGCAAGAACCTTGGCCTTTTCGCCAATCTGCGCCCGGCCATCCTGTATCCCCAGCTGGCCAACGCCTCTTCGCTCAAGCCTGAGATTGTGTCCGGGCTGGATATTCTGATCATTCGCGAGCTGACCGGCGACATTTACTTTGGCAAGCCTCGCGGTGTGCGTGTGGTCGAAGAGGGCGAGTTCAAGGGTGAAAAAGAAGGTTTTGATACCATGCGCTATGCCGAGTCTGAAGTGCGCCGGATTGCCCGCATCGGCTTTGAGGCAGCACAGAAGCGCAATAAAAAGCTGTGCAGTGTCGACAAGGCAAACGTGCTGGAAACGTCACAATTCTGGCGTGATATCGTGATCGACGTGGCCAAAGACTATCCGGACGTCGAGCTGTCGCATATGTATATTGACAATGCAGCCATGCAGCTGGTTCGCGCACCCAAGGAATTTGACGTCATTGTGACGGGTAACATCTTTGGCGACATCCTGTCGGACGAAGCTGCCATGCTTACCGGTTCCATTGGAATGCTGCCTTCGGCTTCGCTGAACGCATCCAATCAGGGGCTTTACGAGCCCAGCCACGGTTCCGCACCGGATATTGCCGGCAAGAATATTGCCAATCCGCTGGCCACAATTCTGTCGGCCGCCATGATGCTGCGCTATTCGCTCAACGAAGAGGCAGCGGCGGTTCGGGTCGAGAACGCCGTCAAGGCCGTTCTTGCACAAGGGTTGCGTACAGCCGACATTTTTGAAGAGGGCACCACAAAAGTTTCCACTTCACAAATGGGTGATGCCGTATTGAAGGCATTAAACTGATATAGTTATCTAATTCAGTCACTTATGATGATGGCGGATGGCGCACTTGTTTGCGCGCATCCGCTGTTGCATTTCCAATTTCACACCGTTTTTTCAGATACACAAAGTCAGGTAAAGAATCATGTCACAGTCAGTGGGTTTTGTCGGATGGCGCGGAATGGTTGGTTCCGTGCTTATGCAGCGTATGCGGGACGAGGGCGATTTCGCCTTTATCAATCCGGTCTTTTTTTCAACGAGCAATGCCGGTGGTAAAGCACCGGCCTGGGCCGATGGCGCCGGTCCTCTGCAGGACGCCCACGACATTGAGGCATTGAAAAAACTCCCCATTATTGTTACGGCACAGGGCGGCGACTACACCACCGACGTGCACGGCAAACTGCGCAGCGCCGGCTGGGACGGTGTCTGGATTGATGCGGCGAGCACGCTGCGCATGAAAGACGATGCCATTATTGTGCTGGATCCGGTCAATCGCAATGTCATCGATTCGGCTATCAATAAAGGCGTGAAGAACTTTATTGGCGGTAACTGCACGGTCAGCTGCATGCTCATGGGTCTGGCAGGCCTGTTCAAGCACGATCTGATCGACTGGATGACCAGCATGACCTATCAGGCCGCATCAGGCGGTGGCGCACAGCATATGCGCGAACTGCTCACCCAGTTTGGCCTGCTGAACGAAGCGGTCCGCCCCTTGCTGGACGATCCGGCTTCAGCCATTCTGGAAATTGATCGTCAGGTTCTGGCCAAACAGCAGGATGCCAGCCTGCCCAAAGATATGTTCGGCGTTCCTCTGGGCGGCAGCCTGATTCCCTGGATCGACAAAGACCTGGGCAATGGTCAGTCCCGTGAAGAATGGAAAGCCGAGGCCGAAACCAACAAGATTCTGGGCCGTGGCGAGGGCTTTGGCAGTTCGCCAATTCCGATAGACGGACTTTGCGTACGTATTGGTGCGATGCGCTGCCATAGTCAGGCGCTGACCATCAAACTCAAAAAAGACGTTTCCATCGACGAAATTACCGATATCCTGCGCGAAGGGACCGAATGGGCCAAAGTCATTCCTAACACCCGCGACGAGACCATGCAGGATCTGACGCCAGTCGCCACTACCGGTACGCTTGATATTCCGGTAGGCCGCCTGCGTAAAATGTCCATGGGTCCGGAATATCTGAGCGCGTTTACCGTCGGTGACCAGCTTTTGTGGGGGGCGGCAGAACCGCTGCGCCGCATGCTGCGTATCAGTCTCGGAGAACTGTAAGCATGGATCTGCCCGCCTGGATAGCGAATTACATCTCACTCTGGCTGCTGGGCGTGCTGGCAGTCATCGTGATTGGCCTGTTCATCATGGTTCGGTGTGATCGGCGCAAAAAGGCGAGACTGCCTGCGGGGCCTGGATACGAGGCTTTCCAGCAGCAACTCAAATCCATCAATCTGGACCTCGATGCGCCCGATTCCGACAACGCAGCGCCCCGATCCTGATCCGCTACAGAACGGCGACGGCAAGCCGGCATCCCGGCGCATCGCCCTGGGGGTCGCCTATAACGGCAAACCCTATCTGGGCTGGCAGACTCAGCCCGGCGGACGTACCGTACAGGATACGCTGGAAAAGGCACTGGCAGCCTTCACGTGTGAACCCACCTCAACCATTTGCGCCGGCCGTACCGACACAGGCGTACATGCCCGGGCGCAGGTTGTCCATCTGGACACCACGATTGATCGCCGTATGGAATCATGGATTCGTGGCGTCAATGCGCATCTCCCGCCGGATATCACCATTCGCTGGGCGCGGCAGATGCCCGCTGATTTTCACGCCCGTTTCTCTGCCACTTCCCGCAGCTATGTGTATCTGCTCAGAAATGAGCGGATTCTTTCTCCACACTGGCATGGCCGGGCCGGCTGGGATTTCCACCCACTGGACCTGACGGCCATGCAACAGGCTGCCGGTTATCTGCTGGGGCAGCATGACTTCAGCAGCTTTCGATCCTCTCAATGCCAGGCAGCCAGTCCCATACGCAGCATTGAGCAACTGAGTATCGAACAGCAGGGCGTGTTTTTCGTCTTTACGCTGAAAGCCAATGCCTTTTTGCACCATATGGTGCGCAACATTCTGGGCTGTCTGTTGTACGTGGGAAAAGGGCGTCACCCGCCGGAGTGGATTGCACAGGTGCTTGCGGAAAAGGATCGTAAAATTGCCGCTCCCACTTTTATGGCGGATGGGCTTTATTTTGCCCAGGCGAACTATCCGGCACATTTCGGACTGGAAGTCGTTGATCGCTTTGACACAACTCGGCCACTGCAGGCTTTGCTGCTGGAAAATTGAAAAAAATGAGGGCAACTGCGCCACTTATTACAATTGTGATGATGGCGAGTGGGGGAAATAAGGGTAATTCTTGAGGGCGAAAACGGGTTAAATCCTGTACGATTCTGCGGTAACCAAAAGTTTCGATTACCGTTTTTCCTCACAATACCCATTGGAGACCTATAACGATGAAACGTCGTTCCTTTCTCAAGCAAGCCACCGCCGGCGTGGCTGCTACGGGTGGCGCTGTACTGGCATCACCCGTTTTCGCGCAGGATGCACCAACCATCAGCTGGCGTCTGGCCTCCAGCTTCCCTACCAGCGCTGATGCGATTTACAACGGCAGTGTCAATTTTGCCAAGCATCTGGCGGAAGCCACGGACGGCAAATTCAAAGTCAGCGTGCACCACGCCGGTGAAGTGGTGCCGGCACTGCAGGTCCTGGACGCCGTACAGAACAATACGGTTCAATGTGGTCACAGTGCGGCTTACTACTACTACGGAAAGGACCCGGCGCTCAGCTTCGATGCCGCCGTGCCATTCGGTCTGAACACTCGCCAGTACAATGCCTGGATGCGCTCCGGCAATGGTCTGGCGCTGACCCGCGAAGTCTACAAAAAATTCAATATTGTGAACTTCCCTTGCGGTCACACAGGCACGCAAATGGGCGGCTGGTTCCGCAAGGAAATTAACGGCGTAGAAGACCTGAAAGGGCTGAAAATGCGCTGCAGCGCGTTTGCCGGTGCTGTGCTCTCGCGGCTGGGCGTGATTCCCCAGCAGGTTGCCGGTGGCGATATTTATCCTTCACTTGAGAAAGGCACCATCGATGCGGCCGAATGGATCGGCCCTTACGATGACGAGAAACTCGGCTTCAACAAGGTTGCCAAGTACTATTACTATCCCGGCTGGTGGGAAGGTGGCTTCCAGGTGTCGCTGTACGTGAACGACGGCGAATACGAAAAGCTGCCCAAGCACTATCAGGCTGCCATCATGCAGGCCAGCGCACTCGCGACAGAAGAAATGATCGGCACGTATGATGCCAAGAATCCCGGTGCCCTGCGGCGTCTGATCGCTGGTGGCGGTGTCCTGAAACGTTTTCCAAAGTCTGTTCTGGACGCTTCTTTTGCTGAAGCCAACAAAGTCTATGAAGAGCTGTCTGCCAAAGATCCGCTCTTCAAGAAAATCCATGACGACTACATGGCATTCCGCAATGATGTCTACCCATGGTTCGGCGTAGCTGAATTCAGCTACGATGCGTTCATGCTGGACGCTTTGAGAAACAAAAAATAAAAACACCATGTAAAATCCGTTGTTTCCGAAAGGGGCCGTCCCGCAAGGCGGCCCTGGAAGCAACGGATGTTCTGACGTCTTTTTTTCCTATCTTATGGTGTGAAAGCAAATGAAGTTTCTCTTCACTCTTTCCCGGGCTATTGATGCGCTCATCATGGCGGTTGGTCGGATCGTGATCTGGCTGACCCTGGTCGTGGTGCTGATCAGTGCGGCGAACGCGGTGGTCCGCAAGACTTTGCATTACAGCTCCAATGGCTGGCTCGAGATCCAATGGTATCTTTTCGGCGCCATTTTTCTGCTTGCTGCGGGCTATACATTTCTCAAGAACGAACACGTACGTGTCGATATTATTTCTCAGCGTCTGTCCAAACGAACACAGATTATTATCGAAACCATTGGTGTGCTGTTTTTCATGCTGCCGGCTTGTCTGTTACTGATTTATCTGTCCTGGCCTTTCTTCATGCTTGCTTTTGATACCAATGAGCAATCATCCAATGCAGGTGGTCTGGTTCGCTGGCCCGTCAAGTTACTGATTCCCATCGGTTTCTCACTGCTGGTTTTGGCTGGAATTTCCCATCTCATCAAATGTGTTGCCTATCTGGCCGGCAAGGGTCCGGATCCGCTGGCCCCTCTTGGCGGAAAAACAGCGGAAGAACTGCTTGCAGAAGAAATTGCTGCTGAAGCAGAAATCAAAAGACAACAATCACTGGAAGCAGGTAACTGAGCATGGAGTTCCTCATTCATAATATGCCGCCGATCATGTTCCTGACATTGATCTGCTTTTTGCTGCTGGGCTTTCCGGTCGCGTTTTCACTGGCCGCCAACGGTATTCTTTATGCGCTGCTTGGCATTGCATTCGGCGAATTTACCTTCCCATTTTTGCAGGCACTGCCTGACCGGGTCTTTGGTATTGTGCAGAACGACTCACTGCTTGCGGTGCCGTTTTTCACCTTAATGGGCTTGATCCTGGAACGATCGGGGATGGCAGAAGATCTGCTGGAAACCATCGGTCAGTTGTTTGGTCCCATTCGTGGCGGTCTGGCGATTGCCGTCGTTTTCGTAGGCGCCATGCTTGCGGCGACCACCGGTGTGGTATCGGCATCGGTCATTTCCATGGGCCTGATTTCTCTGCCTATCATGCTGCGTTATGGCTACGACAGGAAATTGGCGACGGGGGTGATTGCGGCATCGGGCACACTGTCACAGATCATTCCACCGTCACTGGTATTGATTATCCTGGCAGACCAGCTGGGTCGCTCCATCGGTGATATGTATCGCGGCGCCATGATTCCAGGTTTTATTCTGGCCGGTGCCTACATTCTTTATGTTGTCATCACGTCGTTGATCAAACCCTCCTATGCGCCTGCGCTGCCCCCAGAGGCCCGTGTGTACCGCGAGTCTAATGGCAGCAACGGCCTGCCTTCGCTGGTTGTACTGGTCATCATTGCCAGCGTAGGCGCCTGGTTCCTGGGCAGGATGTTTCTGTCCGAAAAGAGTGCTGCTGATGAGACCATCGTTCTGAACCTGCTGCTTTGGGGTGTGATTGCGTTTGTCATCGCCGGTCTGAACAAGCTGCTCAGACTCAATCTGTTGTCGAAAATTGCAGAGCGCGTCGTGTTTGTCATGGTGCCACCCCTGTTCCTGATTTTCCTGGTTCTGGGTACGATTTTCATTGGTGTTGCCACGCCAACGGAAGGCGGTGCGATGGGTGCTGTTGGTGCCATTATCATGGCATTGATTCGGGGCAGACTCAGTCTGTCACTGCTCAAGCAGGCCATGGATACTACCACCAAGCTGACCAGCTTCGTTGTTTTCATTCTGGTGGGTTCTACCATCTTTACGCTGACGTTTACCGGATTTGGCGGACAACATTGGGTGGAAGGGCTGTTTGCCTCATTGCCTGGTGGTGAAATCGGCTTCCTGATCGTGGTCAGTATTGCCACATTCCTGCTGGCCTTTTTCCTGGACTTCTTTGAGCTGGCCTTTATTATTGTTCCATTGCTGGGTCCGGTAGCCGACAAGATGGGCATTGACCTGATCTGGTTTGGTGTGTTGCTTGCTGTCAATATGCAGACATCGTTCATGCATCCTCCCTTCGGCTTCGCGCTGTTCTACTTGCGTTCCGTGGCACCGAAAGAGGACTATATTGACCGAGTCACGGGCAAGACCATCAAGCGTGTGACGACGGGAGAGATCTACAAAGGTTCCATTCCTTTCATCGTCATTCAGTTGCTGATGGTGGCCTCAGTCATGGCATTTCCTTCCATGGTCATGCATTATAAGGGGACGGGAACAGGCATTGATCCGAGTCAGGTGACCTTCGATACCGGCAGTTCATATGGGTCTGACCCTTATGGTTCTGATAGTGAAGGTGATAAAGGTGAAGAGAAATCCGGTGATTCCTATGACGATCCAGGTAATGCCTTCAGATAACTCGTCGCAGACAGCAGCGGTGTCGTGATCTCGTGACTTCGTGGTCCTGAATTTATTGACCGACGCCGTGTGTTGACGGTTTTTCAGACATCAGCCTGAAAATTTCGTTACACTGAAAACCCTGGCACGCTTTGTGTCAGGGTTTTTTATTGGAATTGGAACATGAGAACGCGCGTCAAATTCTGCGGACTGAAATCAGAAAAGGATATTCACGATGCGGTGCAGGCAGGTGCCGATGCTGTCGGTCTGGTGCTTTATGAGAAAAGCAAGCGCTACGTGAACCTGGAGCAGGCGGCTGTGCTGCGACGTGAGGTTCCCGGGCTGGTGAGCGCGGTGACACTCATGGTCAATGCGCAACAGAAGTCCGTTGACCGCGTTATTGAAACAATCCGGCCGGATTTTATACAGTTTCACGGAGACGAGACCGCGAGTTATTGCGAGCAGTTTTCTTATCCGTATATTCGCGCGCTAAGGGTCGGCGCCCCCGGCCTGGAAACGGCAGCAGACATTGCGCTAGCGGTTCAGAATTATCCAAATGCCAGTGCCTTTCTTTTTGATGCCTATTCGCCGGGGTATGGCGGAGCGGGTATTTCATTTGACATGGCTTTGCTGGAAGAGGCGCAACGCATTCTTCCTCGCAGCAAAATCATGATTGCAGGCGGCCTGAATGCGAGCAATATCGCTGATCTGGTCAGTCGCTATCGGCCATTTGCGGTGGATTTGAGCAGTGGTATTGAAATCGCTCCAGGTGAGAAAAGTGCTGGCAAGATGCGCTCATTCATGCTGGCCTTAACCGAGGCAGACCGGCAGGAGGCGCCGAGTGCGTTGTAATGGATATACGCGAGACCTGCATTATTGACCTGCATAATTGATCCACATTACTGACCCACATCACTGAAGCCTATCGCCTGTTACCTTCTGTCTTTCAATGATGCGCGTTGGACGCTTATTCGATTTCAGATTCGGCAGATAACGCTTCGATAGACTCCTGCACCTGCAGCCATTGGTCTTCCAGAGTCTGCGCTTTGCCGGTCAGTTCGCCATGCTCGGCCAGTACCGTAACGCGTTCGTCCCGACGTTCTTCGGAATAAAAACTTTCGTCCGCAATTAACGCGTTGATCTGGGCAATTCGCTGATTGACGGCGTCCATGGATTTCTCCAGCTCCGACAGTCGCTTGTCCAGCGGTTTGCGCAGTCGGGCAATGCGCTGTCGTTCCTCTGCCTGCTGCCGGCGGACCGTTTTTCTGTCTGGCGACGCGTTTCCACCTTCGGCCGACTGGGCAGCCTCGCGTATCTCCTGACGCTGGGCCAGCGCGCGCTGATTGAGCCAGTCGCGATAGTCATCCAGGTCACCGTCGAATTCCTGTACGTGACCGTCAGCGACAATCCAGAAGCTGTCTACGGTGGTTCGCAGCAGATGCCGGTCGTGTGACACCATCAGCATACTGCCTTCAAATTCGGCCAGCGCGGTTGCCAGTGCCTCACGTGTATCCACGTCCAGATGGTTGCTGGGTTCGTCAAGCAGCAGGAGGTTTGGCTTCTGCCAGACAATCAGCGACAGTGCCAGTCGGGCTTTTTCACCGCCGGAAAAGGGAGCAACCTTGTCGTTGACCTTATCACCGCCAAATCCGAATCCACCCAGATAGTTGCGCAGTTCCTGTTCGCGTGCCTGAGGCGCAATGCGCTGCAAGTGTTGCAGCGGACTTGCATCCACATCCAGCATGTCCAGTTGATGCTGGGCGAAATAGCCGATCTCCAGTCCTTTGGATGGCTTGTAGTTGCCGGCCAGAGGAGCCAGTTCCCGGGCGATGGTTTTGATCAGGGTACTTTTACCGGCCCCATTGACACCGAGTACACCGATCCTTGCACCGCCGCGGATCATGAGTTCAATATCCGTCAGAATGACGGTCCTGTTCCCGTGCTCGTCCGTATAACCGGTAGACACCTTATCCAGCCGCAGCAGCGGATCCGGCATGCTGGGCGGGGAGGGGATATGAATGTAGATTCCCGACTCGGCCTGTAACGGCGCGAGTTTTTCCATACGGGCAAGTGCCTTGACACGACTCTGTGCCTGTTTGGCTTTGGTGGCTTTCGCCTTGAAACGGTCAATAAACGATTGCAGCCTGGCGGTTTCGCGGCTCTGACGTTCTATGGCGACCTGCAGTTGTCGAACACGCTCGGCCCGCTGCGTCAGGAAATCGTCATAACCACCCTTGTAGCGCACCAGTTTTTGCTGGTCGACATGCAGAATCGTGCGGGCTACCGCATTCAGAAATTCGGTATCGTGCGAGATCAGTATGACGGTGCCTTCGTAGGCGCCCAGCCATTTCTCCAGCCACAGCATGGCATCCAGATCCAGGTGGTTGGTGGGTTCGTCAAGCAGCAGTAATTCAGACGGGGCCATCAGGGCTCGGGCGAGGGCCAGACGCATCTGCCAGCCACCTGAAAAACTGTTGACCGGCTGGCTCCACTGATCCGGTCTGAAACCCAGGCCGGCCAGCAACTGCTCGGCGCGCGAAGGCGCGCTCCATGCATCGGCTTCCATCAGTGCCGTTTCCAGTTCGGCAATGCGCGACCCTTCGCTGTCAGGAGTACTGGCTCGCTCAGCCTGCAGTTGACGCAGGTGTCTGTCTCCGTCAATAACAAACTCCCGGGCTGGCTGGGTGGTGGCGTGAATTTCCTGTTCTACCGTTGCAATGCGCCAGGATTCCGGTATGAACAGATCACCTGCGTCTGCATCAATCTTTCCCTGTAAAAGGGCGAACAAAGTGGTTTTTCCGGAGCCATTTTTTCCGACGACACCGACACGTTCCTTGGGGTGAACGACAAAATCGGCATTCTCCAGCAGCACTTTGGTGCCACGCCGTAAAGTAAGACCAGAAGAGCGAATCAAAACGTATAGCCTGAATGGTAGTTGTTAGATGAATGGGAATCCGTTGGCAGGCGTTGCGCTGCCGTCGGTCATAATGTCTGCAACTGCGCCCGGGTCAGCAGCAGCAGGGAATCGTCGGCTTCGCTGGTTTCAAGAAAGACAGGGTTCAGCGTGGGGAAGGC
Source organism: Pseudomonadota bacterium (assembly GCA_023387815.1). Taxonomy (GTDB): domain Bacteria; phylum Pseudomonadota; class Gammaproteobacteria; order Burkholderiales; family Burkholderiaceae_B; genus Advenella. The sequence continues at coordinate 35,160 of JAEWHK010000017.1, forward strand.
ATTCATGAAGTTTTCGTATTCATTGCCTATCTCAAGAATGAGGATGCCGTCTTCACGTAAATGCGCTGCACCCTGACGCAGGATCAGCCGAATCACATCCATGCCATCCTCGCCACCCGCCAGCGCCAATACCGGTTCCTGCTGATACTCGCTGGGCAACTGGGCCATTGATGTACTGTTCACGTACGGTGGATTGCAGACGATCACATCGTACTGCCGTCCGTCCAGTGGAGCGTAAAGATCACCCTGCAGAACCGATACCCGTTCTGCGAGCTCGTACATCTGAACATTGCGCTCGGCCAGCCGGATTGCGTGTTCAGACAAATCCACGGCATCTACCCGGGCAGATGGGAAGGCGAGGGCGGCAAGAATAGCCAGACAACCGGAGCCGGTGCACAGATCCAGTACATCCTGAACGGCATCGGGATCTTCGACCCAGGGTTCCAGTTGCTCGGCCAGCAGCTCAGATATCGGCGAGCGGGGAACAATGACGCGCTTGTCTGTCAGAAAACGATGACCCTGCAGCCAGGCTTCGCCAGTCAGATAGGCAAGCGGCACGCGTTTTTTGACACGCAGTTCTATCAGGCTGATGCATTTTTTCTTTTCATCTTCAAGCAGTCTTGCGTCCAGGAACGGATCCAGCGTGTCCAGTGGCAGATGCAGCGTAGACAGCACCAGATAAACGGCTTCATCCCAGGCGTTGTCGCTGCCGTGACCGAAGGCCAGTTTTGCATCGTTGAAGCGGGAAACGGCATAACGGATGATGTCACGTACCGTTTTCAGTTCATTGTGAATTTTCGAAGCCATTTGCTATCCATTGTGAAGGTATTGAGGGGCGGTAAAGCAGCGACAGTCTACAGCAAAAGGTTTTCAAGCGTTTTACGGTAGATGGCGACCAGCGGCTCCAGGCTTGCGACCTCGATATTCTCGTTAACCTGATGGATGGTGGCGTTGATCGGGCCGAACTCAATGACCTGCGGACAGATTTTTGCAATGAATCTGCCGTCCGATGTACCGCCTGTCGTTGAGAGTTCGGTTTGTACTCCGGTCACCTCGCGGATGGCTTTCTCCATCGCCTGAGACAGATCACCGCGTGGCGTCAGGAACGGTTCACCACCCAGCGTCCATTCGATGGTGCTTTCCAGTTTGTGCGCATCCAGAATAGCCTGAACGCGCGATTTCAGAGATTCAACCGTGCTCGCTGTGGAAAAGCGGATATTGAAGAGAAACTCCGCCGTGCCGGGCACAACATTGGTCGCGCCGGTGCCGGAGTGGAAATTGGAAATCTGGAAAGTCGTAGGTGGAAAATACTCGTTGCCCTGATCCCATTCCGTGCTGGCCAGTTCATGCAGCGCCGGGGCACAAAGATGAATCGGGTTTCTGGCAAGATGAGGATAGGCGACGTGACCCTGCAGACCCCTAATGACAACCTTTCCCGAGAGCGAACCGCGTCGTCCGTTCTTGATCACGTCTCCCAGCGCGTTTGTGGACGTGGGTTCACCGACGATACAGTAATCGGGGTGAATGTTCTGCTGACTCAGATAGTCGCAGACTTTGACGGTACCATTGATGGAGGGGCCTTCTTCATCTGATGTAATCAGCATGGCGATGGAGCCCTTATGATCAGGATGCGCTTGAACAAACTCACTGGCGGCAACGGTGAATGCAGCGATGGAGCTTTTCATGTCTGCAGCACCACGACCATAAAGCCTGCCATCCCGAATCTCTGGGGCAAACGGATCGCTTTCCCACTGAGATAGCGGGCCGGTAGGGACCACATCCGTGTGGCCCGCAAAAACCACCAAGGGTGCGGCGGTATTGCGCCGCAGCCACAGATTTTGCACGTCTTCAAAAGGCAAGTGTTCCGCCTTGAAGCCGGCATTGGCCAGCTCGCCGGCCAGCAGTTGCTGACAGCCCTGGTCGTCTGGCGTCACCGATGGGCGCGCGATCAGCGCCTTGGTAAGCGCCAGAACGGGTGAAAGGGTCACATCGCTCATGCTTATGCCCGCAGCAGATCGTTGATGCTGGTTTTTTCGCGTGTTTTGGCGTCAACGCGCTTGACGATGACAGCGCAGGCCAGGCTGTGCGAGCCGTCTGCAGCAGGCAGCGAACCAGGAACAACGACAGAGCCTGAAGGTACGCGACCGTATGTGACTTCTCCTGTCTCCCGGTTGTAGATTTTGGTGCTTTGCGAAATAAACACGCCCATGGCAAGGACGGAATTTTCTTCGATAATGACCCCTTCCACGACTTCAGAGCGGGCACCGATAAAACAGTTATCCTCGATGATAGTAGGATTGGCCTGCAGTGGCTCCAGTACGCCACCAATGCCTACGCCACCAGACAGGTGCACGTTCTTGCCGATCTGTGCGCAGGAGCCAACCGTCGCCCAGGTATCGACCATCGTGTTTTCGTCAACGTAGGCACCGATATTCACGTAGGAAGGCATCAGCACAACATTTTTGCCGATAAAGGCTCCACGGCGCGCCACGGCGTTGGGCACCACACGATAGCCGCCTTTTTTGAAATCGTCTGCGCTGAAATCCTGGAATTTGAGCGGGACTTTGTCGAAAAACTGCATTGGTGGATGATTCATCACTTCGTTATCGTTCAAACGGAATGACAGCAGCACGGCTTTCTTCAGCCACTGATTGACGACCCAGTCACCGTCCTTCTTTTCAGCAACCCGCAGGGTGCCCGCATCCAGTCCGGCGAGGGCGGTATTGACGGCGTCGCGCACTTCAGCAGCGGCGGTGGCAGAAGAAAGGTTGGCGCGGTCATCCCACGCTTTTTCCAGAACGGTTTGAAGATCAGTAGTCATAGTCGTTGGTTATAAGGTGATTAAAAATAAGGTTAAGCCCGATAGCAGGGTAAAACAGCGATGTTATAAAACAAAGGCGCAATGAGCGAAGACAATGAGCGCGGACCTGTTATTGACACGATCTGCGCGTTTCTTCCTCGTTCAATAGTGGTCGCGTACAAATCGTGCAATACGCTCAGCGCCTTCGACGCATTGCTCCAGTGGTGCGACCAGCGCCAGCCGAATACGGTTGGTGCCCGGATTCACGCCATGTGCCTCGCGCGCCAGATAACTGCCGGGCAGGGCGGTGACGTGCTGCTCTGCAAACAGGTCGCGCACGAACTGTGCATCGTCTCCAGGTGTTCCTGCCCAGAAATAAAACGAGGCATCGGGCATTTTTACATTCAGTACGTCAGACAGGATGGGATAGACCGCATCAAATTTGGCGTTGTATAAGGCCCGGTTCTGTTGAACGTGAGTTTCATCGTTCCAGGCTGCAATACTGGCGGCACTGAATACGGGGCTCATGGCGCTGCCGTGATAGGTTCTGTACAACAGGAAAGACTTGAGCAACTCGGCATCGCCGGCCACAAAACCGGACCGCATGCCGGGAACATTCGAGCGCTTGGACAGACTGGAGAAGCAGACGCAATTTTTGAAATCGCTGCGACCGAGTCGATGGGCTGCCTGCAGGACGCCTACCGGACGTTGTGTTTCGTCAAAGTAGATTTCTGAATAGCATTCATCCGAGGCAATGACAAAACCATAGCGATCCGAAAGTTCAAACAGGACTTTCCATTCAGCCTCTGGCATGACGTTGCCCGCCGGATTGCCGGGCGAACAGACAAACAGCAGTTGCGTTTTCTCCCATACTGCGTCTGGAATTGCCGACCAGTCAGGACCAAAATTGCGCTCTGCGACCGCATTGACAAAATACGGCTGGGCACCACCCAACAGGGCGGCTCCTTCGTAAATCTGATAGAACGGGTTCGGACAAATCACCAGGCTGTCCGGTGCGCCATCAAGCACCACCTGGGCGAAGGAAAACAACGCCTCGCGTGAGCCCAGGCATGGCAGCACCTGCGTGTCCGCATCCGGCTCTGGAATGTCGTAACGACGCCCGATCCAGCCCGCAATGGCTTCACGCAGCGCAGCATCCCCTTTTGTGGGCGGGTAGGCCGACAGACCAGCCAGATGACTGGCAATGGCGTCGTTTACCAGCGCTGGCGTGGCGTGCTTGGGTTCGCCAATAGACAGATTGATATGTGAGAGCTCAGCCGGCGGCTTTGCCGCGGTTGCGAGCAGCGCGCGCAACTTCTCAAACGGATACGGTTGCAGCAGACTTAATTTGGGATTCATGACAGACCTTGCGTAGATTCGCAAGTTTACCATTTATGGACAGGATTCAGCAGTTTGACAAGAGGTAAACGCGAGTCCGTAAGGGGGAAAAAAGACCTTCCGCTTGTACAGATCATTTCGGATGACTTTCTGGCAGATCGGCGTACTTTCGAGGGGATTCGCGTTTAAATACGCGAGATTGACATATTTCCTTTACGCACACCGGCAAAGCCTACTATAATCCCCGTTCTTTGATGCGAGCGTGGCGGAATTGGTAGACGCACTGGATTTAGGTTCCAGCGCCGAAAGGTGTAAGAGTTCGAGTCTCTTCGCTCGCACCAAATACTTTATATCCTTTGATTGAACAATATCAATAATCAATAAAATCAATGGGTTGGCGTATTTGTTGCACTTCGTTTTACGCCCTTGGACCGCGAAAAATCCACTGTTTGCAGTCAATCTACCCAAAATCTCCCCACCTTTCTACGCACGAGAGGCGTGGGAATAAATAGCATCTTCGATATTTGTTATGGTTTCCGGATCCCGGAAAACAGCAAACACAATCTAACGGTTCAATCTGAGCGCAGATCAAGGCATCAGAAAAAGCTGACGTTGATAATGCATATCGAAACTTCAGCGACCGCAAGGAAAAGCTCACCAATTCACGGAATTGCCCGGTCTCCCCGCAGGGCGCTTTCCAAGAGTCCGATCAGCAACGTTAATCAGTAATCGAGGTGACACCATGAATACAGATCCTATTGATCAAGACATGAATGACCCTGAATATTTGGAGTGGGTTAAGGAACAAACAACTTACGTAGACGGTTCACCTGAAGAACTCGCGCTATTTCAGGAATTGGGAATAGACGATTGTATAGACTCAGCTGAAGGCACTCTGATGCCCGAGGAAATCGAAGTCTTAAGAAAAGAATATCGCGCTTCACATACCCAGAACCACGAAATCCAAAGACCGTAAAACCAAGAAATTCAGACCGGAAAACAAAAACGGGGCAGTTGTATCTGCCCCGTTTTTTGATGGTCGCTTCAGGTTGCGGCGCGTTCTTTCAGAATGCTATATAGCTGATCTTTGAGCTGGAGTTTTTCTTTCTTCTTTTTCTCGATCTCTGTGTGCTTTTCACTGAAATCCTGGGTTTCCAGCTTTTGCAGTTCCTGATCCAGTTCATTATGTTTGTTGAAAAGACGCTTGAAATTGGCGTCTTCCTCTTTAAGCCGGGATATTAAATCTCGATATTCAGGGAACATAATGACGACCTCCGTCTGTTGTCAATGGAAAATCCATTATACCGACATTAGTTGCCGCCCCCAATAAGCAGGAGCGACATGCATCAGTGTGAGTAACGGTAACAGCTTATTCGGCCGGAGGGGGCGGTCTGCGATGCGTGACCGGCGCTGTTCTGTTCTTGTCGTTCAGATTGACTGCCGCAGGGAAAAGATCCCAGATCGCGATGAACATCGCCGCAATCAGAGGGCCAATCACAAACCCGGTGAGCCCGAACACAGACAAACCGCCCAGCGTTGAGATCAGTACCAGATAATCCGGCATTTTCGTATCTTTACCCACGAGCAGGGGGCGCAGAATATTATCGGACAGGCCAATAACCAAAAACCCGAACAGGATCAGAATGATGCCACTCCAGATACTGCCGGAGACCAGAAAATAAATGGCAACCGGTGCCCAGACAATCGCTGCACCTACGGCTGGCAGCAAAGACAGAAAGCCCATCACCACGCCCCACAGCAGGGCACCCTGGATGCCAAGTATCCAGAATATCAATCCTCCCAGTAGGCCTTGGACGGCAGCGATGACGACATTTCCTTTCACGGTTGCACGCACCACAGTATTGAATTTCTGAAACAGAAACTGCTTGTGTTCGTCCGTCAGCGGAATCAGATTTTTAATGCGATGCGTCAGCGCCGACCCATCCTTTAGCAGGAAGAAAAGCAGGTACAGCATGATGCAGAATTCAACCAGAAAGGAAAAGAAATTCTGTCCGATGTCAAAGGCCTGGGTGGCCAGATACTTGCTTGCCTGCATCATGCTGGAAGAGATTTTTGCGTACAGCGATGACAGGTTATAGATTTCAAACTGAGCCAGGAACCCGCGCACAGATTCGGGCAGGGCATTGGAAATCTGGCTGGCATATTCAGCAATATTAAACTGGCCGGACTCGACCCGCTGATAGAGCATCAGCGATTCATTGATCAGGGAAATGGTAATCAGGATCAATGGGATGATCGCAATCATCAGGCAAATGATGAGTGTGATAATGGATACTGTCGTGTGCCTGCCAGGCATGCGTTCAAGAATCCACAATTGCAGCGGGCGGAAAAGCACCGCCAGAACGATAGCCCAGAAGATCGCGCCGTAAAAGGGAAGGAGGATTTTCAGAAATGCGAGTGAAGCCGCAATCAGAATAATAATGAAAGTATTGAAGTAAATACTTGAGCGGTTCAGATAAGCCATAATGGGTGCCGAAGCATAAGTCGCGTTGCTGCCATTCTAGATGATTTTTTTCGATTTCCAGGATTTATTCTTTACAATGGTGGCAAATCTGCAATACAGGTGAAATAGTCCCATGCTGCAATTAAAAACAATATTTACAATTGGCATGCTGGCCGGTACGGTAATGCTGGCGGGCTGCTCAACTACCCCTCCAAAAAACGCCGAAGATATCTGCGAGATTTTCCGGGAGAAACCAGACTGGCATACCGCTGCGCTGGATATGCAGAACAAATGGGGAGTGCCGGTACCTGTGCCATTTGCCATGATGTATCAGGAGTCATCCTATCGTCAGGATGCCAAGCCGCCCAAAAATTATGTACTTTGGTTTATTCCCTGGGGGCGCGTCAGTTCTGCTTATGGTTATGCCCAGGCAAAAGACGAAGTCTGGAGCGACTACGAACGTGAAATCGGGCATGGTGCCAGCCGTGACGATTTTGCCAACGCACTGGACTTCATGGGTTGGTACATTTCCAAAGCCCAGGTACTTAATGGCACATCAAAATGGGATGCCTACGGCCAGTATCTGAATTATCACGAAGGCTGGGGTGGGTATCGCCGCCAGACTTATCAGTCCAAAGCCTGGCTAATGAAGACTGCAGAGATCGTCCGAGCTCGCGCAGCACGTTACACCGCGCAATATAATGTCTGCCGGGCAGAACTAATGTAGTCTTGCGCTCTATGCGTGCGCGATACGCTTCCAGTTCAGAATGGCATAAGCGATCACGCCGGCAATCAGCCCCCAGAATGCCGAGCCCACTCCGAAGAATGACACGCCTGAGGCTGTCATCAGAAACGTGACAACCCCGGCTTCGCGCTCCGATTCATCCGCCACCGCTCCAGCCAGGCCCGAGGAAAGTGCACCTAGCAAGGCCAGCCCGGCCAGCGAGGCAACAAATGTTTCCGGAATGGCGATGAACAGGGTGGTGACCACAGTGGCAAATAAGCCAAAGAAGATATAAAGCACCCCGCAGACAACAGCGGCGACATAACGTCGATGAGGATCGGGATGCGCCTGCGGCCCGGTACACATGGCTGCCGTAATTGCAGCGAGCGTGGTACCGTGTAAGCCGAATGGGGCGAACAGGATAGTAGATATGCCGGTTGTTGTAATGAGCGGAGATATCGGCGTGTGATGATAGCCACTGGATTGCAGAACAGCGACCCCCGGTGCGTATTGGGAAGCCAGTGCGACAAAGGCCAAAGGGATACCTACACCGATCAGGGCAGGAAGAGAAAGACCCGGTGCGGTGAATTCAGGAATGACAAAATGAAAGCTGAGCATGCTTGTGTTCAGTTGTCCAAGAATCATACTGATGACAATGCCGGTCAGCAGCGCCGCCAGCACGGCATAGCGCGGAAAGAAGCGCTTGATGACTAGATACGCAAGCACAATGGGCAGTACTAGCATGGGCGCCTTCTGCATGGAAACAAACAGATGCGCGCCGAAGACAAACAGAATCCCCGCGAGCATGCCGGACACAATGCTGCGCGGTATGTGTTGCATCATTCTTGAGAACAGGCCGCTGACACCAAGCAGAACAACCAGCGCAGCCGCAAAAATATAGGCGCCGATAACGTCGTTGTAAGAATAGTTGGGAAGCGCGTCAATCAGCAGGGCAGCACCGCCCGTTGAGAAGGCGCAGACGATGGGGGTGCGGTAACGAATACTGAGCCAGAGGCCGCAAGCGCCACTGGTGATAGACATGGCCCAGATCCAGCTGGTCAACTGCTCCTGGCTCAGGCCGCCTGTTTTTGCTGCCTGAATGATAATGGCCACGGGTCCGGTCAGGGAGACCAGGACAGTGATGACTCCTGCAACGAATGCGGACGCCGAAAAATCTTTTCTGAATTGTTGCCACGCATTCATAAATGCACCGAAAGGGAATCAGTGCAGATTATGCGGCCTGATCAGACCTACTGCAATCCCTTCGATCGCAAAATCGTTTTCGTCGGTAACAATGATGGGAGAAAATTCGTCGTTCTCGGGCAGCAGTTCAATGACCCGCCCCTTGCGACTAAAGCGTTTCACAGTGACTTCGTCATCAATACGCGCCACCACGACCTGTCCGTTGCGGGCATCCTGCGAGCGCTTGACCGCCAGCAGGTCGCCATCCATGATGCCGATATTCTGCATACTCTGACCTTTCACGGTAAGCAGATAATCGGGCTGCTGTTCGAACAGAGAAGGGTCTAATGTGAGTTCGCGATGGATATGTTCTGTCGCCAGAATTGGGCTGCCCGCTGCAACTTTACCCACTACAGGCAACAGCAATTGACGCAGAGCGTTTGCCAGCGAAACGCCGCTGCTGCTCGGAGCATCTGCGGCGACCGCAACCGCGCTGCCTGTATCGGAATCTTCCACCAGACGTATACCGCGAGAGGCACCGGCGGTAAGGGTAATGGCGCCTTTTCGGGCCAGGGCACGAAGATGATCTTCTGCGGCGTTGGGAGACTTGAAACCGAGTGCCGATGCGATTTCTGCGCGCGTGGGCGGAAAGCCGGTGCGTTCAACCGCAGATTTAATCAGATTGAGAATTTCCTGCTGACGCGCGGTGAGTTTCAGGCTCATGTTTCCTCGTAATCGACGTGACGAATAATGAAAGCGAATAAAAAACGGACTGTATATATATACAGTCCGTATTCTGCCGCATTCATCTCCGAATGGCAAGCATTTTCGATCAAAAAACGCCTGCAGCCCGCAGATTTACGTGATGCTGCCTACAAAACAGCGGCAATGGCCGTCACAACGCTGTCAATGTTATGGCTGTTGAGGGCGGCCACGCAGATTCGGCCGCCGCTGACAGCATAAATACCGTGGTCGTTGCGCAGACGATCTACCTGGTCTTTGGTCAGGCCGGAATAGGAGAACATACCGCGCTGAGCCATCACAAAGCTGAAGTCCTGCTGGGCACCAGCGGCGGCCAGCTTATCGGTCAGTTGCTTGCGCATATCGCGGATACGCTCGCGCATCTGGCCAAGCTCGGTTTCCCATTGCGCAAACAGTTCGGGTGTGTTCAGAATCTGGGCTACCACTGTACCGCCGTGTGTGGGCGGGTTGGAATAATTGGTGCGGATAACACGCTTGATCTGGCTCAGCACCCGGGCTGCTTCGTCACGATCTGCGGTCACGACCGTGAGTGCGCCCACGCGTTCACCGTAAAGCGAGAATGATTTGGAGAATGAAGAGCTCACGAACATGGACATGCCCAGATCAGCAAAAAGGCGGACCACGGCCGCATCCTGCTCCAGACCGTCACCGAAACCCTGATAGGCAATATCCAGGAACGGAACCAGCTTGCGTTCTTTGATGATATTCGCGATCTGTGTCCACTGTTCCAGGCTAGGATCAACGCCAGTCGGGTTGTGGCAGCACGCATGCAGAACCACAATAGAGCCTTCGGGCATGGCTTTGACCGAGGACACAAAGCCGTCAAAGTTCAGGCCGTGTGTTTTGGGATCGTAATAAGCGTAGGTTTCAACCTTGAAACCGGCACGCTCAAAAAGCGCACGGTGATTTTCCCAACTTGGGTCGCTGATATAAACCGTAGATTCCGGCTGAAGCTGCTTGAGGAAATCTGCGCCGATTTTCAGGGCGCCGGTTCCTCCCAGGGCCTGGAAGGTGAGGGCGCGACCATCGGTGATGACTGCCGCATCTTTTCCGAAAAGCAGTTCCTGCGCGCCTTTGTTGTAGGTACCGATACCTTCAATAGGCAGATATCCGCGGGCGGCATGAGCAGCCACGCGCTGGCGTTCGGCTTCCTGAACTGCCTTGAGCAGCGGGATTTTGCCGTTATCATCGTAATAAACGCCTACACCCAGATTCACCTTGGTGTCTCGGGTATCGGCATTGTATTGTTCATTCAGACCCAGAATGGGATCACGGGGAGCGAGCTCGACAGCGTTGAAAAGAGTGGTCATCTTTAGAAATGGGAGTAAGGTTGCAGTGAAGGTCAAATAAAGAGGATAATGGAAGATTGTACGCTTAAATCCGTGCCAATTTAACCCCTGGATCACAATCTATGAGCGAAGCAGGATTTCTCGAGTTTCCCGACAGCCCGTTTCAGCTATATCAACCTTATCCTCCCGCGGGTGACCAGCCCGCAGCCATCGAAGCACTCACGCAGGGCGTAGAAGATGGCCTGATGTATCAGACGTTGCTTGGCGTAACCGGATCCGGCAAAACCTACACCATGGCTAATGTCATTGCGCGACTGGGCCGGCCAGCGCTGGTGCTTGCACCCAACAAAACGCTGGCAGCCCAGTTGTATTCGGAATTTCGCGAATTCTTTCCTCGCAATGCCGTCGAATATTTTGTTTCCTACTACGACTACTATCAGCCCGAGGCCTACGTACCGACGCGCGACCTGTTCATTGAAAAGGATTCGTCCATTAATGAACATATCGAACAGATGCGACTTTCGGCGACCAAGAGTCTGCTTGAAAGGCGCGATACGATCATTGTGGGAACGGTTTCCTGTATCTACGGTATCGGTAATCCGGGTGACTATCACGCCATGGTACTGGTTCTGCGCACGGGCGACAGGACGCCACGACAGGAAATTCTGGCACGCCTGGTTTCCATGCAATATGAGCGTAATGACGTGGATTTTTCACGAGGCACATTCCGGGTGCGAGGTGAAGTCATCGATATCTTCCCGGCCGAGAGTGCAGAACTGGCGGTGCGTCTGAGCCTGTTTGACGATGAGCTGGAAAGCATAGATCTGTTCGATCCGCTCACGGGCAAAATTCGCCAGCGGGTTCCCAGATTTACGGTTTATCCGAGCTCGCATTATGTCACTCCGCGTGATACGGTGCTGCGCGCAATTGAAACCATCAAGGAGGAACTGCGCGACCGGACCAAATTCTTTGTGGACAACAATCAGCTTGTCGAGGCGCAGCGAATTGAACAGCGTACCCGCTTTGACATCGAAATGCTTCAGGAGCTGGGGTTCTGCAAGGGCATCGAGAATTATTCGCGCCATTTGTCGGGCGCTGCGCCGGGCGAACCGCCTCCAACGCTGATTGATTACCTGCCTCAGGATGCCCTGATGTTTTTCGACGAGAGTCACTGGATGATGGGTCAGCTGCGCGCCATGTACCGCGGTGACCGTTCGCGCAAGGAGACCCTGGTCCAGTTCGGGTTCCGTCTGCCGTCGGCCATGGACAATCGACCGCTCAAGATGGAGGAGTTCGAGCAGCGTATCCGGCAAAGCATTTTCGTGTCGGCCACGCCGTCCGATTATGAAAACGAACATTCAGATAATGTGGTGCGACAGGTCGTGCGACCTACCGGGCTGGTCGATCCCATGGTCGAAGTTCGACCCGCGCTGACGCAGGTAGACGACCTGCTGGGCGAAGCAAAGCTGCGTGTGGAGCTGGGCGAGCGTATTCTGGTGACCACGCTGACCAAGCGCATGGCCGAAGATCTCACCGACTATCTGACAGAAAACGGCATGAAAGTGCGCTACCTTCATTCGGATATCGACACGGTAGAGCGGGTGGAAATCATTCGGGACCTTAGACTCGGGCATTTCGATATCCTGGTCGGTATCAACCTGCTACGGGAAGGCCTGGATATCCCTGAAGTCTCGCTGGTTGCGATTCTGGATGCTGACAAAGAAGGCTTTCTGCGCTCCGAGCGCAGTCTCATACAGACAATTGGTCGTGCAGCCAGAAACCTGAATGGCAAGGCGATTCTTTATGCAGACCGAATTACCGATTCCATGCATCGCGCCATGGAGGAAACTGAGAAGCGACGCAACCTGCAACTTGCTTTCAATGAGGAACACGGCATCACGCCACAAGGCGTGCGCAAATCGGTGCGTGAAATGATTGATGGCGTCATTCAGGATGCGCCAGAGGTTCAGGCAGAAGAGGAAATTCGCCTGGAAGCACTGCTCATGGACGAAAAAGCGCTGGCCAGAGAAATCCGCAAGCTGGAAAAACAAATGCAGGATCACGCACGCAACCTCGAATTTGAACAGGCCGCTGCGGCCCGCGATCAACTCAATACGCTCAAGGAGAAGGTATTGCTTCGCTGAAACATGACTGATACTACGGGTGAAGTTTCAATGGGTATCCGGTTTTTCCGGGCGATTGAATAATTTATTCGGCAATATCGGCGGGTGTAAGCTGGCTATAAAACAGGTTATGATACAGTCCGTTTTTCAACAAGTCTGATCCGGCAAAAAATGCGAGTGAACTCCTTCAGCAAACAATTTATTGCGCTTATCGCCCTGGTAACGGTATTGAGCGTCATTATTGTTGGATATGTAGAAAAGCAGGTTGTAGAGGCTCCCGATGCGCCGGTTCCCGCCAAACAGGCTGCTGAAGAAAAACATAACGAAGCGCTCATCAACTCGCTCACCAATATGACGCAGAGTGTTCGCTTCCCGCTCAACGAACATTCCATCATCTATACCGGTTATATCATGGGTGCCGGGTATTCTTCCTATCAGTTTCGCGCCTTCAAGGATCAGAAGCTGAAGGTCAACCTCAAAGGCGATCCCTCCATAGAGCTGGCTCTGTTTGGTCAGGAAACCTATTCTTTGCAGCGCGACACCGAATATGTGATTCCATCCGAAGGCTTATATGAACTGCGCGTGCTGTTCAAAACGGACATGGAATCGCGCCAGGAGCAGGCGGCCATTGCACACAAGGCAACACCCGTTCCCTATACAGTCACAATTAATCTGCAATAAGCGCTCGGCCAGAGCCTGTTCCCGAACCCCGTCAGAACGAATGATGCGTCAGCAATGGCGGCAAAAATGGCGCGGAAGATAGCTCAGGTTCTTGATGAACTGTCCCCTGAGACAACCGCGCCTGTCTTCACCTATTTTGTCTTCAGCTATTTTATTTGGCGGACTGTTTTTCCCCGCCCAGAGCCTCAACGAGTGCACCCAGCAATCCCGCCAGCTCGGCAGTCATCAGCGTCATGTCTGCGTCAAAACGCTCTTCATCGTCCATGGCAGAGAGGTCCTGATTTTCCTTGAGGATATCCAGCGGTGCGATACGCTTGATAATCAGGTTGTCTGCCAGAACAAAGGAAATACGGTCTGACCAGGTCAGAGCCAGCTTGGTACACTGTTTCCCGGACTGAATATGTTTTTGTACATCTTCCTTTTCGGGACTCTGGCGCACGTAGCGAATCGTGGCCTTGTTCTCCGATGAGGACTGCAGTTCGGTATCCTGATCGATGGAAAACATGGCAGGCGCTTCGTCTGCGAGCAGCCATTCGGTCATGGCCGCGGCAGGAGATTGTTCCGTATAAAGGCTTTTCAAGGGCAGGGGATCAATGACCTTGGCCAGCGCGCCAATGACTTCGTCGGCCTTGGTACCGGAGGCTGCATCAATTACCAGCCAGTGATTGCGCGTATCAATCCACACACGGGTATCACGGAAAATGCTGAATGCTTTGGGCAACAGCGTTTCTGTTACCTGTTCCTTGATTTCGCGCATTTGCTTGCGACCGGGTTTGTACCCTTGCTGTTCTTCGATTTCCTGGGCCCGGGCACGCGTAAACTGGTTGATGACCGTTGCCGGCAGCAGCTTTTTCTCTATGCGCAAAGAGAGAAGGTATTGTCCGCTAATGGCGTGCGCCAGCATGCCGTTTTCCCTGGCGGGGACCCATCCCATGCTGTTCATATCCGATTTATTGCCAGGAACGAAGGCGCCTTTTGCAAGCTTCTCTTCGAGCTCTTCCTGCGTGGGTTTCCAGTCGGCAGACAGCCGGTAAACGCTCAGATTCTTAAACCACATACTTTTACGCCAAAAGCGACCATTGTACCGGCTATCCGGGATGCAAGCACGTCACTGCAGCGGCGACAACCGTAAAATATTGTGGTCTTTGCTGCGGCTGCCAAACGCGACTTAAAGGATGTTATCCAGGGTGCTCGTACAGAACTGGAACAGGGTTTTGTCAGGCACTGTTTGCGGGCACGGCTGCATGGATGAAGGGATATGGTTTTATTGTTCAGCCAAAAAAAAACCTGCCACGAGGGCAGGTTAATACGGGTTTCAGTGCTGCAAATAACTTACGGGGTGCAACACTGGCTGATACTGGCGAAACGTCAAAAGGGGATTGAAACTTGCCGTTTCGTCACCATCGGTTGCGACTATAAAGCTTTCGCTCTGACAATGTCCTGAATCAAATTGGTATGGAAGAAACACTGAGAAAAAAACTTTACAGAAAACAGGACTACTGGGTAAATATACAGTATAATCGATCTCGATCATGCCTGTTGATCGTGAGTACAATAGCTGTACGCAGGAACAAGGTTGGAACAAAGTAATTACCGTCAGCCAAAAATGGCTGTATCGGCAGCGCGCTGGCTCCTATGCAGGCCGGGTATGTTAAAAATGCTGCTCCTTCGGTTTTTCCCACTTTGATTTCCCGCAGTTAACGAATATATTGCGACATCAGGTTTTTCCATTTAGTCACAAGGACCCTCCATGGACGACAAGCAATCCAAAGCCGCCAGCG
>JAEWHK010000029.1 GCA_023387815.1 Pseudomonadota bacterium
GTGTGTATGTGCAGGTCAATACGTCGGGAGAAGCCAGCAAGTACGGACTGCCGCCGGATGATGTGGCCGCTTTCCTGCGTGAGTTGCCGGCGTTCTCGGCGCTGCGTGTTCGTGGACTGATGACGCTTGCCCTTTTCTCGGCCGAAGCCGAGAGAGTACGCGAGTGCTTCGTGCTCCTGCGCGGTCTGCGCGACCGGCTGCGGCAGGATGCGCCTGACGGAATCAGCCTGGATGAATTATCGATGGGCATGTCCGGCGACTACGAAATCGCCATCGAGGAAGGTGCAACCGTCGTGCGCGTTGGACAGGCCATTTTTGGTGCTCGCGCTTTGCCGGATAGCCATTACTGGCCGAGTGAAGGCAATGCCTGAACTCTTTGTCGCACGCAGGAACAATCTCAAACGAAAAGATCAATGCATCGGCTCTAAAATTATTCGTCTTCAGCACCGATAGGCAGCGACAACCCGACCTTAACCCGGCTCATTGTTACGAAGGTTTTAAATCGTTTGACGTTATTGTTGGTGAAAAATAGCTGCCGCGTCAGCGCGTTGTATTGTTCCATGTCCTTCACAGTAAATATCAGGATAAAGTCCCAGTCGCCAGTCACGTAATAGCACTGCTGCACCTGAGGACAGGACGTAAACGCCTGCTTCATTTCATCGAATAGATCAGCTCGCTCGCTTTCCGTTTCTACGCCAGCAATAATCGTCAGCGGATATCCTACTGCCGCCGGCTCCGGCTCCGCCGCGTAGCGCTTAATGGTACCTTCATCGGTCATGCGCTTAAGGCGGCGATTAACGGCAGCTGTCGATAGATTCACCCGCTCCCCTAACTCGGCCTGTGACAGCCGGGCGTTTTCCTGTACCAACGCCAGCAAACGCAAATCAAAGTTATCAAGTGATGAAGTCATCGCAGTAACAGCATCCAGGTTATAAGCCCAACAACGCAATAATTTTGCATTTTGAGCGGCAATTTTAATAATTCCATAGGGTACTTTAGAAATAAAATTTCATCAAGACGCAAAAACATCCGGCACGCCTGGCTAGTGCATATCCGTGGTCAGGAAGTGTCCAGGCAAGCCAATTCCCAACGGTGGAGAAAACTTATGACTCGTTCGGTAACCCTGAACGGTGAGCAATTGCTCGCACAAATCCAAATACTCGGCTCCGTCGGCGCTGACTCCACTACGGGCGGCCGAACTCGAATCGCCTTGGCTGATGAGGATAAAAAAGGCCGCGATTTGCTAGTGCAATGGATGCGGGAGCTGCAACTGGAGGTTCGAGTGGATCGTATCGGCAACATCTTCGGCACCTTGCCGTCGCTCAACGCAGACGGAAACATGCGCCCCTTAATGATAGGCTCACACATTGACACGGTGCGCAATGCTGGTGCACTGGATGGCTGCTATGGCGTGCTCGCCGGCCTGGCCGTGACGCGTGCCTATCGCGAAGCTGGTGTACATCCCCAACGCGCCATCATCGTCGCTGCGTTTACCAACGAAGAAGGCGTGCGCTTTCAGCCCGACATGATGGGATCGCTTGTCTATGCAGGGGGGCTGTCGGCGAACGACGCGCTCAACATCATAGGGATTGACGGCACGCGTCTGGGCGACGAATTAATGCGTATTGGTTACGCGGGAGATATGGAACCTGGTTTCATATGTCCCCACGAATACCTGGAGCTGCACATCGAGCAAGGCCCAGTGCTGGAAATCGAAGGACAGGACATAGGCGTGGTAGAGAATTTGCAGGGTATTTCCTGGCAAAAAATCACGGTACATGGCACAGCCAATCATGCAGGTACGACTCCCACCCGGCTACGCCATGACGCAGGTTACGTGGCATCCGCCATCGTAGCGTTCCTGCGCGAACGAGTCGCGGAAACGGTTCCCTACACTACCCTTGCCACTACAGGTTCGCTGCGACTGGAACCTGATGTAATCAACGTCATCCCTCGTAAAGCCACTTTCACTGTGGATTTACGGGATCCCGACGAAACCCGTCTTCGGGCCGCAGAGACATGTTTGACCGATTTTCTCGCAGAGATTTCCCTGCGCGAGGGAGTGGCAATCGAAACCGAAAGCCTGGCGCGTTTCGAACCGGTGGCGTTCGATGCCGGGCTGGCCAGTGAGATCGAAGCTTCTGCCAGGCGTTTCGGCTTCTCCTATCGCCGCATGACCTCAGGTGCAGGCCACGACGCACAGATGATTGCACGTATTGCCCCTGCGGCCATGATATTCGTACCAAGCCGTGGCGGGATCAGTCACAACCCGCTAGAGCATACCGACGACGTGCAACTTATTCAGGGCGCGCAAGTACTGCTTGACGTGGTTAAGCGCCGTATGGACGCAAACTAAGCCTGGTTTTAAGAACCGAAAGCGAATCAGTTTAAATTTAAATAGTCGAGAATGAAAAATGACAGTAAGAAGAAAAATTGAATTCCAGTTCAACCCGCATCGACAGCCCCTCGATACGTCGACTCTGGCATTTCTTTCCGATGATGTAGTCCAGTCGGTCCGCAACTTCCATGCAAACCTGCCCGGTTATGCCAGGACACAGCAGCACTCACTTCCGGCTCTGAGTCGAAAACTCGGCCTGGGTGCCGTTTTCGTTAAGGATGAGTCAACGCGCTTCGGCCTTAATGCGTTCAAGGGACTTGGCGGTTCCTATGCAGTCGCAATGCATATCAGTAAAAACATACTGGGCCGTAATACGGTGTGTTCGTATGAGGAACTACGTTCCGAATCGGTTCGTTCCCGTATCAAGGATCTGACATTCGTAACCGCAACGGATGGCAATCATGGTCGGGGCGTAGCCTGGACGGCGGAGCAGCTGGGCGTCAAGGCTAGTGTATATATGCCAAAAGGTTCCTCCCCCGTCCGTGCTGAGAACATCCGCTCCCATGGGGCACAATGCACCATTACCGAACTTAACTACGATGACACGGTGCGCATGGCTGCCAAAGCGGCAGAAACCAATGGCTGGGTGCTCTTGCAGGATACCGCCTGGCCAGGCTACGAAACCGTTCCCTTATGGATCATGCAGGGATACCTTACGCTGGCATCGGAAGCCTTTGAACAAATGTGTGAATTGGGTGTCGATCATCCCACTCATGTATTCCTGCAGGCTGGGGTCGGTTCTTTTGCAGCAGCCATCATGGGATATTGCCTATCGCAAGCGGGAAGTAAGCCACCATGCATCGCCATTATCGAGCCCGATGAGGCAGACTGCTTCTTGCGCTCGGCAGCCACGGTCGATGGCAGGGCCGAGATTGTATCTGGCGATATGCCTACGATCATGGCAGGCCTGGCCTGCGGCGAGCCCAGCAGTTTGAGCTGGCCGCTGATCCGGGATCACGCGGACATCTTTTTCTCTGTGGAAGACCGAGTTGCTGCCGACGGCATGCGTATTCTTGCCGCTCCAGCACCGAACGGCGACCCTCCCATCATTTCGGGTGAGTCTGGCGCAGTCGGAGCGGGTCTGCTCTACGCGATAATGCAGGATCCAGACTTGATCCCCGTGAAGCATAAGCTCAGCCTTGACAACGAATCACGCGTACTGCTCATCAGCACCGAAGGGAACACTTCTCCCGAAATATATCAGCGCATTGTCTGGCTGGGAGATAACGATCTATAACGAATAGCCACAACATGCAGTTTGGTGGGCGTAGGTAGCGCATTGGCCATGGGCACGAAAATTCAAAACTGAGCGACAATCACCAACCCGTGTCGAAAATGTAACAGTCCTCTTCCCCCTCTTGAAACTGTGGCAATCATCCCTATAATTAGCACTCAGTAGGGTCGAGTGCTAACAGCTCGCCACACTTCCAAATTACCAACCCATTTTTATACATTCAGGAGTTTCTCCATGGCATTGCGTCCTTTGCAAGACCGCGTGATCATCAAGCGCCTCGATAACGAACGTAAAACTGCGTCCGGCATCGTTATCCCTGACAGTGCAGCTGAAAAACCCGATCAGGGCGAAGTTGTTGCTGTTGGTCCTGGCAAAAAAACTGAAGATGGCAAAGTCATTGCCGTTGACCTGAAAGTAGGCGACAAAGTCCTGTTCGGCAAATACGCTGGTCAGTCCGTCAAAGTTGACGGTGAAGAGCTGCTGGTTATCCGCGAAGAAGAAATTCTCGCTGTCATCGGCTAATTCGCCCGCAAAAATGCATCTTCCCGCGCTGCTTTGAACAGCACGCCCGGGTAAACGAGACAAATCATTCAAGGAATCAAACATGGCTTCCAAGCAAGTATATTTCGGTGACGACGCACGTGTTCGCATCGTCCGTGGTGTAAACGTTCTGGCCAACGCCGTTAAAACAACTCTGGGCCCTAAAGGCCGTAACGTTGTTCTGGAGCGCTCTTTCGGCGCCCCTACCGTAACAAAAGACGGTGTTTCTGTTGCCAAAGAAATCGAACTGAAAGACAAATTTGAAAACATCGGCGCTCAGCTGGTTAAAGAAGTTGCTTCCAAAACATCTGACCACGCTGGTGACGGTACAACAACTGCAACCGTTCTGGCTCAGGCTGTTGTTGAAGAAGGCCTCAAATACGTTGCCGCCGGCATCAACCCAATGGACCTGAAACGCGGTATCGACAAGGCCGTTGCTGCTGCTGTTTCCGAGCTGCAATCTCTGTCTCGCCCATGCACAACCAGCAAGGAAATTGCTCAGGTTGGTTCCATCTCCGCCAACAGCGACAGCTCTATCGGCGACATCATTGCCAACGCAATGGACAAAGTCGGTAAAGAAGGCGTTATCACTGTTGAAGACGGCAAATCTCTGGACAACGAGCTGGACGTTGTAGAAGGTATGCAGTTTGACCGTGGTTACCTGTCTCCATACTTCATCAACAACCAGGAAAAACAGGTTGCTGCTCTGGAAGATCCATATGTTCTGATTTTCGACAAAAAAATCAGCAACATCCGCGATCTGCTGCCTATTCTGGAACAAGTTGCCAAATCAAGCCGTCCTCTGCTGATCATTGCAGAAGACGTTGAAGGCGAAGCCCTGGCAACGCTGGTTGTGAACAACATCCGTGGCATCCTGAAAACCACAGCAGTTAAAGCACCTGGCTTCGGCGACCGTCGTAAAGCCATGCTGGAAGATATTGCTATCCTGACTGGCGGTACCGTTATCTCTGAAGAAACCGGTATGTCTCTGGAAAAAGCAACCATCGACGACCTGGGTCAGGCTAAACGCATCGAAGTTGGCAAAGAAAACACCACCATCATCGACGGTGCTGGCGTCAGCGCAAACATCGAAGCCCGCGTTAAACAAATCCGCACACAGATCGAAGAAGCCTCTTCTGACTACGATCGCGAAAAACTGCAAGAGCGCGTTGCCAAACTGGCAGGCGGTGTTGCTGTGATCCGTGTTGGTGCTGCAACCGAAGTTGAAATGAAAGAGAAAAAAGCACGCGTTGAAGATGCGCTGCATGCAACTCGCGCTGCGGTTGAAGAAGGTATTGTTCCTGGCGGTGGCGTTGCCCTGATCCGTGCCAAGAAAGCCATTGAACAGGTCAAAGGCTCCAACGCTGACCAGGACGCCGGTATCAAACTGATCCTGCGTGCTGTTGAAGCTCCTCTGCGTACAATCGTTGCCAACGCTGGCGACGAGCCTAGCGTTGTTGTCAATCAGGTTGCCAACGGTGAAGGCAACTACGGTTACAACGCTGCAACTGGCGAGTACGGTGATCTGGTTGAGCAAGGTGTTCTGGACCCAACCAAAGTCACTCGTACAGCACTGCAAAACGCTGCCTCTGTTGCCAGCCTGCTGCTGACTACTGAAGCTGCTGTTTGCGAAATCGTAGAAGACAAACCTGCTCCTGCAATGCCTGATATGGGCGGCATGGGTGGTATGGGCGGCATGGGCGGATTCTAATCCTTCCCAAACTGCACTTACACTGCGCTCTACATCGGTCTGTCTTCGGGCAGGCCGGTTACGAAAAGACCCCGTCTGGATATCCAGTCGGGGTTTTTCTATTGGGTCACGGTTTCCTGTGACAGTCTCGTCCCGTTTTGCTTGAATGCCGCCCGACGATAGGGTTTAATCTTGCCGTAGCGTTTTGTGAACTACAATGCTGAACATGACTCGACCCAGCCATCATCACATCTCAAAGAATCGCGGCATTTTGCGTTTCATGCAGGCAACTGTGTATTCGGCACAGGGGTTTCGCGCAGCTTTCACCAGTGAAGAAGCATTCCGGCAGGAGCTGATTGTGTCTCTGATTCTGACACCGTTTGCCTTTCTGCTGGGGCGCACTTTTACGGAAGTGGTTGTTTTACTGGGTGTTCTGGTCAGCGTGCTGACGGTGGAGCTGATCAATTCGGCCATCGAAGTGCTTGCCGACACGGTCAGTACCGAAACGCATCCCCTCATCGGCCAGACCAAGGATATCGCCAGCGCTGCCGTCATGATGGTCATTTCTTTCGCCGGCCTGGTCTGGCTGGGTCTGCTCCTTGTTCGACTGTTCTCACATTAAGCTTCAATGACATTTATAGAAAAATTGCAATCCGCCTGGCAAAGCCAGAACTCCCTTCTGATGGTTGGCCTGGATCCGGATCCTGAAAGGCTGCCCGTCAGCATGAAACAGGACAGACAAGCCACGTATGATTTTTGCAAGGGCATAGTCGATGCGGCCGCCCCCTACGCTTGCGGTTTCAAACCACAAATTGCCTATTTTGCTTCACAGGGTGCAGAAGAGCAGTTATCAGAACTGTGTACCTATATCCACAAAACCTACCCTCACCTGCCCATCGTGCTGGATGCCAAGCGCGGCGATATCGGCACGACAGCAGAGCATTATGCCCGTGAAGCGTACGAGCGTTACAAGGCAGATGCGGTGACGGTCAGTCCTTACATGGGATACGATTCCATTGAGCCATACCTGGCGTGGAAGGATCGCGGCATTATCATTTTGTGCCGCACGTCCAATCCCGGTGGTTCCGATCTGCAGTTTGTTGAATCATCCAGCGGTGAGCCACTGTACCTGCATGTGGCCAGCATGGTGGCAGAAAAATGGAATGAGCACGGTCAGTGCGGTCTGGTGGTCGGCGCCACGTTCCCGGAGGAACTGGCACGAGTGCGCGAACGTGTGGGCGACAGTATGCCGCTGCTGGTGCCAGGCATTGGCGCCCAGGGCGGAGATATCGATGAAACGGTAAAAGCCGGTCGTACCACCGACGGGACAGGCATGATGATCAATTCATCGCGTGCCATCTTGTACGCGAGTTCGGATGACGACTGGCAGGAAGCCGCCGCCAAGGTGGCACGCGATACGCGGGATCAGATCAACCGGGCACGTAGTCTTTGATGGGACGGTCTCTGAAGGGCGGCCTTCAATGGTCGCTCTTCAGCGAACAGATTCTAATGGAGCTGCCATTAAGGAAGTCGTCTCCCTGCAGCAGATTTGATGGGACGGCCGCCGAAGAACTTGTCTTCAAGCGATTGTCTAGACGGACCGGCTTCAGGAAATCAGTTTTCGTCGATGATTCGGCGGGTGATTTCCATGGCATAGATAACGGCCTGCACGCGGACCTGGTGACGGTCCCCGACGAAATTCTGTGAGAACGGCAGCGTAACGATGCCGTCACCCTTGCGGTATGACACGGCAAAGCAAACCAGGCCGACTGGTTTGTTTTCTGTGCCGCCATCCGGCCCGGCAATACCGGTGGTGCTCACGGCGCAGGTGGAAAGAGGCGCATTGCTCAGCACCCCTTCTGCCATTTCAATGGCCACTTCTTCACTCACGGCACCAAATTTGTCCAATGCCGACTGGTTGACACCCAGCATGTCCATTTTGGCTTCATTTGTATAGGTCACAAATCCGCGATCAAACCACTGGCTGGAGCCGGGAATGGCAGTTACGGCGCCGGCCAGCAAACCACCTGTGCACGATTCGGCAATGCCCAGAAGCCAGCTTTTCTTTTTTAACGATTCACCCAGATCGGCCGCGACCTGCCACTGCGCGCTTTGTAATTCCGACATATTTACCCCAATATCCTTGTTGCCAATGCCATGATGAACAGCGTATAGGCTGCTGCAACGACATCATCCCACATGACCCCAAAGCCGTTTTTAAGCGTACGGTCAAAATAACCGATGGGTGGCGGTTTGACGATGTCGAAGAATCGAAACAGGATAAAGGCGACCAGTTGCCAGCCCAGATTCATGGGTGCAACCAGGAGAAGGACGGCCCAGAAGGCGACGATTTCGTCCCAGACGATGCCGCCATGATCGTCAACGTGCATTTCCTGAGCAACGCGGTGGCAGCAATAGACACCGTAGGCGAAGCAGGCAAGTATAAACAGGGCCATGTAAAAATCGGTACCCAGCACAAAGCTGAGGGGCCACCAGAGCAGCCAGGCCAGCACGGTACCCCAGGTTCCAGGAGCAGGACGAATCAGCCCCGATCCAAACCCGAAGGCAAAAAGGCGGTGGACGCTGGAACGAACCCAGCTGAAAGTCGGCCACTGTGACTTGAAGTCAGGTGTGCTGGCGGCGGCATTGGGCAGAGTCCGCGGATGAATATCTTCTATCATGCAATTACTTCATAGGTTCGGCCTGCATCAGGTTGCAGGCCGAAAATGATCGAAACCCTCGGCAAGCGCAGAAATTTCCTGCTGCCTGGCATCGAGTACACGTAAGCCCTGTCCGGCATGGATCTGACCGATACGCGTAAGGGTAACGGAAAGCCTGTCAGCAAGGGCCTCAATTGCCAGTCTGGCGGTCCTGGGAGCGGTGAAGCACAGTTCATAGACATCGCCCCCGGCCAGCACCGATTGGCGCACCTGCTCAGGGTTATCTTCCGGCAGGCTAAGATTAACAGGCATTAAAGATTCATACAATACGGCAGCAACGCCACTTGCACGCAAAATATGTTTCAAATCCTGTAAAAGTCCGTCAGAAATATCGATCATTGCGTGCGCGTGGGGCCTCAGGGCCAGGCCAAGGGGAACCCGGGGTTCCGGCCATTCCAGCGCGCGTCGGGTGTCGGCCAGCGTCTTTGTCTGGACATCGTCCAGCGTTTCCCCTGCCTTCTGACGAAAAAGCAGTTTCAATGCCCAATCTGCAGCGCCCAGTGTTCCCGACACCCAGATATCATCCTCCGGCTCGGCCTTGTCCCGGGACAGATAGGGTGGCGTCACTTCACCCAGCACGGTGACGCTGATCACAATGCCAGTTTCGCTGCGGGTGGTGTCGCCGCCGATCAGAGGGCAGGCGTATTTGTCCGCAAGCCGGTTAAAGCCTTTGGAAAACGCCATCAGCCAGGGTTCGTTGTAATCGGGAAGTCCGATTCCCAACAGGCATCCACGGGGTTTTGCACCCATGGCAGCCAGGTCCGAGAGGTTGACGGCCAGCGCTTTATGCCCCAGAGATTCGGGGTCAACGTCGGCAAAGAAATGCCGACCTTCCAGCAGCAGGTCTTTGCTGATGGCCAGCGAGGAATTGGCCGAGGGCCGCAATACAGCACAGTCGTCGCCCACGCCGATATCGATCAGGTCTGCAGGTCGGGTGAAAAAATTGCGGATGAGATCAAATTCGCCGGACATAACCGTAATTCCAGTGGTTTTGCTTCAATGTTTCCGGAGAAGGATTGGGCTTAAGGGGTACCCGGCCCGCGTGGGGTGCAAGCGCGGCAGCGTCTGCGGAACCGGCCTTAACAGCCATTCGGCAGACGCCCCTGCGTAGACGGGCATGGAGAGGTGAAGAAAACAGGGTCGGCTTAGCGCCCGGCATTGACTTCAAGTGAACGGACGCGTGCCGCCAGTTTGTCCAGCACACCATTGACGAACTTGAAGCCGTCGGTTCCGCCAAACTCCTTGGCCAGTTCGACGGCTTCGTTGATGGCGACCTTATACGGCACATCAACATGATGAATCAGTTCATAGCTGCCGATAAGCAAAATGGCGTGCTCAATGGGGGACAGCTCTTCCAGGGGTCGATCAATGTACGGCACAAAAGCCTCACGCAAGGCAGGCGCATCTGCAAACACGCCGTGCAGCAGTGTTTTGAACCAGACGGGATCGGCGCTTGAAAATTCCGGGCTGTCCTGGATATGGGCGTCGATAGCCCCGGCCTCGCGCAGGTCAGTGTCGCCACTGACCAGCCAGGCGTAAATACCCTGAAGGGCAAACTCGCGCGCCCGGCGGCGCGCACTGCGATAGATGGTTTTATTGTCCTGTGCCACGCCGTGTCCTAACGCCTTGGTTTTTGTGGAATTTCTTCGGTTTCATCGTCTTCGTCGTCATCATCGTCGTCCAGATCGTCGAAGTCGTCGTCGTCATCTTCAGATTCGGGCACGAGTGCAGCAGACAGATTGGCCATTTCCACAGCAACCTGGGCGCAATCCTTGCCCTTCTGTTCAGCACGTGCCTTGGCCTGTTCTTCGTCTTCTGTCGTCAGAATGCCGTTGGCGATGGGTACATGGCTCTCAAGCGTTACGCGGGTGATGGCCGCACTACTTTCATTGCTGACGATCTCGAAGTGGTAGGTTTCACCACGGATAACAGCGCCCAGTGCGATGAGCGCATCAAACTCGTAGGTTTCGGCCATCTGGGAAAGGGTCAGACCCACTTCCAGGGCACCTGGGACGGTAACGACCATAATGTCGCGCTCGTCCACACCCAGCTCGCCAAGTTCGGCCAGGCAGGCTTCAAGCTCGGCAAAGCCGATTTCCTCATTGAAGCGCGCGCACACGATGCCGATGTGCAGGCCTTCGCCATTCAGATCAGGGGCGAGTGTATAAGGTTTCATAGCCATTCCTTTTAATTCAGCGGGGGTCAGAAGAAGATTCGTAACCTGTCACGGTCAGGGCATAACCGGTCATGCTTGGCATTTTACGTGGAAGTGCAAGCAGACGCATCTTCCCAACGTTCAGTTCCCGTAATATTTGTGCCCCGATACCATAAGTGCGCAGATCGTAGCGGTCGTCCTTGCGGGCAGTACCATCATCGGGCTCGCCCCACTGTTCCAGCGCGGCAATCAGGCCGCTCTGCGATCCCTGGCAATTGAGCAGAACCAGCACGCCGGCAGGACTGGCAGAAATGGCTTCCAGTGCCTGCGCGACCCCCCAGCTGTGCGCCTTGCGCTCCAGATCCAGTAGATCCAGGACAGAAACCGGCTCATGTACGCGAACCAGCGTTTCCTGCTCGGGATTGATATTGCCGTGTACAAGCGCAATATGTGCGGCGCCCGACATGCTGTCCTGATAGGAAACGGCTTCAAACTGCCCAAAGGGGGTTTTCAGGGTTTTGCTGCCCAGGCGGCGAATCATGGATTCGTTTTCGCTGCGGTATTGGATCAGATCGGCAATGGTGCCTATTTTCAGATTGTGTTCATTCGCGAAGGTAACCAGATCCGGCAGGCGCGCCATGCTGCCATCAGGTTTGAGAATTTCACAGATGACCGCTGCCGGGGTAAGTCCTGCCATGGCGGTCAGGTCACAGCCGGCTTCGGTATGCCCGGCACGAATGAGCACACCACCGGAAACGGCCTGGACCGGGAAGATATGGCCGGGATTGACGATATCCTGAGGTTTGGCGTTTTTGGCGACAGCTGCCTGAATGGTACGGGCGCGGTCGGCGGCAGAAATGCCGGTAGTCACGCCCTCTGCGGCTTCAATGGAAACGGTAAAGTTGGTCCCAAAGGAGGTGCCGTTGCGCGATGCCATCAATGGCAGTTCGAGCTGACGGCAACGGTCTTCGGTCAGAGTCAGGCAAACCAGCCCGCGCGCATGAGTGACCATGAAGTTGATGGCCTCGGGCGTGACAAAGTCTGCCGCCATAAGCAGATCCCCTTCGTTTTCCCGATCCTCTTCGTCAACCAGAATAACAATGCGCCCCGCCTTAAGCTCATCGATAATTTCAGAGACAGGCGAAATGGTGCAGTCGGGTACCAGGGAAACAGGGGCAGGAGAGGTCATGGTCGTTACAGGGGTTGTGTGCCGGTGCGCAAGATGCACGCCGACGATAGGCAAACCGCTATTTTACCTCTCCCACCGCGCAAAAGGCGGTAAAAGCCCCTTTCAATCCGAGGTTTGTTGGGTTCCGCGCACCACGGCGGTGACCTCAATCTCAACGCGCGCCCGATCTTCAATCAGGTCTGCCACTTCCACTGCCGTCATGGCCGGAAAATGCCGGCCAATCAAGTCCCGGTAATGCTGTCCGATCATGGGATAAGCCGCCACATATTCGCGTTTGTCTTTGACGTACCAGTTCATGCGCACGATATCGCTGGGCTGGGCGCCCCCTTCCTTGAGGACAGCCACGATGTTTTCCAGCGTCTGGCGCACCTGATCGCCCATATCGTCAGAAACGAATTGCTGCTGGCCGTTCCAGCCAATCTGTCCGCCCACAAAAAGCAGGCGACTGCCCGCCTCAACGCTGATCATGGTGCCGTTGGCATAGCCGCGGGGTTTGGTCCAGTCTGACGGTTGCAATATTTCCATGTCCTGTTTCCGGTTCCTGTTAAGTCCCGTACCATCGCGGGAACTGAGTTCTGCTGAATAGGTTTATCTTTCAGATCGATTGATTTATCGGATCATTCCTCTGGCGCATTGATACTTTCTGTTGGGCCAGTGCGTTCGATCCATTCGCTCTTAATTACACGTGTCATATTTAGCTCTGCGTCATATTTCGCAGTACAAATCGTTGCAGCTTGCCGGTTTCGGTTCGCGGCAACTGGGTTACGAATTCAATCTCGCGCGGGTATTTGTACGGCGCAGCTTCCTGTTTGACGTAATCCTGCAAGGTCTTTATCAGTTCGGCGGAGGGTTCGAATCCCTCGTTCAGCACGATGTATGCCTTGACGATGGCGCCGCGCTCGGCGTCGCCGCGCCCAACTACCCCGCAATCGCTGACGGCTTCGTGGGTCATCAGCACGCTTTCCACTTCGGGACCGGCAATGTTGTAGCCAGCGGATACGATCATGTCGTCGTCGCGAGCCCGATAGTAGAAATAGCCATCAGCATCCATGACAAAGGCATCGCCCGGCAGATTCCATTGCTGATTCACGTAACGACTCTGACGATCGTCGTCCAGATATCGACAGCCGGTAGGCCCGCGCACGGCAAGCCGGCCCAGCGTGCCGGGAGCCACCTCATTCATGTTGTCATCCACCACTTTTGCCTGATAGCCAGGAACAACGCGGCCGATGGCGCCATCACGAATGTCATTGCCGGTACTGGAGATATACACATGCATCATTTCCGTGCCGCCAATGCCATCTGTCATATTGATGCCGCTGGCTTTCTTCCAGACCTGACGGGTGGCATCGGGCAGGGCTTCGCCAGCCGATACGCAGATTCTGAGCGAGTCCAGGTTGTAATCAGCGGCCAGTTCTGCCATCTTCCGGTAAAACGTGGGCGCCGTGAACGTCATGGTGACCTTGTGATCCGCAATGGTCTGCAAAAACGATTCAGGTGTCAGCTTCTCTACCAGAAGAGTCGAGGCACCGGCGCGCAACGGGAAGCACAGCAGGCCGCCCAGACCAAAGGTAAAGGCCAGCGGCGGCGTGCCGCAGGCAATGTCAGTTTCGCGCGTCTGCAGAACATCCCGGGAAAAGGTGTCGCACATTGCCAGCACATCTCGATGAAAATGAATGCAGCCCTTGGGCTTGCCGGTAGTGCCACTGGTGAAGGCGATTATGCAGGGGTCATCACGCAAGGTCTGCGAGTCATAAGCTGCGGTGCTTTTTCCCGCCGCCCGCGCCTGCATGGAATCGGCCGAATCGCCGCCGAAAGTCATGATTGTTTTGAAGTCCGGGCAGAAGTTGGGATTGTCCGAATCGCGGCAATATTCCAGCTCCTCAATCAAGCGTGCATCACACAAGGCCGTTTGCGCTTTTGCTATGTTCAGGATGGTACCCAGTTCGCGCGCCCTCAATAGCGGCATGGTAGGCACCGCCACAACGCCGGCCTTCAGGCATGCAAGAAGTGCGCCGGTCATACCCAGATTATTGGGTCCGCGCAAAAGCAGCCGATTGCCGGTCACCAGCCCCAGGTCTTCGGTCAGCACGCGCGCCAGCTGATTCGTCCATTCTGCCAGAGCGGCATAAGTCATCTGTTTGTGTACATCGTCTTCTTCCCAGCGCAGTGCGATATTGCCGCCCCGCCCCTCCTGCACATGTCGGTCTATCAGCTCAACAGCACTGTTGAGCTGTTCCGGATATTGCAAGTGTGGTAAATCAAAAAGATATACCGGCTGCGCTGACGCAGCAGGAAGATGCTCAATGACAAACCGGTCTTTCAGTCCTGTCGGTGCTGTTGTCATTTTGTCGCTCCTTTGGTTTGGTCCGGGTCACTCAATCCCGCAATATTTCACGCGCAATAATCAGTTTCTGTACTTCCGTCGCGCCCTCATAGATGCGCAGGGCACGAATGTCGCGGTAGAGTCCTTCCACCACGCTTCCTGCGACCACGCCCTGTCCACCGAAAAGCTGGACGGCTTTGTCGATCACCTGCTGGGCCGATTCGGTAGCAAACATCTTGGCCATGGCCGCTTCTTTGGTGGTCCTGCCCTGGCTGATGTCGCGGCGCCAGGCTGCGCGATAGGTCAGTAAACGACTCGCGTCAATTGCAGTTGCCATATCGCCAAGTGCTGCCTGAGTCAGTTGCAGATCGGCAAGAACGCCTCCGAACATTTTTCGTGACTTGCTGCGTAACAGCGCTTCATCCATTGCGCGACACGCAAAGCCATTGGCAGCGGCGGCCACCGATGACCGGAATATATCCAGCACCTGCATGGCCAGCTTGAACCCTTCCCCCTTGTTACCCAGCAGGGCGTCGCCGGAAAGCTGACAGTCTTTGAAACGCAGGACCGCCAGGGGATGCGGCGCCATGACTTCAATCCTTTCGGATGTATCCAGGCCGGCATTATCGCTATCGACAATGAATGCGCTGATGCCGCGCGCACCGGGAAGAAATTCGGTACGGGCAAAAACACAGTAGAAGTCGGCAATGCCACCATTGGAAATCCACGTCTTGACACCATCCAGGGTATAGCCGTCTTTCTGTGTCGTCGCCTTGCAGGACATAGCCGCCACATCTGAACCGGCTTCGGGCTCGGACAGGGCAAATGCGGCGATCAGCTCACCGCGCGCCACGCGCGGCAGATAGGATTTTTTCTGTTCTTCGGACCCACCCAATGCGATGGCACCACTGCCCAGACCCTGCATGGCAAAGGCAAAATCGGCCAGTGGGTGATATCGCGCAAAGGTTTCGCGAATCAGGCAGAGCATGCGCGAGTCGATGTTTTCTTCGATACCACCCCAGCTTCCGTCGGGTCCGGCGGGAACGGCGTAGCGCAGCCATCCGCCCTCTCCCATGCGACGTACCAGCTCGCGGCAGGTGTCATCGGTGTCCGCGTGAGGCAGATCCCGCAAATGGGTCTGCGCCCACTGCTCCAGTTCGAGTGCCGCGCGACGATGCCGTTCTTCAAAAAACGGCCAGTCCAGAAATTCGTGATCCACCATCACTTAGTCTCCTTCGAACACCGGCTTCTGTTTGGCGACAAATGCATGATAGGCGCGATGAAAATCGCGAGTCTGCATGCAGATGGCCTGGGCATGAGCCTCGGCGTCGATGGCATCATCGACACTCATATTCCATTCGTGATGCAGGCAGTATTTGGTCATGCCATGGGCATAAGTGGGGCCTGCAGCAATCTGCGCTGCCATTTTCTGTGCTGCGTCCAGTACGGCATCGGGCTCATGCAGCTGGTTATAAAAGCCCCAGGCCAGCCCTTCCTGGCCTGACATGGAACGACCCGTATACAGTAGTTCACTGGCCCGACCCTGCCCGATAATGCGCGGCAGAATGGCGCAGGCGCCCATGTCGGCCCCCGCCAGTCCCACGCGGGTAAACAGAAACGCGGTCTTGCTGTCCGCTGTGCCCAGCCGCAAATCGGAAGCCATGGCCAGAATCGCGCCGGCTCCCGCACAAACACCGCTGACTGCGGCAATAACAGGTTGCGGGCAGGCACGAATGGCCTTGACCAGATCACCGGTCATTTGCGTAAAGGCCAGCAATTGCGGCATGGTCATTTTTGTGAGCGGGCCAATGATTTCATGAACATCACCACCCGAGCAGAAGTTGCCACCCGCCCCCGTAATAATCACAGTCTTGATATCGCTGGCATAGGCCAATGCGCGAAACAGATCGCGCAGCTCGGCATAGGAATCAAACGTCAGCGGGTTTTTTCTTTCGGGCCGGTTCAGCGTGATGGTGGCCACCTTGTGATCGTCACTGACCTGCCAGCTGAAATGCCTGGCCTGATAGCCTGCCATGGGCTGTTGCTGATCCTGCATGGGAGGGATTTCATCCGTGATCGTCATTCTGTATTCTCCTGTTCTTTTGCCGGTGCATTCACCCGGCCATTTTTTCGCCGCCATCCACGGGAACCGCTTGACCGTTGATACTGCCGGACTGCGGCAGACACAGCCACAACACGGCGTGCGCGACTTCTTCGGGCTGAACGAGGCGTCCCTGGGGATTGTTGCTGACCAGCGCGGCTTTGGCCTGTTCCGTTGTCATTCCTGTCTTGGCGACCATGTTTGCCAGCGCCCCATCCAGCAAAGGCGTTTCGGTATAGCCTGGGCAGACGGCGTTGACTGTAATATTTTTGCCGGCCAGCTCCAGTGCCAGCGCACGTGTCAGACCGACCACGCCATGCTTGGCCGCACAATAGGCACTCACATATCCATAGCCCTTGAGTCCGGCGACACTGGCCACATTCACGATGCGCCCCCACTTGCGGGCCAGCATATCGGGTAATGCAGCAGAAATGCACTGATAGGTGCCGGTCAGATTGACCTGCAGCATGTGATTCCAGAATTCGGTATCCATGCGGTCAAAGCGCTGGCTTGCGGCCTGACCCGCATTATTGACCAGAATATCGACAGGTCCTGCCTGTTCACGTGCCTCATCAAAGGCGCGCCTGATTGCAATGTCATCTGTAATATCGGCCTGCACCGTGAACACGCGATCAGCGTGAGCGGAAAACGTTTTCGCAGCGTCCTGCAGGCGCTGTGCATTGCGTGCCAGCAGCGTGACGCGGGCACCTGCGTCCAGTGCCAGCCGTGCCACTTCCAGTCCGATTCCCTGACTGCCGCCGGTAATCAGCATATGCCGGTCTTTCAGTTCATTAGGTGATTGATTAGCCATGAGTTATCCGTTCTGCATCAGTTGTGCACGTTCAAAAAGCGTCTCGATCTGCCGTTTGCCTGCACTGTACTGTTTGGGCCATGAGACATGCGTGTAGCCGATTTTTGCGGTTTCGCTCAGCGTCCAGGCTGGGTTGGCCAGATGCGGACGCCCGATGGCACACAGATCGGCGCGTCCTGAAGCAATAATGCTGTTGACCTGATCGGCTTCAGTAATCGCGCCCACCGCCATGGTGGCAATGCCTTCCTGATTGCGGATTTCATCGGCGAACGGCGTCTGATACATACGTCCGTATACCGGTTTCTGATCCGGACTGACCTGGCCGGACGAACAATCAATCAGATCGGCGCCGGCCGCTTTGAACGCCCGCGCGATAAGGGCAGCATCTTCGGCCGTGATGCCACCTTCCACCCAGTCACTGGCTGAGATACGCACATTCAGTGGCTTGTCTTCCGGCCAGACGGCGCGCATGGCCGCAAAGACTTCCAGCGGAAAGCGCAGGCGATTTTCCAGCGAGCCGCCATAGTCGTCGTCGCGCTGATTGGTCAGCGGGGAAATAAAGCAGGAAAGCAGATAACCGTGCGCACAATGCAGTTCCAGAATATCAAAGCCGGCGTCAGCAGCACGGCGGGTTGAATCCACGAACTGCTGCGTGATCTCCTGCATGCCCTTCTGATCCAGTGCGGTTGGCACCTGGGAGATCTCCGGCAGATAAGGCAGAGGCGATGCGGACACCAGCGGCCAGTTACCTTCCTCCAGCGGCATATCGATGCCGTCCCAGGCCGCTTTAGTTGAACCTTTGCGACCGGCATGACCCAGCTGTATCCCGATCTTCGCATCCGATTGCGTATGCACTGCCGTCACAATCTCTTTCCACGCCTGTGTCTGCGCATCATTCCACAGACCCGGACAATACGGCGTGATGCGCGCCTCTGGAGAAACACACGTCATTTCCACCATGACCAGCCCCGCGCCACCCAGCGCACGCGCCATCAGATGCTGAAGGTGGAAGTTGCCCGGAATGCCATCGGTGCAGGAATACATGGCCATGGGCGAAACCACGACACGATTCTTGAGCGTGACCGAACGCAAAGAGAACGGCGTCCACATGGGCGGCACACCACGCTGCTGATCGTTAACCGTGCCGGAGAACCAGCTTTCAAAATGATTCATCCATTGCGGATCGCGCAGACGCAGGTTTTCATGTGAAATACGTTGCGAGCGGGTCAGCAGCGAATAGGCAAACTGCTCGGGCGCCAGCCCCACATAACGTTTGACATTTTCAAACCATTCGGTAGAGTTGCGCGCCGCATTCTGGATTTTCAGTACCTCCAGGCTGCGCAGGTCTTCGTACTCGGCCAGCGCCGACAGTACGTCTTTATTGTTGCGCAGGCGCACATCCAGTTCAATGGCATCTTCCAGTGCGAGCTTGGTGCCGGAGCCAATTGAAAAGTGTGCGGTATGGGCTGCATCGCCCATCAGCACCACGGGTACAGTCTTGCCGTTGGGCAAAGTCTGCTGATGCACCCATCTTTCACAGATCACGCGCGGAAACTGAATCCAGATGGCCGAGCCGCGCAGATGTTTGGCATTCGAGAGCAGTCGATTGCCATCCAGCCAGGGCGCGAAAAGTTTTTCGCAATAGGCAATACCGTCTTCCTGTGACATCTTGTCGATGCCCGCCGCACGCCAGGTTTCGTCACGCGTCTCCACAATGAAAGTGGACATGCCCTTCTCATACTGATAGGCATGGGCCTGGAACCAGCCATGCTCTGTATTGACGAAGGCAAAGGTGAACGCATCAAAGGTTTTTTCAGTGCCCAGCCACACAAAGCGGCACTGACGGGTATCGATGTCCGGCTTGAAGGTGTCCGCGTAGCGCGTCCGAATTCGACTGTTAATGCCATCAGAAGCAATCAGCAGATCGGCATCGTACTGTTGGGCAATAGCCTGATCATCTTCTGCAACGGTTTCGAAAACCAGCTCAACACCCAGATCCAGACAGCGCTGCTGCAGAATATTGAGCATTTTCTTGCGGCCAATGCCAATGAAGCCATGGCCCCCACTGCGTATCGTGGTGCTGCCGATATGAATATCGATATCATCCCAGTGATTGAATTCATGAATGATCTGTTCAGCCGTCGGCAGATCTGCCCGCTTCAGATTCTCCAGTGTGGCATCTGAGAACACAACGCCCCAGCCAAAGGTATCAAAAGGTCGGTTGCGTTCGATCACAACGACCCTGTCCTGGGGATTCCGTTTTTTCAACAGGAGCCCGGCATATAGTCCCGCAGGGCCTCCACCGATACATACGATATTCATGGCAGATTGTCTCTTTTTCAACGGTAATTTATTTTAAGTTTAAACTAATTTATAATGCATCACAAACTTTTTTTCTGTGCACCTTTCTTTTTATCCCGATCCTGCCTGTGTCAGTCTGACTAAGCCAGCCGGCCGGTGAGGGGCGTGCAGTGTGGCATTCAAGGAGATAATGCACGTTCGCTGATGGCTTTAAGTGGTATGAAAGCCGGACTGCGTATACAATCCGCCCATTCCAATCTCCGCCCTTTTTGTTTTTCTGCAGGAGCTGTTATGCAACACGATCTGGAAACCCGTGCCGCCACCATTGATCATTCTGAACTTCGTCTGTGGTTGCGCCTACTCACCTGCACCAATCTGATAGAGAACCAGATCCGGCACTGCCTGCGCGTCGAGTTTGACTGCACGCTGCCGCGCTTTGATCTGATGGCCCAGTTGGCCAGAGAGCCGGAGGGCATGCGCATGGGAGACCTGTCTGCACGCCTGATGGTCAGTAATGGCAACGTCACCGCCATCGCCAATCAATTGGAAAAAGAAGGCCTGATTCTGCGCCGCGTCAGCGCTGAGGATCGACGCAGTATCTTCCTGCGTCTGAGCGCCAAAGGAAAACGGCAGTTTGACAAAATGGCCGCCGCGCACGAGACCTGGGTGCAGGACATGTTCGACGGCATGGGTAAGGGCAATCAGAAGAAGCTGTATGCCCTGCTTGCTGAGCTCAAACAGTCGGCGCTGGCCGTCCAGTCCTGATACAGGTTAAGGCCCGGACCCTTCCTCATTCCGAAAGACAGTCTGCCGTCACATTCAGGTAAAATACTGACTTTTCAGGGCCACCCTGAATGCAGGCAGCCTTACCTTTCTTCGGAGCAGTTCACATGAGCGCGGGAACGACCCAGCAAATCGATCATCCTGTTCGTCAGACAGACCTGTTGGTTGTCGGCGGCGGCATCAATGGTGCAGGTATTGCACGGGATGCGGCCGGCCGAGGCCTGTCTGTGCTGCTTTGCGAGAAAGATGATCTGGCCTGCGCAACTTCTTCGGCCAGCAGCAAGCTGATCCATGGCGGCCTGCGCTATCTGGAACAGTACGAATTTCGCCTGGTGCGCGAGGCACTGGCCGAACGCGAAGTGCTCCTGAATATCGCCCCCCATATCGTACGGCCCTTACGCTTTGTGTTGCCCCACGACCACACCTTGCGTCCCGTCTGGATGATCCGCACCGGACTGTTTCTGTACGATCACCTGGCAAAACGTTCTGACCGGCTCCCTGGCTCTCACCATATCCGTCTGGATGATGGCTCGGCCTTTGCGCAGCCCATGAATGATCGGATCAGACAGGGTTTCATTTATTCTGATTGCCAGGTCGACGATTCCCGACTGGTTGTGCTTAACGCCATGGATGCACAGGCACGCGGGGCACAAATTCTGACGCGTACCGAGTGCACGGGCGCGCGGGTGCAGGACGGTCGCTGGCTGGTTACCCTGCGCGGTGAAGACGGACAGGAATTTCAGGTGAGTGCACGGGTATTGATCAACGCTGCGGGCCCCTGGGTGGAAAACGTGCTGCGTTCCGTGCGAGACCCGAACGCCAAGGCGCGAAACCGCTTGCGCCTGATCAAGGGTAGTCATCTGGTGACCCGTAAGCTCTACCAGGGAGATCACGCCTATATTCTGCAGAACGACGACAAGCGAATTGTTTTTATTACGCCCCATCGTGACGACTATTCCATGATTGGCACGACCGATGTGGACTTCAAAGGTGACGCGCACGATGCAGCCATCTCCAAAGAAGAGACAGCGTATCTGCTCTCGGTGGTCAACCGTTATCTGCGTCAGCCTGTGCAAAAAGAAGATATTGTCTCCAGCTGGTCGGGCGTTCGCCCCCTGTACGACGACGCCGAGGGTAATGCCTCTGCAGTCACGCGCGATTATGTTTTCGATGTCACGGGAGGCAAAAACGGTGAACCCGCCATGCTTTCCATTTTTGGCGGAAAAATTACCACCTACCGGAAACTGGCCGAACACGCGCTGGAAAAACTGGAGCCATTCGTCAAGCAGGGTCCGGCCTGGACATCGACGGCGCCGCTGCCCGGCGCAGATCTTTCCCCTGCCAACCCGGAAGCGTATACCCGGCAGCTGCAGTCCCGCTATCCCTGGCTGGATGCAGCCATCGTCACGCGGCTTGTTGCAGCCTATGGCTCTATGACAACCGAAATTATCGGCAGCGCGCAATCCACTGCCGATCTGGGTCAGCACTTTGGTCACGGCCTGTATGAGGCAGAAGTGAACTGGCTGGTTTCCCGCGAATGGGCAAAAACTACGCAGGATATTCTGTGGCGACGCACCCGTCTGGGCCTGAAATTCAGTGCAGATGAGGAACAGACGCTGGCACAGTGGCTGCAGGCCTGACTGTGACCGGAATATGACATGTCATCAAGTGCATGTCAGGGGGGTGTTACTATACGGCCTGTAACGCCCGAATCACCCCCAAAAAGCAACTCACATAAAGCAAATAAAAAATATGTCTGAACAGGAACTCAAACTGCACGTGCCTGCGTCTGCGGCTGCCTCGATAGAAAAGACGCTGAGAAAGGCGAAATGCGAAACCATTGCGCTGCGGGCCATGTATTTTGATACACCGGACCGGGAACTGGCCAAATCCAAAATCGCCATCCGCCTGCGCCAGGAGGGTCAGAACTGGGTACAGACCCTGAAAATGCCCGGCAATAATGCCGTGACCAAGCTGGAACTGAATCACAATCGCCCCAGTCCTGTTCTGGATCTGAGCCTGTATGCCGGCACGCCTGCCGAGGCCGCGCTGCTCAAGCTTTCCAAACCACTGGTGTTGCGTTACGAAACTGATATCACCCGCCAGTACCGTCGCCAGCGCACCCGCAAGGGAACGGTTGAAATTGCCTTTGACACCGGTGTGATTCGCTCCGGCGAGCTGGAACTGCCGGTTTCCGAAGTGGAGTTTGAACTGGTCTCAGGCTCTCCTGAAGCCATTTTCGACATCGGCAAAAAGTGGCTGACACAATTCAAACTTGTGCTGGATTTGCGCAGCAAATCGCATCGGGGAGATGCCCTGGCGCAATCGGCTGTCAATATCCGTAACGCAGGAAGTACCGCAACACAGGATGCAATCCGCCATAATGAAGTTCAGCGCTTCTGGGCTCCGCGCAAGGCGCGGGTTTATGAGATCGACCGGCAGAATACGGCAACTCAGGCGCTGATTTCCGTGACCACTGAATGTCTGGAACAGATTTGCGCCAACGCCGGTTCGCTGGCCGAAGCAGACACCCTGGGTGTCATTGAAGTGGGCCGCCCTGAACATGTGCATCAACTGCGTATCGGCATGCGGCGCCTGACCAGCAACTGGCGCCTGTTTGCCGGGCTGGCCTGGCTGCCGGACGAACCCCTGCGCAACGAACTGCGGGTGCATCTTGCCCGATTTGGCGCCACCCGGGATCTGGATGTCATGCTTGCCACAATCGTACCTGTGCTTAACGAAGCGGGCATGCCCCAGATGCAGTTTGATTCTCACGAAGCCGGCGCAACACCGCATGACATTGCCAAAGACCCGGCCTTCCAGCTCTGGCTGGTAAGACTGCTGGAATGGACAGTGACGGCGCCAGCGACGGACCCCGTCGCGACCTCTCAGGACGAATCGCAGAATTCGCAGATTATCGAACGTACCGAGTATCAGGCCGACGGCACACTGCCGGCAGCGGCTGAAACAGGCGATTCTGCGAACATTGAGATTGTCGGAATTGATTCAGTTGCGGCCGGGCAGGCAGGGGTTTCCACCGACACTACGCCGCCGGCGACAGAGGCATCATCTTCGATTGAACCCATTATCATTCCACTGACGCCCTCTCCCGAGCCACGTCCCATGCTGCGCAAGGTACTGGAACGGCGCCTGAACAAATGGAATCGCCAGATTGTGGGGCATTGGAAGAAGGAAGACAAATCGGATATTGAGTCCTATCATGATCTGCGCAAGCGTATCAAGCGGATGCGCTACGCACTCAATGTCTATGAAGGACTGCGTCCCAACTGCAATCTGGGACCGTATGTGAAGAAACTCGCAGCGGCGCAGGAGGTTTTCGGGCATCTGAATGACATCTCTACCGCCCTGACGTTTTTCAGCGGGCAGACCGACGATCATCCAGGCGCATGGTTCGCCGTGGGCTGGCTGACTGCCACCCTGGAAACGCTGAAGCATCGGGCCGATGAAGCGCTGGCCCGTATTCCCGGAAAAATCCGTTTCGATTAAACGGCGAGCAAAAAATGAAGGCCTCAGAGAAATGAAACTCTGAGGCCTTATTCTATCTGAAGCTCTCAACCCCAGGACTTGAATCGCTGGGCCTTATTCTCAAGGGCCTGATCCTCAAAAACCTAGTCTCCTAGTAGGGCTCCGGCGAACTCTGCCGCCACAAACGGCTGCAGGTCCTGCAAAGACTCACCCACACCAATCCAGTACACAGGCACGGGGCGAACGCCCTGACCGCCAGCAGCAACGGCCGCCAGCGTGCCGCCCTTGGCCGTACCGTCCAGCTTGGTCACCACCAGACCGGTCAGCGTCAGAGCCGCATCAAAGGCCTTGATCTGGGAAATGGCATTCTGACCTGTGTTGCCATCGACAACCAGCAGCACTTCATGGGGCGCTTCGCCATCCGCCTTGCCGATCACGCGTTTGATTTTCTTGAGCTCTTCCATCAGGTGCAACTGGGTGGGCAGGCGGCCGGCAGTATCTACCATGACGATGGAGGCCTTGCGGGCACGCCCCGCATTGACGGCGTCAAAAGCAACGGCAGCAGGGTCACCGCCATCCTGTGCAATCACGGCCACATTATTGCGCGATCCCCATTCAATCAGCTGTTCACGCGCCGCGGCACGGAAGGTATCGCCCGCAGCCAGCAGCACATTATGTCCCTGCGCCTGGAAATGATGCGCGAGTTTGCCAATGGAGGTGGTTTTCCCTGCTCCGTTAACGCCGGCAATCATGACAACGCGGGTCTTATCAGTAGTGGCCGAAAACGGCTTTTCCAGGGGCTGAAGATGTTCAGTGAGCAGATCACGCAAGGCACGTTTGACCGTCTGCGCATCTTCGATACGTTCTTTTTTGACCTTTGCACGCAACTTGCCCAGCAGGGACTCGGTCGCCTCAACACCGGCGTCGGCCATAATAAGTGCGGTTTCGAGCTCCTCAAAAAGATTTTCGTCGACCTTCACGCCGACGAACAGGGAACTGATATTGGTACCCGTCCGGGACAGGCCATCCTTCAGGCGAGTCAGCCAGGAACGCTTTTCTGATTTAGGGCGTTCTGCTGTCGTTGCCGGGGCTGGAGCTGCTGGAGCGGCAGTCGCGGCGATGGGAGCCTTGTCAGGCGTGGCGGAGACCGTGGCGCTGGCAGAAGATGTGTCAGGCGCAACTGCGGATGCTGGCGTTGGCGCCGGTGCCGAGGTAGCTGGAGTCGGATTTGACGCTGCTACAGGTGCTTCAGGGGCTGGAGTCTCTACCGGAACACTGTTCACGCCCGCGGCTGTAGCGCTCTTGTCTGCTGCCGTTGAGGCAGGGCCAGCGTTTCCACCACGATCGTCTGTCCGGGCCAGAATCTGGTCTGCCGATTTCTTTGCAGACGCCGCCTTGTCCGTAAGATCAACATGTATGGGTGGCGCTTTTGGCAACTGCTGAATCTGGCGAGCTGAATCGCCCCGGCCTTGCGCGGCTTCCGCCTGAACAGGCGCAGAAGGCGCTGCTGGCGTCGGCGTCCCAGTATCCGCAGACGTCGCAGGCGGCTCTTTCACTGGTGGTTCGCGCGATGGCGGCTCCTGTGGAGGCGGCTCGGCGGGGGCCGGAGGCTCTTCTGTCGGTGGCTCTTTCGCAGGGGGTTCCTTGACCGGGGGCTCTTTTGGAATCACCGGCTCGGGCGTTGGAGCATCGGGCTCCCGCGGTGCATCGCCCTCTTCGACGGGGAACTCACCTGAAATTGAATGCTCGGGCACTGGTGTAAGCGCAACGCCTTCCTCCAGCGTTTCGGGCTGACGGGTTTCGAGAGCCGGTTCGACCGGCTTTTCGGATATCTCGCTGGTTTTCTTTTTGCGTTTGAAGAAACTGAACATGGGTCGCCGCAGGAAAGTGAATACTACAATAAGAGTCAGAGTTGTATTTTAACAGTCTACATAGAAACATTGATGAAACCAGCAATCCGTCCTTCAGGCACTTCCCGCAATCCGGGCACGTCCGGCAAACGTCAGGCTGTGCGCATTATCGGCGGTCAGTATCGGCGCTCGCTGATCCCGGTCGTCGACGCTTCCGGTCTGCGCCCTACCTCGGACCGGATCCGGGAAACCCTGTTTAACTGGCTCACGTTTCTGTGGGACGGAAAATTCGACGACAAATCGGTGCTGGATCTCTTCGCAGGAACGGGCGCACTGGGTTTTGAAGCGGCTTCACGGGGCGCCGCCCATGTGCAGATGGCAGAAAACCAGCCGGCAGCCCTGGCGGCCTTACGCGCCACGCGCGACAAACTGCAGGCTACCCAGGTGCGTATCAACAGCGCCGACGCGTTTCTGATGCTGGAGCGCATGAATGCCAGCGCATTTGACCTCATTCTGCTTGACCCACCCTTTGCAGGCAAACTGTTCCCGCGCATTTTTCCGTATCTGGAAGGCATTATCAAGCCCGGTGGCCTGGTCTACATTGAATCTGATCAGCCCGAAGATCCGGGCCCCGCATTTCCGGTGATCAGGCAGGGTAGAGCCGGACAGGTCAGTTATCAGTTGCACCAATTTCATATTGCACCGCAAAAAATCGGGTAAATACCTTATAATCGACGTTCCTTTAAACGCTCAGGCCGCTATGTCGGCCCTATTCCCGGCACCGATCGGGATCAAACGGAGCAAATGATGATCACTGCTGTATATCCAGGGACATTTGATCCTCTAACCCGTGGCCACGAGGATCTGGTTCGGCGCGCAGCCAGCCTGTTTGATCACGTCGTTGTCGGTGTTGCCGTCAGTGCCGGAAAGAATCCGCTGTTCACCATAGAAGAGCGCCTGCAGATTGCAGGAGAAGTCCTGGGCCATTATCCGAATGTGAGCGTCAAAAGCTTTGGTGGCCTTCTCAAGGACTTCGTGCGCCAGGAAGATGCCCGCATCATTGTGCGAGGCCTGCGTGCCGTTTCCGATTTCGAATACGAATTCCAGATGGCAGGCATGAACCGACACCTGCTTCCCGACGTCGAAACGCTGTTTATGACGCCATCAGACCAGTATCAGTTCATTTCTGGCACATTTGTACGGGAAATCGCCCTGCTTGGCGGCGATGTGGGTAAATTTGTGTTCCCTTCTGTGGAACGCTGGCTGCAGGAAAAATCGCGCGCAAGACTGGCTGCCCGTCAGGCGCAGGCCGAGAGTCCTAAAGATAAGAAATAAGCGCCTTTAAACTGAAAATCAGGGCGAAAATATTACAAATAGCGGGAATCCGATTAACCCTGCTGCCCACGCCTGTTTTCAGGTATTAATTGACGTGTTGGCGTAAACTGTTGTTGTGTATAAACAAAAGCGCCGGAAAGAATATGGCTCTGCTGATTACCGATGAATGCATCAATTGTGACGTGTGCGAACCGCAATGTCCCAATGAGGCGATCTACATGGGGGTGGATTTCTATGAAATCGACCCGTCCAAGTGCACCGAATGCGTCGGTCACCATGGCGAACCGCAATGTCAGGTCGTCTGTCCTGTCGAGTGTATCGAGGTCAATCCCGAGTGGGAAGAATCTCAGGATATGCTCATGGCAAAATTCTACAAACTCACTGCCACCGCATAACGCAGCATATCTCTGCAGCTGAGTTATGCTGCTGCTCGCTTGCGCTATGCTCCCTTTGCAGCGGCGCTTTCCATTGTCTGAAGTTGCCGCAAGCAGCACAACCCAATCAGTACTGATCAGGCTGCGGATGCCGCCCCTACAAGGTTTTCATCCGGATGAAGTTTCACCAGCCGGACCTGCCTGTTCAATAGCTTACTGAACCAGGCATCGGCCAGCTGACCTTCACTCACCACCCGAATTTCTCTGCTTCCTACCGTTGCTGACTCAAAGGCGTCTTCATCGTCTTCCAGCACGTCAACCGGAATATCCAGACGCAGCATACCGGGCGCCCGAATCACCAGATAGTCGAACCGGATCGACAGCTCGACTTGCTGTAAATCGGGATCGTCCTTGGCCAGCGCCTGCGACTGGTCATCAATCAGCAACCAGCGCAGTTGCGCGGCTGGCTTGATGGGGCCGGTAATGGGAGGACATTGGTAGATCGGCTGAAACTCGGTTGTCATATCGATGTGAAATGCGTCAGAAGAGAGAAAATCCCGTTATTTGGCGGGCTGAGCGCCGGCGGGCGGCGCGGGTGTTTTTGAAGAGGTCTGGTCTGCGGGCTTGCCTGCTTCCGGTTTGTTATCAGCGGCAGGCTGATCAGATCCGGATGACGGAGCCGCTGTGGCAGGCGCAGCACCATTGTTCTGGCCTTCTGCAGGAGGATTGGCGGCATCGGGCTGGTTCGCCTGCTGCTCAGCCGCCGCCTGTCTGGCCGCATCGGCCTGCGCTTCGGCTTCTTGTTCCTTGCGCTGCTTGACGAAGCGTCCCAGCGCCGAGTTATTCAGTTTCTGCCACTTCACTTTGAACTGTGCATTTGACGGTGTTCCGCTAAGCTCAAAAGGCAGACTGATCTGTTTGACGCTCAGGCGAACGCCCCCCTGATCCACGGTGACAGGCTGACGCGTCTCAAACCGGCCGGGGAACGCGAACTGGTCATTG
The DNA here is from genome assembly GCA_023387815.1 of Pseudomonadota bacterium. Classification (GTDB taxonomy): domain Bacteria; phylum Pseudomonadota; class Gammaproteobacteria; order Burkholderiales; family Burkholderiaceae_B; genus Advenella. The sequence continues at coordinate 28,296 of JAEWHK010000029.1, forward strand.
ATCAGGTTGTAGACGGCCAGGTTGTTGTCCGCTTCGATAAGCAAAGGATCGGTCAGCAGACTGAAATTCACGAAATGCAGTTCACCACCATCCAGCGACAACTTGGTTTTCAGGTTGTGATACGCGGTTTTCGCTGAGGGATCGTACTTCCACCCGGCATTCTGTTCCTCGTTGTTGATAAACGCAGCAGGGTTCTCAAAAATGGGCGCCAGATCAAAGCCACTCACCGTCCCGTCGTGGGCCTGGCCTTCCAGGGAACCCGTTGCATTGGACAGCCAGCTCTGCCCTTCAGGCGTATCCCGCGTGGACAGCACCACAGAGAAAGTGCCCGTACCCGTCATGATCGGATTCATTCCCAGCGCCTTCAGCACGGGTTCGATGGAGACATCCTGGAAATTGAGCTTGGTGGTGGTTTCACTGTCCTTCATATTCACCACCGCATCACCGGCCACTTCACCATCGAAAATGCTGGATTTGATGTTGCTGATGGCCAGCTGGTCCTTGGTGAAATTCAGTGCTGCCGTTACGTCGTTATAGACCACGCCATGATACGTAATCTGCTTCAGACTGGCGGTTCCGGAGCCAACCAGGTTCCCCATCAGATCACTGACCAGGTTACGCACGGCGGTGGTAGTGGGTTTGTCCTGCGCGGGTTTGTTCTGATCGGTGGCAGTCGCTGGTGCATTGGCAGGCTGGCCTGCAGCTGCCGGTGGCGTGGCCGAGACATTGTCAATCAGTTCATCCAGATTGACCGAATCAGCTCCCACGGCGAACCGAACATACGGCTCATTGAAATGCGAAATATTGCCATCAAAACTGAACTTGCCGGAATTGATGACAGCATCGGCCTTGAAGCTGGCCACATTCTTCATGAAATCGGCATTGAACGTACCGATCAATGGAATGTTCTGTTCGCGCGTCTCTGCATCCTTCAGAACCACATTACCGCTCATGGCCGACAGGTTGATCAGTCGCCGCGCCAGATCCATCTTGGCCGGAGAGGAAATCTTGAAATTGACCGCACGATTGTTACCTCGTGCATAGGCGCCATCAAGCACCACTTCAGCAACACTGAGTGCATCGGAAGTGCCGCTGATACCCTGCATGCGGAAATTGACGCCAAGCTGCTCCTTGCCCTTGAGCTGCACGGAACCGGTAAGCGGTTTGGCGCCGGCGCCCGTCGGTGAAATATCCAGAGCTGGCGAATTGAGTACCCATTCGTAGCTTTCGTCATCTTCATCAGAAGCCGATCCGCGCACCGCAAAGTTGGTCATCTGCAGCAAAGGCGCTGTCGAATCAAAATTCAGTTTGGGCGCCGTCAGTCGCATATCCAGATTACGCAGACCCGTACCCTTGGCACCCTTGCCCTGCACCGTCAGATCAACGCCCGAACCCGTCAGCGCATGCGCGAAACTGTCCACAGAGAAATCGCCGGTCAGTGTACCGGTCTGTACGTCCACACTGCCGACCACGCCGCGAACATTGGCTTCCAGATTGCGGGCCGAATACAGCTTGGTAACAGGATCCAGCTTGACCAGGCCCTGGATATTGACCGCCGCGTTGGCAACGGGACGAGCCCCTTCCAGGCGGCCGGTAACGGAAACGTCAAAAGGCTGATCGAACGTCACCCTGCCGGTATTGACCGTCATACCATTAAGACGCATATCCAGGTTGTTCAGCCTGTCTTTGTAGAAAATGGCCCCGTTCTGCACTTCCAGGCCGGCAATATCGATTTTGAAATCGGTTTTCTTGGGCTGTGGCAGAACGCTGTTATCGGGCGCAGGCGCCGCGGCCGGCTGCACTTCATCGCTCTTAAAGCGTGGATCCACGGCTTCTGCCGGTGGCAGCTCCTGACTCAGCAGGTCTTCAAAGTTGAAATTGCCCTTTTCGTCGCGAACAATCCAGCTCTTCAGGCCCGTGACAGCGACGTGATCAACCACCAGGCGATTGGACAGCAAAGGCCAGATGGCCACGGCAAAACGGGCACTATCCAGCGAGGCAAATGTGGTGGTGGAATTGGGCTCGGAAAGAGAAATCTTGCGGACAGACAGGCCAATACGCGGAAACAGCGACAGCTCGAGGTCGCCTTCAATGACCATCGTGCGGTTATACCGCTCCTGCACGATGCTTTCTATCTTGTGCTTGTAGGCGTTCGGATCGAACGTCAATAAAAATACGGCTGCGCCTACAAAGGCAAACAGCATCAGCACCACAAGGCCAATCAGAACTCTTTTAAGCCAGACTTTCATGGGCGGCTTGGTCTCTCAATCATGTTCAATGGGGAACAGCCCGCTCAAGGACCGTCTGCATATCGATAAACGCGACCGATCACGTGTGAATGTGCCTTCAGGTACATGTCATTGCGATCGTGATAGCCCATCGGGGATATGCAGCAGCGCGGCTGTCTGGCCTTCCGGATTGTCCGGACGGACTCGCCAACCACGAATTTTTGCTCGAATATCACTTTAACAGCCTTGCTATCGGCCAGGTCTATCGGGTGTCTATCGAAATATAATTTTGGTTATGCTAACAGATATGACACCCGAATGCAGGAAGAATAGGACTATTTGAACAGGGAAGACAGCGAATTGAGAACCTCATTCTCGCCGCGCGCCTGTCCATCTGCAGGAACCTGCCCGTCGGGCGTGGAGGTGTCAACAAGCCTTGGCAGAATGCCGGACAGCGAACCCAGCACATCGTCGCGTGAATGTCCGGTTTGTTGCGCAATGGAATCCACCGTATCGGGACCCAGGGCCGTATCTACCTGCTGCGGCGAAATTTCACGGTTCTCGCCCTTATTGACCCAGGAATTGAAAATTTCGCCCAGTCCGCCGCGCTGGAATTTTTCGGCCAGAGCACCAATACCACCCTGCTGATTGATCATGGACAGGATCACGGGGACAAGCGCTGTGAGCGTGCCCAGGTTGATGCCACCGCCCAGACCGCCCGAACCACCGCCACCCAAACCACCTCCGCCCAGAATATCGCCCAGACCACCGGACTCGCCCTGCGGGTTGGCAGAGGAAGGATCACTGCCAGCCTGTTCATTGAGTGAGGGATCCACTTTGGGCTGGTCATTCACCCACGAATCACTACCGGGCTGTGCGCCGGGTGTCTGGCTCTGGGCACTTTGACCGCTACCTGCAGGCACCTGACCAGCACCCTGCTCTTGCTCCGGCGTCTTCTTGCCACCGCCCAGTACAGCACTGATTGCATCCAGAATTCCCATGATCTTTCCTTGTTTTGAGTAAGAAGAGGAAAGTTCACTATAACACCGATAGGCTCACCATCATACTTGTGATTTATACGATAAATATTTGATACAGTTGATATTTTTGCTTGCGAGAGCGCGACACACTCACAACTTATAGTTGAGTGAGAGTATGACGCTGCGCGGTTCTCCATAGACGTTACTCGGGAAAGGTACACTGCCGGTGATGGCACTGTAATATTTCTTATCGAACAGATTATTGATATTGAGTCTCACGTCAAGCTTTGGCGTTGCCTGATAGCCAATCATCAAATCGGCAATCGCATAGCTCTTCTGCTCCACTCTGTAGTCGACTCCGCTGCTGGTGCCTTCGTTATAGATGGTCGACTGCCAATAGACCGAACCGCCGACCCGCCAGCGATGCCAGTCGCCGGTCAACTGATAGGAGCTTGATAACTTGAAGAGATGACGCGGCGTATCTGTATCGAAGGGTTGCCCGACGTTGAGCGGATTGGCATCTTCGCGATACTTCGCACTCGTGTAGGTGTAGCCCGCAGCGACCTGCCAGTTCGGTGATATGGCACCCTGTACCTCAAGCTCTACGCCCTGGCTGCGTACCAGGCCTGCAGCGGCGTAGCATACCTGGCTTGGATAGCCGCTGCATGTTGTCTGGTCGCTGAGTTTGTAGGCACGGTTCGCCTGATCGAGTCGGAAGAGCGTTGCCGATGCGTTCAGCGCGCCGTTGAAATATTCACCCTTGATACCGAGTTCATAATTCTTTCCCTTGATGGGCGCCAGCACTGTCTGATTGGCGTCCAGATAGCTTTGCGGTTTGAAAATATCCGTGTAACTGGCGTACACCGAATGCTGATTGTCCAGATCAAAAATGAGCCCGGCATACTTGGTCACGTTGCGAGTGATACCGTACTTATTGCGCGTGATGGAAGACGGTGTGTTCGCATTGAAGTTTGCATAGCCATAGCTGGTATCTTCGTAGTCGAACCAATCCAGTCTTGCACCCAGAATGAGCTTGAGGCGATCTGCAAGATTCAGACGCGTTGTCGCATAAACGCTTTTTTGCTCGATATCCGAATCAAACCAGTCACGCAAAGGAATATCCGGCTTTGCAATGGCACCTGAATCCCAGTTATAGATGTCCATGCCACTGATTAACGTTGAACCCTGCCGCGTATCACCATCAAAACCTACCTTGCGATAGTTGCCGCCGAACACCAGTTCATGCTGTCGGCCGAAGAGTTCGAATGGGCCCGAGGCATACAGGTCGTAACTGTTCTGTCTTTCGATGTGCTTGTTGCGTGAGCCATACTGGGTATAAATATTATTGGGAATATTCAAACCAATGTAATTGCCCAGCATGTCCAGTTTTGCAATCGAATGGTAGGCAGACAAATTCACTTTCCAGTCATTGTCAAAGCGATGTTCCAGACTTCCGTAGATAGAAGTCGTTGTCTTGTTCCAGTATTCCCAGTCATTGGCAAAAGACGTGGAACGCGGCAGGTGAAGATCGCTGCCATCCCGTGCAACGGGCAATCCGGTAAAACCATTTCCGTCAAGATCGTCTTCCTGACGCAGCACACTCAGGGTGAAGGTCGTCTGCGGACCGAAGTCCTTTTCCAGAATCCCATACATGAGCTTGCGTTCACTCTTGTCTGCGTGTTTGTAGCTATCCTTTTTCTGATAAGCAACCACCGCGCGACCACGCAGCGTACCGTCAGCATCCAGGGATCCTGAAGCGTCAAGCTCGGTTCGATAGCGGTCCCAATTGCCGGCACTGCCGGTGAGGGACACCTGCGTCTCTTTTGTCGGACGCTTGCGAATGAGATTAATCGCCGCAGCAGGATTTCCGGCACCCAGTGCCATGCCCGCAGCCCCGCGAACAATCTCGACACGGTCATAAACGGACATGTCCGTACCCAGCAGATCCTGACTCAGATAAGACCCATCGAGGCTCACGGGCAGGCCATCGTACATGATGTTGTCCACGTACATACCACGCGAGTAAAAGGAGGCGCGCTCCGGTCCAAAGCGACGGAAGGTCAGCCCTGGCGCTGTCTGTACCACGTCGTTGACACTGGATAACCCCTGATCTTCAATGCGCTGACGAGTGATAACGGTCATTGCCTGAGGCGTTTCGCGCAGTGTGAGCCCCAGTTTGGTGGCCGTGGTGCTTGGTCCGGTCGTTGTATAGGAGCCTGATCCTTCTGTCGTGGAATCCGAAGACGCTTGCGCAATAATCGGGGCGAGCGCTGTCACACTGCTGTTTGCCTGCCGGGTCAGGGACACATTTCTTCCATTACGCCGAAACTCAATACCGGTGCCTGACAGTAACCGGCGCAAGGCGTTATCCGGTGTCAGGTTACCGGCAACGGGTGGCGCGCTCAGTCCTCTAACCGTTTCTGGCAAATAAAAGATTTGCAGTGAAGCCTGTTCGCCCAGCTGAATCAGCGATCGATTGAGCGATTGCGACGGCAGACTGATTTGAACGGCTGTCTCCTGAGCCAGGGACTGTACGGGGACGGCCGCGAAGGCCAGCATAACGGAAATCGTCAAGGCATTGAGCCTTGAACGCGCGCCGAGTAACGCCGAGCTGCCTGTGTTAATCACATTCCGCATATCCGGGTGGACTATCATCGATGATTCCAAAAAGAGTGGTTGGGCATAACGCCAGCGGCAATATCTGCCAGTGCGATATTCAGGATGCTGGCTTCACTCTTAAGACGCCAGATATGGAACGAATCCGGAATGATTCTCATTGGAATATCGTTACCAGATGTATCTTGTTCTGATGGGAGGTGTTTCGATGACAGTCGTAATAAACCGCTGCGGTTCGATCGCGTGGTCCGTTCAGGCGCTTCGTTCAGACGCTCAGATCGGTCAATGTATGGAAATAGAAAAGAGATTGTTAGCGCGAGGACTCAAGCACCGCGCGACCATCCGCAAGGCGTCGGACTTTGACAGGAGCAATCTGCGGCAGGACGGCCAGCAGTGCCTCTGGCGAATCAATGCCGACCGTGCCCGATATGCGAAGGTGCGCGAGGCGCGTATCACTCGTGCTTAGCGGGAATGCAAGATAACGGTTCAACTCTGAAACAACATCCGAGAGCGGCGTATTGTCAAAAACCAATCGGCCGCGTTGCCATGACAGACGTGATGAAACATCATCCTGATAGGGTGCCGTCAATGCCCCTTTTGTGTCAGCTCGCGATACATAGCCCGCGCTCAGCCGCGTCCTGTTTCGCTTCCACCAGGGTCCCGTTGAAAACTCTACTGTTCCCTCTTCCACCGCAAGCGTGACGGCATCATCATCGCGGCGCACATCAAAACGTGTGCCGGTAACAAGCACCTCGGCGCTACCGGCATCCACCGTAAATGGTCTGGCGGTATCTCGGCTTACAGAAAACAGCGCCTCTCCCGCAATGAGTTGTACCTGTCGACGATCATCATAAAAGGCAACCGCGACCTGGGTAGCGGTATTGAGATCCAGAATGGAATCGTCCGGCAGATAAAATCGCTTGCGTTCGCCCTTGACGGTGGAAAACTGCGCAGTAAATTCCGGCTCAGGCCACCAGAAGCGCCGGCCGAAAACACCTGCCGCCAAGGCAGCGGTACCCAATGATCCCGCCCCCAAAAGAAGCCGCCGACGATTGGCGTACACGGGCGTGCGCAGCCCGGACTTTTCCGCTTCGGACGTCTCCATGATGGCGCGCATTTCGCTTTCGGGCAAAAGATCGGCGGTTTCCCAAACGCGTTCCAGTGAGCGGTACTGACGCTCGTGCTCAGCGTCCGCCGCCCGCCAGGCGTCAAACGCCTGCTGCTCCTGCACCGTAAGCGTACCGAGTCGTGCCATGGTAAACCAGTGCAGTGCCTGCTCGCGAGGTGTGGAAGAAGATGTCTGGTCGCCGGATTCAGTCATTGTGCGCAGCGTGAGGATCACAGGGTACGAATAGTATCCCCTCATTAACAGGACGTCTAGGCATACGAAACTCCGGAATCAATGCGGCGCATAATTTTGTAACTTTTCCTGAAGATGTCGTATCGCCCGTTTCATATACTTTTCCACCGAGCTGGGCGTCAGTTGCAGTTTGTCGGCGATTTCCTGCTGGGTATAGCCCTCAATTTTGTTCCAAAGGAAAACCTGCTGGCACTTCAAAGGCAGCTCAAGCAAAGCGGCATGCAGCGCCCGCGACAGTTCGGCAGTTCGAAGCGCGACATCCGGATCCTGCTGCACGGGATGCTCATCGTCACTCAGTTCATGGAGTGAGACGGTTTTAGAACGTGATTGTCGCCGAATTTCGCTGACCAGACGATTCTGAGCTGATCGATAAAGGTATGCCCGCTGGTCAAGGACCGCGGCGTGATCGCCCTGTATCAACCGCTCCATCGAATCCTGTACCGCATCTTCGGCATCCTGCGGCAAGGAATTTCTTTTCGCCCACGACCCAAGCAGCTCGCTGTAGTGAGCGAGCCAGCCTTTCTTGTGCGCTGGGGGACGGGACATGGAAATACGGGGAGATTATCGTTTCAACCTTCAATAATAACAATAATTCTCATTTAGATATAGAGAAAAGCCGAGTGCGGGACGAGTTGCGACGGTATTTCATGCGTGAAATGAATAGGATCTACCATTACGCATTAAGCGTTACCAGCATGTATCCAGTTCGCCTGTTTCCAGTTTCCACTACGCACGCACTTCTGAATGCAGTCGGAGAGTTCATTCATGACACAGCGTACCGATTTGGTCATGTTTCTTGATTTGGCATGTGCCAGCACAATCGTTCTGACCAATCCTGAATCCGAGAGCGGAGAGGCTTTCAATTGCCCACGCGCCAGATCCTCCGTGATGGCGATGGATGGCAGAATGGTGTAACCCAGACCATCCAGCACAAGTCGCTTCTGTACACTCATTGAGTTAGTTTCAGCAACGACATTCAATCGCATGTCATATTTCTGACTGACCTGCTCAACCAGTATGCGCAGGCCATGAGGCCGGCTGGGAAGAATGAACGGTTTATCGGACATATCGCTTAATTCAACTGGCTGTTCCACCTTCAAGTCACTGCTTGCCGGACCCACGAGCCACAGTTTTTCTTCAACGAGTGGCTGAACGCTCAGTGCCGAGTTCAGTTTTGTGTCGTAAAGCAAAGCAACGTCGATCTCGCCGACTTCCAGCCAGTCCTGCAGGTGCCCCGCGTAGCCACTGGTAATTGTCACTTTGATGCCTGGATAAGATTGCTGCAGATTGCGGATGAGCATGCTGGACAATAAATCGCTGGTGCTTGGCAACAACCCCACGTTCACCAGGCCATTAACAGTTTCGGCGGACGGGCTGATCTCTGCTTTGGCTTTTTCCGCTTCCTGCAGAATGCGGCGCGCGTATTCCAGAAACGTTTTGCCTTCTTCATTGAGAATCATGCCCTGGCGGCCTCTCATGAAAAGCACTGTACCCAGTTCATCCTCCAGCAGTTTTATCTGTCTGGAAAGTGCAGGCTGAACGATATTCAGAACTTCAGAAGCACGCGTCATATTTGCCGTATCTGCAATCGTTACCAACGCCTTGAGTTGTTTGAAGTCCATTGGGATCCCATCACAAATTGCAATTGAATTATCGCGAAATTCTATTGTAAATATATATCTATCAAATGCTAGTATAGCCTGAACGAACGTTTCAAAGGACTCTTCATGGACGGACCCGAAGTGAACACTCAACAATGGCAGGCTGCAATCTTTGACGAACTCAAGAAAGCAGATATCAAACAGATCTCCTACGTCCCCGACGCGGGACACGCTCTGGTCATCAAAAAAGCCCAGGCAGATCCGGACATACAGGACATTGCCCTGACCACCGAAGAAGAAGGTGTCGCCCTCAATTGTGGCGCGTGGCTGGGCGGGCAGCGAGCAGTCCTCCTGATGCAAAGCAGCGGCGTGGGCAATTGCGTCAATATGTTCTCGCTGCTGCGCAGCTGCAATTTCCCCTTTCTGACATTGGTCACCATGCGTGGAGAATATGCAGAATTCAATCCCTGGCAAGGTCCGATGGGCAAGGCAACGCCAGAAGCTCTGGAATTGATGGGCATTACCGTGATGCGTGCTTCCGACCCTGCGCAGGTGGGAGAACTGGTCAATGCCGGCCTTGCAGCGGCTTTCGACGCTGGCGAACAAGTGGCTATTCTTCTGTCGCAGAGCCTGATCGGCCGCAAATCCTGGGTGAGGAAATAATGAACAAAACAGAACAAACCAAAAATCGCGTTGAACGCCGCAACTTCGTCTCCCGGTTGATTGAGCTCATCCCGGATGCCCTTATCGTCACAGGTCTGGGTTCCCCCAGCTACGATGTATTCGCTGCCGGCGATCGCGACAAGAATTTCTATCTATGGGGTGCCATGGGCGGCTCTACATCCATGGGACTTGGACTCGCCCTGGCGCAGCCAGACAAGCCTGTCGTTGTCATTACCGGTGATGGCGAGCAATTGATGGGGATCGGCAGTCTGGCCACCATCGCCGCCAAGCAGCCGTCCAATCTCACCATCGTTGTACTGGATAATGGACATTATGGCGAAACCGGCATGCAACTGAGCCATTCCAGTCTGGGAACCGATCTGGTTGCCGTTGCCAAGGGATTTGGTATCGGAAATGCATTTTCAGCCACTGACCTGACAGATGCAGAGAAAATAGCAGAACAGGTCAACGCCAGAAATGGCGTCGCCCTGACTCAGGTCTTCATAGAAACCAATGAGCCGCCAAGAGCATTGCCAGCCAGAGACGGCGTCTATATCAAGAACCGCTTTCGCGCACAGCTTGGCCTGGCACCATTCTAAACAGCAAGGAGCTACGGTATGAAACGCTATGACATCTTCGTTGACGGTCAGTATGTCTCGCCATCGTCAAACACCTGGTTCGAAACCCAGAACCCCTTCACCGGTGAAACGTGGGCAGAGATTCCGCGATGCGACCAGAATGATGTTGACACTGCTGTTCAGGCTGCATACCGGGCGTTTTCCGACAGTCCCTGGTCTCAGCTGACTGCCAGTCAGCGAGGACTGCTCCTGCACAAACTGGGCGATGTGATTGCGCGCGAGGCCGAAAGAATCGCCCGTATTGAAGTGACGGATAACGGCAAGCTCTATACGGAAATGCTGGGCCAGCTCAATTACATTCCCCAATGGTTTTATTATTACGGTGGCCTGGCCGACAAAGTGCAGGGCGCCACCCTGCCCCTGGATAAAAAGGGATATTTTGCTTACACACGACATGAACCTGTTGGTGTTGTTGCCGCGATTACGCCATGGAACAGTCCGCTGTTGCTGCTGGCCTGGAAAATTGCGCCGGCACTCGCAGCAGGTTGCACGATCGTCGTTAAACCCTCAGAATTCACGTCGGCCTCAACGCTTGAGTTTGCCGCCTTGTTTGAGGAAGCAGGATTTCCGCCAGGCGTATTCAATGTGATAACGGGATTTGGTGCCGAAGTGGGCGCAGAACTGGTCAAACATCCTTTGGTCAGCAAAGTCACCTTTACCGGTTCCGATGCCACCGGCAGGCAAATCAACAAGCAGGCCGCAGAACAATTGAAACATTCGTCCATGGAACTCGGCGGCAAGTCACCCAATATTGTCTTTGAAGATGCCGATCTGGAACAGGCAGTGAATGGTGCAATCTCGGGCATTTTTGCAGCTACCGGTCAGACGTGTATTGCCGGTTCCCGTCTTTTGGTTCAGGACAGCATCTACGACACATTTGTCGAGAAGCTGCTGGCGCTGGCTCGAACAGCAAAAATGGGGGATCCCATGGATACCGATACGCAAGTCGGCCCCGTTACCACGCCTCCTCAATACGAGAAAGTCAAAACCTATATCCAGGTCGCACAGGAAGAAGGAGCAACGCTGCTGATGGGTGGCAAGCCGGCCACGAATGACGTTTGTAAACAGGGCTGGTTTATTGAACCGACCATTTTTGGTGATGTACGCAACGATATGCGTATCGCGCAGGAAGAAGTCTTCGGGCCAGTCCTGTCCATTATTCGTTTCAAGGATGAAGCAGAGGCACTGTCCATTGCAAATGACATACGATTCGGATTGGCCGCCGGCGTCTGGACCAGCGACATGGCACGCGCCATACGCATGTCAGAAAATATCAAAGCCGGTACCGTCTGGGTCAACACCTATCGCGCGGTGAGCTTTATGGCACCGTTTGGCGGCTATAAAGATTCAGGCGTTGGCAGAGAAAACGGCATGAGTGCCATCAACGAATTTCTGCAAACCAAAAGTGTCTGGATCAACAGTGGTGCGGTCACGGGCAACCCGTTTGTATTGCGATAGTATCCGTACCACTGCAGATCCCGAAGGGCTGCCCCATTCGCTGCCCTTCAATTGCTTTTCAGTCCACCGATGGAATTGATAACCTTCTCCCACTTGGCGGTCTCTGTTTTCACTAGCGTGCCCAGTTCATCTGGCGTTGATCCTACAGGCGTGGCGCTCAATTCTTTGAGCCTGGCCTGCACGTCCGGCTCTTTGACCACCGCCTGCAGTGCACTGCTCAGACTATTGACCACCTCGGGTGACATCTTTGCCGGTCCAAAGATGGCATTCCACGTCCAGGTATCGTAATCAGGGACACCAGATTCAGCCATCGTGGGAATATCAGGAAAAGATGCGACGCGTTCACGTGTCGTGACAGCCAATGCTCTGGCCGATCCTGCGCGAATATGAGCGGCGGCGCCAGACAGCACGTCGAACAGAATGGGAATCTGACCCGCAATGAGATCTGTCATTGCGGGACCACCGCCTTTGTAAGGAATGTGCGTCATTTTTACTCCCGTCAGGGATTTCAGCAGCTCACCTGATAGATGCGGTGGTGTTCCTACACCGGAAGAACCGAAACTGTATTTGTCTGGTTGCGCCTTCAACAAGTCCAGCAATTGTTTCACATCCTTTGCCTTCACCTTATCGTTGACCAGCAACACATTGGGCACCGTTGCAATCAAAGAGACAGGCGTAAAATCCTGTTGGGCGTTGTACGCGAGTTTTGGCATCGTCAGGGGATTGATGACATGAGTCGCAATGGTTCCCATCAACAATGTGCGCCCGTCCGGCGCGGCGCGAGCGACCTTGGCGGCACCAATGGATCCACCGCCACCTCCCAGGTTCTCGACGACTACTGTACGAGATAGTTTCTCTCCCAGCTTCTGGGCGATCAGGCGCGAAACGATGTCCGTTGCCCCGCCTGCGGCAAATGGAACGACCAGCGTAATGGGACCTGCAGGCAAGTTGCCTGTTGTTTGTGCCATGACAGGTGTCATAAGCAGCCCCAGGCTTGCCAGTACGCCTGCCTTTATCAAACTGCGCCGATAAAGCATCTTCATTAGGTTTGTCTCCTGTCTTTATTGTTTATTCTGACTTCAAATTATTGTTGTGGCGATCAGCGCACTGAAGTCATCACACCATGCATCGTCCTTACAGATGGGTCATGTGCCCTCCTATGTATTGCACATGTGATTTGCCCTCTTTGTATGAAGTCCGGATATTTGTGTGTTCTGCGACCGCCACCACGTGCCCTATACTAGCATTTGATAAATATGCATTTACAATAGAATTTCATGATTAAACGATCACAAATGGTGATTGAAATTTGAGTAGGCGAATCTGAGAGAGAAGTGCGGACGCTGCATTACATCGGCCAGATCTACGACATAGAGCGCCAGGTGAAAGATCTTAGCAATGAGGATCGCAAACAAGTGCGTCAGACGCAGGCCATTCCTGTGGCGCACGACTTACATTCCTGGATGCTCGCCCAACGAGCGCGAGTACCGGCCGGCTCTGCCACCACAAATGCGCTGGACTACAGGCTGAAACGCTGGATAGTTCTGACGCGCTATCTGAACGATGGACAATTACCAACCGATAATAACCATATCAAGCAGCAAATTCGTCCGATTGCGATTGGGCGCAACAACCGGCGGTTTGCCGGGTCACTGCGTGCTGGTAACCATGCCGCTGCCATCATTACACTCGCGCAATCGGCCCATACAAGTCAATAGCCGCCATAACAATAGGCTTCGCCCAGCCGGGAGTTAGTGCTAGTTCTTCTTTGTTTCCAACATTTGGAAAACGAATTTTTTTATCTCTAATATACAAAACGCGTTGAGGCTGCTCAATCATGTGATCAACGCTCAAAGCAGAATTATCAAAAACTTGTAGAGCATGAATATATGGTAAAAGCCTGATCAAGTTCAACGGAGACTTAATCCAGCGCTGCCGAATCTTTTCTTCGGAAATGGCATGGCCACCTAAACGCACTCTCTCAGCAACGCGAGTAATATGCAGCTCTGGCGATTCCAATCCGCAATATAGAATGTTGACTTCATGGGTACTCGTTGCTTTGATGAGTTCATCCGTATATGTTCGTCCGCCCAATGTTGTTTCGAAGGCAAAATTTTGACCTGCTTTAACCTTGGATTTGAATTTTTCGAATCCAAACTCCCACGCGAGACTGTTTGCTTCCGTTTCAGAATATCTCTCTTTAAGCTTCGAGGCGTATCGATCGGGGTTGTACCATGTTGAAATCCCGTAATCGTTTAAAAGAGGGCCAAATACAGAGGACTTTCCAGCGCCATTGACACCTGCTAAAACGATAATTATCGGCTTTGTCCGCATTATCTTACCGGGCCCAATTTTGTTGGTTTAGTGAACTTACCAAAAGCATCTAGTAAATTTTCAACCTGGCCATGATGTGCAGAATCTTGTAGTTCTGAGAATTCGCGCTCAAACTTTTCGTTTAGCTCCCGTAAGAATGCCGCATCACGGTCAACGATGCGTGACCTTTCGTGCACTATTGCCTGTACTAAACTGTCGAAATTTTCCGCTGGCATCATGACCACTTGAGGCTCATTATGATTCCTGATCGTGAAAAACCCCTTCTTGACTACCGATTTCATTACTGCGTTCCATTTGTTTTTAACTTCAGACGCTGAAGCGAAATCCAAGTCCTTAGATCCTTTCGACCCTAATTCGAATTTATCTACAAACGCAACGATGCTGGCACCCATATCTTCGTCATGCTGATAATCAATTGCACGAGAAGAAATGCTTTTGTGTCCCTGAATGACATCCTTATTGATAACGAAGGCCTGAAACTGCGGATTTGCACCGATGTGTGCTCTTTTCCGAAACTGGGGAGGGATCTTCGTTGTGCGTTGCATGGGTATACGACCGAATATACCCGTAGCTATTGCATTAGTGGACATCTTTAACTCCCAATTTAGTCAATGTTGATCAATTATAACCAAAATAGCTAAATTGGCAAAAATGGGAATTTTTTGCATACTATCTTCCTAACTGGCTTGATACAACGCTTGAACAGTTCATGCAGGAAGTGGGCTCATAAATCCGCCGGTAATACCAGCATCGTATCTAGCTCTCGCTCGACGGAAGGAGTCCAGCGAAATATCGCCAACATCTGGCAATTGCAGAATAATCAGCCCAACTTTTTGTCCGCACCTCCAAGGGGTCAAAATTCAATTGCCGCTGACAATGGATGAAATATTGATTTGCCGGTATAGTCATTTAGACAGCTGCCGCATTGTGAAGATAATTCGGACTCTTAATTTCTTGCGAACATTTTCCATATTCCACAGACCATATCGCACCCTAACTATCGTCTTTTTCATTGGCGGTGTACTGTGCCTGGTGCTGTCCTTCGCGACATCCATCACGGAGCTGATATCTATCCCTACCAGCACGTTAGCCTATAAGATTGGTATTGCTATGATGCTGGCCGGGGTTTTCTTCTTTATTCTGAATACCTCGGAAAACCAGGCAACCGCGGAGCGAATAATCTCTCAGGGAGAAGTTGGTGAAGCGGTCATACTTACCGCACCTGAGTATTACGATAGTGATAACACAGACGATCTGTGGGTACGCCTGCACCTTGCCGTGAATGCTGCAGGCGAGAATGCAATATTATTTGAAAGCAATATCAGGCAGAGCATGACCAGCGAAGGCAAAAACTATTACAAGCCCGGCATGCGCCTGCCTGTGCGATTTTCACGCCAGGAAAAAATTGCACTTGTTACCGAGCCACCGGCACTTCCCGACTTTTTTCGTTTCTGATCTGAAAACAATGCTGATTTTCGTATCACAACTGTGATGATCTTTCGCGATACTTCTTCTGATCAATGCAATGGTCCACTCAGCTGTTCACGAGGGACTCACATGACCGACCACGAAGGAAATGAGCGAAGCCAATCGAAAAAGGGTAATGATTTCATCATTACCCCATTTACTTCATTGTTTACCCCATTCCCAGCGCTCAACGGTTGAACACGAGAACCGCCATTGAGCTAAAACGGGTCAATCAAGCCATCAAGCGAAACTGATCTCCATCAGGATTCGGTATGAGGTATGGGGGACCGAGCTTCCGAATCCGTCAACAATCGTCAAACGTCAAACGTCAAACGTTAAACGTTAAACGTTAAACAAGAAATTAAGCACATCCCCGTCCTTGACCACATATTCCTTGCCTTCGGCCCGCATTTTGCCGGCTTCCTTGGCGCCCTGCTCGCCTTTGTGCGTGAGGAAATCTTCATAAGCAATGGTTTGCGCGCGAATAAACCCGCGCTCAAAATCCGTATGGATGACGCCAGCCGCTTTGGGTGCCGTGTCGCCGATATGAATTGTCCAGGCGCGCACTTCCTTGACGCCTGCCGTAAAGTAGGTCTGCAGTCCCAGCAGACGGAAGGCCGCACGGATGACACGGTTCAGGCCGGGCTCGTCCATGCCCATATCTTCCAGGAAGACGTTTTTGTCTTCGTCGTCCAGATCTGCAATTTCCGCCTCGATGGCTGCACATACGGCAACAACGGGGGCATTTTCCTTGGCCGCAAATTCCTGCACGGCAGTCAGATGCGGATTGTCAGTGAAACCGTCTTCTCGCACGTTCGCCACATACATGGCAGGTTTGGCGGTAATGAAACCGAAAGACTTGATCAGCGCCTGATCGTCTTTATCCAGCCCCATGGAGCGGATGGTTTTGGCCTCGTTCAGAACAGGAACGATTTTTTCCAGCAAGGCGGCCAGTTTCTGGGCGTCCTTGTCACCTGCGCGTCCGGTCTTCTGGGCACGCAGCAGGGCTTTTTCAGCAGTGGCCAGATCCGCCAGCGCCAGCTCGGTATTGATCACTTCGATGTCCGAAATCGGATTGACCTGACCGGCCACGTGAATCACGTTTTCGTCTTCAAAACAACGGACAACGTGCACCACAGCGTCGGTTTCGCGAATATTGGCCAGGAACTGGTTTCCCAGGCCCTCACCCTTGGAAGCTCCCGCGACCAGACCAGCGATATCCACGAATTCGACAGTCGCAGGCAGAATGCGCTCAGGTTTGACAATCTCGGCCAGTTTATCCAGACGTTCATCCGGCACTTCGACGATGCCAACATTGGGTTCAATCGTGCAGAAAGGGTAGTTTTCCGCAGCAATGCCCGCTTTGGTCAGGGCGTTAAAGAGCGTGGATTTGCCCACGTTGGGCAGTCCGACAATCCCACATTGAAGAGCCATTGAATTTCCTTAGATAACAAGCACTTATGCAATCACGGCCCGCGTTCTACCGCGCCTGAACGTGATTAGCAGGCGCCTTTGGGCGGGGATTACAGTATTTCGGTATGATCACGCAAAACCAGGGATAGCGAGGCTTTAATCATCATTACGCCAATCATGCGCCGGTTTTGCAAAAAAACGATTGTAACCTTGTCTGACGCGCGACTTCACAGTTTGCCGCATTCAGGAGCAAGAAGGTGCCCCACCCCGACACTAGCAGGCACAGCATCCATCCGCCTCCTGGCGCCGCGCCCACACTCTTCCCGCTAAAACCGTCTGCTCAGCTCCAGAAAAATCCGCGGCTTGGCGAATTCGTAGAAAGCGTGATTACTGCGCACCGATTGATACTGATACGTGAGGCGGGGAGTGAATCCGGCAAGGTGAAGTCCGCGATGCCAGAGTGACAGGCTGATGGCGCGCTCGTGGTTTTTCTGTTTCTCAGCCAGAAAGAGCCGGTATCCCTTGTACTTGCGCTGTCCGTAACTAATCTGCAGCGCCGTTGACATCCCCCGGGTCCAATCCTGGTTCCAGCCTGCGCGCACACTCTTGAGCGTATACGCCTGCCCTGGATCATGCGCGCCCTTCCGATAATAATCGACGCCCAGCTGCCAATACTGGCCGGCGTTCCGAATATAAAAAAGCGTATTGGACAGCATGAGCGTGTTGCCATCCATATATCCATATCGGTCATAGCGCTCCCGCCCCCATTGCAGGGCAGCAGACCATTGCCATTGCGACCTGAGCCAGTAGCTCGCTTCCAGACCCAGTCCCAGCGTTTTTGAGTATCGCTTGAGCGCATCGCTATCGTCTCGACCACCCGCATACCATTTCCGCTCGAAGAATGGTCCGATGCTGACATCGTATCTGCCCGTCTGCATACCGAGAGCGACGCCCAGCGTGCTGCTCAGTTCGCTGTACTTGCGGTTCGAAAAAAACTGTTTGCCGCCGGTGCCCAGCGTCAGTTTTGTATAACGGCTGTCCTGCAAGGGAATTCGGCGTTCCACATGCATACGGTATTGCAGACCACGTGCAGACTCCGGCTCCCATGCGCGAAAGCCATACAGCCGGGTACCGGATTTGGGTGCATTATTGACATTATTATCACGAATGTAAGACACGCCCCCGCTGATGCGCCACTGATTGCGCCTGTGTATGGTGTCAATAACCTTGTCGACAGTAGCTTTCACGTTTTTTGGCAAAGGCATGGCACGAACTCGATCAAACTGATCTAGTGCGGCTTCATTCTCATAATTCTGGTAGAGCGCTGTGGCCATTTGCAGTCGCGCGGCCAGGTTCTGCGGCTCACGCGCAATGATCTCGCGATATAACCGGACGGATTCGTCGAAATTGCGTTCGCGACTCGCAAGCAGC
Organism: Pseudomonadota bacterium; assembly: GCA_023387815.1. Classification (GTDB taxonomy): domain Bacteria; phylum Pseudomonadota; class Gammaproteobacteria; order Burkholderiales; family Burkholderiaceae_B; genus Advenella. The sequence continues at coordinate 46,485 of JAEWHK010000029.1, forward strand.
GCTCGTGACCATTGAATCAGTCGTGGATCCGTCTGGATCTGTCGCTCGTAATAAGGAAGTACCTGTGCGACCACTTCGCTGTTGCCCGCACTTACTGCCTGCAGCAGAACCTTGAAAAGCAGGGACGGATACGCAGCCAGGGTTTTGACGTTGAGTTTGACTTGCCCCTCCCCATGAGACTGAACAACGGCGCCCTTCTCTTCCGACATGGCTCGGGGAGCAGTCATCTCGCTTTTGACTTCAAACGTCTGTTGCGGCAACGGTGCTGTATTCTGTTCGGCCTGAATGATTTCACTTTTCTTCGTCGGCTCATGTTCAGATATCACAGATGTATTGCCCGGCATGACCTCCTGGGCATTGACCACAGACAACATTAGGACGGAGAAAAACGCAGGAACGCAGCAGCGGGATTTCATACGGAATAAAACGGCTCGAAGCGAATAGGTATCAAAAATAGAGAACTGAAAAAATCAAATTTGAAATATCGAAAAATCGCCACACAAATTCGTTGCTCAGCCCGCCGAGCGCATCCGATATTTTCTGACGTCATAGTCCACCGGAATATTCAGGTTCAGCTGACTGCGCCCCTGAATAATGTCCGCAGGCGGTGCAGGCAAAGGGGACTTGCGAGAGATCGCTGCTAACGCGTGCTGATCCAGCACCCCGTGGCCACTGCTTTTTCTTAAGGTTACCGACAGGACATTTCCTTGCCGGTCGATCGTTACTGTTGTCAGCACCCGGCCTTCCAGATGCGCTGCCAGCGCCTGCGGCGGATAGCCCTGATTTCTTGCAAGATAGGCAATCACCCTTGCCTGCCAGTTATCTTGTTGGCCACGCTCGCGACTCTGACTGTCGTATGCTGCCGAGATCTGCGAATCCTGACCCGGCTGAGGCGCACTGGTACTGGCGGCTGACGCATGCGACTCGACTTCTGAAGGATTATGTTCAGACTCTGTGGGTCTGACGGTTTTCTGCGGTGCCACAGGTTTGATCGTCTTGCGCGGCTTTATCTGTTTGATGTGTTTTGTGGGCTGACGAACGGGCTCTCGCACTGTTTCTTCAGCATTTGGAGCGTCACTGATTTTGTTTGATTCGGCCGCAGCGTTCTTTGCCACTACCAATTTGGGATCCGGGGCCAGTGGCGCCTCATCCACTTTCGGTTGCAACATGGCATGATCACTTTCCGCCGCCTCAGTCTGTACCTGTTGACTTTCCGGCGTCACCACTTGTGGCGGCCCTAGCGGCAGATCAAGCTGTATGCGGATTGACTGCGTGTTGTCAGAAAACTGCAGCATGACTGCCGGCGCGGCAGTCTGCAAAACAGGAGGCGAATGCGTGCGCATCCAGAAAAACAGGACAACACCATGCAAAACGAGGGCCAGCAATAGGCCCAGCAGCCAGCGCAGTGCCTCGCCGCGCGTCTCGCCGGCGGCAAACTCACTGACCATGAGCGCCTTCCTGATCCTGAAGTCCCACCAGACCAATCTTGAGATAGCCGGCCTGGCGCAGCAGATTCATCATCTGCATGACCATGTCATAGGGCACTTCTTTATCGATCTGCAGGAACACTACGGTTTCGCGATTGCCGTTGGTGCGCGCTTCCAGGGCCGAAGGCAGTTCCGTCATGCTTACACGGTCAGCATCCATAAAGAGTTCATGCTCTCGATTGAGTGACAGCATGACCGGCTTTTCCTGACTCGGCGATACTTTTTCCTGTGCGACAGGCAATTCCAGCGGTACGCTTACCGTGGCTACCGGAACCACGACCATAAAAATGATCAGCAGTACCAGCATGACGTCAATAAAGGGTGTAACGTTGATTTCGCTCAGCTCGGTATCTTCGCCGGCAGAGGGGGTCATTGCCATGGCTTCAGCTCTCCGCCAGTGCGCTCACGCCGACGCCCTCTTCTTTGTCCAGTACGGAGTGGTTGACGCAAACGCCACGCCGAACCTGCAGGAAAAGCAGAGCCGCGACATTGCCAACCAGATGCTGGTAGGCGCCAAGACGTCGTAAAAACAGGTTATACAGAATTACCGCCGGAATGGCGGCAAGCAGCCCAACCGCGGTAGCGAAGAGGGCTTCGGCAATACCAGGCGCGACCACGGCAAGACTCACGGTCTTCGCATTGGCGATGCCGATAAAGCTGTGCATAATGCCCCAGACGGTTCCAAGAAGACCAACAAATGGCGTTACCGAGCCAATGGTTGCCAGGGGCGCAATACCGAAGCGCAATCCTTGCACCAATTCGGCCATTTTGCGCTCGAGCCGGTATTCGATACGTCCTTTCAAGTCGGAATCAATAAAATGGCAGGATAGATGCACTTCATCGTCGATCTCCTGCAGCAGGCGCGCGGCAACATGACGCTGGTGCCACTGTCGGATGACTCTGCGACACTCCGCCAGAGAAGGCAACGGTTTCAGTGCGCGCTGCTCCTTGCGTACATGGTGCAAGGCCTGATGAAACTGTATGCTTTTGACCAGAAAAATCGTCCACGTGAGTATGGAGCATGCCAGCAGGATCAGAACAATAAGCTGTACCGGCGGTTGTGCTGCCTTGAACAGAGCTAATGGCGACAGATCATGTCCTGCTTCCGCGGTGGTCGGCGTCGGTGTCTGTGTCAGTGTCGAATTCGCCGCGGTCAGCGTCGCAGCGGCAGCTGTCGTTGTCTGCTCAATTGCAATTTCGGGACGCGAAACAGTGTCTGCGGATACACTTTGGGCGTAGCCCACGGCACCGCTAAGAAAAAAACTGAATAAAAAGATCAGGAGTTGTCGTAAAAAGAGTGGAACCATTCCCTCTCCCATTGATAACCGGCACCCCAAGGGATGCCGGTTCGTTGACGATCAGGTAGCGTTTTTTGGTTTGCGCTTGATGACGACTTATTCGCCGCGCGTCGCACCAAAGATCAGTCGTTCTTCACCACCGCCGATCTGTCCCACGACTTCCTGTGCATCCGGTCCGGCAAAAACGCCACCATAATTGGTGAGTTCCTGTTCGTTTTCACCGTCCATGACAGTGACCGTTCCAATCAATGCACGCGGATAATTCAGCGCGGTATCTTCGGGATGCACGCCGAAACCAACCGCGCCATTGCTCAGTTGCAGAATTGGCGTGGGCTTAAGATTCAGATCAACATGGGACAGTGCCTCACCGCGAGCAGTGGGCTCGTCTTCATCATCCGTAAAACGGTGGTGATATTTGACCAGGCCATCAAACCGCTCATCGCCGGCAATGCGACCGCTGATGGTTTTCTGGGCAAAGTCCACATTGAACTCTACATTGGCCATTGCTTCCTGATGAGACGTCGGGCTTTTGGGCCCGTCCTGGTAGCCCAAAACCTTGCCACGATAGGTTGCCGTGCCGCTTTGCTTGTTGAACTGTTCAATGGTTGTGGGCTGAGCAACATAGAACGCCAGTGCTTCGGGTGTAATGTCCGCGGGGTCGTCTAAACCGGGTACCGCATTGAACGTTGCCATGAAATTACCGTAGCTGGAAAAATTCTGGTTGATAAACTGGAATCGACCCAGCACCGTTCCATCGTCGCCGGTCAGAACCAGATGACGTACCGCTGAGGGATCAATGGTTTCCCCTGTTGCAAACAGACCTGGTGGCTCGGAGCGCCCGCTGAGAGGAATATTGTCGAAAGTGGTGGCACTCAGGTTGTAATGAACCGGACCGCTCATATACTCGGCCAGGCCGGTGCTGTCGTCTTTAACAGGACGGAACGCTTCGCCCCCTTCAGAGGATGGAACGACCTGCAGCTTGCGGTCTTCCAAAGGCAGGCTCTGTGGTTTCGGTTCCGGCGCAGACGAGGACTCATCTGGTACAGACGGATTTTCTGTGGGCAGCGATTCCTCTGGATGTGCCGGCTGTACAGGGGCTGTAGGCTCTTCCGGCTGGCCTGGCTGCTCTGGTAGAGCGGGTTTTTCAGGTTGAGCGGGTTGTTCAGGCTGAGCTGGCTGTGCCGGATTCGCCGGCTGGGCTGGCTGTTCGGGCTGTGTTGGTTGTGCCGGTTGCTCTGGCTGAGCTGGTTTCTCTGGCTGCGCAGGCTCAGCAGGTTTCGCAGGCTGGGCAGTTTCGGCGGGTTTCTCTGCTTGTGCCGGTTGGGCAGGCCTTGCAGGCTTCTCTGCGCCGGCTTCAGAAGATGCGCCGGCCTTGTCAGCCTTGGTTTCAGCCTTGTCAGCCTTCGCCTCAGCTTTGTCGCCCTGAGCAGGCTTTGTGGTAGCGGTATTGACCTGCTTTTCCTCTTCTGCCTTGAATGATGTTCCGCTGGACGAACAACCTGCCAGCCCGACAAGGGTGGCAATCAGTACCGCGGGGACTTTCTTCATTTCTGCATTCTCCTGATTCAATAACGGATTTCTGCACCGACAAAGTACGTGCGTCCTCTGGCGGTATTACTGTAACGATAGGTGTAGTCCTCTCCTGCCTGGGAAAGGGTTGAGTTCAATGAATTGAGCGCATCCACGTAATTGCGATTGGTTGCGTTCTGAATGCTGGCTTTAAGCAGCACATTCTTATTGAGCTGATAGGTAGCGAACAGGTCAATCACAAGTGGAATTTTTGGCAGGTCCTGCAATTCATCCTGATCTTCCAGATTCTCTCCAATCGGAAGCATGCGTTTGGCCTTGCCGGTATATTTGAATGTGGTACCCAGCACCAGGGACTGATTCAGGAAACGTCCGCCAAGCGTCAGATTGGCATAGTGACGGGGAAGTTCGGTAACGCCCACGGTGCCAAATCCCACGCCGGTCTTGCCGGTGGCATCCACGGGCAGCGGTGTTTTCTGATAGCTGTACGACAGATCGGTAAAGAATCCGCCTGCGTCATAGTTCAGGTTGAGCTCCACACCACTGTGATGCACGGGTTTGACCGCGTTGGTGTAAATCTGCGCATGGAAGCCGCCATCAATATCGTCATTGATATCGTTCGTCAGCCCTCCATGGCTCAGCAGGAAGAATGACTGGCTGTGAATATAGCGACTGTAATTGGTGCGATAGCCAAGCAGTTTGATGCCAAGGTAATCATCTTCCTTGAAGACCCCTTGACGAGAGGTGTTGAATCCGAGCTGCCAGGTTTTGGCTTCTTCCGGTTTCAGGAAGGGATTCATGGAACCGCCGCCTTCATTATTGAAGAAGACTTCCTGCGTATTGGGAATGCGCGTGTTGCGCGAGAAGCTGATGAACGGTTTGAACCAGTCGCTCAGGTCTGCTGAGAACATCGTTGAAAAGTTCAATGCCCGGCTGGTCAGTTTCATATGCGCAGCGTAGGACGGAAAGCATAAGGCACTGCTTTGCGCGTTGTCGCAGGCGGGTTTGAAGCCGCGGACTACGCCATGTGTATACGTCAGGTTGGTATCCAGAGAATAGATCCCCCGAGTCAGGGTAGTATCCAGATACACACTTGTGATGTCCTGTTTACCGGTGGGCGAAAACGCCGTGTATTGGTAATTGTCCAGGTCAATCGCCTTCGCCCGTTTCTCATACACATTGTGAAGATGACTTGCACCGTACTGCATGGTGACGCCGACATCGCCCAGATCAAAATAGCTGGTGTTGTACAGATTCAGATAGCTTGCATCATTCGTGGTTTGTGCATCGGTCAGCAGCCAGATGCTGGCATCGTCATTGAAGTGTTGCTGACTGCGCGTTGAAGCCGCCACAAAGCCCAGATTGATCCACGGCGAAGACGGATCGAAGAAATAATTCAGGCTGTAGCTGTCGCGCCGGGTCTCGCGCCCGCCCACATTGTTTGTGTAGCCGGAGCCCGAAAGCAGAAACCGATTGGCCTCATTGGGACTGTATTCAATTTTGCCAAGCCAGGAGCGGGGCCGCTGATCCAGCCTTTTGGCAAAATCATTTTTGTTATATTCCTGCCCGTTGCCATCTTTATAGTTGGCATTCATGCGACTGCCGCTCATACCGGCGATCGCGCCAATGGAACCGCCGTTTTCAAAATTGCGTTTCGCGCCCAGTGTCAGCATGCCGCTACGGCCCATGCCATTGCTGGCAGTTGACAGTTTGGAGAGCGCGCCAAATGTATGCCCCTCCTGCACCACGTCATCAACGCCAATAGTACGCAGATTGGCTGATCCTGCAAGACCATTGACACCCGCTGCGCCTCGCGCATAGCCACGAGAAATATCAATACCCGCCAGAAAATTCTGGTCTATCATCGTGCCGAACTGGCTGCTGGGTCCATAACCGCCGCCGTCTTCGGCATGATAGCGGCTTGCGGAATTCGCAGAAGTACCGTAGAACGTTTGTGGGACACCATCGATCATGGTGTTGACACGCCCGAAGCCGCTAAGGCCTCGAATATTGATGTTGACGGTACCCTGCGTCGGGTCAATGTTGGAGTAGGTGCCCGGCTGGGCACGTACCACACTGTCCAGAGAGTCAAACTTTTTGTTGTCACCCAGCGTGCTGACAGCACCGGGAGTATTGAAGGCACGCCGCTGTGGCGGAGCGACCTGACCTGAAATCTGTACACTGTCCAGATCCAGGGCATCCGCCCCTCCCTGAGCGATGGCAGCGCCCAGAGGGGCGGCGGCACCCAGCCCCGCCATCACAAATGAAAGTATTTTCTTACTCATAATACGTTCGTGATAGTCGTAATTCATTGACCTGATTTCTGCCGATCCTTGTCGCGGTTCAGCTGATCCTGTTTGAGGATATATCGGTAAGACAGCACGTTACGGCTGACCCTGCCGGCAGCGCCTGCGTGTCCAGCTGTCATCTCGGTAAACAGGAAGGCTTTGTCTTTATTGCAATTGACATCACCCAGTTTCTTCATGAACTTCAGGCTTTCCCAATAAGGTGTTCTGGCATCGTTAAAGGCAGCAATGGTCAGCACGGGCGGATAGCACACTGCCTTCAGGGTCTGATAGGGACTGTAGGAATGGATGTAATCCAGGTCTTCCGCATTATTCGCGCGTCCCCATTCGGCGCGCTCCTGCTCACCGGTCAGCGTCGTTTCTTTGGTCATCGCACCGGCAACATCCAGAAACGGCACATGCAGCACCACGGCAGAGAACAGCTCGGGCTCTTGAATCATGCTTGCTGCAACCAGCAGTGCGCCGGCGCTTTCTCCCATGGCATAAGTCCGTCCCTGTGCATGGAAACGCTTCTGCAGATAGCGAGTCACATCAACAAAATCATTGATCCCGTTTTTCTTGTTCCGACCCCTGCCCTGTTCATGCCAGGCGGAGCCAAGCTCGCCGCCACCGCGAACGTGGGCAATCGCGTACACGAAGCCCCGGTCCAGCAGACTTTTATATGAAGTACCATAGACAGGCGCCAGGCTCACGCCATAAGCACCATAGCCGGTAATCAGCAAAGGTGCCTGCGCGGGTTTTCCGGAGAATTTTCGATAAACCAGCGTGACGGGCACTTTCACCCCATCGCGCGCCGGAACAGAGAAGTGTTCGGTCTGATAGTCTTCGCGCTCTGTCGGCCAGGTATTGAGCCACTCCTGTCTGCCAAGATGATAGGCAATACGCGATTGGGGGACGGTGGGCGAGGTGTAGCCAAGCGCCAGTACGTCATCGTGGCTGCCCGCCCGCATCCAGACCATGTAATTGTGGTCAGGGAAAGGAATAGTTCTGACTTTGTCGGGTGATGACTTGCGCCAGTAACGAATTGCGGAAAGACCGTTGTCCCGCTCTTTCACGACAACCCAGTCACGCAGGACCAGAAAACTTTCAAATTCGCTTTTGTCTGCAGGTGTATGGATTTTCTTCCACGGACCTGTTGCCTCTTTCGAAAAATACAGAGCGTAGCGTCCATCCTGATTGGATCGCAGATAAAAACCATCATCGGCATGATCAAGCAGATTGTCAGCACTCGCCTGCAGGCCTTGCGGTGTAAAGACCGTTGCTGCCGCTTTACTCGGATCCAGCAGTCTTTGCTCAGTGCCATTTGCATTCGTCACGTTCAGGATCAGATAGTCACCCGAAGACGACGCTTCTATCGCCAGTTCTTCTGCCTGTTTTGTGCCGTCAAAAACAAGCTCGTCGCTCGTTGCGCTGCCTGCGCCAACATCCGCAAGCGTATACTTTTTCAGTTGTGATGTTGGGTGATTCTTATCACCCGTCACATAGTAGATCCGCTGAGAATCAGGTGACCAGACAGGATCACCAACCACCTGCGCAGCGGGCTTGTCCGTCTCGCGCGCGGCGGCAATATCCCATACTGTCATCTCGCTGGTTTCCGCGCCAGTGCGATCCTCAAGCAGCAATGCATAGCGATTGTCTGGGCTGATAACGGGCGTGCGCATTTGATAGAAGCCCGTCGCATTCGCCTGGGCACGTGCCGCGGCGTCAATAACGGTGACCCAGTTGCTGCTTGTGGTATCAAAACGTTCCAGCTTCAGAAATTTCCCTGAAGAGACCTGACGATATTTGACGCCACCCACCAGCCAGTCTTTTTCACGATCCGCTTTTTTATAACGTGTACCGATCTCTGATTCAAGCGTCTTGCCCAGCTCCTGCTCGCCGGCGAGATAATCTTCAACACGTCGATTCTCGTCTTCCAGAACCCGTGTAATTTCTTCTCGATGGCCCGACAGGTCAGAGAGCCATGCGTATTCGTCTGTCTGTGTTTTGTTCATAGCAAACCCTGCAGATGCATAAAGCATCATCACAAATGCAATTTTGCGCACAATGTATTACCGAATAATCAAAAAATAATCCGCGCTTGCGGTATTGGCCTCTTGAGGTGAACGTAGCAGCATCACCGAGGCGACATGATGCTGACCATAATCCTTGAGGTGCAGGGGCACGCCGATCGTGCCATCTACATGTACGTTGCCGGCCAGAAGAACGGCGGGTTTGGCGTTCTTCACCAGGGTCTCTGCCATGCGCCGGTCGCGAAACTGCTGTGCCGTTACCATGGCATCCAGTTGCGCGTCAGAACTCACATGATGGCTGCGGACCAGATCGGCGATCCTGCGGCGCACTTGCGGCTGTACGGAGACATTTCCCCGTAGCGGCTGGGCGCCCCGGGCAATGACAGCAAGTTCGTCGTCATTCAGATTGGCGCCATAAATGGGAATGTGCTTGCGCAATAGCCAGGTAATCAGCGGCGCGTACTGCTGCCACGCCCATTTCTCTGGCCAGTGCAGCGCATCTTTGATGTCGGATGAAGAGACGGCGGAGGATTGCGACAGCTGTGTCTGAATGTTCAACTGTGCCTGATGGAACGCCTGTTGCGATGACGATGGGAGCATTTCAAGCACCACGCTGCCGATCTGTCTGCGCTGATGTAGGGCCTGCAGAAGCGCAAGCTGTGCCTGATGATGGCGGCCCTCGTCATGCTTCTCTCCGAGCAGAATGACATCGGCGTTCGCAAGTTCGCCCACCAGTTCGTCAAATGAGAGCGGCGTAAGTGAACCGGGCTGTGACGGATTTACGCGATAGATCGCAGAGAGGGAAGGTGCCTGCGAGGCAGGAAATTGCGCTTGAGACGCGCCGACGCCCGGCTGCTTTGTGGAAGCGTCTTGCTGCGTTGTAGTGGTGACTTGTGGCTTGAGGACCTCGGTCTGACTGCAGCCTGTGAGGCTGGCGCACAGCAACAGGCTGGCGAAGAAAACCGATAATGCTTTGGGGTGAAGCCACAACATGGTGAAACAGCAGACTGGCGGACTGTTGCAGATACCGCGAATCTGTCGAGCAATAGACCTAAATGAGAATAGATATCAATTCTAATATTGGGCAGATGTTTTATCAATTGTCCATTGCAAGGGGGGCAACATGTTTGACAGAGTTTTGCAATGTTGGACGGCCGCAGCGGACCACCACTACGTTCAAAGCATCAGCCAGATCAGCAACAGCGGCCCGCCGTTGAACATCATATGCATCAACATGGAAGTGGCAATGCCGGAGCGAACGCGCATCCAGGCCAGTACAAGTCCGGTCATCCATTGCGGAAGCACCATCACTGGCAGCAGCCACCAGGCCGCATTGTTCAGTTTGAAGTTATTCAGATGGACGAAGGCGAAGGCCAGGACCGACAGATGAAAGACCCAGGGAAACCACTGGGCGTAAAGCCTGCGGATACGCCACGGCAAGGCTTCTTCATTGCTGGTGAATCCGCGCGCATGCATGATGGACAGCAGCGCAAGTATCAGCACAAAGGCTGCGCCACTGAGCAGGGACGGTCCGGAAAAGACCACCATCATCATGACCGGCAATACCCACAGCAATGCGCGCGGATAGCGCAGGCTGTAACGGAACATCATCTCTTCGGCCAGGGGTGCCCACAATACAGCCATCAGCCAGGGAATATGGTCTGGGTCGATTCTGTGCTGGGCGCCGCTGCTTTCGGCCGCGCTCAGGGCCAGTGGAGCCAATACGAAAAGGTTCACTACCCACAGCATGCCAACCCACGCCAGCATGCGTGTGAATCTGACATTGGGATACCAGTCGCGCAGCCATCCCGAACCACCGCCGCGCTGGGCGACCCGGGGCGTGAACCGCGGCCGGCGTACGAATCGCAGGAACTCGCCGATGTCGGATCGCAGGGTCGGCGATGGCGCTGGCGATGTGCTGCGCGCTGTCATGGTGCAGCTACCCGCGCGGCAGCCAGCTGACGCGATGCTGCCGCAAAATCGCCTTCCAGCAATGGCTTGAGTATCTGCCGCGCGCTGTTGATTTCATTGTCGATCAGCGGCATATCCTCGCGTGAAGGCATGGACAGGACATAGTCTGCCACACCCTGAGCCAGGCCACGTCCACGAGGGTGACCGATGCCCAGGCGCAGTCGCCAGTAATCCGGTGTGCCCAGGGCGGCCTGAATATCGCGCAGGCCGTTATGCCCGGCGTGTCCGCCTCCTTTTTTCAGTTTGACATCGCCCGGCTGCAGATCCAGTTCGTCGTGCAGCACCAGAACCTCCTGTGGTTCAATTTTGAAGAAGCGGGCAACTGCCCCGACAGACTGGCCCGAGCGATTCATGTATGTGGCGGGCTTGAGCAGATAGACGGCGGCCCCATCAAAACGGGCGCGCGCCAGGTGCCCGAAAAAACCGGACTCCAGCGTGAACTGTGTTTTCAGATCATCGGCGTAATGATCAGCCAGCCAGAACCCGGCATTGTGCCGGGTGGCTTCATATTGCTGGCCCGGATTTCCCAGACCGACGATCAGACGGATAGGCAATGAGGCCATGAAGAGATTTCCCTGCTAATGACAAGCAACATGCGCAAAACAAGACAAGAGTCAAAAAAGACTGGCAAAACAAACCCCCGAAATGCATGGCATTGCGGGGGCGTATTCAAATACATCATGGCCGGATATCCCGGCCTGCACTACCCCGCCTTCGGCAAGGTAACACATTCAAGGCTTACTTGGCGTCGTCTTCGGCTGGTTTGTCAGATTTCTCTGCATCGCCAGCGTCTTCGCCTTCTGCCGTATCTTCAGCTTCAGCAGCTTCGTCTTCTTCAACGCTGTCTGTTACAACAGATGCGGTTGCCAGAACGGGGCTGTCTTCGCCTGTTGTCAGGAACTCTACGCCAGCAGGTGGTGTAATGTCTGACAGGTGCAGTACGTCGTTTACTTCCATTTTGCTCAGATCAACTTCGATGAACTGAGGCAGATCTTTAGGCAGGCAGGTTACCTCGATGTCGTTCAGAACGTGCGAAATGGTTGCATTTTGCAGTTTGACGGCAGGAGATTCGTCACCGTTGATAAAGTGGAAAGGAATACGTGTCGTGAGCGCTTCGTTGGCGTTAACACGTTGAAAATCCACGTGCAGTACTTGCGGTTTGTAGGCATGCCATTGAACAGCACGCAACAGAACGTTCTGTTTTTTGCCGTCCAGGATCATGTCCAGAACAGAAGTGTGGAACGGTTCTTTACGCAGTGCGTGGAAAATTTCATTGTGGTCCAGCTCGACGCTTTGCGCTTCGCCTTTCCCACCGTAAACAATGGCCGGTACACGGCCGGCGCGACGCAGGCGGCGGCTCGCACTCGATCCCTGAACGCTACGCTTGGTGGCTTCAAATTTCATGGAAAACTCCAGATTAACAATACCGTTTCCGGTATTTCAAAAAGGCTGAGCCGGCTGGCTCAACCACCCGACCCGTTGCCGCGACCAGCAACGGATCAAATGCTTATTCTACAAACAGCGAGCTGACCGATTCTGCATGCGAAATGCGCAGAATGGTTTCGCCCAGTAATGAAGCGGTGGACAGCTGACGGATACGTGAGCACGCGGCCGCTTCTTCTGACAATGGAATGGTGTCGGTCACAACCAGCTCGTCCAGCTCGGATTCGGCAATGCGGCCTACGGCGCCGCCAGACAGCACGGCGTGCGTACAATAGGCATACACGGCGCCGGCGCCACGCTCTTTCAGCGCAGAGGCGGCCTTGCACAGTGTACCGGCGGTATCCACCATATCATCCATAATGATGCAGGTACGGCCGTCGACTTCACCAATAATGTTCATGACTTCGGACACATTGGCGCGCGGACGGCGTTTGTCGATGATGGCCAGATCGGCTTCCAGCTGCTTGGCCAGCGCGCGGGCACGAACCACACCACCAATGTCGGGAGACACCACAACCAGATCCTTGAAGTTGCGCTGACCAATATCGGACAGCAGCACAGGACCGGCGTAAATATTGTCTACCGGAATATCAAAAAAGCCCTGAATCTGGTCTGCATGCAGATCCATGGTAAGCAGGCGGTCAACACCCACGCTCTGCAACATGTTGGCGACCACTTTTGCGGTAATGGCCACGCGGGCAGAACGCGGACGGCGATCCTGGCGGGCATAGCCAAAATACGGAATGGCAGCAGTAATGCGTCCTGCAGAAGCACGGCGCAGCGCATCGACCATTGTCATGATTTCCATGAGATTGTCGTTGGTCGGCGCACAGGTGGGTTGCAGCACGAATACATCGCGACCACGCACGTTTTCCAGGATTTCCACCATGACTTCACCGTCTGAGAACCGGCCTACGGTCATTTTTCCCAGCGACATGTCCAGATGATTAACGACGTCTACGGCCAGCCGAGGATTGGCTGTGCCGGTGAAAATCATGAAATTATTGTTGGTCATGATGACTGGAATCGGTGAAGTGAATAAAAAACCGTGATAAGCACATACCGGTTTATAGCGGCTTATTCACGGTTTCCGCACATGCAGTACGAATTTGGCTGGGGCGGAAGGATTCGAACCTTCGCATGCTGGAATCAAAATCCAGTGCCTTA
>JAEWHK010000068.1 GCA_023387815.1 Pseudomonadota bacterium
CCGTGAAGCGGCAGAATTTGCGGCGTTTGAACAATGGATTTTGCTGAGGAAACTTACTGCGTTTATCCTTGCCTTTTTTCATGAAAGCCATGATATTGCCTTTTATGTTTGCGAGGGCTGAACCCTCTGAATTTCAATATTGAGCTATTGCCCGTTACGTTTATGCCAGGATGCCGGAAGATGGCCGATTGTCTTTGTGATGCAGATTGCCGGGAAACTCGGCCTGCTGGATATGCAATATCAGCCGGCTGGAATTTTTCCTTGTGGGAGCCAGAAAGCCACGTACGCGTATTTCGGTTCCCATTGGCAATGAGGCCAGTTTCTGTCCCCATTCGCCGATTGCCTTGGCGGTGATCGTCAATTCGACGCGTCGCGGCATACCGGCTTCCATCACTTCAGACTCATGCGACAGGATCAGATCCAGTACCGGCAGTCCTGCCGGTGTATGCCTGAGAGCACCCATTTCAAGTATGCGGGCCTGCAGGCTGAGCTGGTTCATATTGATGCCTGGCGCAACGCGCCATTAACCTGCGTTTTCCTGTTCTGATGACTGCTCGGTGGTAGCCTTGCGGGCCTCTTCACGTTCTACAGATTTCATCATGACTGATGCGCCGGTATGAGCCTTGCGGGCTTTGATTACCAGGTGACGCAGCACGGCGTCGTTGTAACGGAATGCATGCTCAAGCTCATCCAGTGCCGCTTGTGAGCATTCGATATTCATGCAGACATAATGAGCTTTGACCAGTTTCTGGATTGGGTAAGCCAACTGACGGCGGCCCCAGTCTTCGAGACGATGGACGGTGCCGCCATCGCTGGTTACCGTGGACTGGTAACGTTCGATCATGGCGGGCACCTGCTCGCTTTGATCGGGGTGAACAATAAACACTACTTCGTAGTGACGCATAGAAAACTCCTTGTGGAATATCCGACATTGCACAGGAACTGCAGCACCACAGCTGTGGGAGCAGCAATATCACCATGAATGACGGGGGGCAGCCCGCCGGAACCTGTTGCTGCGTGATGGCCATGCTGCATTCAGAATACTGCCCTGAAGTACGCAAAGACCCGCAGCCCCCGGACCGGGGCGAGCAAGAAACCGTAAAATATAACACACGTAAAGAAAAAAGACTACAGAACGCGGCCTTTTCGTTTCATAAAGTGCTGATTTACCACTGTTTTTGTCAATCAGCCTGCGCATTCATGCGCACAGAGGCTCGTGAATCTAGCCCTCTACCACTGCGTAGGCGCTGTGGTTATGGATGGATTCAAAGTTTTCCGCCTCGACCCGATAGCGCTGTACGCCCGGCAGTTTCTGGAATACCGCAGCGACATCACGAACCAGGTCCTCAACGAATTTGGGATTGTCGTAAGACCTCTCGGTCACGTATTTCTCATCAGTACGTTTGAGCAGGCCCCACAATTCGCAGGAACCCTGGGCTTCGATCCTGCGGATGAGATCATCCAGATCGTAGGGCTTTTCGGTAACCACACTGACGGTCACATGGGAACGCTGGTTGTGCGCACCGTACTCGGAAATGGCCTTGGAGCATGGGCACAGGCTCATGACAGGCACAACCATGGTCTGCTCTACCACCGCCTGGTCATGTTCGGCACGAGCCACCCAGGTGACCTGATAGTCCATCAGGCTTTCCACACCAGAAACCGGGGCCTTTTTATTGATGAAATACGGAAAACTGGCCGTAATATCCCCTTTTTCAGCGTGCAGCAGTGGCAGCATTTCCAGCGCCATGCTGCGAAAGGCGTCCACCGTCATGGGGCGGTTGCGCCAGGTATTGAGCAGCGCCATGAACCGGGACATATGCGTACCCTTTTCATGAGCCGGCAGCATGACGGTAAACGTCCACTCAGCGATGGTTGACTGCACTGATCCATCGGCCAGTTGCAACAGCATGGGCTGGCGAACCTGGCGGATGCCGACCCGCTGGATCGCAATGTGTCGCTCATCCAGCGTACTTTGTACATCAGGCATCAGCACCGATGGTTCAATTTGAGAATTCATTTTCTTCGCTCTAAATTATCTGTCTTCAGGCTGCCCGAAACGACGGGCGATGGCCTGCGCTATTCCTGCTGTGTCCAGCCCCACGCCGGCCAGCAGTGCTGCCTGATCGCCATGGTCGATGAATACATCGGGCAGCCCCAGCTGCAGTACATCACAGCTGATTCCATGCGCGTGCAACAATTCGGTGACCGCACTACCCGCCCCGCCCATGATGGCCCCTTCTTCCAGCGTCACCAGCCCGGAATGAGACTGCGCCAGTTCGAGAACCAGTGCTTCATCCAGGGGTTTGGCAAAGCGCATATCCACCAGTGTGGCATTGTGCTCTTCGGCAACCGGCGCCGCAGCGTGCAGCAGAGTGCCGAATGCCAGAATGGCAAGTTTTTCACCCTGGCGTCTGACCACTGCCTTGCCTACTGGTACCGTATCAAGGCCTTCAGTCACCGCCGCACCCACCCCGCTACCCCTGGGGTAACGAACGGAAGCCGGACCCGGATGCTGATAGCATGTGGACAACAGCAAGCGGGCTTCGTTCTCGTCCGAAGGTGTGGCTACTACCATATTGGGGATACAACGCAAATATGCAATATCGTAATTGCCGGCATGGGTGGCGCCATCGGCCCCCACCAACCCCGCCCTATCCAGGGCAAAGGTCACATCCAGGTTCTGCAGGGCGACATCATGAATGAACTGATCATAGCCGCGCTGCAGAAAGGTAGAGTATATGGCAAGCACCGGCTTGAGTCCCTCACAGGCAATCCCTGCGGCGAACGTGACTGAATGCTGTTCCGCGATTCCCACATCAAAATAGCGCTGGGGAAACCGCTTTTCAAACTCAACCAGACCGCTACCCTCACGCATGGCGGGGGTAATGGCCATGAGCCGGGTATCTTCCTGACCCATATCACAAAGCCATTGACTGAAGACCTGTGTAAAGGTCTGCTTGCCCGGTTTTGTCGGCTTCTGTATGCCCAGCGCAGGGTCAAATTTACCCGGTCCGTGATACAGAACAGGATCAGCTTCGGCCAGTTTATAACCCTGACCTTTTTTGGTTATAACATGCAGAAACTGCAGCCCACCCAATTCCCGCAAATTCTGAAGGGTCGGAACCAGTGCATCCAGATCGTGTCCATCGATGGGGCCCACATAATTGAAACCCAGTTCTTCGAACAGCGTGGCCGGACTGATCATACCCTTGGCATGACCTTTGACCCGCCGCGCAATATCCAGCACCGGACCGGGCATTTGTCCCAGGACCGCACGTCCTACACTCTTGGCATCGCGATAGAATCCACCCGACAGCAGACGTGCAAGATACCGGTTGAGCGCCCCCACGGGAGGAGAAATGGACATATCGTTGTCATTCAGAATGACCAGCACGTTCACACCGGGCGTCACGCCTGCGTTGTTCAGTGCCTCAAACGCCATACCGGCGGTCATGGAACCATCACCGATCACTGCGATATGCTGCCGGTCTATGCCCAGATTTCTTGAGGCCACCGCCATGCCGAGGACGGCAGAAATGGAAGTGGAAGAATGCGCGGTACCAAAGGCATCATATTCGGATTCGCAACGTCGCGGAAAACCTGAAATACCGCCCTGCTGACGCAATCCCGGCATCTCGCCACGACGACCGGTCAGAATTTTATGTGGGTAGGATTGATGGCCCACGTCCCACACGATCCGGTCATGCGGCGTATTGAAAACGTGATGAAGGGCCAGCGTTAATTCGACGGTGCCCAGATTGGAAGACAGATGGCCGCCGGTACGTGACACAGACTCCAGAATAAAGGCGCGCAACTCGGTCGCAGCCGCCTTCAGCTGGTGCTGGCTCAGTTTTCGAACATCAGAAGGAAAATCAAGTGTGTCTAGTAACTTTGTCATGAAATCGTCTTGGTTGCTGGCGCTCTGGCATTATCGGAACGCATGCAGCGGGAAACACGGGTTGACATCTAAGGCTATCAGGATTTGCGATTCAGGATCAGGTCGGCCAGTTCACGCAAGTGACTTGCGGGTTCACCCAACGGCCGAATGGCGTCCAGCGCCGCTGTGTGCAACTGCTGCGCAAATTCGCGTGACTGCTCCAGGCCCATGACCGATACATAGGTCGGCTTGTTGCCCGCCGCGTCCTTGCCCGGCGTTTTGCCCAGCGCCTGCTGATCTGCCGTGACATCCAGAATATCATCGACCACCTGAAAGGCCAGACCAATCGCGGACCCATAATTTTCCAGCGCCAGGCGCAGGTCTGAATTGGCCGCCGTCACAATCGCCCCCAGTTGCACGCTGGCTTCAATGAGGCAGCCGGTTTTCAGCCGATGCATCTGCTGCAGTTGTTCGGGATCCAGTTGCTGGTTAACGCTGGCCAGATCGATTGCCTGACCACCCACCATGCCCTGACTGCCAGCCGCCTGTGCCAGCACATTCACAGCCTGCACAACCAGCGCCGGCGCAACCGACATTTGTGCCAGCTGCGCAAATGCCAGAGGCTGCAGGGCATCGCCTGCCAGCATTGCGGTGGCTTCATCGAACTGAACGTGGACGGTGGGTTTTCCCCGGCGCAGCACGTCATCATCCATGCACGGCAAATCGTCATGAATCAGTGAATAGGCGTGAATGAGTTCAACGGCAGCTGCAGCGCGCGACAGCGTATGTTCCAGCGCCGAAGGCAGGACTGTCTGCTGGGCACTGGCCTGGCCGGCCGCATAGACCAGCGCGGCGCGCAGTCGCTTGCCCGCCCCGAGAGTAGCATAACGCATGGCCTCGTGAAGTTTTTGCGGATTTTCTTCTGCCGGCGGCAGCGCCTTCTCCAGAGAAGCTTCAACTTTGCTGATACAGGCAGGCAGCCAGTCTTCAAGGGTAACAGCCCGCGCGTTCATGATTCAGAGGACCCTGAGTCTGCCAGTGGTACCAGCGTATTGTTGCGCAGAACACTGATCTGTTGCTCGGCTGCATCCAGTTTGTCCTGACAGACACGGGCCAGCCTTACACCCCGCTCATAGGCCGCGATGGAGGCTTCCAGCGACATGCTGTTATCTTCCATTTTTGATACGATTGTTTCGAGCTCGCCGAGGGCCGCTTCGAACTGGTCGGGCAGCGCGGCGTTGTCGGTTTTAGCGTTTTCGGTCAACACCTGTCTCCAATACGTTCCATATGGTTGGCACGGTTCAGCCATGCTTTCCATCTTGCAATAAGAACATTGTACGAAATCAGCGGCGGCTTCGGTGGCAGTTTCGCGTGTTTGATCTCAAAGTGAGCACCCGCCGTCTCCTGCCTCTTCAAACCCCCGTTGGGCACCCTGTCCGGCGGCGGTAAACTTTGCCTATATTCCTTGACTAAGGTATTGATTTTCTTTATAATTACTCTCCTTTTCATTTTTCGACACTTTATGCCGGCTCATGACCCTTGGTGAGGCGGCATTTATTTTCATCGGGGGGCATCTCATGTCTGATATTGCCAAACTGGCACATGTATCTCCGGCGACGACACAACTTCCTGTCGACGTCTACTTCAACGACGATATCTTTAAAAAGGAGCAGGCCCGCATCTTCGATGCCTCTGCGCTGTACGTCGGACATGAAAAACTGGTGCCCGAACCCGGAGACTGGCGAACGCTGCCACATGAACAGGCCGGTCGCGTACTGGTACGCAATGGCGATCAGGTAAGCCTGGTTTCAAATGTGTGTCGTCACAGACAGGCAGTCATGCTCGGCGGACAGGCAGGCGATGTCACCAGTACTGTCAACAATCATGGCAATCTGCGCAGCACTGGTGGCAACATCGTCTGCCCTTTGCACAGATGGACCTACGACAGCAAAGGCACTTTGCTCGGCGCCCCGCAGTTTGACACCAATCCCTGTAAAAATCTGCAGCAGTTTCCGCTAAGCAATTGCCATGGCCTGTTGTTCGAAGGACCACGCAATCCGGCAGCGGATATGGCGTCCCTCTTTTCGCGCCCGGAATTTGACTTTTCCGACTACGTTTTTGATCGTGCCATCGTGCACGAGTGCAACTACAACTGGAAAACCTTCATTGAAGTCTATCTGGAAGATTATCATGTCGGCCCATTCCACCCTGGTCTGGGCAAATTCGTGACGTGCGATGATCTGACCTGGGATTTTGCTGACACATTCAGCCTGCAGCGCGTGGGGGTTCATCAGGCACTGGCCAATCCGGGTTCAGAGGTGTACAAAAAATGGCACGACGAATTGCTAAGCTTCCGTCAGGGCGAATCGCCGGATTTTGGCGCCATGTGGGTCACCTATTTCCCGACACACATGATCGAGCTGTATCCGCATGTGCTGGTGCTGTCTACGCTCTATCCGGTCAGTCCGCAAAAAACTGTCAACCTGGTGGAATTCTATTATCCGGAAGAAATTGCCATGTTCGAGCGCGGCTTCATTGAAGCGCAGCAGGCGGCCTATATGGAAACCGCCATTGAAGATGACGAGATTGCCGAGCGCATGGATGCGGGCCGGCGTGCTCTCTACAATCGCGGCACATCTGAAGTTGGTCCTTATCAATCCCCCATGGAAGATGGCATGCAGCATTTCCATGAGTGGTATAACCGGCTGATGGCCTAGCCCGGGTCGTTCACATGAATGCGGCGCCTGTAGAATCGGGCGCCGTACAAGGAATCAGGTGTCATACCAAATCAGGTACCCTTCAGAGTAAATCAGACACCGCTCAGATTAAATCAGACACCCTTCAGAGTAAAGCGCCGTTCAGGTCGTTGTCTTGACCACCGGCGCTTTTTTCTGCCGTTCCGCCAGTCTCAGGGTACGCCAGGCGGAAAGCAGGCCCGCCACAATGACCATACCCATGCCCAGCCACGCAAGTCCATCCGGCGCATTGTTCCATATGATTATGCCGATGGTGGCCGAGAAGATGATGGTCGTGTACTGCAGCGCAGCCGAAAGCAGCGGCGATCCGGAGCCAAAAGCGCGTGTCAGCGCCAGCTGGCCGAAAAGCCCCGACATGCCAACCACAATCAGGGATACCCAGGCCAGAAGATCCGGATTGCCGATGCCATGCGCCTTGATGCCAATCAGGCTGGTGCCGGACACAAAGATCGAAAAGTACATCACTGTCAGCCAGATGGGCTCACCAATTGTGCCCAGCTGCCGCACCTGAAGCATGGCGACCGCGCCAAAAGCACCAGCCATTAATCCCAGCGCGCAGGCAAACCACTGGTCTTCGGTAATACTGGGCCTCAGGATCAGCAATACGCCGGCAAAGCCGATACCGACAGCCAGGGTGCGGATGATATCATTGCTCGCTTTGCCCGATAGCAGCAGGAAGCCGGCAATGAACAGCGGCGATGTATAGTTCAGACTGGTACTGGTGGCCAGAGGCAGTACGCTGTAGCCATAGAATGCCATCCACATGGCACCCACGCCGAAAACATTGCGCATCAAATGCAGGCGGATGCTTTTGGGCTTGAGTGACTTGTGCGTAGAAAGTGCCCAGATGATGAGCAGAATGACCGAGGGCAGCCCCCGGAACAGGATGATCAGCGGCAGCGACGCAGCATGTTCGGACGCCAGTTTTACCGAGGCCCCCATAATGGCGAACATCAGGGAAGCCACCAACATCCACAATGACTGCATGATAAATCCGGAAATCGCTTGAAAATAAAATAACATTCTACTGCGAAGAACTCTGTAAAAGTGCGGGATTGCCCTTATATAATTGATCTGGATATATTTTCAGCTATTTTTAAGCTCAGACTGTCAGACTGACTTTTCCCTTCTGACGCCGCGATTTGAATTGACCCTTTCAACAAGGACTGCTGTATGAAACGTATTATTCTTTTCCTGATGACCAACCTCGCCGTCATGGTTGTGTTGGGTTTTACTCTTAATTTGCTGGGAGTCAATCGCTATATGGATGCCAATGGCATCAATATGGGTCAGTTGCTGGTCTTTTCGGCTGTTGTGGGCTTTGTGGGTGCATTTATCTCTCTGCTGATGAGTAAGCCCATGGCCAAATGGACCATGGGGCTGCACATTATTAATCCGGCTTCGCCAGGAAGCCAGAAGGAACACTGGCTGGTGGATACCGTCCATCAGCTGGCTGACCGCGCCGGAATCGGTCATCCTGAAGTGGCCATTTACGAAGGTGAACCGAATGCATTTGCCACCGGCGCCTTCAAGAACGATGCGCTGGTCGCTGTATCAACCGGCCTGCTCAACAGCATGACTGAAGAGGAAGTGACTGCCGTGCTTGGTCATGAGGTTGCTCACATTGCCAACGGCGATATGGTGACGCTCACCCTGATTCAGGGCGTGGTGAATACTTTCGTGGTCTTTTTGGCGCGCGTTGTCGGGTATTTTATTGATCGCACTGTTTTTCGCAATGAGCGCGGTGTGGGCCCGGGTTATTACATCACGGTGCTGGTCTGTGAAATCGCGTTCGGTGTGCTGGCCTCGATTATCGTGGCCTGGTTCTCGCGTCAGCGTGAGTATCGTGCCGATGCCGGATCAGCAAAAATGCTGGGGTCTGCCTCTCCCATGATCAATGCTCTGGCACGACTGGGTGGCCTGCAGCCCGGTGAATTGCCCAAGCAGTTTGAATCTTCAGGTATCAGCGGTGGCGCGGCCGTGGCTGCCCTGTTCTCTACTCACCCACCCATCGAGCACCGTATCAACGCCCTGCGCGCCCGCATCGTGCAGTCCTGATCTTCGGTCGGTTATAAGACTACCTGAAGCCGTCATCCCAAAGCCAGCGCATCGGTGAATCCCACCGTTACGCTGGCTGCACGAATCTCCTCTTTTCTTTCTCGCTTCAGCTTTCTCTATTCGTTACTATTTCGTTCCCAGGAGCGCTGACGAAAATTTGCCTGGGCCGACAGGAAAACTTGCTCAGCACCCCGGCTTAATGCGCCTCTTCCCAATTGTTTCCAACACCGGTTTCCGCCACCAATGGAACCGCCAGGGTCGCAACATCGCACATCAGCCCTGGCAGCGTCTGGCTGACCAGCTCCTGCTCTTCGCGCGGCACGTCCAGCACCAGTTCGTCATGCACCTGCATCACCAGGCGTGACGCCAGTTTTTCTTTTTCCAGCCAGTCCTGTACGGCCACCATGGCCAGCTTGATCAGGTCTGCAGACGTCCCCTGCATGGGGGCATTGATGGCCGCACGCTCGGCACCCGCACGACGCGGCCCTTTGGCATTGATGTCGGGCAGCCACAGACGACGCCCGAAGACCGTTTCTACATATCCGTTGGCAGAAGCCTGTTTTTTAATACGCGCCATATACTCTGCCACCCCGGGGTAACGGGCAAAATAGCGATCGATATAGGTCTGGGCAGCATCACGTGTAATGCCCAAATTCGCCGCCAGACCAAAGGCACTCATGCCATAGATCAGGCCGAAGTTGATGGCTTTGGCTGCGCGTCGCTGTTCCGCGTTGACCTCTTCGGGCGATACGCCGAACACTTCGGCTGCCGTGGCGCGGTGAATATCTTCTCCATCACTGAACGCCCGCTGCAAGTTGGCATCGCCAGACAGATGCGCCATGACGCGCAGTTCGATCTGGGAGTAGTCGGCCGACACAATCACGCCACCATCCGAAGGCACGAATGCCATGCGAATCCGGCGCCCTTCTTCGGTACGTACCGGAATATTCTGCAGGTTCGGATCTGATGAGGCCAGCCTTCCAGTAATCACGGCAGCCTGCGCGTAATCGGTATGCACCCTGCCCGTATCCGGGTTGATCATCTTCGGCAGTTTGTCGGTATAGGTCGACTTCAGTTTGGCCAGACCACGATAGTCCAGCAGCGTGCGCGGCAGCGGATAATCGGCCGCCAGTTTGGTCAACACATCTTCGTCGGTCGAGGGTGCACCCTTGGGGGTTTTGCGCAGCACCGGCAGATTCATTTTACCGAACAGAATTTCGCCAAGCTGTTTGGTGGAATTCAGATTAAAAGGCTGCCCCGCCAGTTCGTACGCCTTCTGCTCAAGATTGACCAGGGTGGCGCCGATCTGCGCACTTTGCTGGCGCAACATGGCTTCGTCGATACGCACACCATTGCGTTCGATCAGCGTAAGCACGCGTGACACCTGGACTTCCAGTCGATATATACGCTGCAGGCCTTCCTGTTCCTTCACCATGGGTGCCAGGGCGTTGTATAGCTGCAGTGTGAAATCGGCATCTTCGGCGGCGTAGTGCGTGGCGGTTTCGATATCTACTTCGTCAAAACAGATCTGGCGCGCGCCCTTGCCGCAGATTTCTTCATAGGTCGTTCCTGTGCGTCCCAGATAGCGCTGAGCCAGTTCCTGCATGCCCACACTGCGATGAGACTCCAGTACATAAGCCATCAGCATGGTATCTTCTTCGATACCCGCCAGCGTGATGCCTTCATTCAGGAAAATATGACTGTCGTACTTGGCGTTATGCAATATCTTGTGGGCCGCGGGATCTTCCAGCCATGCGCGCATTGCCGCCAGCGTGTCTTCCTTGTTCAACTGGGCGCCGGCGCCGGTACCTCTGTGCGCCAGCGGGATATACCAGGCCGAGCCTGGTTCAATTGCCAGTGAAATCCCCACCAGTCGTGCCTGCATGGGATTGAGCGACGTGGTTTCAGTATCAATGGCAACCTTTTCCGCCGCCTGAATCGCTTTGAGGCAATCTGCGAATTTCTCCGGTGTGTCCACCGTCTGATAATTGACCTCTACGGGCGCGGCAGGCAGATTCGGTGCCACTCGGGCGTCCTGTTCAGGCACGCGGTCGGCATCACCCGTTAGTTCGCGCAGCCAGGTCCGGAATCCGTAACGGTCGTAGATTGCGGTCAGCGCAGGCACATCCGGCGCTCTGGGAAGCAAGTCTTCCACACCCTTCATGAACTCGGTCAGTTCACAATCACGGCGCACGGTAATGAGGTTTCGTGTAAGCTCAAATTGCGGGATCGCATCACGCAGATTCTGCCCGGCCACGCCCTTGATTTTATCTGCATTTGCCACCAGATTATCGATGCTGTCATATTCTGTCAGCCACTTGACTGCTGTTTTCGGGCCGACCTTGGTCACACCAGGAACATTATCAACGGCATCGCCAATCAGCATGAGATAGTCAACGATGCGATCAGGACGAACACCAAATTTTGCCAGCACCCCGGCCTCATCCAGTTTTTCGCCGGTCATGGTGTTCACAAGTGTGATATGGGGATTGACCAGTTGCGCCAAATCCTTGTCGCCAGTTGATATAATGGTGTGGATATCAGAACGGGCGGCCAGATCGGCCAGTGTGGCAATCACATCGTCCGCCTCTACACCCGGCGCAGCAATAACCGGCCATCCCATCGCGCGTATGGCCTCATGAATAGGACCTGTCTGCGCCGCCAGGTCGTCGGGCATGGATGGACGATCCCCTTTGTATTCAGGGTACAGTTCGTCCCTGAATGTTTTTCCCTTCGCATCAAAAATACACGCCGCATAATCGGCCTTATAATCATCAATGCACTTACGCATCATGTTGATTACGCCGTAAAGCGCGCCAGTGGGTTCGCCGCTGGTATTTCGCAGGTCGGGCATGGCGAAGAACGCGCGGTATAAATAACTTGATCCGTCAACAAGTAACAAGGTTTTTTTCATGTCAGTAACAAAAGCAACAACGATTCAGGGTCAGATTAACGAGATTACCAGCGAATTGCTGGACGCAGCTGAGCATCTCAAGGATTTGACCGCAGCGGTGAGCATTTTTGGAAGTGCACGGATCCGGTCAGATTCGCCCTACTATACCAAAACGCAGGAGATCAGCGGCCTTCTTGCGAAGGCCGGGTTCAATGTCATATCAGGCGGTGGTCCGGGCATCATGGAAGCGGCCAACAAGGGCTGCCATGAAGCGGGCGGAACCAGTATCGGCCTGAACATCGAACTGCCCCATGAACAGAAGGACAACCGCTTTCAGACCGAAAGCCTTTACTTCAAATATTTTGTTTCGCGCAAAACCACCTTCTTCATGAACAGCGCGGGATACATCATTATGCCTGGTGGCTTCGGCACGCTGGATGAAATGTTCGAAGCGCTCACGCTCATTCAGACAGGCAAAGCCAGCCGTGCGCCGGTGGTCTTTGTCGGCTCCGAATTCTGGAGCGGCCTCATGACCTGGATTCGTGATCAGCTTGTTACCAACAAACTGATTTCCGAACACGATCTCGATTTATTCATTGTGGAAGATGATCCGCAAAAAGTGGTTGAACATATTCAGACTTTACATCAGCAGTATGTGCTGGATGCCACGTGCATCGGGCTTTGCTGATTGAAGCATTCTTTCAGGGGGGCGCGCCGTGCAGGTACCGCCGCCGTATACTGTTGCCCTGAATTTCACGCAGATCCCAGGTGGTTCCGGCATCAGGGCGTGCCATCCTCCTCCTGCGTTTTTTCTTTAGATGGCGGGCGGCAGATCACCTGCACAACAGGCAATTCTTCCTGCGCGATATTGCGCGACATGACCTGACCTTTTACTTTCGCGCAGGACTGTTCCATCTGCGCCATGCAGCTTGCTGTGTCTGTTTTGCAGGGCAGGATGAAGTGAATATCATCTTCGTCATAAATGGGCTTGCTCGCGCAGCCCGCAAGCATGGCGATCACAAGTACTGGTAATACGGAACGACGAATCATCTGCTCTCCTCCGGTTATCTCCGCGACATGACACAGCGGCTGACAGGTCATCTATCAGGACATTCAGTGAATGCCGAATGATAACCCGGCGACTGGCTCGACAGCCTTTGCTTTGCAGCCATGGACATATTTATTACAGAGTTTGCAAACAATTGCACTTCTGATGGAATACGCTGCGAGTGTAGTATGCTAGATTTGCTCTGACCTTCCAATTGACTCTTTCGAAAAGGCCTGCCATGTCAATCAAGCCGATAATCCGACTTCTTCTGCCTGGTGTCCTGCTGCTGTCCGGCTGCTCCACCGGTTTTGGGGTGAGTGTGCCGCTGGTCAGTGGCCTGTCGCTGGGTATTGGCAGCGGAGGTGTCAGCGTAGGCACGGGGCTCGGACCCATAGGTGCAGGCGTTGGCGTCGGACATGGCGGCCGGGTTTCTGCCGGTGCCGGAGTAGGCGTCGGGGTCGGTACGGGCATTGGAGGCGGAGCCAGCGCGGGCGTGGGAACCGGCTTAGGTACCAGCACCGTGCTGTATGATCCCCAAGCCCCGACAGAATCCTCACCACAGGAAAAGACTGATCTGTATTCAGGCAATTGATGATGACAACTTTGTCATAGTGTGCACGAATAGACCATTCACTTACGGACGCTTTCCGATACGATCAGCCTTTCGTATTTGAAGATAGGTTTGCGCATGACTGCCGTGGACAACGATACTCTTTCCCTGAAGGGAGATGAACCTTCACAGCTTGCATTCATCAATCAGGCACTGGCCGAGCTGGGCTTTGAGTGGTTCGATTACATCCAGCGACAGGCCAGTCCGTTCACCACGCCCCGCTATCATCATGTCGGCACCATTCCCGATACGCTGGTTCGACTGGGCAAGCGCCATCTGATACACGAGATCGCCACAACCACCGTCATGCAGCAGTGTTCGCTCCTGATCTGGGACTCGGCAGATTTCCTTCCACTCTTTCCCGAGATGGCGACACTTCCGGAAACGCCGCGCTTTTACGGCCTGTTTGCACCAGGAATCAATCTGCTGGGCAATACAGCCGCAGTACTGACACTGGCGCGATCTTCGCATCCGGTCACGCCCCCGGAGCTGGAAAGCAAGCGTACCCTTCTTCACCTTGTCATTCTTGCCGTCCAGCACCTGAGTCAGCTCATACTGGCTGCACGCTACCGACAGGCTCACGCGCCCGACTTCAACGGCCGTCAGCTCGAGATTCTCAGGTGGGTGGCTGACGGCAAAACCAATGAGGATATCGGCCGCATTCTGGGCATATCCAGCTACACCGTCAATTACCACACGAAACAGATTCTGGAGAAAACCAGCAAGCACAACCGCCACAATGCGGCACTAAGCGCGTTTATCGCCGGCCTGATCCCCTGACAGAATTTGCGAATGCGCCCGCAACAGGCACGGTTCTGTCATCGAGCAACTATAATAACGGGTTAACCCCATTCCTTCCGGACCCGAAACAGCCTGTGTGGCCAAGCAACTTTTCACTTGCCAGCCCGCAAGCGCTCGAGTCCCATTTTGTGCGAACGACAATGCAGGATCATTACCACCCCACCGAACTCGAACAATCCGCCCAGAAGAACTGGCAGGAGCGTGATGCCTATCGCGTGAC
>JAEWHK010000019.1 GCA_023387815.1 Pseudomonadota bacterium
GATTGCCCAGAACTATTATCATAACGCTTTTACGAGTCCAAATACAGGAACGTCGCCAAGTCATGAACCAAACTCGCCTTTTCCCCCGTATCCGGTATGGTCTGGTCGCATCCCTTACAGCACTTGCCGTGTTGGGTGGCTGCGCCTCAGGAGAATGGGGTTTCCCATACAGGCCTTCTGTTCAGCAAGGTAACTGGATCACCGCCGAAGATGTGGCTTTGCTGCAAAAAGGCATGACGCAGGACCAGGTGCGCTACGCACTCGGTTCGCCGACGCTTGTTGATATTTTCCACCCTGATCGCTGGGACTACCCGTATTACTTCAAACCGGGTTACGGTGATCCGGTAGAGCGCAAATTCTCCGTCTGGTTTGTCAATGGTCGCGTAGACCGTTGGGAAGGTGACCAGCAGCCCTCCTTCCAGCCGTTCAAACAGGAAGCACGCCTCTACAAAGCAGGTGACGCGGTTCCCGACACAGAGGTGACAGATCCTGCCGCCCTGCAGGCCGCTCCTGCCGGAACACAGGGCAGTGAGGTTACCACCTATCCAATGGAAGAGGGTAACGCCCCCGGTGCAGTGGCGCCCGCAGCGCCAGCGGCCCCGGCAGCTCCTGCCAACGAACAGATCAACACAGAACCCGCACCTGGCGCAACTCGAGTCCAGTAATCGGGTTTTGCAATAACGGTTCAGTCACAGGAATCACTTGAATATGCGCATTGCCATTTCCGGAGCAAGCGGCCGCATGGGCCGCATGCTTATCGAAGCCGTTCTGTCCCATGCCGATCTGACCCTTGCTGCCGCGCTGGATCATTCAGGCAGCAGCCATCTTGGCGAAGATGCAGGCGCATTTCTGGGCAAGCAGACCGGCGTGAAACTGGGAAGCGACCTGGCTGTACTAAAAGACTGTGATTGCCTGATCGACTTCACTCGCCCCGAAGGCACGCTGGCACACATCAAAGCCTGCGAAGAATATGGCACAAAAATGGTCATCGGCACCACTGGCTTTGACGCCGATGGTCAGGCCGCCATTGCTTCGGCCGCCAAAAAAATTGCAATCGTGTTTGCGCCGAACATGAGTATTGGTGTAAATGCCACGCTGAAACTGCTGGAGCAGGCAGCAAGAATGCTCAATAGCGGATACGATGTGGAAATCTCTGAAACCCATCATCGCCATAAAGTGGATGCGCCATCCGGTACAGCCCTGATCATGGGTGAAACCATTGCGCAGGCATGGGACAAAAAACTGGACGACATCGCTGACTGGAGCCGCCACGGTCACACCGGTGCGCGCAAGGACGGTCAGATTGGTTTTTCTGTAGTCAGAGGCGGAGATGTCATTGGCGATCACACCGTCATGTTCCTGGGAGCAGGCGAACGTATCGAGATCGCACACAAATCTTCCAGCCGCGGCACCTATGCTCAGGGAAGCCTGCGCGCCGCCCTCTTTCTGAAAGACAAGACAGAGGGATTATTCTCTATGCAGCAGGTCATTGGCGGCTGATCCAATACTTCGGAAACAAATCTGTCTGATTTGCAGCTATTGATTTTCAAGGCACGTTGCATGCCAGATATTTTCCGAAATCAATCTATAGAGGCAATCGTATGATTGCCTCTTTGCTTCTACTCCACAGACTACTCAAAAAGAACAGGCTCGCGCTCGAGCTGCACACCGAATTTTTCTTTTACCGATTCCACTACAGCGTCGGCTAGCCTGAGCACATCTGCCGCCGACGCGCCTCCGTGATTGACCAGCACCAGGGCCTGCCGGGCGTGCATGCCTACCGGACCCAGTGATTTTCCTTTCCAGCCACATTGTTCGATGAGCCATCCGGCCGCGAGCTTGACGCTGCCATCGGGCTGCGCATACGAGACCAGTGCCGGATACGTTTCTTTCAGCCTGGCCTGCGTATCGGCGGACACTATCGGATTCTTGAAAAAAGAGCCCGCGTTGCCAATCTGCGCGGGATCGGGCAGCTTGGCCTGCCGGATCCGGCAAACCGCAGCAAAAATCTTTTGTGGGGTCACGTCGCTTGCAAGCGATGGATCATTCTTCAGATCCGGATAGGTTGTGACGGATACCCATTGTTTGGGCAAACGGAACTGCACAGCTGTAATCAGATATCCCTGTCCTTCCGGCTTTTTGAAAAGACTGTCCCGATAGGAGAACTCGCAGTCCTGGGCGGAAAAAATCTGCTTGCGACCCTCGGCAATATGCCAGGCATGCACTGCGTGGATACGGTCCATGACTTCGACACCATAGGCGCCGATATTTTGTACAGGACAGGCACCGACAGTACCTGGAATGAGGGCCAGATTTTCCAGGCCATACCATCCCTGTTCTATGCAGTACGCAACGAAATCGTGCCACACTTCGCCGCCTGCAGCCTCAATCAAAAAGGCCTCTTCGGTTTCCTGCACGAGCCGGATACCCTTGAGCTGGTTATGGATAAGCGGACGGGAAACCTGCTCGCGCAGGATCAGATTGCTCCCGCCACCCAACACATAAATATCCTGACTGGTCGCTTGTTGCCATTGGGTAACCCGCGGCAATTGTGCAACTTCATGAAGCCGCAGATAATTCGCGGCATGCGAGACGAGCCCCAGGGTATTCAGGTGGGTCAGGTCCTGAGCAATGGCCTTTTCCTGACCGGCGGATAAGCCTTGTCCGGCTGCCCGATACTCTGTTGTAGATTCCCGCATCAAAAAAGCCACCCACTGTGTGAAATTAATTTGACATTATAAATAATTTACTGCTATAGTCTCGCCTCTTCTTAAAGAGATTCTTTTGGCAGGCAATAGCAGCAACTTGGCCGGGCCGGTGCAGAGAAAATCAGATGAGTAATTCATCTGACGATGCATAAAAAATACAGAGTCAAATTTTTGAAGACAGCAGCAGAAAAAAGTGTTGCGAATCTAATTTAGCTTGTATATAATTTAGGGCTTAGCTGATTCGAATTTACAAATAAATTTTCAGCTGAAAACGCGGGAATAGCTCAGTTGGTAGAGCGCAACCTTGCCAAGGTTGAGGTCGCGAGTTCGAGACTCGTTTCCCGCTCCAGATTCAGATCTGCAGACTTTTCACATTGTCTGTAAGTCGCAAAAGGGCCTTCGGGCCCTTTTTTCATTTGGGTGCCGCCCTTTCCCATTCGCCCGCATACTGATTTCCCACATAGGCGGCGTCATTCATATCTTCTTGCGGCAAATGAAACACCTCCCCAAAAAACTGACTGCCTGACCGACACGCCCTTTCTGCACCGGGCTAAATAACAGCCAACGCTTTTGCGCCAGGACTTGACCTTCCAATCGTGGGAAGCTGTACATTG
Source organism: Pseudomonadota bacterium (assembly GCA_023387815.1). Taxonomy (GTDB): domain Bacteria; phylum Pseudomonadota; class Gammaproteobacteria; order Burkholderiales; family Burkholderiaceae_B; genus Advenella. The sequence goes on from JAEWHK010000019.1 coordinate 3,323, forward strand.
GATTTCGTCAACTTCACATCAAGGAATATTTCATGAAGGCCAACAAGTTTCGCTTCCTGGTCGTCGCCGTCACGACAGTTAGCGCCATGGGTCTGGCAGCTGTCCAGAAAACCGTGGAAGCATCGGATGCAGCGGCACCGACCATCACCAGCGGAGGTCACCATGGACATGCGATGCCGTCGAATGCGTCATCCACGGACAGCCCTTCCACTATCGCCTATCGTGCTGCAGCCGACAGGATGCACGCGGGCATGGGGACGCAGTACACTGGCAACGCTGACATCGATTTCATGCGTGGCATGATTCCGCACCACCAGGGCGCGATTGACATGGCCAAAGTGGCGCTGCAATACGGCAAGGATCCGCAGGTTCGAAAACTCGCCCAGGAGATCATCTCCGCACAGGAGGACGAAATCGCCATGATGAAGAATTGGTTATCCGCCAAGGGAGAGCCGGTAAAATAGCAAAAGGGCCGCAAAGCCCTTTTCTATTTGGGCCGGGAAGGCCCTCTTCAACCACCGGCGGATAGTGATAATCAGATCAGATGATCCAGCAGATCCGGGCCAAAGACCTCACGGTGAATCTTTTCTACCGGAATGCCCTGAGCCAGCAGTGAGCTGCGTTGAGCCTGCATGAAAGGCAGCGGCCCACAGAGGTAGAAAGTCGCATCGGCAAGATCCGGGTCTTCGACAACGAGTTCACCGGCATTCATCCGCCCTGCTTTTGCAGATACGCCCGCCAGCTCCGCTTCCTCTCCGGACTCCAGATAGAAATGAGACTTCAGTTGTTGAAGCTTCTGCCCGGCGACTTCAATATCACGCAGATGAGCCACGCTGGACTGCTTTCTTGCCGCATGGGCAAATACCACCTTGCGAGGCGTTCCTGAGCTGGCCAATGCATTCAATACTGACACCATTGGCGTGATCCCAACCCCACCGGAGAGCAACACAATGGGACCGTCGCCGCTGAGCGCAGGTGCAAAATCTCCAAATGGCTGACTCACCTCAAGCGCATCTCCCACCTGTACGTTGTCATGAATCCAGTTCGATACCGCCCCTGCAGGATTGTCATCCAAGGCATTCTCGCGTCGCACCGAAATGCGCCAGTCTTTGCCATTGGGTGCATCTGAGAGACTATATTGGCGTTGTTGGTAGAAGCCAGGTTGCAGCTCTACAACAACCGTCACATACTGCCCTGGCTGAAAGCTCGCAGGCTGTCCGCCCGACTCCGGCACGAGCGTCAGACTGACGATGTCTTCGGCCTGCATGACGCGTTCCGTCACTCGCATGACATTGCGCTGACCGGGTTCAATATTTGCGCGATCATAAAGCCGACTCTCCGCCGCAATCAGCTCATCTGCGAGCAGCCAGTAGGCCTCGTCCCAGGCCGCCATCAGCTCAGGCGTTGCCGCATCGCCCAGTGTCTCGGAGATTGCTCCCAGTAAATGCCTTCCCACTATCGGGTAATGAGCGGCGGTCAGACCGACAGACGCATGCTTGTGCGCTATTCGGTTCAGGACGGGGGCAAGCGCATCGCCATTCTTATAGTTCGCTGCATAAGCGAACACTGCAGAGGCCAGCGATTGTTGCTGCGAGCCATTAGCCTGATTTCCCATGTTGAACAGATTGGTAAGCGACGGCTCCTCTTCGAACATGTTTCGATAAAAGAGCGAAGTGATCTGCAGACCATTCTCTCTAAGTACTGGAACACTTGCATCAATATACGGCCGTGACTGCTCAGACAACATAATAATCTCCATAAAACATGTATTTGAAATGCATTAAATAAGACAAAAAAATTGGTTTCTTCTCTGTCGAATTTTTGATGCAGATCAAATTTTATCAAACATGCATTTTAAATACATCTTATTGCACCCACTTTTTAAATCTTGTTTCGAAAAAGTAGTATTCTTGACACATGTTAAAATTATGACGTCTCGCAGCGGGCAATGCCCTCTTCCTAATAACAAAAGATATGCGTACATTTCGAACGGCTCTCCATGAAGCTCACTGACTATACCGACTACAGTCTGCGCGTCCTGATCTATGCGGCCGTTCATCCCAACGAGCCAATCACCATTCAGCAGATCTCGGATGCCTTCGGCATTCCCAAAAATCATCTGGTAAAGATCGTCCAGAACCTTGGGCATAAGGGATTTTTGCTGACCATGCGTGGTCGTTCGGGCGGTATTCGACTTGGTCGACCCGCCGCGCAGATCAATCTGAAAGACGTAGTGTGTGCCACGGAGCCCGACTTTGGCATGGTGGAATGCTTCCGTGACGGCAATCGTTGTGTTATCACTCGAGCCTGTGGACTGACCGGCGTCCTGCAGCAAGCGCTGGAAGCCTACCTGAATGTGCTCGACGGCTATACGCTGCAGGATCTCATCAACAAACCCGCAGCCATCAATCGTTCGTTGTCTTTGGGGATACCGATCAAGGATCTCCGTCAGGCAAACCACCAGTCGCGGTAGATTGGATGTCGCATTGAGTATTAAAGCTTAAAATGCGTCAATATTGACAAATGCGACAAAGGCGACTATATTAATTTGTATCTCAAATACTTGCCTGGAGATACCGTGCCTGGTGCTATTGAATTCATCACTGATCGCCTGAAACGTGTCACGGTGGACGATGTACAGCGTTTTGCTGATACGGTCGAAATCCGGGATGCGACCGCTTTCGCTGCGGAGTTACAGGCATTCGTCCACGAGCGTGTAGAAGCAGTAAAACTACCTACCGATCTGGAATTGGAGACAATGAAACAGGCTTTGGAACATAAAGCAGGTGCGCTGCGCGCCAAGACAAGCTGGACTCCAAATGAAACCGACGTCCAGCGCGGTCGCGCATTGCTGCTGGAGACGTTCAACCAGCCCCACAACCTCACCCCTCCTAATTATGCAAAGCTGGCGGACAAATCGCGTCAGCAAATCTACAAAGATATCGGCGCGCGTCGGCTACTCGCATTGAACGTTGGGCCGCGCGGTCAGAAGCTGCCGGACTGGCAGCTTGATCCTGTAAAGCAGCAGTTGACCCAGATCGTACTTCAGGAGGCGGAAGATATCGACAATTGGACCGTCTACCGCGCGTTGTCCGAGCCACTCGAAGGTTTGCGTGGACGCTCTCCCGTAGATGCAGTGACGCCTGCAACGATCAATGTCGTCGCAGAAGCCGTGTTCAACGTGCTGGGCGTACAGATACAGTGAGGCCAGACCACCATGGGCGACAAACTCCCATCGTTTCTGATTATCGCATTGGTGTGGAAAAATAAGGCAAGGCTGGAGCCGCGTACCAGGAAGTTCAACAGAATTACGCCGATCACATTCGGCCAGCCTTTTCTGACAAGATTTTAATTTTAATTTGGATTCGATACACAAATTAGAAGCTGTAAATTTACATAATAAGATTTGTATTTTCATTTTACAAATCAAACTATGTAAAACTGAGATGCAAAGTGAGTTTATATGACCGACTTTACCGTACGTACTGCGCAGCAACTTCCCACGCTGCTGCAGGCATTCCGCAAAAAGGCCGGACTGACCCAGGCGCAAACGGCTTTGCATCTGGGTGTTACCCAGCAAACCTTCTCTTCGTTGGAGCGCAATGCCGCAAAGGTAAGCGCGGACCGCCTGCTGGAACTGCTATGTCTTCTCGGCGTGGAAATGGTGCTGCGAGAAAAAACAGATCTACCCGCGTCTACGCAATCGAACGGCCCCCGTTGGTAACTCATGGGGCAACAATCACACGACCATTAAGATATCCTCGAGCGTCGCTGGCACGCAGCAGTGGGCAATGGCACGACATTGTGAATTGGCGCGGACAGAACGCCGCAGACAGGCTAGTCCAGCGCGGGCGAATAATGATCAGGCAATTTGATGCGTTAAAGGGATCACCCTACAACGCATCGATGGCTTTATTTTTGATTTGCAGCCAGTGTGCGATTGCGCAATGTCAGTGGCTTGAGTCTGCGGTTGATCCACAATGCCAGCACAGTGCAGGCAGCGCCGGAGAGCAGATACAGACTGACTGCGAACAGGCCGAAGTGGGCTGACAGACCCAGTGCCACCAGCGGTGCAAAGGCGGCACCCAGCAGCCAGGAGAGATCCGAAGACAGGGCAGCCCCGGTATAACGGAACCGGGAGGAGAAATTGGCTGTCACGGTTCCTGAAGACTGACCATAGGACAATCCAAGCAATGCGAAACCAATTAGAATGAAGGCATCCTGTCCTGCAGTGTCACCTTTTAGCAACATCGGAGCCGAAAGCGCGAAGATGGCAATCAGAATGGCCGCGGCCGTGAGCGTGGTACGACGGCCAATTCGGTCAGCAACCAGCCCGGAGATAATGGTTGCCGCCATGGCAACAAAAGCCCCGATCACCTGAATGAACAGCACATCGTCGATGGACTGGGTGGCCGTGAGTGTGATCCAGGACAGCGGGAAGATCGTCACAATATGGAACAGCGCATAGCTTGCCAGCGCGGCAAACGCGCCGATAAACAGGTTGTAGCCCTGGCCGGAAAGCATTTCCCAGATACTGATCGGCTCCAGCTCACCCTCTTCCAGAAGCTGCGTGTATTCCTGAGTTACTACAAGACGAAGGCGTGCGAACAGGGCCACCACGTTGATGGCGAAAGCCACAAAGAAAGGATAGCGCCAGCCCCAGCCCAGGAAATCATCAGCTGACAGAGTGGAGTGCAGAAACAGAAACAGCGCACTGGCAACCAGGAAGCCTACGGGGGCTCCCAATTGACCCAGCATGGCATACCAGCCGCGACGATCCTTGGGTGCATTCAATGCCAGCAATGAGGGCAAGCCGTCCCAGGACCCGCCAAAAGCAACGCCCTGCAGGCTGCGGAACACGACCAGCAGCACGATTGACCACGCGCCATGCGAAGCATAGGTAGGCAAAAATGCGATACACACAGTGGCGGTACCCAGCAGGAACAGCGCCATGGTCAGCTTGCTTCCTCTGCCCCAGCGGCGCTGAATGGCCATAAACAGGGCGGTCCCGAAAGGACGGGTAATGAACGCGACAGCAAAAATCGTGAATGAGTAAAGCGTACCTGTCAGGGAATCGACAAACGGAAAGAACAGTGCGGGAAACACCAGCACCGATGCAATACCATAGACGAAGAAGTCGAAATATTCAGATGCGCGGCCAATAACAACACCAACGGCGATCTCACCGGCAGCGACCGGGGCATGCCCGCTCAATGTATCTCTGGTGTCTTCTTCCAGCTTTCGCGAGGTGGGCTCAGTGGGGGACTGATCAAAGCTCGACATAATAGGTTCAATTTAAGTTAATATAGTCAAAAACGAAGGATCGCATTTGCCGCGCATTTACACCATAGGACAAAACGTCCAATTCCAAACAGGAACGGTTTAAGTATATGCTATATTTTTCATCTGCTCCACGCTGGCAACTTTTTGGCATGCTTCATTCCAAGTCTTTCCGCTTTCTGGCATTAATGGCCCTTGCACCCATTCTCACGGGCTGCAACGCTGTCCTGCTCTCTCCCTCCGGCGATATCGCGCTGCAACAACGCAACCTGATCTATGTCTCTGTTGCGCTTATGCTAATTGTGATTTTACCGGTCATCTTCCTGACCCTGTTCTTTGCCTGGCGCTATCGCGCCTCTAACACCAAGGCAACGTATAAGCCAGACTGGAACCATTCCACGTTCATCGAACTGGTGATCTGGCTGGTACCACTGCTGATTATTATCGCATTGGGCGCCGTCACCTGGGTCAGTACACATAAACTGGACCCCTACCGTCCCCTGGAGCGCATTGACGCCCAGCGTTCGCTTCCTGCCAATGTCGAACCATTAAAGGTTCAAGTGGTTGCCCTGGACTGGAAATGGCTGTTTTTCTATCCCGAATATGGTATTGCGACTGTGAATGAACTGGCCGCGCCGGTGGATCGCCCCATTGCGTTTCGCATGACCTCTTCCAGCGTAATGAACTCTTTCTTCATTCCTGCACTGGCAGGCCAGGTCTACACCATGGCCGGCATGGAAACGCAGCTGCACGCCATCATTAACAAAGAAGGCGTATACGAAGGTTTTTCTGCCAATTACAGCGGCGCCGGTTTTTCCGGTATGCGCTTCAAATTCCACGGATTGAATACCGAAGACTTTGACGCCTGGGTCAACAAGGTCAAGCAAAGCAACACCGAACTGAGCCGGGTGGCGTACCTGAAGCTGGAAGCCCCCAGCGAGCGTGAGCCTGTACGCCACTATTCCACCGTTGCATCCGGACTGTATGACGCCATTCTCAACCGTTGCGTCGAACCGAACCGTATGTGCATGCGCGATATGATGGCCATTGATGCCAAGGGTGGACTTGGTATTCCTGGCATTTACAACATGGCTGAGCTGGATAAAACGACCCGGTTGAATCTTGGCCTGGAAAACGCACCGCAGCGGACTTATGTCAGTGGTTTTTGCACAACCCAAGACCCCGCATTTTCATCACTTAAACTGATGAACGCAGCGCCCTGAGGCTTGTCCTCATTAAGCAATAGCCCGGCCAACCTGGTTGGCCGTCACTCCATTTTCTGAAAATTTGAGCCCATGGATCTGAATACCCTTATTCTTGGTCGCCTTGGTTGGGACTCCATACCCTTCCACGAACCCATCCTGATCGCCACCTTTGCGGTCGTCCTACTTGGCGGCCTCGCACTGCTTGGCGCGATCACCTATTTCAAACTATGGCGCTATCTTTGGGTCGAATGGTTTACCAGCATCGACCACAAGAAGATCGGGATCATGTACATGATCCTGGGCATCATCATGCTGCTTCGCGGATTTTCCGATGCGATCATGATGCGGATTCAGCAGGCAATTGCATTTGGCGATTCCACAGGCTATCTGCCACCCCACCATTACGACCAGATCTTTACCGCCCACGGCGTCATCATGATCTTCTTCGTGGCCATGCCTCTGGTCACGGGTCTGATGAACTATGTGGTGCCACTGCAGATTGGCGCCAGGGATGTGGCATTTCCTTTTCTGAACAACTTCAGTTTCTGGATGACAACAGGCGGTGCTGTCCTGGTGATGGTTTCCCTGTTCATTGGTGAATTCTCTACCACCGGCTGGCTGGCCTATCCACCGCTATCGGGCATAGAACACAGCCCGGGGGTTGGCGTCGATTACTATATATGGGCATTGCAGGTCGCAGGTATCGGGACGACACTATCGGGGATCAACCTGATTGTGACCATCATCAAGATGCGCGCGCCCGGCATGGGCATGATGAAAATGCCTGTGTTTACCTGGACATCACTCTGTACCAATACCCTGATCGTGGCTTCGTTCCCCGTTCTGACAGCCGTGCTGGTACTGCTTTCTCTGGATCGCTATCTGGGTACCAATTTCTTCACAAACGATCTGGGCGGAAACCCCATGATGTATGTGAATCTGATCTGGATCTGGGGCCACCCCGAGGTTTATATCCTGATTCTTCCATTGTTTGGTGTCTTCTCGGAAATCGTCTCCACCTATAGCGGCAAACGCCTGTTCGGCTACGCTTCCATGGTGTATGCGTCGGTTGTTATCACGATTCTGTCTTACCTTGTGTGGCTGCATCACTTCTTCACCATGGGTTCGGGTGCCAGTGTCAACTCCTTCTTTGGGATTGCCACCATGATCATCTCGATTCCAACAGGCGCCAAGCTCTTCAACTGGCTGTTCACCATGTACCGTGGCCGCATCCGCTTCGACGTGCCCATGATGTGGACCATTGGTTTCATGGTCACATTCGTAATCGGCGGTATGACAGGTGTGATGCTTGCCATTCCTTCTGCTGACTTTGTCCTGCACAACAGTCTCTTCCTGATCGCGCACTTTCACAACGTGATTATTGGTGGCGTGGTGTTCGGACTGTTTGCTGCCATCACCTACTGGTTCCCCAAAGCTTTCGGTTACAAGCTGGATCCGTTCTGGGGTAAATGCTCATTCTGGTGCTGGCTGATCGGCTTCTACCTGGCGTTCATGCCACTGTACGTGCTGGGCTTTATGGGTGTGACCCGTCGCCTGAATCACTTTGAGGATACTTCTCTTCAGATCTGGTTCCAGATTGCGGCAGTTGGTGCGTTTGTCATCGCCCTGGGTATTGCCAGCTTCCTGATCCAGCTGTTCGTGAGCTTCCGCAGACGTGATTCGCTGCGTGATGAGACCGGCGATCCATGGAATGGTCGTACGCTGGAATGGTCTACCTCATCACCCCCACCGAACTACAACTTCGCGTTCACACCGGTCATTCATGAAGCCGATGCGTGGGATCATATGAAACAGAATAAGGTTCAGCGTCCGCTGGAAGGCTTCCTGCCCATCCACATGCCCGCCAATACAGGCGCAGGCATTATCATTGCCGGGCTTTCCACACTCCTGGGCTTTGCTCTGATCTGGCACATGTGGCTGATTGCCGCCCTGTCGTTTGCCGCCATTGTTGGCGGAACCATTTACCATACGTTCAACTACAAGCGTGATTATTACATTCCTGCTGAAGAAGTTGCCCGTACCGAAGCTGAACGCACTCGCCTGTTAGCCAACCATGTCTGATACTACTGCCAATTACTCTCATGAAGCCGTGGCCAAAGCGCCTCTGGAGTTCTACCTGAAGAAGGATCATCATCCTCAGAACGGAACCTCGCTAGGGTTCTGGATCTATCTGATGAGCGACTGCCTGATCTTTGCCTGCCTGTTCGCCGTTTATGGTGTGCTGGGACGCAACTACGCAGCAGGGCCTTCTGGTGCTGATCTTTTTGAATTGCCTCTGGTGGCCGTCAATACCGCCATGCTGCTGCTGTCTTCCATTACTTATGGATTCTGCATGCTGGAGGCACAGCGCAACCGTCTGCGCCCTGCCATGATCTGGCTGGGCGTCACCGGACTGTTCGGCCTGGCGTTCCTGGGCATCGAACTTTATGAGTTCTATCACCTGCTCCATATCGGTGCAGGTCCGCAACGCAGCGCATTCCTGTCCTCCTTCTTCACATTGGTGGGCACTCACGGACTGCACGTGACCTTCGGTATTATCTGGCTGGTTACCCTGCTGTTCCAATTGAAGAAGTACGGACTGATCCCTGAAAACCGTCGGCGCCTGATGTGTCTGTCCATGTTCTGGCACTTTCTGGATGTTATCTGGATCGCCGTTTTCACCTTTGTTTACCTGATGGGGGTCCTGCCATGACCACACCAATAAATACTGCGAATCCTCACGATCATTCCCATTCTGCCGGCGCACACCACGCGGGAGCAGATCACGATCACCACGATCATCATGATGATGGCGGTCACGGCGAAATCACATTCCGTGGTTATGTGACAGGTTTTATTCTGTCAGTCATTCTTACCGTACTTGCCTTCTGGATTGTCATGGGCAAGGTGTTCGAAAGTTCTGGTGTCACCGCCCTGGTCATTCTGGGTCTGGGCGCCATACAGATGTGTGTCCATATTGTCTACTTCCTGCACATGAATACTCGTGCCGAAGGCGGCTGGAGCATGCTTGCCATGATCTTCACGGTCATCATTGTTGTGATCGCCCTGGCTGGCTCGCTGTGGGTCATGTATCATCTGAACACCAATATGATGCCCAACATGATTCACGACATGAAGAACATGCTCTGATTCTTGTGTCCACGGGCAGCACCCTGACATGCCGGTCACCGCAGATCAGCATGTCAGGCATCCCGGCAGGAGACCATCGTCAACACCTCCTCTCCTTCTTCCACTCCCCAATCTGAATCACATCGTCCAAAACGAACCTGGGCGCTGCTCGTCTGGCTTCTGACTGCCTCCATTCTGTTCGCCGGGTTTTGTGCGCTGGGCATCTGGCAACTTGAACGGCGCGTCTGGAAACTCGATCTGATTGAACGTGTGGATCAGCGTATCCATGCTCCCCCGGTTGCCCCGCCTTCCCGCAATGACTGGAGCAGCATTTCCGCTGCGCGCGATGAATATCGCCATATCACACTGCACGGTACATTCCTGTATGAAAAATCCGCACTGGTGCAGGCAACGACCCTTCTTGGCACCGGTTACTGGGTCCTGACCCCCTTGCGTCTGAAAGACCAGAGTATTGTTCTAATCAATCGAGGCTTTGTGCCAGAGGCACAAAAGAACGGCCCATGGCGCAATCGGCACGAACCGGCGGGAGACACCAGCCTTTCCGGCCTGCTGCGTCTGACCGAGCCTGGTGGCGGTTTCCTGCGGGATAATCAGCCTGAAGAAGACCGCTGGTTTTCCCGGGACGTCAGCCAGATTGGTCAAAGCCGCGGACTTGTGTCACTCTCGCCGTATTTTGTCGATGCCGATGGGCCGGGCGCCGCTGGCATCACGTCTTCTTCTGATGGAAGCGACCCTTCCGCAGTGGCAACTGCAGACAGCGCCTCGGGCCAGTTCCGGATTCCCGACGAGCGGCTGCCTGTGGGCGGCCTGACGGTAGTATCATTTAATAACAATCATTTAATGTATGCCATCACCTGGTTTGGCATGGCCATCCTTGTGATCCTCGCCGTTTTCTATTTCTGGCGAGATGAAAACCGTGTCCGCCAGTCTGAACATTAACAACAGGACTCGCGACACACCATGGCACTAAACTGGAGACATCCGAATTGGACCCATTGCAAAACCCGCCAGACGTAAGTCGTAACAGCTTCATGCAGGCGACCGAAGAAGGCAGGATTGACGATAGCAATGCAACGGGCCGTAAAAACATGCTCCAGCTGATCCATCTTCGGTGGATCGCTGTGCTGGGTCAGGTGATGACAATCATGGTAGCGCGATTTCTGCTGGATCTGGCATTGCCACTTAAAGCGATGCTTGCGCTGGTGTTGCTGCTGGCGCTGTTCAATGTGGGAAGCATGCTGCTGCTTCGTGCCGGCAGACGAGTCAGCAACACTCAGCTTTTCGTTGCCCTGCTCGCCGATGTCGGCATACTGACTGCCCAGCTGCACTTCAGCGGCGGCGCGAGCAACCCTTTCATTTTTCTGTATCTGCTGCAACTTACCCTTGCGGCCGTCCTGCTTACGCCGCGCAGCACGTGGATCATGGTTGGGATTACCAGCACGTGTTTCGCATGGCTCGCATTCTCGCAGCATTCCCTGATTCTTAAGCCAGCACATGAGTTTGGCCTGAACACGCTGTATATTCTGGGCATGCTTCTGTGTTTTACGATGAATGCGGCACTCATCATTGTGTTCATGACGCGTATCAGCCGCAATCTTCGAAAGCGCGATACCCACCTGGCCGAGATGCGCCAGACGGCCGCCGAAGAGGAACATATTGTGCGTATGGGTCTGCTGGCATCGGGCGCCGCACATGAACTGGGTACACCGCTATCCACAATGGCCGTCATTCTGGGTGACTGGCAGCATATGAAGCCGTTTACCAATCACCCGGAACTGCTTCAGGAAGTCGAAGAGATGCAGGCACAGGTCATGCGCTGCAAAGCCATCGTTACCGGCATTCTGGTGTCCGCGGGTAAAACGCGTGGTGACTCACCCACCGAAACCACAGTCAATCAGTTTCTGGATCAGGTGCTGAATCAATGGCGCACCCTGCGTCAGCCCCGACAGCTGATTTACGAAAATCACTTCGGGCCGGACATGCGCATCGTATCTGACTCGGCACTGCAGCAGATGATCGGCAACGTGCTGGACAACGCACTGGAAGCGTCACCCGACTGGCTGCGCGTGGAAGTTACCCGTCGGGAAGATACCCTGATCCTGACGGTACTGGATTCGGGCTCGGGTTTTGCACCGGAAATGCTGGAACACCTGGGCCAGCCGTATAACTCCAACAAGGGCAAACCTGGTGGCGGACTGGGTCTTTTTCTTTCCGTGAATGTTGCCCGCACACTAGGTGGCAATATCACGGCGAAGAATCTGTTGTCTGGTGGCGCATCAGTTACACTGTCATTACCGCTATCGGCAATTACACTTGAAAAAGGAGACACGGATTGACGCAAGACGCTACCAAGGGGGAGTTGCTGATCGTGGAAGACGATGCAGCCTTCGCGCGTACGCTGGCCCGATCACTGGAGCGTCGCGGATACGAAGTGCTTTCTGCGAACAGTCAAGAGTCCGTTCTTGAAGTCCTGCAGCATCACACGCCTGCGTACGCGGTCGTGGATCTTAAACTGAAAGGAGAAGGCTCAGGACTGGTCTGCGTAAAGGACTTGCATGCCCATAATCCGGAAATGCTGATTGTCGTGCTCACCGGTTTTGCAAGTATTGCCACTGCGGTCGAAGCCATCAAGCTGGGGGCTTGTCACTATCTTGCCAAACCCGCCAATACCGATGACATCGAAGCCGCTTTTCAACGTTCTGATGGCGAAACCGATGTCAAGGTCACTGCCAGACAGTCCTCCATCAAAACCCTGGAATGGGAACGCATCCACGAAACACTGGCGGAAACCGGATTCAATATCTCGGAGACTGCCCGTCGTCTGGGCATGCACCGCCGCACATTGGCGCGAAAACTGAATAAACAGCAAGTGAAATAGTTGGAACGCAGAACCTGCTGAATTTTGCATTCACCTTTGCTCCCGGTAGCATTGACCTTTTCCGGATCGTTTTTTCACCGGGTTAAATATCACGACCAACATCTTTCGATGCAGGGTGGCTGAATTGCGGGGAACTAAAGCATCAGCCTGACGGTCTATAGAATCCTGCGCCAGTGGTTAGCGCGCGCTTGCGTATAATACGTAAAAATTTCAACAGGGATTCTCCGTGCTTCAACTTATCACAGCTGCCATAGCCTTATATGTCAGTGCGCGCGCCATCTGGCCGCTTTCATTCGATCTGACGACCAAATTCGTGCTTACCCTTGTTGTCTTCGCAATTGCAGGACATCACCTGATCACCCGCACCTGGTTCGGCACTATGGCCTCGCCCGAGATACCCGGGCAGGTTCTGATGGTGCTGGGCTGGCTGTTTTGCACTCTGCTGCTGACAGCGGCTCTGCTGCTCGTCAAGGATTTGCTTGGCCTGCTGGCGTACCCGTTCTCGCGCGGAATCGGGGCAACCCTGCTTGGCTCTCCCAAGCTGATTGCGAGCGCGGTCGTGATTACGACCGTGATATCGGCTGTCGGTGTCTACAATGCCGTGAAAATTCCGGCAATCAAGACAGTTGAAATCGCCCTGCCCGGCCTGCCGCAAGCCTACGACGGGTTCAGAATTGTACAGCTGACTGACCTGCACGCCAGCCGCCTGCTACAGGAACCCTGGATGCGTGCCGTGGTTGACAAGGCGAATGCGCTCAAGCCGGATCTTACCGTTATCACAGGTGACATGGTGGACGGTTCACCAATGGCACGGGCCAGTGATGTCAAGCCCCTTCAATCACTGACCGCCAATTACGGTGTTTTTGCCATTGCCGGCAACCATGAATATTATTCCGGTTATCAAAGCTGGCTCGATGTTTTCAAAAGCCTGGGTCTGCATATGCTAGTGAACGAACATGTGACCCTGACGCATGATGGCCAGCCGCTGGTACTTGCCGGCATTACCGATCAGGCAGCCCATGGTTTTGGTCTGCCCGAACCCGATACCAAGGCCGCACTCGATGGAGTTCCTGCCGGCAGTACCGTGATTCTGCTGAGCCATCGACCTGGTGGTGCCAGCCAGAATGCCCAGGCCGGTGTCAGCCTGCAACTGTCCGGACACACGCATGGCGGGCAGATTCTGGGGGCACACGTGCTTACCAAAATGGCCAACGAGGGCTACGTTAACGGTCTGTACAACGTTGATCAAATGAAGCTCTACGTGAGCATGGGTACCGGCTTATGGAATGGCTTCCCGATCCGGCTGGGTCGCCCCTCTGAGATCACACAGATAGTGCTTCGTTCAACGCCCGCCAGCAACTAGCTCGCTTGTTTTACCAGCGCGTCCATGCTGGTCGCTTCGGACAGTGACCAGCATTGTGCAATCAGATCACGTGTTTTCTTTTCTCCCAGAACAGGATCGGACATGGCGGTAAATTTGTCTTCCAGGTCCTGATCTGTCATGGGCCGCTGCAATGAACCAATGGCATGGTCCACGCGAACATGAACCTTCCTGCCATCGGTCAATGTCGCCGTCGCCTCAACAGCGGCTTCATCAATACTGTCATCCACGGTCGCATTGACCTTGCGCCGTGTTGCTACCACGTCATCACGCGTCACAATAGCGTCCTCATATTCATCTTCCGAGGCGCGCCCGAAAATCAACCCCGCTGCACAACCGTGATAAACGCTGAACTTGCCTTCGAGTCCGTCTTTAGGCTCTTTTTTTCCTGTCAGTTCCAGCACCAGCGAATGAACCCGCAAATCAAGACGTTCCAGATTTTCTGGTGTCACGCCCTGCGCTTTTAACTGCACGCATGCGTCGATGCTGGGATGGATCACGATCCCGCAGGCAAAGGGTTTATAGGCGTTGAAGGAAATCTCAAACCGCTTTCCTAATTCATCTGTGATTTCGTTCCAGTCAAATTTCGTTGATACCACCTGTGCGAAACCCCGCGGCGCTTCGATGGCGCGCGGGCTCGCGGTAAACCCTTCCTTAGCCAGTAACGCAGACATCAGGCCGGCGCGCGCAGCACCTCCCGGATGAAACGGCTTGGTCATCGTACCAAACTGTTCGCGCAGACCTACCGGCTGAGAGGCAGCAATACCCAACGCCATCGTGGTTTTTTCTGTATCCAGTGACAAAAGTCTGGCGCAGGCGGCAGCTGCGCCCAGCGTGCCGGTTGAGCCGGTAATATGCCAGCCCCGGTCGTAGTGATGAGGATAGATAGTATTGCCAATCCGGCAGGCGACATCAATCCCCAGTACAACAGCGTCAATCACCTGTCTTCCGCTAGCGCCGGTCAGTTCGGCCAATGCCAGCACCGCTGAACATACCGGTCCCGCGGGATGAATAATGGTTTTCAGATGCGTGTCGTCAAAATCAAAAAGATGTGAGGAAATCCCATTGATGAGTGAAGCGCTGGCAATATCAACGCGCTCAATGCGTCCTGCAATCATCGCCTGTTTTGATGGTTCCAGAACCTGGACTGCGCGCAGGGCGGCCAGCACCGCTTCATGGCGGGATGCGCCCACTGCGCAACCCAGCCAGTTCAGAAACGTGCGATGTGCTTCATGCTCCACGTCATCAGACCATCCTTTCGATGGATGCGTTGCAACGAACTCTGCCAGAATGCGGGTGACCGGCGGTGCGTTGTGATCTGCTTCTACTTTGGTATTGACAGCCATAATATTCCTGAAAAGGTTTCAATTCGAAATCGACAAATGTTATTGCGCTTGGCGAGGTTGCCTATGCGTCCAGATGGATGTTCTGCTTGCGGGCCACTGCTTTCCATCGCTCCAGATCTTTTTTCACATACTCACCGAACTCCTGCGGACTCATGGGCATGGGCAAAATGGCTTCAACCTGCAAACGTTTTTCCAGCTCAGGTTTTTTCAGCACCGTGTTGAGCGAGTCGTTCAAGGTATTTACCGCGTTCGGCTGCATGCCTTTGGGACCGGACACACCATACCATTGCAGCACATCATCAAAGCCTTTGACGCCGAGTTCTTCAAAGGTGGGCACATCCGGAAATCTGGCATTGCGCTTGCTGCCGGTAAGCGCAATGGCTCTGACGGTTTTTGATGTCAGATGTGGTACTGCTGCTGCCAGTCCCGGGAACATGGCTTGCGTACGACCACCCATCAGATCCTGAAATGCCGGAGCAATGCCTTTGTATGCAATATGCTGGGTTTTCAGTCCTGTATCCTGTTTGAGCAGTTCCATCAGCAGGTGCGTCAACGAACCGGCGCCGGCAGAACCGTAATTGGTAGTGGCGTTTTTGGTGAAATAGTCGATAAACTCCTTGAGTGTCTTTATCGGAAGTTTGGCGTCTACCACCAGCACATTGGGCGTGCCACCAATCATACCCACAGGCGTGAAGTCTGCAATGGGGTCATAGGACACTTTACGCGTGGCGGGGCCGGTACCCAGTGTGGCCACATATCCCTGCATGAGCGTGTAGCCATCAGGATTCGCTCTTGCAGTACGCTGACAGGCAATCACGCCCCCGCCGCCGCCCACGTTTTCAACCACAAATGTGGTTCCCTGCAGGGCTTTGCTCCATTCACTGGTTGTTGCTCGCGCGACAAAATCACTGCCTCCGCCGGCAGCTACCGGGACAATGAACGTGATAGGCTTGGCAGGAAATTTGTCCTGTGCCAGGGAAATTGAAGGTAAAGCAATAGCGCCTGCTCCCATACTGAGCAGAAAAGATCGACGATCCATGATTTGTCTCCTCCGATATCTTTCGGATGTGTTCGTTTTAAAGAGGACGGCCCTGCTGTCGTCACATATCAGCCAGCCGTTTATGCGCCTTCACTACGTGATGAGAGAGCAATTCGGCGCAATGCAAGGCTCCCCCGATATTGTCGGCGTCGCGAAGTGCCTGAACAATTTCCTTATGTTCGGCGTTGGACTGGCGACGATGATCGGCTGTTGATAGATTCTTCACGCGAGCCAGATGCAATTTCTGAATCACTTCGCGATAGCTCTTGGCAATCTCGCGGTTTCCCGCAGCCTCAATGAAATGCCAGTGGAAGTTCAGATTCGCGTTGTAATAATCCTGTACGTTGCTCTGCTCAATGGCTTCGTCCATTTGCTGCACGCAGACCTGCAGCCGCTTCACGAGTACGAGACGCTCCGTTGCCGGCAGTTGCGAAACGATCTGCCCCGCGTGGTTGTCCATCAATGCGCGAAACTGATACAGATCATGCACTTCCTCTTCGGACAGTTCACGAATATAAACGCCGGAATGCTTGCGGGACACAACAAGGCCCATGCTTTCCAGTTCGCGCAGGGCCTCCCGAACCGGCACTCGGGACACTTTCATCTGCTCGACCAGTTCAGACTCGCGCAACGCCTGCCCGGGTGTGAATTTTCCGGACATAATCTGGGTCAGCAAATAATCGCGCACGAGTTTTCCCAGCGACGTATCGCGAATGCCTTCAAATGTCTCCTGACCAACCTGCGCACCGAGCCAATTCATATGTGATTTCCTTTATTTCGTATAATTGTATACGATTCTACAAAATCATCTGCCCGGGATAACCCTGAAACATTCACAATTGAAATACGACAGCAAAGATCCGGCAATGACCGGGCATATCTCTCTGACATATCTCCATCACGCCCGAATCGGCTGTTGTCTGCCATGCTAAGATCAGTCGGCAGGAGAAAATATTCTGACACCTCTTCGTATTTCAACAATCAAGGTATCTCATGGCCACAGCACGCACGATTCAGCAAAAGCGGGAAGATTTTCATCAATTGCATCAATTCGGCTGCTTTGTCATACCCAATCCCTGGAATATCGGGACCGCCATATGCCTGCAGCAAATGGGCTTTCCTGCTATCGCCTCCACCAGTTCCGGTTTTGCTTACGCCAATGGCATGCCTGATGGCACGCAATTGCTTGATGCCATCCTGCCGCATCTGCAGGAATTGGCCAACGCCGTGGATGTTCCCTTGAACGCCGATTTCGAAAATGGCTATGCGCAGGATATTGCTCAAATGCAGGACAACATCAGGCGGTGCGTTGCTACCGGTGTGTCCGGCCTCTCGATCGAAGACGTGCCACAGGGTGAAAGCGCAGGCCTATATGATTTTGCGCAAGCCGTCAAACGCGTTAAGGCTGCGCGCGATGCGATCGATCAGACAGGAGAACGCGTATTGCTTACTGCCCGAACCGAAGGCTTTATCCGTGGCGCCCCCGACCTTGCAGAAACGACTCGCAGAATTGAAGCTTTTGTTGACGCTGGTGCCGACTGTCTGTATGCACCCGGCATCAAAACCTCAGAGCAAATCAGCGCCGTCGTACGCGCAGCAAAGGGCAAGGCGGTGAATGTACTTTGCGGCGCTGATCTGGGACTGACCGTGAGCGATCTGGCGACCCTGGGAGTTCGGCGAATAAGCGTAGGCGGCGCGCTGGCTCGCGTCGCAATGGATAGCTTCCTGAAAGTCGCACATCAAATTGCAGAGCAAGGAACTTTTCAGGGTTTCACCGGCATTGTGAGTGGCGGCGATCTGGACAAGCGATTCATGTGACACTGAGTGATACCTCGTCAAACTCTCGAGCCAGCCTCACCACCGTAACGCCTGTTTTCAATTGTCTTAGCGACGGCATCACCAGATAACAATCGTTGTAGGGAGTCACAATGGGTTCGCCATTCTGCTCTCCGATTTTCGTTCCCGCCGTGGCTATACACTCCATTCCCTGATACGGCTGACTGAAAGTCAGGTTTTCACTACGCGCAACGACGGCATGTGTAACCTCAAGTATCGTCTGTTTTTTCTTTGGGCATAATGTCCAGGACTCCGGCAGCGCGGATGGCTCCACGATACCTGATTCGACCAGAAAACGCCCGATCACGTTTCTCGCGGTGTCGATGGATGCCGGGTCTCCATGAAATCCGCATTCAATCAGTAAAGCCAATGCTTCGCCGTGGGCATCGCCAAATTGCGCATAGTCCCGCATGCGTGTACCGTCCTTGTGTCCTGCGTCAATAATAATATGTTCCGGTATACCCAGACGACGGGCCAATGCGATATTACGCGGCAGAACACCGGTCATCATCAGAGGGGGGCTGGGCTCATGCATGGAATGCACATCCAGCAACCAGTCAGCCGCTTGCACCCAATCGAGAAGTTCAAGTGCACGTCTGCGCTCCTGAGAGTTTGCATCATTGAGTTTTTCTGCGGTCCAAACGCGATTCAAATCTTCATCGACAAAACGGGAAGCATCGTGCGATGCAATATCCAACCGGTCGAAAGCCTCCAGATTGGCAAAGGCCAGCACGAGTCGGCCATTCGCGGGACGCAAATCCGAAGCCAGTAATTCCTTCAATGCCCAGGCTCCACAAATTTCATTCCCGTGAATCAGCGCACTCACCATTACGTTAGGGCCAGCCTTGCCGGAATCCCACTCCCATACACCAGGTGTTTTCGTATTACCCTGTCGCTCATGAGACAGATCTGGAATAGGAATATCGAATGAGAAAGTCATGGTTTTCCCCGGGCGATATTAGCGGCTTTTGCAAGCTGCAGGAATTTATTATGCTCGGCCTGCAGAAATTGCTTTATATCGGGCTGTTTTGACATAACTACGTTGCCAGTTGCTTTGTATTTCTCTTGAAATGCCGGATCTGACAACACCTGCTTCATGCTTTCCTGCAGCTTGCTGATGACTTCCGGCGGCATGCCTTTCGGACCGAACAGCCCGAACCAGACATTGATATCAATATTCTTAAATTCAGGCGTTTCTGCCAGCGCGGGTATATCACTGGCAAACGTTGAGCGTTTTGCGCTCGTTACGCCGATCGCCGCAATCTGCCCCGATCGTATTTGCGGCAACGCAGATGAAAGTGCGAATACACCCAATGGCAGTTGGCCGCTGGTCAGATCCGTGACTAAGGGCGCAACGCCTCGATAGGGCACATGTAAAAACTTCGCATGCGATTCTACGTTGATCATTTCACCTGCCATATGAAGCGATGTCCCCACTCCTGATGAACCAAAGCCGTAATCGGCCGATTTTCCAGAACGTGCAATCTGAACCAGATCTGCGGCGTTCCTGATCTGGCGTTTTTTGGAAGCCGCGAGTAACAGTGGCTGATCTCCAATTAGACCCAGCGGCTCCAGGTCGGTAATACCATCATATTTCACCGCTGGATTAACAATGCCAGCGATAATAATCTCGTTAAGTGATCCAACCAGCAACGTATATCCATCGGGCTTGGCACGAACGACTTTTTGTGCGCCTATGGTACCGCCTGCACCCCCAAGGTTTTCAACGACAACATTGGCACCGATTTTCTTTGCCAGTGTTTCAGCAACGACTCTGCCATTTAAATCCACACTGCCGCCAGCAGGATAACCGACCACTATGGTCACCGGTCGATCCGGATAATCAGTCGCCGCATGACTTGTTCCTCCAGTGACATACAGCACACAGCAGAATGTCGCGATCAGTCGTCCAACATCTCTCCATATTTTTTTCATAATATGTTTTCCGTAAAATTAGGGCTTGTTCTATACTAAGTGCAGTTACACATCGACATTGTGTTTTTATTGCACAAAGCCGTGCCGAATCAAATTCTGAGTCTTGCGAGTCGTCCTTCACGTCAATACTGCACTTCAACGAACAAAGATAACGCGAGAACCAATGGCAGAAACCAAGCTTCTTAAGGATCTGATTGCACTGTCAAAAACTGGCAGCTTTACCAAGGGTGCTGAATTGCGCAACGTTACTCATCCTGCATTCAGCCGACGGATACGGGAGCTTGAGAACTGGGCAGGGACAAATCTGGTGGATCGCAGTACTGTTCCGGTGCGACTTACCCAGCAAGGTCAGGAATTGCTGGTGACGGCAGAGTATGTGATTGCACGACTCAATATGGTCAGCAGGAAACTGAAATCCGTACCCGCGAACTCCCACATGCTACGCGTTGCAACCGGTAGATATCTGGCCAGCACATTAGTTGCAGATTGGGCATGCAATATGGTCGATACGATTGGGCGGGAACTCGACACACCTGTTTCGTTGCAGATCAGGACCGGCTCGACGCCCGATATGGTAATTCTTCTTCAACGCAAGGAAGTGGATTTTCTTTGCTGCTATGAGCACCCTAACCTCTCTGTTCCTGTCACCACCAGCGACTATCAGTATTTGCAGCTGGGAACCGACAAGTTCGTGCCTGTGAGTCTGGCCAGTCAGGGTCACGGCGCTCATTACAACCTTGAAGACGAATTCACAGCGCTTCCCCATATCGCTTACGTTGACACACTTTCACTGCATCATATTCTTAGCGATCATTTGAAATCCAATGGCTACTACCTTGAACCGGTTGCTCATTGTGATTCCGTCGAGGTGGCCTGGGCTCTCGTCAAAAAAGGAAGAGGAATTGCATGGTTACCCTGGTCTGTGGTCGGGAAAGATTGCGCCTCAGGACTGCTGCATGTGCTGGGTGGCAAACAGAATGAAGTGCCTTTCGAGGTTCGGTTATACCGATCAAAAGAGCCTTTATCTTTGGCGGCTGAACACGCCTGGAGTAAGACAAGCCGTTAGCATTTGTCCGAACGATCTGCCTCACGCGCCAGCAACTCGCGTTTGCGCTCAACGCCCCAGCGATAACCGGATAGATCCCCATCCCGTCTGACGACCCGATGACACGGAATGGCAACTGCAATACGATTTGCCCCGCAAGCCTGGGCTACTGCTCTGACAGCCCTGGGTGAGCCAATCCGCTCCGCAATATCCGAGTAACTGACTGTTGTGCCTGGAGGGATCTCGGAAAGCGCACGCCAGACACGTTCCTGAAAAACGGTGCCGCGAACATCCAGCGGCAGATTCAGCCCCATCGAGGGGGCTTCAATAAATCCAACGACCTGCGCCACCAGTTTTTCAAAATCGGCATCGCCACCCAGCAGCTGGGCCTTTGGAAACTGATCCTGCAGCTGACGCAACAGACTGTCCGGGTCGTCTCCGAGCATGATGGCACAAATGCCGCGCTGGCTTTGCGCAACCAGAATCGATCCCAGTGTGCTTTGCGCAATGGCGAACCGGATATGAGCACCTTGTCCTCCTGCGCGATATTCGCTTGCACGCATGCCCAGCAACTGATCTGATGATTCATAAAATCGGCTATTGGAATTGAAGCCCGCTGAATAAATGGCATCTGTGATTGAGGCACCGGCATCACCAAGGCCTTCACGCAGTCGTTGGGCACGCCTGGCAGAAGCATACTCGCGCGGTGTGAGCCCGGTTTCCCTCTTGAAGACTCGATGGAAATGGTAAACGCTCATTCCCGCATTGCGGGCAAGTTCATCCAGCGAAGGCGGTGTCTGCGCCTGTTCGATAAATCGACAGGCTGTTGCGATCAACTGCGTACGATCCTGAGCCGCGGCGCTGCGATCTGCAACGGCACGACGACTGGCTCGATATCCTGCGGCTTCTGCACTGGCAGCACTTTCAAAAAATATGACGTTCTCTCTTTTTGGCAGACGGGCCGAGGAACTTGGCCTGCAATAGATACCTGTGGTTTCGACTGCATATACAAAATGACCATCGGCACGAACATCCCGCGACAGTACCGCCTGCCAGCGGGCATCGTCTGTCAGAAACTGCGGTAATGGCGATTGTGATTTGGACATTGATATTCCCAGATTCCCACACGAGTCTGAATACAGTGACTTGCAACCTGCAGCATACGCTCGAGTTCAACCGCAAGCAATCGTTTCCTTGCGGTCAAATTCGATTCATACTGTCCGTATTACCTACCCTGTCCGAGATATTCTTACACGCCTAACGTAACAGAAGTTTACGATTGTGATAATATGTTGATTATGCATCCGTGTTAACAAAAACAGGAAGATCGGCCTGCCTGGCAAACATGCCTGCAGCAATAAGAGATACACGGGGTACGCGTATCGGGGGGAAAACAATAATCATGTCACGTAAATCGATTGGTTTATTGCCGCAGATCTCCGCCGCCCATATGGTCAGTCATTTTCACATCATGGCCATCCCCGCGCTGCTGCCCCTCTTACCCACTACCCTGGACGCCACTTTCACGGAACTGGGAATTGCAATCAGTCTGTTCAATATTTTGTCTGCCATCGTACAAGTCCCTTTTGGATTCGCAGTCGATCGCTACGGCCCAGGCAACGTGCTTCTGACCGGAGTGGCTCTTGGCAGTGCGAGCTTTTTATGTCTTGCCGTCACACCCAGTTATACGGGCCTGCTCGTTACCATGACGCTGGCCGGTATTGCAAATGGGGTTTACCACCCGTCCAACTATGCGCTTCTGGCACGCGGCATTCCTGCAGACCGGCTGGGACGCGCGTTCTCGATTCATACCTGCGCCGGCTATGTTGGCGGCGCCATCGCTCCGCCTGTTCTACTGACAGTCGCCATTTACTGGAATCTGGCAACCGCCTTTTTGCTCACGGCATTTTTTGGCGGCCTGGTCATCCTGCTGATTTCCATGCCGACTACCGGGGAGGACGAGTGGAATCATTCTTCGAAAAGAAGAAATCCATCGGCTGCCAAGCCTGCCAACTTTAGGCTGCTGGCGCATTCCATTCCCATTCTCACCGTACTGTTCATCCTAATGAGCCTAAATACCAGTGCACTGGAAAAATTCTCGGTCACCGCACTGGTGCATGGATTTTCCGTTCCACTGTCATGGGCGAATGCGGGGCTGACCACATTTCTTCTTGCGAGCGCCTTTGGTGTATTGACTGGAGGTGAGCTGGCCGACAGAACCCGCCACCACGCCCTGGTTGCTGCAGCTGCGTTTGCACTTGCTGCAAGTTTTATCGTGCTTGTCGTCCTGCTGCCGCTTTCCCCGTTGGCGCTGGTAACGATTCTGGGGATGGCCGGGTTCTTTTACGGAATTGTTCCCCCCTCTCGGGATATGCTGGTTCGTTCCGTCGCACCGTCCGGAGCAGAAGGCAAAACCTTTGGCATTGTCATGACCGGCTTCAATATTGGCGGTGCAATCGGCGCGCCACTGTTTGGCTGGTTACTCGATCGAGGTCAGTACGGCGCCATTTTCTGGTTCGCTATCATCTTCATGACCACAGCGCTCATCGTGCTGGCTTATCTGGATCAACACGCGATCAAAGGTCCTCCAACGTCTATCAGACGCGCAAAAATCCGAAGTTGAGATGTGTGCGATGTCATTTTGGCCTTTTAGCGCTGTGGTTTACGCGAGTCGACATTTCGCGATTTGCACCCACTTGCCTTGACTGCAGGCAAAAAATCGCACATAATGTTTGACTCTTCGTTTATTCCCTAACGGCGCAGTAGCAAAGCGGTTATGCAGCGGATTGCAAATCCGTCCAGAGCGGTTCGACTCCGCTCTGCGCCTCCAATATTCATGCGGTTCTGCGAGCGATTACAACAATAAATCTGCTCCGCAAAATACCATCTACTCCTCAAAAATTACAAGCTGGGTGTCTAATTGCCACGTTCAAGTCGTGACTCAATATGACGTCAACAGCAACGTTTGTAACCTGTTTATCTGGATTTTAATCAGGCACTAACTTCCAATCATCGGACAGCAGTATCCACCTTCGCCCGATTCGGTGTTTCCCAATTGCCCCGCCATCTGGTTAATAAATGATTCCAAAGCCCCAGATTAAAAACTTATAGTTTTGTTTTATTTTGCATTTGCTGTCTTGCGGCGTAATATGCTTATTTTCAACCTTGTGTTGTCATTCAGGACGACCTGACTATCATGGCTTTAAACCCTTCTGTACTCGCGCCTTCTGCGCAAACAAAAATCAATCTGGTCCCTGCGCTGGTTTCGCTGGTACTGATTGTTCTGGGCACCTTATATCTGAACGGAACCGTCAGCGGCCGCCAGGCTACGTTATGGATTATTGGTGTCCTGCTGGGTGCCACGCTTTATCACAGTGCCTTTGGCTTTACCTCGGCGTGGCGCGTATTTATTTCTGATCGCCGCGGTGCAGGATTGCGTGCGCAGATGCTGATGCTCGCATTCGGATGCCTGCTGTTTTTCCCGGCACTTGGAAATGGGACGCTCTGGGGTCAGGATGTCAGCGGTTTCGTCAGCCCCGTTGGCACGTCGGTTCTCGTTGGCGCATTCATCTTCGGC
This sequence comes from Pseudomonadota bacterium, assembly GCA_023387815.1. Taxonomy (GTDB): domain Bacteria; phylum Pseudomonadota; class Gammaproteobacteria; order Burkholderiales; family Burkholderiaceae_B; genus Advenella. Next base: position 27,995 of record JAEWHK010000019.1, read on the forward strand.
ATCGGCATGCAGATGGGCGGTGGTTGCGCATCGGGCACGCTGTATACCGTGGGCGGAGGCAGCACGCGCATGGTCATTACCCTGGTCGGATTCATTATCGGCTCGGTCATTGGCGCCGCACACCTTCCCTGGTGGTCCAGCCAACCCTCGTTTGCGCCCTATTCAATCGTGAAAGAATGGGGTGTTCCCACGGCTCTCGTCATCAGCATGGTCTTTTTCCTTGCCATTGCCCTCTTTACCGTCTGGGCAGAAAAACGTCGCCACGGCACTCTGATTTCTTCCGCGGTGTCTGCAGGCAAGCCGCGTGGCTGGGGCAGATTGCTTTCCGGACCCTGGCCACTGGTCATTGGTTCTGTTCTGCTTGTTCTGCTGAACTTCGCCACACTGGCGCTGGCAGGTCGTCCCTGGGGCATTACCTCTGCTTTCGCGCTGTGGGGCTCCAAAATTCTCATGGCCACCGGATATGATGTCAGCAGCTGGGGCTTCTGGCAGGGACCGGCCGCCGCATCTCTGGCAGAACCCGTAAGAAACGATATTACAAGTGTGATGGACATTGGCATTGTTCTTGGTGCACTGCTGGCAGCAAGTCTGGCTGGCAAATTCGCACCGGTCTGGAAGCTGCCCGCCCGATCAATCGCCGCTGCCATTATTGGCGGTCTGCTGCTGGGTTACGGCGCACGCCTTGCTTTCGGTTGCAATATCGGTGCCTATTTCAGCGGCATCCTTTCTGGAAGCCTGCATGGCTGGCTCTGGCTGGTCGCCGCATTCTTCGGCAATATTATCGGAACGTCAATTCGTCCGTTCTTTGGTCTGACGGTAGAAAAGACCACACAAACCGGATGCTGATTCTATTGGTCAATATCACAAACGTCATGCACGGAAACTCAGCAGTCATCCTGTGACAGTACAGCCGTGATTTGCCGGCGGTGACGGTATCTGATAACGAAAGGGCGAGGTTTTTATACCTCGCCCTTTTTATTCCCGCTCAGTCGTTATGGATCAGTGATTTCGAATCAGTTATTACGACAACTGTGATCGATTACTACAACTGTGATTGCGCGCAGCATGATTACTCTTCATGAATCTCAACCCTGCGGTTCTGCGCGCGCCCTTCCGCTGTGCTGTTGTCGGCCACGGGTTCCTGCGCCCCCTGTCCTTCTGTATGGATGCGATCATCCTGCACGCCATGCAACACCAGATAGGCCTTGACCGACTCCGCGCGACGTTTCGACAGCGATTCATTGCTCGGCGCTTTTCCTGTTTCATCGGCGAATCCAGTCAGCCTTACCTGCTTGCCGGATTCCTTCAGTTGCTCGGCATATTGATTCAGCTGTTCGTGAAATGCAGGATCGATCTCTGCACTATCGCTCGCAAACTGAACCTGAGGAATGACTGCTGCATTGCTATTTCCGGTTGCCGCAGATTCTGTCGAGGCATTTTGCGCGTTAGGCTCTGTCGTTGCAGACGAATCTTGTGTCGCTGCTTCATCCGCAGGGGCAGATGTTGCAGATGACTCAGTCGCCGCACCTTCGCCCGTAGATGATGATGAGGTGTCAGAACTTGCCGAGGCTGCAGCATCAGAATTCGATGTCTCGGGTGCATCTGAATTCAAAGACGTCGATTCATCTGAACCAGCCGATGCAGACGTTTCTGGAGTCTCAGGTGCCTGCGAGCCGGACGTTCTGTCTGCCGCAGATTCAGCGTTCGATTCCGGCTTGACTGCCGCCGCATCAGCCGCGGCTGCATCGGCATTTTCAGTCTCGCCAGACGTAGCGGCCGCGTTCGTTGCGGAAGTTGCTGCACCAGAAGTGGAGGCAGCTGCCTCCTGTGCATTTTCCTTCACTGGCGTGTCGGTACTGACAGCGGCAGCATCACCTGCACCACCCGCGCTACTGTTGCTCGCGGCGTTATCCCTAGTACTATTGTCGGTACTAGCGGCGGCGCTTCCCGTCGTCATGCTCTCCCCGGATGATGCCTGTCCGGTACTGCCCTCAGATGCTGACGTCTGATCATTGTTGACGGCATTATCACTGGCTGACTGGGCGTCGGGTGTGCGTGAGCTGGTGTTGCTCTCATCCTGCGTGGCGGAGTCCGGCTCCATGCTGTCACTTGCCTCGCCCGTGGTGGGTGCAGCGGTTTCGCTCGTTCCACTCGTTGCTGCGGCAGATCCGTCGGTGGAGGGTGTACTGTCATTCTGAGCAGACGAACTGGAATTGCTGTCTTCTGCTGACGACGATGTGCCATCCGAAGCGGAATCAGCATTATTGGATGACGCCGCTGTCTGATCTGGCGTCGTCGATGAGTCCGTTGAACTGAAATCGGTTGTCGGACTGGAAGTTACGCCTCCTGCTGTATCGGATGGCGTGGCGTTAGATGGCACGCCACTGGCAGCATTTGTATCATCTGACGTCTGTTGTTGGGACGAATCCTCAGATGGCGATGTCCCTGCGGGCGTATCCTGAGCAGGCGCACTTTGATCTGGGGTCTCTTGTGCTGGTGCTTCCTGAGCAGGTGTTTCCTGCGGTGATGTCTCTTGCGTCGGCGTCTCCTGCGGTGGCGCTACTTCTGCGGATGTCGAGTCCGCGGAGCCAGAATCAGCGCCATTTTCAGCTCCTGATGCCGCCTCCGCATTTGGTTCAGCGCCCGCATCAGTCGTCGCTGATGATCCTGCAGCAGTGCCCGCCGCCGATGTCTCTGCAGCAGCGTCAGCCGCCGTCGAAGACTCGGCAGCCGCTGGCGCTTCAGAAGGCGTTTCGGCAGACCCCGCAGCCGCTGGCGTCTCAGCTGGCGTCTCAGCTGGCGTCTCAGCAGGTGTTTCAGCAGGTGTTTCAGCCGGCGTTTCTGACGCAGCAGGAGCAGGTACGGTTGTTGCGGCCGGGTCCTGTGCCGCCCCTTCAGTCGAAGATTGCTCCTGATTTGCCGGCTTGGCATTGTCGGCCTGGCCACTGTCCGATTGCGTACAACTCTTTATCCACGCAACCCCTGCCAGAATGACGGCCGCAGTGAGTACCCATTTGAACCAGCCATTGCGCTGACTCTCATTTCCCACAGCGGGCTGGGAGGCAACGGCCTTGCCATTCGGCGCGACAGTTGCATTACCACCATCAGTAGCGGCAACAGCCTCAGACCCGAACAAATCTTCCAGGCTCGCGACACCCAGCGCTGCCAGCGCGGGCGCATCCAGGTGTGCAGCAGCATACGGGGCCGACGCAGCAAGCATTCGCGGCAGGCTTTGCGCAGCAGCAGAATCATTGGCCAGATGATTCTTCAGGTAGGACAGAACGAACGGCAGGGTGATCGATAGCAGCGAGCCAACCTGCGCCGCATCCAAGCCTGTGACCTCCTGCAGGTGTTTGACGATTGATGGCCTTTGCGCACCCAGAATCGTTTCCTGCTCTTTTTCTCCTGTAGAGACAATCTGTGTGAACTGATCGTTGGTCAGTACAGTGGGAGACAAGGCGCTGGAGGCCAGGTTACCCTGCGTCTGGCTGTTCTGAATCTGACCGGCCAGTTCCCTGGCGCCGTCCGGGTCCCCCGCCTTGCGGGCCATTGCACCTGTGATCAGTGCAGCAGCCTTGTCGTAGGCTGTGGTTGCGTTTGGACGGGAAATATCCAGATAACCCGAAACCTGGGCAATCAGGCTATCGCGAATCGGGCCATTAAAGAACTGACTGAAATCGACACTCATGGAATCCTCATACCTTGATTGGGAAATGAACGGAACTGCCACTGCTGTTGCGTCCCCATAGTATCATTAATGGGCGGCTCTCACCGCCCCGGCCTGATCTATGACCCAGGCAGAAAGTTAATTCGGTGTCGTCTGTGCTGCCTTTTGCCGGTGATAACGCAAGGTGCCCCGGTGAATGACGCGATCTCCAGGAATAATCTGTTCCGACGTCAGTGTTGGCTCCTGCTGTATCCGTTCATAGATCGGATCAAAATCAATTTGCGCCAGATCGAACAGATCATCGAGCTTATCCACGACAAAATAGCTTTTCTGCAAATCGTCGATTCGATAGTCCGTGCGCATCACCCGCTCCAGGTCAAATGCAATACGGTTCGGGGAATCATCTTCCAGACAATACTGGCTCTCGGTAAAAGAGGAACTGATGCCGGCGCCATAGATTCGCACCCCATCTTTCTGTTGCACGAGGCCAAACTCGATTGTGTACCAATACAGTCGTGATATGAATGGCAGAATTCCGTGTTCAAGAGCCTTCAGGCCACCCTGTCCGTATGCCTGCATGAAATCAGCAATCGCAGGATTCATCAGCATGGGCGCATGGCCGAAAACATCATGGAAAATATCCGGCTCCTGCAGGTAATCCAGTTTGTTCTTCGCGCGGATGAATTGACCCGCAGGAAAGCGCCGATTGGCAATATGCGTAAAGAACACATCGTCGGGTACCAGTCCGGGTACGGCAACGATCTGCCAGCCGGTGTGCTTCATAAGCAAATCGTTAAGCCTGCGAAAATCCGGAATGTGATCGGCTGTAATGGGCATCTGTTTCATGCAGTCCAGATACTCATTACAGATCCGCCCCGGCAACAGCCGCGTCTGTCGCTCATAGAGCGTTTTCCAAACGCCGTGTTCCTCGGCGGTATAGGCTTCCCAGTTCTGATCGATTGTCCAGTCTGCAGACGGCGGTGTTGCATCTTCTGCGGCACTGCCATGTTTTTTATTGAGTTCCTGATTCAAGGTTTCCATATGCCTCCTCCGGCAGGTTCTTGCTATGAGGAAACAATATCACGCACGAAATATAGCGAAGGATTCGTGCCTGAAGCTGCGAAATAACGCAATAAATTTACAACAAAACCAATTTTTCTGACATATCTGAGATTATTGCGCGGCAATTAACCACCTGCTGCGCAAAAAATGCTATGACACAATCCTGCACGCCCACCAACACGAGCATCAAAAAGCCCGCCAGAACGAACATCAACACGCCCCACAATCGTCAATAGGCCTGCCGATAGGGGCATGTCCAAAACAATCAAAGCGCGTCTATGGCCTGCGCCAGCTTTACATCCTTTTCCGTGAGACCGCCCGCATCATGCGTGGTAAGGCGAATATCCACCTTGTTATACACGTTACTCCATTCGGGATGATGATCGGCTTTTTCTGCGAGCAAGGCAACGCGCGTCATAAATCCAAACGCCTGAACGAAATCATCGAAAGCGAACTGTCGTCGTATTGCTTTGCCGTCTTCGTCAAGCGCCCAGCCATCCAGCGTAGCAAGTGCAATACCAACATCGGCTTCATTCAATGGTTTCATTTTTCACTCCTTGACCTGACAGTCACGTGACATTGACGGGAATGTCCCCGCTTTTGATAGTAATGCAAACGGCCGGGGGTAACAAGGGTAAGCAAAACCGGTATTATCAACGAGTCAAAACCCGGTATCATCAGATTGTGATGCATAGCAATGGAGAAGGGAAAATGGATGAGCAGGTCATGGGCGCCATGCAGAAATGGCCCAACGTGCCGGCAGTGTATGGCTGGCTTTCGTTGAATGAACAGGGAGAGTGGCTGTTGCACACTGACGGGCGTGCACGGGATGGTCAGGATGGCGAGAAAATTGCCAATGAACAGATCCGCAGTTTCATGAATCGCAATTACGCCGCAACGGAAAAAGGGGAATGGTTTTTTCAGAACGGACCACAGCGCGTATTTGCCGATCTGGCCCGTGCGCCCTTCATCGTCCGGCTTGCCGACGACAGTGCCACGCTGGTGACGCACAATGGCCTGACCGTCACACAGGTGACGGCCTGGATACTCAGCGATGCGGGCCAGCTATATATGCAGACAGAACATGGTGCAGGCATGCTGGCCGGCCGGGATATGGGACTGCTCACACCGCGCCTGCTGGTCAGCGCCGAATCAACACTGGATGAATTGCCACTGGATCAGCCGCATCTGGAAAGTCTGGAGGCCGGAAACGTGCTGCAGGTTTCTCTGGACGGTAAAGCCGAATTCACTGCACCCATGCGGTGGCAGACTGACCGACAGATTCCGGATGCACTGGGGTTTGTACGACAGCCAGTGGCCAGCTGAGGCTTTTTGCCAATGATCCGGTATTATTGTTTACACTATGCCTGATTCCATCGCATCAGAAATTTCATCATGACGTCACGCGCCCTGCATTACTTTCCCGCTCCTACCACACAGGCTTTCTGCAGCCAGTGTGGCAACGCGCTGACGCGCCTCGTCCCGCCCGATGATAATCGTGAGCGGGATGTGTGCAATCACTGCGGAGCGGTTCACTATCGCAATCCCCTTATTGTGGTCGGCACGGTTCCGGTCTGGAAAGACCAGATTCTATTGTGCCGCCGCGCCATTGAACCTCGCTACGGCAAATGGACGCTGCCTGCCGGGTTCATGGAGCTGGACGAAACAACCAGTCAGGGCGCCATGCGCGAAACGCAGGAAGAAGCCGGGGCCGACATTACCCTGGGTGAACTGTTCACGGTGCTGGATGTTCCGCGCGTCAATCAGGTGCATATGTATTTCCTGGCGCAGGCCAACAGCCAGGTTCTGGATCCGGGGCCGGAGTCCCTCGAGGCTCGGTATTTCAATCTGAATGAGATTCCCTGGGACGAACTGTCGTTTCGCACGGTCACGCATACCTTGCAGGCGTTTCTGCAGGATCATGAAAGCGGTTCATTTACCACGCATTATCACAGCATCGAATAAAATGCGCTGCCCCGAGGTATCAAGATCATGATCACCCTGCCCTGCCTCGACAATGACATGCCCTTTCCACCGGCATGTCAGGCGCTCAAAGAACCCGACGGACTGCTTGCTTTTGGCGGGGATCTGTCAGCCACCCGACTATTACAGGCTTACAGGCTGGGCATTTTTCCCTGGTATTCTGCAGAACAGCCGCTGCTGTGGTGGTCTCCCTCGGCCCGTATGGTCCTCAAGTGCGCAGATCTGAAAGTGTCACAAAGCCTGCGCAAACTGCAAAAACGCATCGCCCGGCAGGAACAGGAGGCAGATGCCTCCATTCGAATCACAACCGATCTTTGTTTCGAGGCGATCATGCGTGCCTGCGCCGCACCCCGGGATCAGCAGACGGGCACCTGGATCACAGATGAAATGATCGGAGCCTACACGTCACTGCACAACGAGGGCCATGCGCATTCCATCGAAGTCTGGCATGACGGACAGCTTTGCGGCGGTCTGTATGGCGTGTGTATCGGACATATGTTTTACGGCGAGTCCATGTTCTCGTGGCGCAGCGATATGTCAAAAGTTGCACTGCTGTGGCTGGTTGGCTTTTTGCGCGCCAGTCAGGTGCCATGGATAGACTGTCAGCAAAATACGCCGCATCTTGCCAGCATGGGCGCTCAGCCGGTTGCACGCGCTGACTTTTTGCGTCATGTGGCAGATGCTGTCAACATGCCCGCTTTTGCCTGGCCGGCAGGACAAATGCTGGCCAATGGTACTATCGTTCACCCGATGTGATCGTCCGCGTTTTTCAGGTATAGTAAATGCAATATTAACCGCGGAACCGTCAGCTGCCGGTGGCCTGCCATGAGCGATATCCACGATCCGTCCTTTAACGTCCTGCAGTTTTACCTGACCGCCCCCTATCCCTGCAGTTACCTGGATGGAAAAATGGCACGGTCCCAGGTTGTTGTGCCCGGTCACCTGATTCGCACTCCCGTTTACGCCCAGCTGCTGCGCAATGGTTTCCGTCGCAGCGGCCTGTTCACCTATCGACCCCGCTGCGATCAGTGTCGCGCCTGTGTTTCGATCAGGATCAATTGTGAGCAGTTCACGCCCAGCAGAACACAAAAGCGCATTCTCAAACGTCATCAGAACCTGACCGCGCGCATTCGCCCGCTGGAATGGGATGATTCTCATTTCGCACTCTATAGGAAATACCAGTCCGCCAGACATGCTGGCGGCGGCATGGATGACGACAGCTCGGAACAGTATGAAGAATTCCTGCTGACCAGCCGTATCGATTCACAGCTGGTGGATTTTCATGACGAAGAAGGTGTCCTGCGCATTGTCTCCATTATCGACGTCTCCGATGATGGCCTGTCTTCGGTCTATACCTTCTATGATCCCGATTACGAAGGCAGTCTGGGAACCTATTCGATTCTCTGGCAGGTGCAGCACTGCCGGGATCGCGGACTGCCCTGGCTTTATCTTGGTTACTGGATCGCCCAAAGTCGTAAAATGGCGTACAAAATCAATTTCAAGCCTGCCGAACTCTATATCAACCATCGCTGGGTCGACAGTGCAAGCCTGTCCGATCTGCATTCACTCTGATCTATCATGTCACTCGCCTATCGCCTCTATCCGCTAATCCGCCCGGTGCTGTTTTCCATGGACCCGGAACACGCGCACGAACGCACGCTCGAGGGTCTGAATCGATTGCATCACTGGGGGATGCTTAAAAAAATCCTGGATGCCAAACCCAACGCGCCCGTGCAGCTTCTGGGTCTGACACTGCCGAATCCGGTAGGTCTGGCCGCCGGGCTGGACAAGAACGGTGCCTATATTGATGCGCTGGGACATATGGGATTCGGGTTTATCGAAGTGGGTACGGTGACACCGAAAGCCCAGCCGGGTAACCCGAAACCGCGCATGTACCGCCTGCCCGAAGCCTGCGCCATCATCAATCGCCTGGGTTTCAACAATCTGGGGCTGGACGCCTTCCTGGCCAACGTTGCCAAAAGTGAATGGAAGAAACAGGGCGGCATTCTTGGACTGAATATCGGCAAGAACGCCGCAACGCCTATTGAGCAGGCTGCCGATGACTATTTGCTGGGATTGACGGCCGTGTATCCGCAGGCCGATTATGTCACCGTGAATATTTCTTCACCCAATACACAGAACCTGCGTGCCCTGCAACAGGCTGACGAATTGACCGGGCTGCTGACCGCGCTCAGGGAAAAACGCAAGGAACTATCCGACCTCCATGGACGGGCTGTGCCGGTACTGGTAAAAATTGCTCCTGACCTGGATGCTAACCAGATTGCGACCATTGCAGAGCTGTTGCCGCAATATGAGATAGACGGTGTGATAGCAACCAACACAACACTTTCACGCAAAGGCGTCAATGGTCTGGCGCATGCGAAAGAGAAAGGCGGACTGTCGGGCATGCCCTTGCACGAAGCTTCCTTGAAAGTCATTTCAGGGCTGCGCAAGGCCCTGGGAGAGAGCTACCCCATTATTGGCGTAGGTGGCATCATGGAAGGCGCACAGGCCGCCGAAAAAGTACAGGCGGGTGCCAATGCCGTGCAGGTCTATAGCGGATTGATTTATCGCGGGCCGGTACTGGTCGATGAATGTGTTCGCGCCATCGCGCAGTCTGGTGCGCTGCCTCAGCCCCGATAAGCCCGTTCGGGTCTGACTGACCAAAAAGCGAGAAAGCCCTTCACACAGATGAAGGGCTTTATTTACTACGGGCACATCGGAGATTTAACAGGGACCGGGTAAAGCCCCTTTGCTACTACGGAAAACCGTGAGACTTAATCAGGCCTGGCGACGAGCAGAGCGCGTTGCTGTAGCAGCGGCTTTGCTGGCTGACTCTGTTGCCTTGATGGTGGCATTGGTTGCAGCAGACAGGTTTGATTCGGCAACTTCAGCAGCCTGTTTGGCGGCCTTGTTGAGTGAATCATAGGCGGTAGAGACGGTTGCCAGTGAAGATTTCATCAGGGCAACGGCGCTTTCAGAACCTGTAGGTGCATTTTTTGCCAGTTGATCAATGGCTTCAGAAACCTGTTGCTGACCTTCAGCAACCTGAGCTTCGGTCAGTTTGATCAGTTCATTGCTAACGCCGGAAACGATCTCGTAAACATGTTTGGTGTAGGCAATGGCTTTTTCTGAATTGGGCTGTGCCAGAGAAGACACAAATGCAGCGGCTTCCTGAGGATCTTTCAATTCGGTGGCCTGAGCTGACTGTTCAGCCACTTCACCCAGCGTTGCTTTAATTACTTTGAGGTTCAGGTCAACCAGCTTTTCGAAACCGTTGAACAGGGAACCTTGTACCGCCACGGCTGCGTTCAGTGCAGATTTTTGACGGTCGATAATTTGTTGTGGAATAGCGCTCATAATACTTTCTCCTGGTAGATAGTTTGATGTCAGTTTGGCAGACAGCCCGAAGGTACCGGGCAACATCTGCAGAAAACGGCTTGCTGCATAGGCGCAATGGTTTATTCACGTCCTGGGCTACAGCTACCTACCCATATTGTTGCATTGCACAATTAAAATTATAGCTGAAATTTTCCTGACGTCAAGGAATTTTTGTGCGGCGCACAAATAAGAATACTGCTAGAGAAAAATAGCCTTGTACGACAGGGTCAGGCGGGACTTTGAATGAATCATAGGTCCCGTGCATGACCCTGCTGTGACACGCACGAACTTATTCGTACCCCAGCGCAGAAGAAATCTTGGCAGCAGTACTGACGAGCATTTCCACCCACTCTTCCTGCAGACGTTCAGCCGGTGCAGAAATGGACAGGCCCGCGACGAGTTTGCCCGAATCATCATATATGCCGGCAGAGATACAGCGCACGCCAAGCTCCAGTTCTTCGTTATCACGGGCGTAACCGTGACGCCGCACAAAACTGAGATCGCGTTCCAGGCGGTCCAGATCAGTCAGGCTGTTGCGGGTGTTTCCAGACAGACCCGTGCGCATAGCATAGGCACGCACATAGCGTGCGTCCGCAGAGGCCAGGAAAAGTTTGCCCACAGACGTCAGGTGCAGCGGGGCACGTCCGCCAATGGCTCGCACGACCTGCATACCCGAACGCTCGCTCCAGGCCCGATCGATATAAACGATATCGTCGCCCTGCTGAATAGAAAGATTGACGGTCTGTCCGGTAAGGTGATGCAGTGTTTGCAGATAATCGTGTGCTACGTCCCGTACGTTAAGACGATCCTTGACCAGCGCGCCCAGCTCAAGCAGGCGAATGCCTAGCTGGTACATGCCGTTGTTGACACGCTCTACGTAGCGCCCTACTGCCAGATCGTTCAGAATGCGGTGTGCCGTAGACGCATGCAAACGCGTCAGAGCAGCGATCTCTTTGAGGGATACGGGATGTGGCTGGTCCGCGAGAACGTCCAGCACTTTCATGGTACGTTCCAGTACCTGAATGGTGATAACAGGAGTCGCGTCCAGGGTCTGGGTTTCCGGATTTTCCTGTGCGTTTAAGAGCCGATTAGCCATAAGGGATCATCAGAATATTGCAGTGCAATATATTCTATCCCATATTGTGAAAAATGAAAACCCTGAAATGTCGCAATAGAGGTAAAGCTGCGACAATATCCCCGTTTATGCGGGTTTGTCCGGATGAAAACGGCCACCGACGCGCAGAATTTCTCCCTTCAGATAATCGAATGCGGCACTGGCAGCAGGTTCTTCTCCCTTGACGCCCAGATCGATATACGCACCAGCTCCCTTGCCCATGGTAGGCAGGCTAAAGGTTGCAACACCGGACCAGTTCGATTCGATATGCTCAAGCGCCGGCGTAATCCTGCTTTCGGGAACACCATAAGCCAGAATATTGTGCGAAACCAGTTTGCGCAGATTCTGATAATCGGCATAGCGGTTATCCAGCGTCCATTCCACCATTGGCCAGGCCATTTCCGGAAAGCCGGGCACGAACGTATGATCCTGGATGAAAAAACCGGGAATCCGGTTGTAGGGATTGGGTACGATCTCTGAACCCACGGGGAAAACTCCCATGGCCAGTCGGCGCTGATTCTCCGGAGAACCGGGATCATGGGTACCACGCCCTTCGCGCGCGAGCTGCTCGAAACGCTCGGTAATGAGCACCTCTGCTTCGGGGTGCAGCGCCAGCGGAACGCCCAATGCCTGCGCTACAGCGCTGCGGGTTTTATCATCAGGCGTGGCACCAATACCACCGCTGGAGAATACGATATCGCCCGAGGCAAAACTGCGCTTGTAAGCGGCAATCAAGGTCTCAAGATCGTCAGGCAGAAACTCTGCCCGTGACAATTGCATGCCTCGCGCCGAAAGCAGCTCAATGATTTTGGACAAGTGCTTGTCCTGGCGTCGACCAGAAAGAATCTCATCGCCAACGATAATCAAACTGATTTTACGAGCTGCCTTGTCATTCATGATACGCGTCCTGTTGATGACCGGTTTCCGAGGGCCGGATTCCGGATCACGCTATTCTAACGCTAAAGGTCGGAATTTGCAGGCAGGGGCACCGGACGTTGCCGACGCAGCGTATCCAGCGCATCCAGACCGTGATGGGCATACACGAGAGAGGTAAAAACCGGCAGCACAATCCAGGTCAGCGGAATCAGATTGATCAGTGCGCAGACAACACCAATCGCCCAGCCACCACCACGTGTCCGGCTGATGATCTGTGCACGCTCTTCACGCGTAGCATGCTCTACCAGCGCATCAAAACGCAGCATGTGAGTAAACGCATAAGCCCACCAGAAAACATGCAGCAGCACCGCTACCGGCGGGATCAGCCATAGGGGCAGCGTAACAAGCCAGCCGACCGCGAATACGGCGATCACCTTCACGGAATTCATCAGACTCGACACAAACACTTGTTTGCCGTGACGCTGCAGTTGCGGATAATCGGTTCTGGCCACGTGGCCGACCACCATCGGCATCACCAGCACAGCGGCGATCAGCAGTCCGATGCTGCTACCCACCGTAACCATAATGACGAACACCAGAATGTGGACGACATAGGCAGTGAGGGAAAACAGACCTGCACTCAGCATCCAGCCATCCACCTGGCTCACCAGATCTGATTGTGTGGCGAACACATTCAGCCAGTCCGTGACGGGCCCCCACAGGAAGCGGGCAAAAAACAGCATGGCAATGAGTGCCGCCGCAAAGGGCAGCAACAGTGCCAGCAACATGCGCGGCTGCATCTGCGAGACAATGGCCCGGCCAAACGCCCTGCCCACGCCGTCGTATGGTGAACGCGGCAACGGCGCGGGGCCGCTATCTGCCTGCGACCGGAATGGTGTACTATTTTGCATAATTCTCCCCTTTGCTGACCCACTATGTTCATTCAAGATCCCGGGCAGCACGCCTCAGACGTGCATGCCGCACTGGACAATCCGGATACCTGGCTTATTGCCTGTTACTGCGCCGCCTGGTGTGACACCTGCGGCGATTACCGTGGCGCATTCGAGGCCCTGAGCGAGCGCTATCCCCAGCATCTGTTCCTGTGGATTGACATTGAAGACAATCCGCAGCTTCTGGATGATCTGGATGTAGAAAACTTCCCCACCCTGCTCATACAGTCCGAAGGACAGACGCGGTTTTTTGGAACCATGCTGCCTTATATCGGACACCTTGAACGAATGCTGCAGGCGATCACGGATGAACCTGATACCCGTGCAGAAGGGCCGGCCGATCTGCGCGAATTGCTGTCGGCCTCTGCCTGATAAAGATAGGAATAAAGGGTCGCGCTTTCAAGTTCCCGAACGCGACTGAAACATCAATTGTCGTTCTGGGGGCGTCCGCCCAGCAGAACCGCAAGCATGGGCCGGGGTCCGTTGCTTTCCTGACGTTGATTGGCGTTTGCCTGTGAGGGTGCAGGCTGCGCTTTCTTGTTTGAAGGTTCGTAAGGACGGAAGAAGAAGTCGTCGATAGGTGCCGCGCGCGAGGCCGGAAAGGTTTTTTTGTAGCGCTCCGGCTTGCCGGATGCCGCGCGTGACGGATGATGTCCTCGTGCCAGAAATACTTCCGGAATGGAAAGCACTCCGCGTGGCACGGGTGTTTTGATCAGTTTTTCAATATCTTCCAGGAGGCGTTCTTCGGACTGGGTATAGAACGCGATGGCTTCGCCCTTGGCCCCCGCCCTGCCCGTGCGGCCAATACGATGCACGTAATCTTCGGCGTTATAGGGCAGGTCCATATTGATCACACAAGGCAATCCGACTACGTCCAGCCCGCGCGCCGCAACGTCTGTTGCAACCAGGACCGAAATATCACCGGATTTGAACCCCTCCAGCGCCTTGATGCGCTCTGCCTGCGAGCGGTCGCCGTGAATGGATTCGGCATTGATGCCTTCACTGACCAGCTCGCGCGCCAGACGGCTTGCTCCGATCTTTGTGTTTACGAAAACAATGACCTGATTCAGATTACGTGACTTAAGGGTGTACAGAACCGCCGCTTTCTTTTCATTTGGCGATACCGGATAGGCAATCTGCGTCACGGTCTCGGCCGTGGCGTTGCGAGGCGCAACGTTGATTTCCACGGGATTGTTCAGAAAATTGCGTGCCAGCTTGCGTATATCGTTACTGAACGTGGCCGAAAACAGCAGGCTTTGTCTTGGTTTGGGCAGCAGACGGACAATACGCTCCAGATCGGGCAGAAAGCCCATGTCCAGCATGCGATCGGCTTCATCCAGCACGAGAACGCTGACCTGACTCAGGCTGACATTCTTTTGTTCGATATGATCGAGCAGCCGACCCGGAGTGGCGATAAGCAGTTCGCAGCCCTTGCGCAGCTGATCGCGCTGGGCATTCATATCGACCC
>JAEWHK010000038.1 GCA_023387815.1 Pseudomonadota bacterium
CGATACCGATACACGCACCGATAGCGCCCAGGCCGATGATGAAAGCGCAAGCAAGAGCAACGAAAGCTGCTGTGGTCATGACAACTCCTTGTGGTTATGAACCTAAAACAATTTAAAGATGGAAAAAGTTACTGCTTAAAAAATGGTAAACCGGTACATACATTTCCCGGCCTACCCTCTACGGCATAACAGACTCTGCTATGACGAAACCTTAGTGGCCTTCATGCGACTGACCCAGATACACCAGTGTCAGCATCATGAAAATAAAGGCCTGAAGCAGGATAATCAGGATATGGAAAATAGCCCAGATGGATCCCGCCAGAACCTGGCCAATGCCAAGCCCGATATTCATTGCGGAGAAACCGGTCCACGCACCACCCAGCAGGGCGATCAGCATGAACAGCAGCTCACCGGCGAACATATTACCGAACAGCCGCATACCCAGTGAAACGGTTTTGGCAGCGTATTCGATAATATTGAGCAACAGATTGAAGGGCGACAGCAGAACAGCCGCAAAGCCATGTGCGTGGAAAGGTGCTGTGAACAGCTCTTTCACGAAACCGCCTGGGCTTTTGATTTTGATACCGTAGTAGAACGACAGCAGCAGCACGGCCAGTGACATTCCCATAGGAACGTTCAGGTCAGCCGTAGGAAGAATGCGATGGTAATAGAGGGGACCGTGTTCATGGTGATCACCGGTAAGACCCAGCCATCCGAAAATAGCGCCAGGCAGATCCACCGGAATCAGGTCAAGCGCATTCATGAGCGCAACCCAGAGGAAAACGGTCAGTGCAAGTGGGGCAATGAATTTGCGGGAGACTTCATTATGAACAATACTTTTGGCCTGATCGTTGACCATATCGACGACCATTTCAACGCCAGCCTGAAAACGGCCTGGAACGCCGGAGGTGGCGCGACGCGCGGCCAGCCACAGAAGGAATACGACAACCAGACCCATGGCCAGAGACCAGAATACGGAGTCATAGTTGATGACGCTCATATCCAGAATGCTGGTTTGAGGATGACCTGTGTTGTTCAGATGTGCCAGGTGATGCTGGACATAAGCTGACTGAGGCGATACTTCGGCAGGTGCAGCCATTTAGTACGTACTCCAAATTCGCAGCCTGCTTCAGGCTGCATTCTGATTTATCCCATTTACGCCGGCTATTTGAGTTTATTCAACACAAGCAGCAGGACATACCCCTTCAACACAACAACGAGTCCGATCAGCAGCGCAGGCCAGACCAGATAGGCTCCCCCGAACCTGACAACCAGTGCCAGCAGCGCGAGGGTTCCGCCGATTTTCAGCGCCTGCGTCCAGAAGAACGTAAGCGCTCCGGCGTTTGCCTGACTGTATATCTTTACGAGCATATGAAGGGATGCAAATGAGGACGGGATCAGATAGACCAGCCCTCCAGCCAGCGCGGATAGCGCCGCATACCCCCCGGCTATGCCCCAGCTTGCCAGTACCGCAAGCAGCAACAATGCTGATTGCGCAAGTACCAGATTCACCAGGCCTTTCGCCGCCCTTGCGTTCATTCTGGCCCGCTCTTCTGGAGTCAGGCTTAATGGACGCGCTTCTCGTGGCGTTTCGTGTGGCTTTTCTGACATTGCCGGCGCGCTCTTTCCCACAGTGGCGTGTTGGTTACCAGCAACAGTCGCATTTTGTGATGCTTCGGGCTGCTGATTCCGGTCTTCCGGCAAATGCTTCGTACGACTTTGTGGGATGGCACCCGCTAGTTTCATGGTATTGCCCCCGCGCCGTTCATAACGGTTTTTAGCATTCAGTTAAGCCATGGGAGTATATCGTAAATTTCAAGTCACAGGCAAGCCGCGGGGACGATTTCTTACATATTCTTGAAGGCCGGCGCACGCTTGTTCACGAAGGCATCCATGCCCTCTTTCTGGTCCCGCGTGGCGAACGTTGCATGAAACACACGGCGTTCGAACAACAGTCCCTGCTCAAGTGTTGTTTCCTGTGCAACATTGACACATTCCTTGGCCATCATGAGCGCGGTTTGTGACATTCCTGCCATACCCTGGGCAATTTTGATGACCTCTTCCAGGAAGCCTTCGACCGGGAGCACGCGAGCAACCAGACCGGCACTTTCCGCTTCTTTGACATCCATCATGCGACCGGTAAGTACCAGGTCCATGGCTTTGGCCTTGCCAATGGCACGCGTCAGCCGCTGTGTACCGCCAAGGCCGGGAATAGTTCCAAGCTTGATTTCGGGCTGACCGAATTTTGCGTTTTCAGCAGCGTAAATCATGTCGCACATCATGGCCAGCTCGCAGCCGCCGCCCAGCGCGTAACCGGACACGGCAGCAATCACCGGCTTGCGGATGACATTTTTGATGGTTTCCCATTCGCCACAGATGTAATTGCTCTTGTACACATCCATATAGTCCCAGCCTTTCATGGCGGCAATATCCGCTCCCGCCGCAAAGGCCTTTTCAGACCCTGTCAGTACGATCACATTGATGCTGTCGTCTCCCTGCAGAGCCAGCAGCGCATCGCTAAGGGAATGCATGACCTCGTTGCTCAGCGCATTGAGCACTTTCGGGCGGTTGATGGTGATGACGCCGACAGCGCCTTCAATACGGGATACGACAAATTCTTCTGACATGTTTGGGTCTCCGGAGGATCTGATTGAGGGCAGTTGCGGCCTTGTTCCGCAACGCCCGGCATAACTGACATTGTGTCAAATATTGTAGCCATTGAATGACGCAAAAACGACAAACCCCCGGTTTTTGCTATAGTTGTCGGGTTAATCCTCAGAATGATCGAGCACGCATGCCTCACGTCTTATACAGAATTACCCCCGCAGACCCTGCCGCCCACTACTTTGATGTCGAGGTCACGATTGACCGGCCGGATCGGCGCGGACAGGTGGTTTCACTGCCAGCCTGGATTCCGGGCAGCTATCTGATCCGGGATTTTTCCAGGCATATTCATCGCCTCCAGGCCAGAACAGGACGCACGCCGCTGGATATCACAAAAGTAGATAACCATACCTGGCAGGTGGCACCGTGTTCGCGGCGCCTGACGCTGAGCTATCGCGTCTATGCCTGGGACTTGTCCGTCAGATGCGCGCACCTTGACCAGACACACGGGTTCTTCAATGGCACCAGCGTGTTTCTGAAAGTTCATGGCCGGGAGAATCAGCCCTGTCAGGTCGAGATTGCCGCCGGACCTGGCACAGCCCACTGGCGCGTCTACACGAGTCTGAGGCCGGTGCGCCGAGGACGTCAGCCAACACGAGAGCATCGCTTCGGCCTGTATGAAGCGCCGGATTACGACGCCCTGGTGGATCATCCGGTAGAAATGGGAACGCCGCATGTTGAGACGTTTACCGCTTGCGGCGCAAAACACGAGATGGTGTTCACGGGCGTGCTGCCGAATGTGGACTTCAAACGCATTGCACGCGATGCGGCAAAAATCTGCGAGACCCAGATCCGCTTTTTTGAACCGGAAACGCATCGTGCGCCGTTTCTGGACAGCGCCGACAAGTATGTGTTCATGACCTATGTGACGGGCAAGGACTATGGCGGGCTGGAGCATCGTGCCTCCACGGCCCTCGTGGCCTCTCGCCCCGATCTGCCCGTGATCGGCAATGACGAACGCAGCGAAGGCTATACGGGCTTTCTGGGTCTGGTCAGTCATGAATATTTTCATACCTGGAACGTCAAGCGGATCAAACCGCAGGCCTTTGCCCCCTATGACTTCACTCGACCGAACCTGACCTCCCTGCTCTGGATCTTCGAAGGCTTTACCTCGTACTACGATGACCTGATGCTGCTGCGGTCCGGAGTCGTGGAGGAAACAGACTATTTACGACTTCTGGCAAAAACCGTCAGCAATGTGCATCGCGGCCCAGGCCGTCTGCATCAGAGCGTGGCAGACAGTTCCTTCGACGCCTGGAATCGCTACTATCGACAGGATGAAAGTTCGGTCAACAATATCGTCAGCTATTACACCAAGGGTTCACTGGTCGCTCTGGCGCTGGATCTGAGCATTCGCAATGCGACGCGCAACAGGAAATCGCTGGACGATGTGATGCGCCTGATGTGGAATAAATACGGACGCCGCTTTTACCAGACGCGCCCGCGTGGCCTGGATGAAGACGAATTCCCTCAGTTGCTGAAACAGGCAACAGGTGTTGACCTGAGCGATTTTATTGAAGCTGCGACCCGACAGACACAGGATCTGCCACTGGCTGCCCTGCTGCGCAAACAGGGTGTGCTTCTTGAGTGGCAGGCCGAACGTCGCGCGCCGGGGATCGGCGCAGTCGTGCGCGCAACGGCTGCCGGCGAACCAGGTATTGCCCAGGTTTATGAAGGCAGCGCGGCGCATGCCGCGGGATTGTCGGCAGGGGATGTTCTTGTCGCCCTGGACGGCCTGAAAATTGAAGTCGCCAGCTGGGACAAATTGCTGGATCGCTATCAGGCAGGCAGCCAGGTAATGATTCATTATTTCAGACGTGATGAACTGCGCAGCACGACGATGACACTACAGGCGCCGCCTGATGACAAGTGCAATCTGAGAAGAGAAACCGACGCTTAATGCGCGACACCAGCGGCTGATGCCTGAACAATGCCGAACGCATTTACTCTGCGCGATCGCGGGAGGCGCAGACAGGACATTCGGGATTGCGCTCCAGATGTAGCGTCTGCCACTGCATGCTCAGCGCATCCAGCATCATCAGCCGGCCTTGTAAATTCTCTCCGGCACCCAGCAATGTCTTGATGGTTTCGGCGGCTTCTACGCTGCCGATAATGCCCACCAGCGGCGCAAAGACGCCCAGCGTGGCGCAATTATCGGGCTGCAGATTATCTGAAGGCGGAAATACACAGGCATAACACGGTGAATCGGGGTGACGTGTGTCAAAAACCGTGACCTGTCCTGCGAACCGGATGGCAGCCGCAGAAACAAACGGTTTGGCCTGCATCACGCAAACCTGGTTGATCGCCTGTCGGGTATGAAAATTATCGGTGCAGTCAACGACAATATCTACATCACGCAGTAAATCCGCAAGGCGGTCGCTATCCACCCGTTCCACGATTGTTTCCGTGATGCAGTGCGGGTTGATTTGCTCGATGGCCTTTTGCGCCGATTGCGCTTTGCTCTGGCCGATACGGTCTGTCGTATGGATGATCTGACGCTGCAGATTCGAAAGTTCAACCTCATCATCATCGACCAGCACGAGCCGGCCAATGCCTGCCGAAGCCAGATACGCGGCTGCCGGTGAACCCAGGCCGCCAAGTCCTAAAATGAGTACGGAACTGCGCAGCAACTTCTCCTGACCCTCGATGCCGATGACATCCAGCATCAGGTGACGCGCATAGCGCAGCAGCTGCTCGTCATCCATTTTTACTTTCCTGACGCAGGCCCGGCTTTATCATCGGGACTGACCTTGTCTGCCGGGGCCTTGCGATCCGCTGGCGCTGCTGGCGCGGGCTCGGCCTTGTCGCGTTCACGTGCGTCGTCAGACTCCTGTCCCGCGGGTTTATCATCATCTGCCTTGCCTGGCTCGGCCGCCTTTTTGGCAGTTTCATCAATGGATTTTTTCTCGGCCTGCTGCTCTTCTTTGCTGAGTGTTTTCTCGGCCACCGGTGCACCGCCCTTGACGGGTTTGCCCTGCAGTTTGTTAACGGCCTGCGTCAGTTGAAAATCTTCTGGCGATCCGAATTCAAACACCTCCTGTTCCTCGGCCGATTCATCCGGTTTGAGCGATGTGGTTCCCTTGACCTCTCCGTCTTTGCCGGCCTGATCATTGCTCAGATGTTCGGCAAGATCAGCTTCTCTGGGGAAACTGAACAGGTCGCCTTTTTCAGTATCGGTCACCACCACGTCCGGCACAATACCCGTTGCCTGTATGGACCGGCCAGAAGGCGTGAAGTAACGGGCTGTTGTGAGTTTCAGCGCTGTATTGTCATCCAGTGGCATGACAACCTGCACCGAGCCTTTGCCAAAACTGCGATTGCCCATAATGGTTGCGCGCTTGTGATCCTGCAGGGCGCCCGCCACGATTTCAGATGCGGAAGCCGAACCCACATTGATCAGCGTAACCATGGGCACGGTTTTTGTCCATGAAGGCAGGTCTTTCAGATAATCCTTGGCATTGTGCACATAATCGCCCGGATTCGCCTTGAAAACATGAGACTCCTGATCGATGCGCGATTTGGTGGACACAACGTTGACGCCAGGCTTGAGGAATGCCGCAGACACGCCAATAGCACCCGTCAGCAGACCGCCAGGATCATTGCGCAGATCCAGTACCAGACCTTTGACCTTTCCTTTGGCATCCAGGTCTTTCAGCTGTTTGGCCAGATCGGGACCGGTACGTTCCTGGAACTGCGATACGCGGATGTAGGCGATGCCATCCTGCAGCATTTTGCTGCGCACGCTCTGTACCTTGATGACAGCACGGACCAGATCGAAATCAAGCTGCTTGCCGGTGGAAGGACGGCTGACCGACAGTTTGATGGCACTACCGACATCGCCTCTGAGGTTTTTCACCACATCATTTAGCGGTTTGCCCTCCATGCTTTCACCGTTAATCCGGGTGATGATGTCGCCAGGCATGATCCCAGCCTTGGCGGCGGGCGTGTCTTCAATGGGCGATATGATTTTGACGAAACCTTTTTCCGGCCCGATCTCTATGCCGAGGCCACCGAATTCACCGTCGGTAGAGGCGCGCATTTCTTCATATTCGAGTTCATCCAGATACGCGGAATGCGGATCCAGATCCTGAACCATCCCCTTGATGGCCGATTCAATCAGCTTCTGGTCTGAAACAGGTTCAACGTAATTGTTCTTGATCGCAGCATAAATGCGCGCAAACCGCTGCAGCTCTGCAAACGGCAGCGATTCCTCGGCGGGCAGCGGGGTGTGAAGTTCAGGTGCAGGGACCTGACGTTCAGATTTGGCCGGTTTGGTCTGCGAAAGCGCAAGGGGCGAGTAGACCACCGCAGCTTGTATAAAGCCGATGGTAATCAAGGTGGTCAACTGGCGAACTGCAAACAATTTCATAGCGTATTCCGGAAAGTTGCCGGGCGCCGTTACCGGGCCAGCCAGCTCATGGGATCTACAGGCGCAGACCCTTTTCTGATTTCAAAATAAAGGCCGGGGTCAACCTGCCCACCCGTGGCACCGACCCGCGCAATGGTTTCCCCAATCCGGACACGGTCTCCAACCCCCTTACTCAGGCTCTGATTGTAACCATATACGCTCAGGAAGCCATTCTGGTGATCCACAATGATGAGATTACCAAATCCCTGGACCCAGCTTGCGTAAACCACACTACCACTACCTACGGCCTTGACTGGCGTACCACTGCCAGCGCGGATAAGAATACCACGCCAGACATCGCCGGTATCGGGGCGCGGGGTGCCAAAGCGTCCCTGCACGCTGCCGCGCACAGGCCACGGCGCACCGCGCTGCAACCCGGCTGCGCCGGACGACGCTTCTGCGGCTGCCTTGCGCTCGTCTTCCCTTGCTTTCTGGGCCAGGCGCACTTCTTCTTCAGCCTTCAATCGTGCAAGCCGGGCTTTTTCACGATCAATTTCCAGATTCTCGCGCTGCATGCGGGCCTGCGCCAGTTGCTGCTGGGCTGCCGCAGAGGAACGCGTGGCGGCTTCAAGATCGGGTTGCGGCTGGACGGTGGTGCCTGGCGCTGGTGGTGCGTTTTCACGTGCGCGCTGCAGCGCGGCGGCCTGCTCTTCTGCACTCAGGTAGGCTCGTTGCTCGGCTTCCCGGGCAGCCTGAGCCTGGCGTGCGGCCTGTTCTGCACGTTTGGCCGCCAGCGCAGCCTGACGAGACGCTTCACGGGCAGCACGCTCACGCGTTTCCTGCAGCGCCTTGCGTCTGGCGGCTTCACGCGCCTCACGCTCAATAGCAGCCTGCCGGATGGCTTCGCGCTGTTTGACGATATTGTTCTGGATGTCGTCGATCAGCGAATTCAATCGCCGGTCATCGCGGGCAAGCTTGCCCGCCTGCGAACGCCGGTCTTTCAGCTCGGCTTCAATCTTCACCAGGACGGCGGCATGTTTCTGCTGTTCTTTTTCAAGATCGCTTTTACCCTTGCGGGCGTCATCGGCCAGCGCCTTCAGCGTCTGCTGATGACCGGCCACTTTTGCCTTGACTGCGTCAAGACGGGCGATTTCCTTGTTCAGCGCCTGAACGGCGTTGGTGCGTGCTTTTGCCACATAGCTCAGGTAGGTCAGATCACGGCCAATTTTCTGGGCGTCATCACCGGACAGCAACGCAGCCCAGGGTGAAACCCCATTGGTGTACTGGGATTTGAGCTGCTCGGCAAGTTCTTCACGACGCTGTTCCATCAGCGCCTGCTGCTCAGCCTGTTCCTTGCGCAGCCCGTCCAGTTCCTTTTCGGTATTGTCGCGCTGCTGATCCAGATCATCCAGACGCGCATTCAACCGCGAAATTTCACTTTCGGACTGACGCAGTGATTCGGTCACATCCTTGCGATCACTTTCTGATTCGTCGATGCGCTTCTGCACCGAGGCAATCTTTTCCTGAAGATCGCGTCGCAGCCGCTCTGCGTTCTGCTGTTGTTTGGTCAGAGACGAAATGGACGGCGACTGCGCCCACGCTGGCGTTGCTGCAGCGAGCAACAGACAGGCGAGCGCGAGGTATCCTGGCGAACACAATGACGACAGGTAGCGGCGTCCACTCATGCTGCCGTCTTTATGACATGCACGCATGGAGAACAGGAAACGCACAGAACACCCGGGTCACATCAGTCCTTTTTGGCTTTACCCTGGGCAGCCACGGCTGCCATGGCAGCGGCAATCGCTTCCTGGTCGCCCAGATAATAGTGTTTGATGGGTTTGAGATTTTCATCAAGCTCATAAACCAGCGGCTGGCCGGTAGGAATATTCAGATTGACGATATCCTCTTCGGACACCTGGTCCAGATGCTTGATCAGGGCGCGCAGGCTGTTACCGTGAGCGGCAATCAGCACATTGCGTCCGGCGCGAATGGCCGGGGCAATGGATTCATTCCACAGAGGCAGAACGCGTGCAACCGTGTCTTTGAGGCATTCGGTTGCAGGCAGCTCCTCGGCGGCGATACGTCCGTAACGGTTATCGAAACGCGGATGACGTTCGTCATCTGCGTCCAGCGGATCGGGTGCGATGGCGTAAGCACGACGCCAGATGAGAACCTGTTCGTCACCGAACTTCTGAGCGGTCTCCGCCTTGTTCAGGCCCTGCAGTGCGCCATAGTGCCGTTCATTCAGGCGCCAGCTTGGATGCACGGGGATATACATGGCGTCCATGGCATCCAGGGCAATCCAGAGCGTACGAATGGCGCGTTTCAGCACAGAGGTGAAAGCCAGATCAAAGGAATAGCCTTCTTTTTTGAGCAGCTCGCCGGCGTCCCAGGCCTGCTGCCTGCCGGTTTCGGTCAGATCGACATCTTTCCACCCCGTGAACCGATTCTCCAGATTCCACTGGCTCTCGCCATGCCGCATTAATACTAACTTGTACATTATTGATTCCCGCAAGACAAAACTGAAAAACTGTAAACCTGCTGAAAGCGGCCCGCAAACTGCCTGAAGGACGGCTCCAGTGATTAATTTTCCTCTATTTTACAGAACTCTTATCTCGAATAGTCCAGCTATTTTATAATCAGTAAATTCAGCGTTTGAAATGCGCATTTTCAGGATTCATTGTGGAATTTCTTCTTTATCAGAACTCGATTTACTTTCTTATCTTTCTGCTGGTGTCCGGCGGACTGCTGCTCTTTCCCTTGCTGCGCAAGCAGGGCAAAGGCAATACCGGGCTGGGCGTCAAAGAGGCCGTCAATCTGGCCAATCGGGAAAATGCCGTTTTTGTTGATGTTCGCCCTCTGGAAAACTATCGCGCCGGCTCCATCCCGTCTGCGCGCCATCTGCCTGCCGCAGAAGCTGAACAAAAGATCAGCAGCCTGCCGCGCAACAAACCGCTGATCCTGGTCTGCGAAAACGGACGCGATTCCGCCAAACTGGTCAAAACCCTGGCAGACAAGCATACTGCCGCTGTTTACTCGCTGGCCGGTGGCATGACCGCCTGGAGGGCTGATGGCATGCCCGTCAAGCAGCACGCCTGACGACACGTCCGCGACACTTGCAACCACTCCATGCATACACAGGATTGATGATGAAAAAAGTGACCATGTTCTACAAAATAACCTGCCCGTACTGTGTGCGTGCAGAAAAACTGCTGCGCGAGCGCGGCGTGTCCGACCTGGAAAAAATCGGTATTGACACAAACCGGGAACAGCGCGCTGTCATGATTGAACGATCTGGTGGCCGCACAACCGTTCCCCAGATTTTCATTGGAGACGAGCATATCGGTGGATGCGATGACCTCATGGCGCTTGACCGTGAGGGTAAACTGACTGCTATGCTGGGTCAGTGACCCGTTTATTTTTGATATTTACCTAATTAGGAAGTTATATGGCCGACGAAAACAACGCTGCAAATAACGCTGCATCGAATAACGAAGCAACAGGATCAGATCCGGTATTTTCAATGCAGCGCGTGTATCTGAAAGATCTGTCGCTGGAAATGCCCAATGCGCCTCAGATTTTTCTGGAACAGGAAACACCCACTGTTGAGGTCTCTCTCAACGTCGGTGGCGAACGTCTGGCCGAAACCGTCTCTGAAGCTACGGTGACGGTCACCATCACCACCAAGATCGGCGATAAAACCTTGTATCTGGTTGAAGGTACACAGGCCGGCATTTTTGAAATTGCCAATATCCCCGAAGAGCAGTTCGAGCCACTGATCGGCATCGTCTGCCCAACCATGCTTTTCCCATATCTGCGTGCCAACGTGGCTGACGCGATCAACCGCACCTCACTGCCTCCGCTGCATCTGGCAGAAGTCAACTTCCAGGCACTGTACGAGCAGCGCGTCCAGGAAGCGCAGAACCAGGCTGGCGGCGCGCCGGCTGACAACGGTTCAGGCATTTACGTACCTCCCGGTACGACACGCCAATAAGTCTGCATGACCTCTGCATCAGCGCCGTCGCCACTACGCGTACTTGTACTTGGAGCAGGTAGCTGGGGCACGGCGCTGGCGCTGTCAGCCTGCCGCAATGCGCAGGTCATGTTATGGGCCCGGGATCCTGATACGGCCGAAAACATTCAGCGTCATCACCGCAACCCAAGGTATCTGCAGGACATAAATCTGCCGCCCGCCTTGCTTGCGACCAGCAGTCCTGAACAGGCCTTCGCCTTTCTGCAGGACGCCCGCGCTTCCCTAATCATTCTTGGAACACCCGTAGCCGCCATTGGTCAGGCCTGCGATCTTTTGCTCGACCATCTGCCACGCGCCGGACTGCAGGACACGCCTGTCCTGTGGACCTGCAAGGGATTCGAAGAGGAAAGCGCACGCCTGCCGCACGAGGTCATCCGGGACAGGCTGGGCGACATAATTGCACACGCGGGTGTGCTGTCAGGACCCTCTTTTGCGCGCGAGGTTGCCCAAGGTCTGCCCGTGGCTCTCACTGCGGCGAGCAGCCATGAAGTGGTCACCACGCGCGCGACAGACGCCCTGCACTCAGGCAATACGCGAATCTATCGAAGCCAGGATGTGGTCGGCGTTGAAGTGGGTGGGGCAATGAAAAACGTGATTGCCATTGCCTGCGGGATTGCTGACGGGCTGTCACTGGGCATGAATGCCCGCGCTGCGCTCATTACCCGAGGCCTGGCCGAAATGACCCGACTGGGCATTGCGCTGGGTGGAGACGCTGCCACGTTCAGCGGCCTGACCGGACTGGGCGATCTCGTACTGACAGCAACCGGCGATTTGTCGCGCAACCGTCAGGTTGGAATGGCGCTTGGCAAAGGCCAGGATCTGACCTCTATCCTGGCACAGGGCATGACAGCCGAAGGCGTACGCTGTGCCCGCGCCGCGCTGGCCCGTGCGCGACAGGTCAATATTGATATGCCAATTACCGAAGCGGTGTGTGGCGTGCTGTTTGACCAGGTGCCGCCCTTACAGGCAGTATCACGATTGTTATCACGCGAGGCTCGCGAAGAATAATCAACGAACTGCCCGTTGAATTGAACTGATGGGCACCAGCGTTTCTCCTGCAGTGTTCTGCCGCACCGGCTTGCACCAGGCATGACCGTAAGCCACTTCCAATGACAATCGCAATAACCCGTCTGCGCCCCGTCCTTTCTCGATACCCTCGCGCAGTCTTTCATACCAGGCTCGTCCCTTGAGACCGTTGGCGCGGGCCTCGCTGGGATTGCCGCCCAGTCCTCGCACATCCTTCAGCAACGCGTCCACCGTCCGGTAAGTCAGCGTAATCACTTCCTGATCCATCACCGGATCCATGAATCCATTTTCCAGCAGAATATCGCCAAAATCATGCATATCCACAAACTGCATGGTCTGTGTCTGAATGCCGGCAACGTCTACGGCCGTTCGCAATTCCCTGAAGGTGCCCGGTCCCAGACAGGAGAACATGGCAAGACCGCTAGTGCGCAGAACACGCCGCCACTCGCGGATGACATCATGCGGTTCACGGTGCCAGTGCAGCGCCAGATTGGACCAGATCATATCCACGGACTCGGGTGCCAAGGGCGTTGAAGCCATGTCCGCCAGTTCAAAACGGAAATCCTGTCGGCCTTTGAGCTTTTGGACCAGAGACTTGAGGCCCCTCGCCTGATAGGTCGTCTGGCAATGCCTGATAAACGATTCGCAGTGATCCACACCCGTCACGTTTGCCTGAGGATAACGGCCAGCCAGCAGGTGCAGGGCATGACCGGGCCCGCAGCCGGCATCCACAATGTGTTTCGGGTCGATTTTGATATAACCCAGACGGTCTATCATGCGCGCCGCAATTTCATCATTGAAAAAGCGCGCATCTTCCAGCGTACCGCGACGGGCAAACTGCTGACGGACGTGGGTCATGTTGATGGGCAGCCGGGAAGCCGAGTGGATGAGCTGGGACATGGATATCACAAAGCCAATTGATGCCGGAATCGGGTTCTGGCAGATTACGCAATCTGTCATTGTAATGAAGGTGATTCGTGATAAATGCCGTGCTTCGCTTTTCCCGAAGATTTTCCCTGCGCGACCTGATGTCATCGTCATGCCCGCTATGCGATGGTTCGGCAAGACCCGGTCAGTTGTGTGCCGGATGTGCCGGCGACGTCCGCTATTCCATGATTCACCATCGCTGGCGTTGCCCGCGCTGTGCGCTTGCCCTGCCCGGTAACATCCCCTGCCCCGACTGTGCGAGCCAGTCAGGGGCACTGAAAAGCGTTGTGGCCGCAATTGATTATGTCTCGCCTGCCGACAGTCTGGTGCTTCGCTACAAAAATGCCCGCCAGTTTCAGTTGGCCATCCCTTTTGCTCACCTTGCCTGCGAGGCCATTCGGGACCGTAGCCCGCACTGGCCTCAGCCTTTCTGGCGCGCCAGTGCGCCGCTCGTCCCCGTACCGGGCAGCACCAACTCGTTACGCCGTCGCGGCTTCAACCCCGCTGGCGAATTTGCCACGCAGCTGGGGCGGCGGCTGCGCGTCCCTGTCATGCACAATCTTCTTTACAGGTCGCCCGATACCCATAAACAAAGCACGCTGAATCGTCAGCAACGACAGGCCAGTACCGCCCATTTGTATTACTGCTGTCGCAATATTTCCTATCCCTGTGTGGTGCTGGTGGATGATGTGCTGACCACGGGCAGCACGCTGGATGCGGCAGCAAGAGCGCTGGTTGCTGCTGGTGCGCGTCACGTGGTTGCCGTGGTTATTGCAAGAACACCAAGGCGGACCGGGGGGCGCATGAATTGAGGAAAGACATAAATTCGGGAACGCATGAATAGGAGAACGCTTTCTTCGGATAACGCGCGAATTGGAAACATGCAGGAATCGGGGTTTTCCATTATTTTCTCAATTATCAGGAATTAAATATTTAATTTTCGGGAAAGCGCGGTTATTCTGAAGCGGTCATCTATCCATCCTCTGCCTCATCATGCTTTCACAATCGGACAAAGGCGGCGCAGACCGCGCGCTCTTTATTCTGTCGATTTTTGCCAGAATCGAACGCGCCGTGACCGTTGCTGAACTGATTACGCTTACTGGTCTGCCGCAAAGCACGGTGTACCGTCAGCTCACGCTGCTTAAAAAATGGGGCTTTGTGTTCGAGTCGCAGGGTGAATACATGCCCGGCCCGCGCTGTCTGCCGCTGGCCTGGGGTTTCAATCAGTCCTCTTTTCTGCTGCAGCACGCCCGCAAGGATATGCTGGCCCTTGCCACACAAACGGGCGAATCTGTGGGCATTCTGGCCGCAGTGGAAGACGTGGCCGTTTGCCTGGACATGGTAGAGAGCACGAGTTCGCTGCGCTGCTCCTTCGTGAAAGGCCGCTCACTACCCCTGATTCGCGGTGCTTCCGCCAAATCATTGCTGGCTTTTTTGCCTGAGGCCAAGCGTGAGGCCGTTGTGCAGCAGGCCATCAGACAGGGCCAGCTCTCGCCAGACCAGGCCGAGCGTCTGGCCGCCGATATTCTGCAGGTTCAGAAGCAGGGTTATGCCGTCACTGACGGCGAAGTGGACGATGGCGTCTGGGGCGTAAGTGCCCCGCTGTTTCAGCAGAAACGGCTGGCACTGGGCTCCATCACGCTTATGGCCCCCACCGCGCGGGCAACGCCGCGTGCCCAGCAACTGATTGAAGCCACCGTCAAGGCGGCAACCACGATTTCTTCCACCCTCAAAGCGCTTGTTGAATAACTCTTGCAAGGAATGACCATGAAGCCATCTCGCATTTTCCTGACAGCCCTGCTGGCCCTTGGCCTGGCAGCTCCCTCTCTTTCCGGTGCCGCCGATGCACCGCTGCGCGTCGTTACCGATGCCACCTTCCCTCCCATGGAGTTCTACAAGGACGGCAAGCCTACCGGTTTTGACGTCGAACTGATACATGCACTGGGCGAAGAAATGAAGCGCCCCGTCGAGCTCATCAATATTGACTTCAAGGGTCTGATTCCGGCGATTGTCTCCGGTCGCGCCGAAGCGGCCATTTCGGGTATTTACATCACCCCCGAGCGTAAAAACGTGGTGGACTTCACCGACTCTTATTACGCAGGCGGCCTGGTGGTATTGACCAAAAAAGACAGCAGCATCAAAAGCCTGAAAGACCTGGACGGCAAAAAGGTCACTGTTCAGGTGGGTACAAAATCGGTTAACTATCTGACAGAACACTTCCCCAAAGTCAATCGCGTGGAAGTCGAGAAAAACGAAGAGATGTTCAATCTGGTCAAGATTGGCCGCGCTGACGCTGCTGTGACAGGTCGCCCGGCAGCCAAGCTGTATGCGCAGCACAATCCTGACTTCACGGTGCTGGATGAACAGATCACGACCGAAGAGTACGGCATTGCCGTCAGTAAATCACAATCGGAATTACGTGATGCATTGAACGCAGCGCTGAAAAAACTGCGCGATAACGGCAAATATCAATCCATCGAGAAAAAATGGTTTGAGGCCAAGTCATGAATCTGGATTTCACCCCCGTACTTGCCGGCTGGGAACCACTGCTGCAGGGAACGCTGGTCACGATTGAAGTGACCGCCGGTGCCCTGCTGCTTTCCTGCATTGTCGGCCTGCTGATCGGTATTGGCCGACTGAACCCGGAGCGCAAGGTCATTTACTTTCTGTGCAGTACGTATCTGACCATTTTCCGCGGCACGCCACTGCTGGTGCAGCTGTTCATCTGGTTTTTTGGCCTGCCGCAGTTTGGCATTCTGCTGCCCGCGTTTATGTGTGGTGTGCTCGGTTTGGGTATGTATTCGGCCTCGTATGTTTCTGAAGTCGTACGTGGTTCCATTCAATCCGTGGACAAAGGCCAGGGCGAAGCGGCACGCTCGCTGGGAATGTCTGCCCGTCAGGCCATGCGCAAGATTATTTTGCCGCAGGCACTGGTGCGCATGATCCCCCCATTGGGTAACGAATTCATTGCGCTCATCAAAAACTCTGCGCTGGTTTCGCTGCTGACGATTCATGATGTGATGCATGAGGGACAGAAAATTATCAGTGTGTCCTACCGCTCGCTGGAAACCTATCTGGTGATCGCCGTGATCTATCTCGTGCTTACCGTAACCGCGATGCTGATTCTGCGCAAAATTGAAAACTCACTCAAGGCCGGAGGAATGGTGCAATGAAGCCATCCATGATTCATCTGGATCGCGTGGAAAAATCCTACGGCGATCATCAAGTCCTCAAAGGTGTGAGCCTGGATATTGAAAAGTCTTCTGTGGTGGTACTGATTGGCCCCAGCGGCTCTGGCAAAAGTACACTGCTGCGTTGCTGTAACGGCCTGGAGACAGCACAGAAAGGTGATATCACCATCAACGGGCAGCCACTGCTGCGCGATGGCAAACTGATTTCGGAGAAGGACCTGAACGCCCTTCGCATGAATGTCGGCATGGTGTTTCAATCGTTCAATCTGTTCCCGCATTTGTCGGTCCTGGACAACGTCACCATTGCACCGCGCACGCTCAAAAACATGTCCGAAGCCGATGCACGCAAACTTGCCCTGTCCCTTCTTGAAAAGGTCGGACTCAGGGAAAAAGCCGACGCCATGCCCGCCAGCCTTTCCGGCGGACAGAAGCAGCGCGTCGCCATTGCCCGTGCGCTGGCAATGGAACCGGAAGTGATGCTGTTTGACGAACCCACATCAGCCCTGGATCCTGAACTGGTGGGCGAGGTGCTGCAAGTCATGAAACTGCTTGCCAAAGAAGGCATGACCATGCTGGTAGTCACACATGAAATGGGCTTTGCACGCGATGTCGCGGACAAGGTCGTGGTGATGGACCATGGGGTGATTCTTGAACAGGATATTCCATCTGTCATTTTTTCGCAGCCCGCGCACGAACGCACGCGTTCGTTCCTGCAGGCCGTCCTGAGCACCTGAACTGAAGTATCAACATGCCAAATGAAATATTCTCTTGGACGGGCCGAAGCGACTCGTCCGAGCGTGGAGACACCACGCGCATTCATCAGATCGCGCGCACACTGGCTCCCGGCTCAGCTGACATCGATGCCGGCGCCGTGATTCTGGGTTTTTGCTGCGATGAAGGCGTACGCCGCAATCATGGACGCACGGGTGCGCGCCAGGCACCGGATCAGGTACGTCGCGCACTGGCCGGTCTGCCTGCACACCAGCTGAAACAGCTGGTCGATGCCGGAGACATCCATTGTGTCGAGGAACAGCTGGAATTGGCGCAGCAGCAACTGGGGCTGCGTATCAGTGAACTGCTGAATGCAGGATCGACGCTGGCCGTCGTAGGCGGCGGCCATGAAATTGCCTATGGCAGCTATCTGGGTCTGGATCAGCATTTGCGCGAAAAGAATTCATCGGGAAAAACGCTGATTCTGAATCTGGATGCGCACTTTGATCTGCGCACCAGCCGACCCGGCAGTTCCGGCACGCCCTTTGATCAGATTTTTGAACATGCGCAACAGCACGGTCGTGATATCCACTACTGCTGCCTGGGCGTTTCCATCCTGTCCAATACTCCCGGCCTGTTCGCACGGGCGGAAGAACTGGGCGTGGCCTATATGGAAGATACTCAGATGCTGGAAAGTCGCCTGGAGGACGTGAGCAGGTTCGTTGCCACGCAGCTGGCAGGCGTTAACCAAGTGTATATGACAATTGACATGGATGTTCTGCCTGCCTGGCAGGCGCCCGGGGTATCGGCCCCTGCTCCCCATGGCGTAAGCCTGAATGTGGTGGAGGCAATACTTGAACAGGTCAAAGCCTCCGGCAAACTGCGATTGCTGGATATCGCCGAAATCAATCCGGAATTTGATCGCGACAATCTGACCGCAAAAACGGCTGCACGCCTGCTATGGCGTTATTTTCAGCCTTCGCGAGAACAAGTCTGATCCGAAGAAAAGCCGGGCGGGAACATTCGCAGTCCGCCCGCGCATGCCTATTAGGGCTATTTATGGCGCTTCCCACGGTGGGTCGCTGAACCATTTCAAGTCAAGTTGAATCGCGCGGCCTCACCGAACGACACAGTGCAAGCTGCTGCCCCGCTTTTCAGTTTCCGCCAACAAATCCCAGCTGGCGCCAGGCTTCGTAGCTGACAATGGCAACGGCGTTGGACAGGTTCATACTGCGGTTATTGGGCAGCATCGGAATACGGAGCCTGTCCGGCTCCGGAATGCTCGCCATCACTTCGGGCGCAAGACCCGTCGTTTCAGCGCCGAACAGCAGGACGTCCTCATCCTGGAAGGACACTTCCGTGTAGGCACGTGTGCCCTTGGTGGTGATGGCAAAAATCCGCTGACCCGGGACCGCAGCCAGAAAGGCGGTATAGTCTGCATGAATCGAGACTTTGGCCATATCGTGATAGTCCAAACCAGCCCGCCGCATTTTTGCGTCGTCAATGCGAAACCCCATGGGCTCAATCAAATGCAGCCAGCAGCCGTTATTGGCAATCAGGCGAATGATGTTGCCGGTATTGGGGGCGATTTTGGGTTCGAACAGGGCAATATGGAGCATTGGATATTAGGGACTGGCGAGTCTTAAAACTTGGGGAAATGTAAAACGATTGGAAACTGAGTCCTGGGAATGCAACAGAATAAGCCTGCCGATAACCCCTTATTTTTTCCAGAAGCCGGGGGTAAAGAGAACCAGAATGGTAAAAAACTCAAGCCGACCGATCAGCATGGCAAATGTACAGATCCACATCTGGAAATTGCTCAGATGGGCATAGTTGCTCATTGGGCCGACAGTTCCCAGGCCCGGCCCGATATTGGACAGACTGGCGAATACGGCAGAAGATGCTGTGGTTAAGTCCAGCCCGGAAATCACCATCACACCGGTCAGCACCACGTTCATGATAACGAATACCAGCACAAAGGTCATGATGGATGAAACGATCGCAGGCGGAACGATGCGGTTGCGCAGTCTGACCGGGCAGATGGCATGAGGATGCAGCAGTTTGCGCAATTCGGCACGAATCTGTTTGAGAATCAGGATCACGCGAATCAGCTTGATACCACCGCCGGTAGAACCCGCAGACGAGGAGAAACTGCCCAGCAACAGCATCATGACCGGCAGCAAGACCGGCCAGTGCAGGTAGTCGGTATTGGCAAACCCGGTAGTGGTTGCCAGCGAAATGGTATTGAACATGCCGAAACGGAAAGCTTCGCCAAGCGTCGGATAAACACGATCCACATACAGCCAGGTACTGACCACCACGCCACCGAGCAGCAGGATGGACAGAAATATCTTGGTCTCGGGACAAGTCAGGTAATACCGCAGGCTGCGGAACCGCAGCACATTGTAGTGCGTGGCAAAATTGATGCCGGCAAACATCATGAAGACACAGGCCACGGTATCGACCAGCGGCGAATCGTAGTGCTGAAAGCCCTCGTCGTAGATGGAGAAGCCGCCAAGCGCCATGGTTGATGCCGCGTGACACCAGGCATCAAACCAGGACAGGCCGGCAAAATGGTAGCACAGCACACAAATGGCGGATGCAGTAATGTAGATGGCATACAGCGCCTTGGCGGTACCGGCAATACGCGGTGTCAGCTTTTCTTCCTTCATGGGACCGGGGATCTCGCCGCGCATCACCTGATGGCCACCCACACCCAGTAGCGGCATGATCGCGACGGCCATGACCAGAATTCCCATACCGCCAACCCAGATCAGCGTCACGCGCCAGATGTTTACCGAGGGTGGCAGTTCAGAGATATTGTTCAGTACCGATGCCCCTGTGGTGGTCAGCCCGGACATGGCCTCGTAGTAGGCGTGCGTGAAGGTAAGCGAATGGCCTTCTATATAAGCATCGAACACAAAAGGCAGCGATGCAATCAGCGGAAAGACCAGCCAGACCAGCGACACCAGCAGCAGCCCGTTACGTGGATTGATCTCGTCTTTGGAACTGCTTGTGAGTTTCCACAGTAGCGCCGAGGCCCCAAGGGCAATGCCCAGGCTGAACAGGAAAGCGTTGTGTGCGCCATCTTCAAAATACAGCGAGACGCACAGAGGAAATAACAGAATGGTGGAAAACCCAAGCATTGTCAGGCTGAGCGCATGCAGGACATTCAGGATATTGCGCATACAGGCAGCCTAGAAGAAAAATACCGAAACCTGGAAGAGCTTTTCCACTCGCCTCATATCGTGCCGGTTTCCGGCATACACGACCACGTGATCACCACGCTGGATCTGCGTTGTGGGCTCAGGCAGGATGATTTCTTCTTCACGCAGGATGGCAGCGACAATTGCCGTTTTCGGCAGTTTCAGATCGCGGATGGCTTTGCCCACGACCTGTGAACTTTTCCTGTCGCCGTTGACTTCAAACTCGATGGCCTCGGCATTTCCCCAGCGCAGTCGGTGACCCGCCACTACCGCACCCTGGCGCACATCGCGCAACAGTGCGCCGATGGTTGCCTGTGAAGGAGACACCGCGATATCGATGAGGCTGCCTTCCATCAGCTCGCCGTAGGCCTTGCGGTTGATCAGGGAGACGACCTTGCGTGCACCCAGCCGCTTGGCCAGCAATGACGACATGATATTGTCTTCATCATCATTGGTCAGGGCCAGAAAGGTATCCATCTCTTCGATGTTTTCATTGTCCAGCAGGGACTCGTCGGTGGCATCACCCTGCAGGACCAGAACCTTGCTGGGCAGCTGGGAGGCCAGCGTCTCACAGCGCGCTTTACTGGCTTCCAGAATGCGTACGTTATAGCTGCCTTCCGACAGTTTTCGGGCCAGCCGGAAACCGATATTACCGCCGCCGGCAATCATGACCGTGCGAACCTTGCGCGAGACGTGCTGCAGTTTGGCAACTGCATCCTTGCCCTGCTGTGTATCGACCGCCACCACCAGTTCGTCACCCTGCTGAATGACGGATGTGTTATCCAGCGTGACCGATGCCCCATGACGATAAATTTCCAGCACACGGGCGTTCAGATCCGGCAGATTATGACCGGTCTGGTTCACACGCATATTGATCAGCGGACTTCCGCGGCCAATCCGGATGATGAGCAGGCTCAGGCGTCCGCCACCAAATTCCACCACCTGAAGGGCTTCGGGGAATTCAATCAGGCTGTGCAGATAGGTTGTGACGCTGTCTTCCGGACTGATGACCGAATCAACGCCGAAGCTTTCCTTGATGAGTTCCACATTGCTTGAATAGGCAGAACTGCGAACACGGGAAATGCGGCGAGGAATGTTGAAGACATCTTTGGCAATACGGCATGCCACGAGATTGACCGGATCGGTCGCCGCACAGGCGACCAGAAGATCGGTATCATCGGCACCTGCCGTACGCAATACATCGGGCATGGAGGCATCGCCCTGCACGCCGCGCAGATCAAAGCGTTCCTGCAGGTAGCGCAGGCGTTCGCCGTCTGAATCGACAATCGTGATGTCGTTTTTTTCTGAAACGAGATTCTCGGCGACGCTCGCACCCACACGTCCCGCGCCAAGGATCAGGATTTTCATGAGTTGCGTTTGCGGGAGGAATCAATGCCTAACTGGCGCAGCTTGCGATAAAGGTGCGTACGTTCCAGGCCGGTTTTTTCTGAAACGCGTGTCATGCTGTGATTCTCGCGGCCCAGATGGTATTCAAAATAGACCCGCTCAAATTCATCTCGGGCATCGCGCAGAGGCTGATCCAGAGAAATACTGCCCAATTGCGAACCCTGAGCAGGTGCTTCGGGTGCCGCAGCGGCTGGAGCAGCCTGCACGGCGTTGCCTGCAGCGACGGGTGCTGCAGCCCCCATGGGTGCCGCGGCAGGGGCGCGTGCGGCACCATTGGTTGTTGCGGCCTGTGCCGACGCCAGTACCTGTTTGGCATGCGGGCGCATCAGGCCGGCCTGCACAGTCTTGAGCAATTTCTGCAGGGTAATGGGCTTTTCCAGGAAGTCCATGGCCCCGATGCGTGTGGCTTCAACCGCGGTGTCAACCGTGGCATGTCCGCTCATCATGATGACCGGCATGTCCAGCAGACCCTGTGAACCCCACTCCTTGAGCAGACTGACGCCATCGGTATCGGGCATCCAGATGTCAAGAAGAACCAGATCGGGACGGTAGCGCAGACGAGCAGCGCGTGCCTGCGAGGCATTTTCTGCAAGCTCTACGGTGTGACCTTCGTCGTACAAAATTTCCGACAATAGTTCACGTATACCTATTTCATCATCAACCACCAGAATTCTGGCCATATCCTGTCACCTATTACTTTCTGACTGCAGTTTGGTACTGATCAAAGTTCCGGGTTCAATTATAACCACGGGAATACGCTATTTGCCTGTTTTCGGAGTCAGCCGCGTGAGTAAAATTGATACGCGCGCGCCCCCTCCCTTGCGATTTGCAATGTCGATTCTGCCGCCGTGCTCTTCAATAATTTTACGCACAATAGGCAGTCCCAGGCCTGTTCCGTGTGACTTGGTCGTCACGTAAGGCTCAAATGCCGTTTGCAATACTTTCGCAGAAAACCCGCAACCCCTATCCTCAAGTGTAATACGAATTGCTTCGCCATCCGTGCTCTGACCCTTTTCAGGGCGTGTAAGCGTGGTCCGGATTGTGATACCCGGCTCATCGCCTTCGAGCACCAGGTCGGCCATGGCATCGCGGGAATTGGACAGCAGATTGTTCAGCACCTGGCGCAGCTGTGTCGGGTCCGCTTCGGCCATTGGCAGGCCGGGCTCCAGTTCAAGGCGCAAATGTCGGTACAGCGGTTCGTCCTGATGGGCGTTACCCTCGGGGTCCCAGCCATACAGCACAGCCAGGTCTGCAATCAGGGCATTGATGTCCACATGCTGCATCTGGGCTGGCGGCGTGCGTGCATACTCACGAAAGTCATCGACCATTTTCTTGAGCGAAGACACCTGATTGATGATGGTATTGGTTGAGCGGGCCAGGATGCCTGCATTACGCTCATCCAGATGGCCTTCCAGTTTCATGGCCAGGCGTTCGGCAGACAGCTGTATGGGCGTCAGCGGATTCTTGATTTCGTGTGCCAGGCGTCGGGCGACCTCACCCCAGGCCCGCGCCCGGTTTGCCGAAATCACTTCTGAAATATCGTCAAACACGACCACGTAACCGGTTGGCCGACCATCAATCCGAAGGCGCGTACCACGCATGAGCAGCGTGACATCGTCCGTTTCGGCACTTTCACTGCTGGTGGACAGCGTGATCTGTTCCTGCCAGTAATGCCGCTCTGAACCCACGGCCGCATGGTCGGCGAACGCCTTGCGTATCTGGTGCGTAAATTCAATCAGCGAATCAATTGTCTCCAGCGGGCGGCCCGGCACGGAACGCAAATCCACATCCAGAATGGACTGAGCCCCTTTGTTGACTGTGGTCACATTGAACTTCTCATCGAACACAATCACCCCGGAAGACAGACCGGCCATCACGCTTTCCAGATAGGCATTGGAGCGTTCAAGCTGCATGCGATTGCTTTCCACCTGCCGGCGTGCCTCGTCCAGCTGTCGGGTCATGGCGTTGAAGGATCGGGTCAGCAGTCCCACTTCATCCATGGCTGCCGGTTCAGGCAGGGGTCGATAGTCTCCCACTGCCACCGCCTGCGTACCCGAGGCCAGCGTCAGCAGTGGCTGTACCAGGCGACGCGCAATGGCCAGCGCCACGGCAATGGAGGCAAACAGGGTGACAAGCAGCGCCAGCGTCAGGGTGATGCCATACAGTTTCTGAATCCCCTGACGGGACAGGGCCAGCTCCTGGTAATCGCGGAACCCTTTTTGCACTTCGTTCAGATTGCTGCCGATGTTATCGGAAACCAGACGCGTGAGCTGCAACAAATAGGGTTCGGGTGAGGCACCCAGCGGCGCATCCAGTTTGATCGAACTGGAGAACACCGGCACGATGACGCGAATGCGCAGCTGAGGATTCTCAAAATCCGACCCTTCCACGGCTTCGGTACGCGCATAGGAGCGTGACAGCCGCAGTTGATTGAGTACGGAAATGGGCGGCATCTGCGGCAGCAGACTGCCAAAGGACGAACTTGAGAACGCCACAACGCGACTGCCGGACACGGTAAAGACCAGGGCATCGCCTACGGTGGTATTTTCACGCAGACGGGTCAGTGCCAGAGACAGTTCCTGATCGGGAACGGCAGAGAGATCGTCTGCCATCACCTTGGCGCGCGAGAGCAGATCGGCCACCTGACTGTCCAGCGATGCCTGCCCGAGGGTCAGGCCCGACTGCAGGGCACTGTCGACGCGCACATTGAACCAGGATTCCACCGATCGGGACATGAATTGTACAGAGAGCAGGTAGATCACCACGCCCGGAATTATGGCCATGACCGCAAATGCCAGCGCAAAACGCGAAGTCAGCCGCGCGCCGAACTGCCTGGATCGCAGCTGGCGAATCAGGCGGATAGTCAGCATGGACACCCAGATAAAAAGGGCGAACGCCAGCACACCGTTAAGCAACAGCAGCAGATCATATTGCTGCGCCAGCCGGGACGAGTTACCGGTAGAACGAACCAGCAGCCCCATCAGGACCAGCGCAGCCAGCACGGCGGCAATAAATACCAGCCGCACGACCCAGCGGATCAGGGTTTGGGCGCGGTTGCCGAGAATTGAAATGCGAAGTTTTTCCATGGTGTCGATACGGCCCAGGCGCGACCGCCAAGGGCATCCATTCGAAAGGGACGCGGTAAAAGTGAGGTATCCAGTTTCATTCGGAACTGGGCTTCGTAATGTCGATCAGTGTCAATGCCGATGAAGGGGCCTACCGGCCAGTTGTTGATTCGGGTGATGGTATTGAGCGCATCGGCCAGGTTCATTTCGGGCACCGAATAGTCTCCAGACGTGACTCGCCACTGTCGCACCAGCGCGTTGTAGGCGACGCGCCAGGTCTGTTCCTTATCGTAGACCTGATGGTCAAACCACCACCAGCGCGGCTCTACCAGCCGGAACTCCACCGTAAAATAGAGCGGCACGCCGTGCTGTGCGGCTACCTGCAGCTCATCGGAAAGCGGCAGGTCGACATCGGCATTGAGCACGTAGCCCTCACCTTGTGGAAGAATTTCTACGTGGTTGATGCTAGCCACTGGCGGGCTGGCATCAGACGACACCGGGTCGGACTCGCCCTGACTTTGCGCGAACGTAGCGGTTGCCACGATCAGGCTCAGGCTCAGGCTCAGCAAAATGATCAACACGCGTCTGACGAGAGAAGCAGGAGACAGATTCACAGTCTGGGTTTCATCCGGGATACATAAAAGATTGCTCCCATCGCAATGGGTCCCCTATCATACCCCAGACCGATGCGGATGGGTCACGCCTCTTTCCGAAAGAGCGCGTAGAAAAAACCATCGTGTTCTTCATCCTGCCCTGGCAGCATCTGTCCCGGAGAAGGCAGCATGACCGCACCGGGCTGAGTCTGACAAATCCATTGTGCCTGCTGCTCGCCCTCCTCAGGAAAGATGGAGCAGGTGACGTACAGAAACTGCCCGCCGGGGGCCAGCGTTTCCCACAAGGCAGCGACAATGCGGCGCTGCAGCGCTGCCGTTTCTGCAATATCAGACTCCTGCCGAAGCCAGCGAATATCCGGATGTCGACGAACAATGCCAGATGCCGTGCATGGCACATCGGCGACAATGGCATCAAACAGGTTGCCGTCCCACCAGCTTGCAGGTGCCGAGGCATCACCACTGCGCAGAATCACATTTGTGTTTTGCAGATCCAGTCGCTGCAGATTTTCTGACACGCGCGCCAGACGTCGATCGTCAATATCCAGTGCAGTCAGGTGCAGGTCTGCCTGCATCAGCAACCCAGCTGTCTTGCCGCCGGGCGCCGCGCAGGCATCCAGCACGCGCATGCCGTCTGTGAGTGACAGCAGCTCGGCCGCCCGCTGCGCCCCCGCATCCTGCACCAGCCACCAGCCCTCTTCAAAACCGGGAATCCGGGTGACCGGCAGCGCCTGCTGCAGGATGACGCCGTGGTCACCTACAGCAGAGGCAGCAATACCGTGTTCCTGCAGCGTATCAATCAGACTTGCCCTGTCAGTCTTGCGCGTATTCACCCTCAGCGTCAGCGGACCAGGCTGTGACGCACTCTCCAGGATTGACTCCCATTGTCCCGGATAGGCCTCACGGATTCGGCGAATCCACCACTTCGGAAATCCCCGGCGTACATCGCTGCGTACGCCGATCTCCGCAAGCAATGCTTCGCGCTCTCGTAGAAAACGTCGCAGACAGGCATTGATCAATCCTTTGAAGTGCGCGGTTTTTTTGTCCTTTTCTGCAGCCGTGACGGCCTGACTTACCAAGGTATGCGGTTCGTACGCAGGCACGCGCTGCCCGGCAGCAGTCTCGCTGTCTTCGATCGACAAGAGGCTCAGGGCTGTGACCAGAAGACATTCGACCTGCCGGTTGGGTGGTTTGCGATCCAGTAAAACCTCGACCAGCGCCTGGCCGCGCGCCAGCCGGCGCATCACGTAAAACGAGAGCGACTGAACGGCCGCCTTGCGTATCGCCGGCTCTGCGTTCAGAACATCGGTCAGTGACCTGCCGTCAAGAACGCCCTGAATCGCGGCGGCGGTGGCCAGCAGCAGTTCGGACAGGGGCGGTGAGGCGGTCCGCTCCAGATCGGGTTGGGAACGGGACTTATCGGTCAACGCGGGGAATCTCCGACGATTAAAATTTGCACGTGCTTATACACCGTTATTCAGTGAAAATGGTAAAATTGCCTGATATTTCATTGCAATAGCGAACAGGCAGGCACTGGATCGACAACCTGCCATCTGCCCGTGACGTGATGGACCATTGCATGGCGCGGCCATCAACGTGCTGGAACACCAGGCAGAAACGCCAGCGTGTGACCGCTACGGAGCCTCTTCAAAAAAGCGCCATTGCCAACGTCAATGACACAAAAAAGTATTTTACCGCCACGTCTGCGGTCGCCGGCTGTGCACTTCATTGTTTCGTATTAATTTTCTCTGATTAAAGGTTTTTTATGTCCGCTCCCCGCGTTGGCTTTGTCAGTCTGGGCTGCCCGAAGGCGCTTGTTGACTCTGAACGCATCCTGACCCAGTTGCGCACCGAAGGCTATGAAATTTCGCCCTCCTACGAAGGCGCCGATGTGGTCGTGGTCAATACCTGTGGTTTTATCGACAGCGCCAAGGCCGAATCTCTGGATGCCATCGGAGAAGCCATTTCATCCAACGGCAAAGTCATTGTCACCGGCTGTATGGGGGTCGAAGAGCAGGTTATACGTGAGGTGCACCCGCGCGTTCTCTCTGTTACCGGCCCGCAGCAATACGAAGAAGTCGTGCGCGCCGTGCACGGGGTGGTTCCGCCTGCCGCAGATCACAACCCTTATGTAGACCTGGTGCCGCCGCAAGGCATCAAGCTCACGCCGCGCCATTACGCCTATCTAAAGATTTCCGAAGGCTGTAACCACCGCTGCAGCTTCTGTATTATCCCTTCCATGCGCGGCGATCTGGTCAGCCGTCCTGTCGGCGATGTGCTGGCCGAGGCTCAGCGTCTGGCCAATGCGGGTGTGAAGGAATTGCTGGTCATCTCTCAGGACACCAGTGCCTACGGCGTCGATATCAAATACCGCACCGGCTTCTGGAACGGCCGACCGGTGCGCACGCGCATGACAGAGCTGTGCAGTGCCCTGTCTGATCTTGGCATCTGGGTCCGACTGCATTATGTCTATCCTTATCCAAGCGTCGATGAAGTCATTCCGCTGATGGCCGAAGGCAAAATTCTTCCCTATCTGGATATCCCATTCCAGCATGCCAGTCCCAAAGTGCTCAAAGCCATGAAGCGGCCGGCCTTTGAGGATCGCACCCTGGCGCGCATCCATAAATGGCGTGAAACCTGTCCGGACCTGACCATTCGCTCCACTTTTATTGTGGGCTTCCCGGGCGAAACCGAAGAAGACTTCCAGTATCTGCTGGACTGGATGACGGAAGCACAACTGGACCGTGTCGGCTGTTTTCAGTATTCACCGGTAGAAGGCGCACCCGCCAACGCGCTGGACAATCCTGTGCCCGACGAGGTCAAACAGGATCGCTGGGAACGTTTCATGGCACACCAGCAGGCAATTTCAACGGCCCGCCTGGCGCAGAAAGTGGGCCGCCAGATCGATGTTCTGGTTGATGAAATTGATGAAGATGGTGACGCCGTGGGCCGCTCACACGCCGATGCACCGGAAATTGATGGCTGTGTGTTCATCAGCAGCACAGAAAAGCTGCAGCCGGGTCAGATTGTGCGCTGTACCGTCACCGACAGCAACGAATACGACCTGTGGGCCGATCATATCGTGGCTTCCTGATGGCCCTGACAGAATGAAAATGCCTGCTTACCGGCTGCTGGCCTTTGATTTTGACGGCACGCTGGCCGACACCCTGCCCTGGTTCGACACCGTACTGGCCAGCGTGGCTGAAAAATACGGCTTTCGCAATCCTGCAGAAGACGAGAAGGATGCCTTGCGTCATCGGGACGTGCGGCAGATCCTGACTACGCTGGATATCCCTTTCTGGAAAGCGCCGGCCATTCTGATGGAATTTCGCCAGCGCATGCAGGAGGCAGCTCCCAACGTAGCGCTTTTTGAGGGTATCGAATCGGTACTGGCGGCCCTCAGACAGGCTGGCTACCAGCTTGCGGTACTCAGTTCCAATAGTGAAGAGAATGTGCGTCGCACCCTGGGCGCGGCGGCGCAACTGATCGATCAGTATCGCTGCGGGAGTGATCTGTTCGGCAAGGCATCCCGCCTCAAAACCCTTTATCGCCAGACCGGCTGTACCGCTGCGGACTGTCTGCTGATTGGCGACGAGATCCGCGACATCGAAGCCGCGCGCGAGTCAGGCTGTGCTGCAGCCAGCGTTGCCTGGGGATATAACCACCCCGATGCCCTCTCGGCAAAGCAGCCCGACTATTTGTTCCGGACACCGGCAGACATTTGCCGGCAACTGTTGCCGACCTGAGGTGGCCTGAGCTAGTGGATACCGAACCGAGGCAGCTGAGACCACACAAAGGCAGTTGATACGACACTAAGGCAGTTGATATCGAACTCAGTCAGCGGCCGCGGATCCGGGGTCTGGCTCTCACCAGACCGCTTATTTTTCCAGCGGTGGCTTCCACCCGCTCACAAAGACCGACACGGGTTGCCGCTTGCCACCGGCTTTCTGTAGCTGCAGCAAGCGCAACACGCCTTTGCCCGTGGCAACATCAATACCATCAGGCGAGGCCGCAAGAATGGTGCCCGGCTCTGCATTGGCACGGGTAGACTGGTCCTGATCTGCAGCCACATCCATCACCGAGGCTTCCCAGACTTTGACGGGGTCGGCAAGTCCCGGTAGGCGAATAGTCGCGCCCGGGAAAGGATTGAATGCGCGAACCCGACGCGCGAGAGTCTGAGCATCCAGCGTCAGATCCAGAGCCGCTTCCCGCTTGTCCAGCTTTTCCGCGTAGGTCACACCCTGATCCGACTGTGGTGTGGACGCAAGCTTTCCATCGGCATCCAGTTTCTTCAAAACCGAGATAATTTGCTGCGCCCCCAGGATGGCCAGTTCATCATGCAGTTCGGCGGCTGTCTGATTCTCAATGGGCAGCGAGGCCTCGCTGATGACGTTGCCGGTATCCAGACCGGCGTCCATCTGCATGATTGCAATACCGGTCTGTGCATCGCCCGCCTCAATGGCGCGCTGTATGGGTGCGGCACCGCGCCAGCGCGGCAGCAAGCTCGCGTGGATATTCAGGCAACCATAACGAGGCAGATCCAGTACCCATTGGGGCAGAATCAGACCATAGGCGGCAACGACCATGACATCGGGTTTGACAGCCAGCAGGGTCTGCCTGGCCTGTTCAGCCTCTTCGGGATATTTACCATCCAGTCTGAGACTGACCGGCTGGATGACGGCAATATCGTGCTCAAGCGCGTGCTGTTTGACCGGACTTGGCGTCAGGCGCATCCCTCGTCCCGCCGGACGATCCGGCTGCGTCATCACAAGGGGAACGGAAAAGCCGGCCTGTAAAATCGCCGCCAGCGCCTGTCGGGCAAATTCGGGCGTTCCCGCA
Source organism: Pseudomonadota bacterium (assembly GCA_023387815.1). Classification (GTDB taxonomy): domain Bacteria; phylum Pseudomonadota; class Gammaproteobacteria; order Burkholderiales; family Burkholderiaceae_B; genus Advenella. The sequence goes on from JAEWHK010000038.1 coordinate 30,029, forward strand.
AAAACAACATTCAACATAGACTGGTTACCAGAAAGTGGAGGACAATCAGGTAGCATACCTTAAACCCCAGGTTCTTTTCAGTCCCGACAGGCATGGCACATCAACATCATCATTCGGCTCATCATTCCGCCAGGCGCGCACCCCGGCAGTCTGCGGACGCAGCGCCGGACGCAGAACGATCACGCGTCGCCCGGCGCAGCACCTGGATCAGCGTGGCAGTGAATCTGACGCTGGTGGTGGTGCAGATTGCCATCGGTCTCGTTGCCCATTCGCGCGCGCTGATTGCGGACGCCATCCACTCCCTCTCGGATATTCTGTCTGACTTTGTGGTGCTGGTAGCAAACCGGTATGCGGGCAAGGCTGCGGATACTGAACATCCTTTCGGCCATCGACGTTTTGAAACCATTGCCTCAATGGCCATTGGCATGATCATGCTCGCCGTCGGTCTGGCAATGGTGTGGTCCGCGGGAATGCAGCTGACGAACCCGGCGAATGTGGTTACCGTCCATTATGCTGCGCTCGTGGTCGCCATCACCGTGCTGATCGCCAAGGAGCTGCTGTTTCGCTATATGCTGAGTCAGGCCAGGCGGGTGCGCTCATCGCTGCTGGTGGCCAATGCCTGGCATGCACGTTCGGACGCGGCCTCTTCGCTCGTTGTGAGCATTGGTATTCTGGCAAACATTGCGGGATTTCCGATGGCCGATCCCATCGCCGCCCTGGTAGTGGGGGCCATGATCGCGCGCATGGGTGGCATGTTCAGTCTGCGCGCCCTGAACGATCTGGCTGACCATGCGGCAGACGAAGACGTGGCTGAGCAGATTCGCGAAGCACTGCGAACCACGCCTGGTCTGCTGGGTTTCCATGACCTGAAAACACGCAAGAGTGGTGACATGATTCTGGTAGAAGTGCACCTGGAACTGCCGGCAGACATGACCATTGCGGCGGCTCACGATATTTCTGATCTGGCCTGTGAGCGCGTGCTGCAGATCGAGGACATTCTGCAGGTCACCACGCACTTTGATCCGATCACACTACCGGTTACACCTTCCGGTTCTTGAACGCCAGTGAAATCTTTGCGAAGGCAATTTGCAGTTCGCGCGTACCGCCCTGGAACACCACGGGTTTGCTCTTCTTGGTAAAAACAACAAGACGCTTGGATGCCAGCATGGGAACAAACTTGGCAAACGTGACATCTTCCCACGCCACTTCACGGCGCGTCAGCCAGCTTTGACGTACGCCCCGGCTGTCGATCGTCGTGACCGAGGTCTGCATAAAACGGGTGGTAATGGCAAGTGCAATAAACACCACCAGCAGAACCAGACCTGTCACTGAAAAAAGTGCCTGCGTGCCTGCCTTGCTGAAGGCGATGAACGCCTGCAGCACAATCAGTGCCAGGATGAACCAGGCGACGGTCTTTACCCAGGCTGGCCAGGCCGGCCCGACAATGGGTAGAGGCTCAATGTCGGACAGCAGCTGATCACGTTCGTCATCAGTGAGCGGCAGAAAGTTGATGACCATAGTTTAATTATGCTGCGTTACGTTTATTGATAATGGCTTTACCGGCGCGACTTGAATTGGCGCGCTGCAGATAATCGGACATCCATTGGCCGGTAGCGATTACCTGGTCCAGGTCGATGCCCGTTTCAATATCCATACCGTGCAGCATATACAGTACGTCTTCGGTCGCCACATTGCCGGTGGCGCCTTTGGCATACGGACAGCCGCCCAGGCCGGCAGTGGATGAATGCACGATGGCGATATCTGCCTGCAGAGCCGCCAGAATATTGGCCATCGCCATCCCGTAAGTATCATGAAAATGCGCAGCCAGCATGGCAGGATCCGCGACAGCACTGACCGCTTTCATCACGTCGGTCACCTTGCGCGGTGTGCCCACGCCGATGGTGTCGGCAATATCGATTTCATCGCAGCCCAGCGCCAGCATGCGCCTGACTACATCGGCCACGGCGGACGGCGCGATATCGCCTTCATATGGACAGCCCAGTGCACAGCTGATACTGGCGCGAAGGCGCAGCCCTGCCTGCTTTGCGGCCTGCGCAACGGGTTCGAACCGTTCGATTGACTCGGCGATGGAACAGTTGATATTTCGTTGAGAGAACGATTCACTGGCGGCACCGAAAATGACCACTTCATCCGCAGCGGCCGCCAGTGCCCCTTCAAACCCTTTCAGATTGGGCGTCAACACCGAATAAATCGTGCCCGGTCGACGCTGAATACCGGCCATGACCTGTGCGCCATCGGCCATTTGCGGCACCCATTTAGGTGACACAAACGACGCGGCCTCTACGTTCTGAAAGCCGGCAGCAGACAGCCGGTCAACCAGTTCAATTTTGATGTCTGTGGGAACGAACTGTTTTTCATTCTGCAGGCCGTCGCGCGGCCCCACTTCCACGACTTTGACGCGCGATGCTGTCGCCATTGTGATCTCCAATCAGGACGCTTTTTTCCCGGAGGAATGAATCTCAAGCAGGCGGACCAGTTCAGTCAGATTATTACGGATGAATTTAAGTGTATTTTCATCCGTGATATCGCCACCCTCTTCTTTCGTTTTGTCCTGGACCGTTCCGATCATGATCTCGGGCTTGTTGACCAGGTGAACGTTCATGGCAACAAGGATCTGGCGCAGATGGTATTGCATGCGTGCACCACCAATGGCACCGCCCGAAGCAGAAATGATGGATCCGACTTTATTGTCGAATGGCAGCGGACGCAGACGTGATACCCAGTCGATGGCATTTTTCAGTACACCAGGCACCGAATAGTTATATTCCGGGGTCACAAAGATCAGCCCGTCTGCTGCATTGATGGCGTCGGCAAACGCCTGAACTTCCTTCGGAAAACCGGCGTCCTGCACATCCTGATTGTAGTGAGGCAGTGTAGCAATAGAGGGAGCGTAGACCAGCTCAATGCTATCGGGAGCCAGTGTCGCCAGCTGTCTTGCAACAGCGGCGTTATAGGATTTTTCACGAAGACTGCCGATAATAACCAAAACTTTGAACGGGGTGGCCATGTAGCGCTCCTGGTTGAATGTGAACCTGATTGATTGCCGCCGCTCTGGGGACTGTATGCAGCAGTCCTGAGCCAGGTGAGGCAATGATATTCGTGATAATTTATGAGGTTTATTGTAAGTGATTCCCTCGTTGCAGATAACGCCCGTCGGGCAGGCGAACGATTTTACCCAGCATTTCCAGCTCGGTCAGCGCCCCCGCCAGTTCTGCAACGGAGAGATTCAATCGCAATAGCAGCAGATCAAGGGAAACCGGATCAAAGCCCATCTGTTCGAGCAGCGCCCGCAGTTCGGGATCGGTGATGCCACTCTGACTTTTTGAGGAGTCTGTGGCGAGTTGCGAACTGCGATTTTGCCCGCGGGCAACAGCGGGTTTGCCGGGCCGCGACCGCTCACGATTCTGCTCGCCCTCTGCGCCATGTTCACCCGGCTCACCCCGACGGGTTGCGCTGGCTGTGTCGGCCGGACTGATCGAACTGGTCTGCGGCACAGATCCATTGCGCGCAAGTTCTTCGATAATATCTTCTGCCGTTTCCACCAGCTTGGCGCCCTGACGAATCAAAGCATGACAGCCTCGCGACAGGGGCGAGTGAATGGAGCCTGGAATGGCAAAAACCTCTCTACCGTTTTCTGCGGCCAATCGTGCCGTGATCAGCGAACCACTGCGTTTGGCAGCCTCAACCACCAGCACGCCACGCGACAGGCCCGTGACGATACGGTTTCGGCGCGGGAACTGATGCACCACGGCAGGCGTATCCAGCGGCAGTTCGGTGACGAGGGCACCGCGCTCGCGAATGCGCATGGCCAGTTCCTTGTGCGCTGCCGGGTACACGCGATTGATGCCGGTGCCCATGACCGCAATGGTGGCCAGCGGCTCACCACTTGCCAGAGCGCCTTCATGGGCGGCACCGTCAATGCCCTGTGCCAGGCCGCTGATAATGCCCCAGCCCGCCTGGGACAGATGACGCGCAAAGGCAAAGGCATTATCGGTCCCCGCCGGAGTTGCGGATCTTGCGCCGACAACGGCCAGACCCGGCCGCGACAGCACTGCCGGATCGCCATCTACATACAACAGAGGGGGCGGATCAGCGGTATCCAGCAACAGTGCCGGAT
>JAEWHK010000023.1 GCA_023387815.1 Pseudomonadota bacterium
CCTGGAATATAATCACAGCTTGCCGTGAGTTAATTCCCTTTTATGCTTCAGGATTTGCCTTGAACCTCCCAGAGATTATCCGTCCCATCAACGATGATATGCGCGCCGTGGATGGCGTAATCCGCAATAAACTCGACTCTGACGTTGTTCTGATCCGTACCATCGGCGAATACATTATTGGCGCCGGCGGCAAGCGCATGCGTCCCGCGCTGGTACTCATGGCAGCGCGCGCCTTCGGCTATCAGGGCGATGCGCATCACACGCTGGCTGCCGTGGTCGAGTTCATCCATACCTCGACACTGCTGCATGACGACGTTGTCGATGAATCCGACATGCGTCGCGGCCGCGAAACCGCCAATGCGGTATTTGGCAACGCGGCAAGCGTTCTGGTCGGCGACTACCTGTATTCGCGCTCCTTCGAAATGATGGTGTCGCTCGATTCCATGCGCATCATGCAGGTGCTCTCTGCGGCAACAACGGTGATTGCCGAAGGCGAAGTTCTGCAACTGCTCAATGTGCACGATCCTGATGTGTCGGTCGAGCGTTACCTGCAGGTCATTCGATACAAGACGGCCAAGCTGTTTGAGGCTGCCATGCAGACCGGTGCCTTGCTTGCCGGTGCCACGCCGGAACAGGAAGCCGCTGCCGCCGATTACGGTCGCCATGTCGGTACAGCCTTTCAGCTGATCGATGACGTACTCGATTACACCGGCGATGTTGAAGCTCTGGGAAAAAATGTCGGCGATGATCTGCGCGAAGGCAAGCCAACGCTGCCGCTGATTCGCGTCATGCAGGTCGGCACACCGCAGCAGCGTACGCTCATTCATCAGGCCATTGAAGCCGGTGAAGCCGATTTTGCCGAAGTCGCCCGTGCCATTCACGATACCGACGCGCTGCAATACACACGCCAGGTCGCCCGCGAAGAAGCCGACCGTGCTCGTCAGGCGCTCGAACAGTTCCCCGCTTCGGAATTTCGCGACTCCCTGCGCGCATTCTGCGATTTTGCCACCGAGAGAGACCGCTAAGCGGTTGATACTGGCCGGACTGGCGATAGATTCGCGCGTTACGCCTTCCTTTGACACCATTTTCTCTCTGATCAGGGTTTACCTGAATCGTCAGGGCGCCTGTGTGCGCCTGCAGAAAATTGGGTTATAGTAAACTGGCAAAAACGTTTTCCCGTCAGTTGCAATGCTGCGCGTCGGGTATGTCAATAATAAATTTTTTCGAGGTTAAGATGATCAAGAGCAAACTGAAAGCAGCCTTACTGGGTTTTGCCATCACCTTTGCCGTGCCGGCAGCCACCGTTGCCCACGCACAGGACAAAGAGCTTGTGGTTGCCACTGATACGGCTTTCGTACCTTTCGAATTCAAGCAGGATGGCAAATACGTCGGCTTTGACGTCGAACTATGGGATGCACTGGCCAAGGACATGGGCGTCAAATATCGCCTGCAGCCTATGGATTTCAACGGCATTATTCCCGGCCTGCAAACCAAGAACATCGACGTCGCACTGGCGGGTATCACCATCAAGGATGAGCGCAAAAAGGTCATCGATTTCTCTGATCCTTACTATGAAAGCGGTATAGCCATCCTGACCTCAGTCAAGAACAAGGACAGCATCAAAACGGCCAAAGACCTGTCAGGCAAGGATGTGGCCGCCAAAACCGGTACGGCCACTGTTGATTTCCTGAAGAAAGAAGTGCCTGATGCCAATGTCAAACTCTTCCCTAATATCGACAATGCGTTTCTTGACCTGGCTACCGGGCGTGTCGACGCAGTGGTTCACGATACGCCCAACGTCCAGTACTACGCCAACACAGGTGGCAAGGGCAAAGTGGTCGTGACCGGTTCCGTGCAGAGCGGTGACTTCTACGGTATTGCCTTCCCCAAAGGTAGTGACATGGTCGAAAAGGTCAATGCGTCACTCAAGAAACTTAAGGAAAATGGCGAATACGACAAGATCTACACCAAGTGGTTTGGTCAGTCAGTGAAGTAAATGCCGTCGCGCCGATGTTGCAGACATCGTTGCGCAGTGCTTTATCGCCGTAATTAACAAGCCGGTGATTGTCTCCCAGCGGGTACGATCACCGGATTTGTTTTTTTGGCAGACAATATTTCAATTGGGGTTATCACATGGATTTTGACTTTTCCGTAATCAAGGACGCACTGCCAAGCCTCATGGCAGGGACGTGGGTCACCATCAAAATCACTTTCTGGGGGCTGTTCGGTGGGGTACTGCTTGGTGCGCTGACCGGCGTCATTCGCGCTTACATCCCCTCTCTGTTCAGGGGTGAAGTCATTCGCCGCAACCCCGTTTTAGGCATTCTTGGCCCCATACTGAGTCTGATTGCCCAGGCCTATGTGCTGGTGGTGCGTGGTACGCCCATCGTCGTACAGGTCATGTTCATCTACTTTGCGCTGCCCCTGCTGATTGACGTGCGCGTCGACGGTATGTCGGCGGCCATAGCCACACTGATCATTAACTCGGGCGCCTATATTGCCGAGATCGTGCGTGGTGCGCTGCAATCGGTGCCGCGCGGGCTGTTCGAAGCCGGGCAGTCCATGGGCCTGTCTTTTCCCCGCATTCTGCTCAAGATTGTCTGGCCTGTGGCATTTCGCCGCATGATTCCGGCTCTGGGCAACCAGTGCATTATCAGTCTGAAGGATTCATCGCTGTTCATTGTTATTGGTGTGGCAGAACTGACCCGCCAGGGCCAGGAAATCATGGCCGCCAACTTTCGTGCAGTCGAAATCTGGGGGGCGGTTGCGGTCATTTATCTGATCCTTAACGGGCTGATAGCCCTGACCCTGAAAATCATGGAACACAGGATGCGTAACGTATGAGCATGGTCACATTTGAAAACGTCGTTAAAAAATTTGGCGACAACACAATTCTGGACGATATCAGCCTGACAATCGAAAAGGGTGAAGTGGTGGTGGTGGTCGGGCCGTCGGGCTCCGGCAAATCCACGTTCCTGCGCTGCATCAATGCGCTGGAAACCATTCAGGGCGGTGATATCCGGGTGGGCAAACTCAGCGTACATGGTTCGAACGCCGAAGTGCGCGAGTTGCGTCGCGAAGCAGGCATGGTGTTCCAGCAATTCAATCTGTTCCCGCAACTGACGGCGCTGGAAAACGTGATGTTCGGGCCCATGGAATCCAGGGGCGTCTCCAAAGAACAGGCGAGAACCGAAGCCATGTCACTGCTTGACAAAGTTGGGCTTGCAGAACGCATGAATCACTACCCCAGCGAACTGTCGGGCGGTCAGCAGCAGCGGGTAGCCATTGCCCGCTCGCTGGCGGTCAAGCCCTTGCTGATGCTCTTTGACGAGCCAACCTCGGCCCTGGATCCAGAACTGCGTCACGAGGTGCTCAAGGTCATGAAAGATCTGGCCGAAGAGGGCATGACCATGGTCGTGGTGACGCATGAAATGGACTTTGCCAGCAAGGTAGGCAGCCGGCTTCTTTTCATCGATAACGGCAAGATTGCGCATGACGGAAATCCGAAGGAGCTTCTATCTTCACCACCAAGTCAGCGTTTGAAAGACTTTCTGCAGCATGTGGTGTAAATTAGTAGATTCCCTCGTTTTTTTCCAGGAAGCAGTCAGAAATGCCCCAATATCGCTCCAAAACCTCGACGCACGGTCGAAATATGGCCGGTGCGCGCGCCTTGTGGCGTGCTACCGGTATGAAAGATGGTGACTTCGGCAAGCCGATAGTTGCAGTTGTCAATTCTTTTACCCAGTTCGTACCTGGGCATGTTCACCTCAAGGATATGGGGCAGCTGGTAGCCAGGCAGATCGAGGCTGCCGGTGGTGTGGCCAAGGAGTTCAATACCATTGCCGTGGATGACGGCATCGCCATGGGCCACGGCGGGATGCTTTATTCACTGCCTTCGCGCGAACTGATTGCCGATTCTGTTGAATACATGGTCAACGCCCACTGTGCTGACGCTATGGTCTGTATTTCCAACTGCGACAAAATTACCCCTGGCATGCTGATGGCTGCCATGCGTCTGAACATCCCTGTGGTCTTTGTTTCGGGCGGCCCCATGGAAGCCGGTAAAGTGCTGGCACCTGAGACGCAGAAAGTCATCAAGCTGGATCTGGTGGATGCCATGATCAAGGCCGGCGATCCTACAGTGTCAGACGCAGAAACCGACGAGGTTGAGCGCAGTGCCTGTCCGACTTGCGGCTCCTGTTCAGGCATGTTTACTGCCAATTCCATGAACTGCCTGACCGAAGTGCTGGGTCTGTCTCTGCCGGGCAATGGCACCATTGTTGCCACGCACGCAAGACGCCGTTCGCTGTTTGAACGAGCCGGTCACCTGATCGTGGAACTGTGCAAGCGTTATTACGAACAGGATGACGCCTCGGTGCTGCCGCGCTCCATCGCGACCAAGAAAGCCTTTGAGAACGCCATGACACTGGATGTGGCCATGGGCGGTTCAACCAATACTGTGCTGCACCTGCTGGCAGCCGCGCAGGAAGCTGGCGTCGATTTCACCATGGCCGACATTGACCGGATTTCCCGTCACGTACCTTGTGTCTGTAAAGTGGCACCGGCAACCAATAAATTCCATATCGAAGACGTACACCGTGCCGGTGGCGTCATCGCGATTCTGGGTGAACTTGGCCGTGCCGGCCTGCTTGATCTGAACGCCGGTAATGTCCATAGCGGCACCCTGGGCAAAGCCATCGAAAACTGGGACGTGCTTGGCGGCAATGCAAGTGAAGAGGTTAAGACTTTCTACAAAGCATCGCCTGGTGGCGTTCCCACGCAGGTAGCCTTCAGCCAGGACAGACAGTTCGAAGAGCTGGATCTGGATCGCGCCGAAGGCTGCATTCGCGACAAGGAACATGCCTACTCGCAGGATGGCGGGCTTGCCGTACTCTATGGCAATCTGGCCGAAAACGGTTGTATTGTGAAGACGGCAGGTGTGGATGAAAGCATTCTGACATTCACAGGCAAGGCTATTGTTTTTGAAAGCCAGGAAGACGCCACTGACGGCATTCTGGGTGGCAAAGTGAAAGAAGGCCATGTGGTCATCATTCGCTATGAAGGACCGAAAGGCGGGCCGGGCATGCAGGAAATGCTGTATCCCACCTCGTATCTGAAGTCCAAGGGTCTGGGCGCCAAGGCCGCACTGCTCACTGATGGCCGCTTCTCTGGCGGCTCTTCAGGTCTGGTGATTGGTCATGCGTCTCCGGAAGCCGCCGAAGGTGGCACCATCGGACTGGTCCACGACGACGATGTCATCGAAATTGATATTCCGAATCGACGCATCCACCTGGCCGTTGATGAAACGGAACTCACGCGTCGCCGTGCAGAAATGGAAAATCGCGGACAAAGTGCCTGGCATCCAGTCCATAGAGAGCGCTATGTTTCTCAGGCGCTCAAGGCCTATGCCGCCATGGCAACCTCGGCCGATCGCGGTGCTGTACGCGACATCAGTCAGCTGACAAAATAAACGAAGCATGACAGTAGCGGCCGGATTCTCCGGCCGTTCTGCTTTTCAGGCCATGTTTGCCCATTTGCCGGCTGCGTTTGTCCAGGATAAAAGGAGTGTGAAAATGGCAACAGCAGGCAGGAATGCAGGGAAATCAGCGGGAAAAGCTGCAACTAAAGGGACGACAAAAGCAGCAACAAAAGAAGCTACAGAAGCGCGAAAAAAAGCAACGACAAAAGCAGCGACAAAAGTCGTAAAAAACAGCGCTGCATCCTCAGATAGCCACAGCAAAAAAACGCGGGCGCAGCCGCGCCTGAAAAAAATCCGAAAAAGCGACTTTCCCGTGCATGAGGCGCGACGCTATCTTGAGCCTGGACCTATCGTGCTTGTGTCGTCGCACCATGACGGCAAAAACAATATCATGACCATGGGCTGGCATTGCATACTGGAATTTTCACCGTCCCTGTTTGGGTGCCTGATTTCTTCGGGCAATCACAGTCACGAGATGATTCGCAAAAGTGGGGAATGCGTCATCAATCTGCCGACCACTGCACTTACAGACATTGTTGCGCGCATTGGCAATTGCACCGGCAGCAGCGTGGATAAATTTGCCGAATTCGGTCTGACTGCCGGTCCCGCAGAAAAGGTAAGTGCACCCCTGATCGAAGAATGCCACGCCTGCTTTGAATGCAAACTCTATGATGATGTGCTGGTCGACAAATACAATTATTTCATCTTCGAAATTGTCAAAGCCCACGTGGCCAGGCGACCGGCCCATCCCGAAACCCTGCATTACACGGGCGACGGCGTGTTTATGGTCGCCGGAAGAATCATCGACCGCCGACGGCTGTTTACCAAGGTGTCTTAGATCCTCAGCGTTAACCATTGGCATTGTCGCAGTCAGCGGATCACCCCGAGTTGCGCAGTCCGGTGGCAATACCGTTGATGGTCAGGTGGATCGTGCGCTGGCTGCGCACCTGTTCCAGCTTGGACGGCTCTGTCTGCGCGTCTTCCAGTGCCCGCTGGCGGCGAATCACTTCCACCTGCAGATAGTTGAGCGGATCGGTATAGGCAAAGCGTTCCTGCAGCGCATCCTTGAGCGTCGGATTATCTTCCAGCAGACCTTGCTGCTTGATGGTGTATAGCGCCTCGCGGGTGCGCAGAAATTCCTGTTCGATCATGCCAAAGATGGTGCTGCGGATCTGTTCGTCCGGCACCAGTTCACTGTACTGGCGACCAATGTCAACATCGGTTTTGGCAAGCACCATTTCCATATTGGACAATACGGTCTGGAAAAACGGCCAGTGCCCGGCCATGTCGCGCAGCAATTGCGTGCGTGATTCCTCTGTACTGCCGTCATCCTTGCCTGTACCCAGACGAATGAATTCGTCGACTGCCGTGCCCACACCGTACCAGCCGGTAATCATCAGGCGGCATTGCGCCCATGAGAAGCCCCAGGGAATGGCGCGCAGATCCTCGATTTTCTGACCTTTCTTGCGCGAGGCCGGACGCGAACCAATATTCAGACCGGCGATTTCATTGATCGGCGTAGCGGCAAAGAAATAGTCCACAAAGCCCGGTGTTTCATAAACCAGTTTGCGATAGGCACGCTCGGCTGCGTCAGACAGCCAGGCCATGGTACTCGTATAGCGTTGCAGGGTTTGTTCATCCTTGCGGCTTTCTTCGTGCGGTGCCAGGCTGCTCAGCAGCGTCGCCGACACCAGCAGTTCCAGATTGATACGTCCGCTTTCGGGATTCTTGTATTTGCTCTGAATGACTTCGCCCTGTTCGGTCAGGCGGATCTGTCCGTCGACGGTACCGGGAGGTTGCGCAAGAATGGCGTCGAAACTGGAACCGCCACCGCGTCCCACTGAACCGCCACGGCCATGAAACAGGCGCAGTCGTACGTCATGGCGGCGAAAGACTTCAAGCAAACGCAATTCGGCGTTATACAGAGACCAGTTGGATGTCAGGTAACCGCCATCCTTATTGCTGTCAGAGTAACCCAGCATCACTTCCTGTACGCCTTGTTGTGCATGAATGATGCGCTCGCGTACCTGAGGCAGCGATAGCCAGCGGTCCATGATGTCCGGACCGGCTTCCAGATCGGGAATGGTCTCAAAAAGCGGCACGACAATCAGTCCGTCGGCATGGGTCACCGGCAGACGCACGCCGTTCTCATCCCGCTGCTGTGCGACCAGACCCGTTTCCTGTTGCAGCACCAGGACTTCAAGCAGATCGCTCAGGGTCTCGGTGTGCGACACGATGTACTGGTGGATGGCGTCTTTGCCATAACGGCGTCTGACGGCCGCTGCAGCGTGCAGGATCGCCAGTTCCTTGCGCGTTTCTTCGCTATAGGTCTGCCAGGGAGATACCAGCGGGCGGCTGTCCTGCAGCTCTGCCAGCAGCAGTTCGATTTTCTTTTCTTCGGCAAGCTGATCGTATTGAACAGGCTGTCCGTCGAATTTGATGGCAGCGCGCTGATACAGTTCGGTCAGAATCCGTTCGTGAACATCGGAACTCTGACGCAGGTCCAGGGTGGCCATATGAAAACCGAAGACAGCCACGGCCTGTTGCAGTGCCTTCAGACGCAGTGGAACGATGGCACCCGCCTGATTGTCACAGAGCGATTGTGCGATGGTGTCCAGATCCGCTGCAAATTCAGCAGGGTCGGCATAAGGCTCGGCCAGCGTGGTATTGCGCAATGCCAGATCATGATTCGTCAGATTTTTTGCGGTTGCAGCCAGCCGGGCATACACGCCGATCAGGGCGCGGCGATAGGGTTCGTCCAGTCGGTGACGGGACTGGTCAGGACTGCTGTCCGACAATGCCGCCAGTGCCGGAGTAACGTGCGTGAGTGAAGTACTCAGAGAAAGTTCCGATCCAAGTAGATGGACTTCGGACAGGTAGTGTTCAAACAGCGTGATGCCATGCCGATTCACGGCATACTCAAGCGTTTCTGCATTCACATTGGGATTGCCATCGCGATCGCCGCCAATCCACGAACCCATTTTCAGGAAAGCAGGCAGTACCGTGGCAGAGTCGGGCTTGATCTGCAGACTGCGACTGAGCGTGCCATAAAGAGCGGGAATGGCCTGCAGAAAGGTGCGGGTGAAATACGCGGCGGCGTTGTCGATTTCGTCGTTCACTGTCAGCTTGTTGAAGCGCAGCATGCGCGACAGCCACAGGGTCTTGATATACCCGGTCAGCTCAAGTGCCAGTTGGTGACTCTCATCTTCGGTCAGCCGACTGTCGATGGCTACCAGACACTGCGCAATATGACGGTGCAGATCCAGGGTACTTTTGCGCTGCACTTCGGTGGGGTGGGCAGTCAGCACGGGAACAATGGTCGCCTTGTGCAGAAAATCGGTAATCTGTTCGGGCGATACGCCGTGACGTGTCAGTTCGGACATTGTGTGGTCAAGCGTGCCGGTCTGCACCTCATTGCTGCTAAGCAGGCGTCGCCGCTGGCGCTTCTGCTGGTCGCGATCTTCGGCCAGATTGGCAAGGTGCAGAAAATAACTGAAGGCGCGCGCAAGGGTATTGGCCTGTTCGTCAGACAGAGTGGTGAGCCTGTCGATCATGGTATCCCGGTCCTGCGTCTCACCAGCGCGCTTAAAGCGCACAGCGGCACGGCGCACGGTCTCAATCACATCGAATATTGGCTGGCCATCAGATTCACGAATGGCCGCCCCAAGGATTCTGCCCAGCAGGCGGATGTCCTGCTGCATTTCATTTCTGTCTGCGCTTGCGTTTTCCACGTTGTCTCTATTTTTGCGTTTCGTTAATGGGATGATTCCATTGTAGGGGTTTTCGGCAGCGCACGCTCAGGCTGTGCCTATGTCGGGCATGCTTTGCGCGACGCCGAGGGGTTTATGCTGAATGAATTTTCTGAATCTGACGCAGATGATCAGGTTCGATGATGCTGCTGCCGGTGAAGGGCCGATCGTTCACCAGAATCAGGAATGTGATACTGGCAAAGCTCAGCGAGATGAGTACTACCGCCTTGCGCAGCTCATCACGGGTGTGATAATGGATATCATAGATGACATACATACAGACACTCAGCAGTATCATCAACACCAGCCACTTCTGGGGATTGATATGGTAAGTGGCCACATTCAGTCTGTCATCACGCGCTTCCCGTATCTGATGCAAATAGGTGTTGAACAAGGCCATCTGCGAACTGACATAGGCATTATCGCGCACCTCAATGGCGGTTTTGGCCGCCTCAACCGTCAGCCCGTCAAGCGCGGATTCTGTCTTCTCGCTGATCTGGTCATGCCCCATTTTGGGCCACTCATCATTGACGGCAGCGCCCACATAGGCCAGTAATCGTGTTTTCAGCTGACCATTGATATCCGGCGGCAGATATTTGAGTACGCGAAACGCATCGCTGACGGCGCCGGCTTCTTTTTCTGTCGCCGTCTGACCTTTCTCGTTTTCTTTCCACACATCGCTGGCCATGAACGCCATATTCAGGCCAATGGGAACCAGCAGGCCCGAAATGAGGGTGTGGCTCAGGGCGCTGCTGCGCGGCGTACGGCTGTTGCGGCGCTGCAGCCGGATAATGAGGATAATCAGTCCGGACATTCCGATAAAAAATACCGTACACAGGACCCAGGAGAAAAAGTTGGGAATATCGAATAGCAGGTTATACAGTTGCATGACATTCTCACGGAAGCAGAAGCTGGATTGATCTGGACCACCTTGCCTGGTGACATGCAGCGGGCGCGGCGCATATCACGGCTTTCGTATTCTACATCTGCCGGGGCGGGCCGATTCGCGGTGTATCTCAAATGTAAAAAAAGATACAGGTCATGGCGGTGATGACTGCACAATCGTCATTGCCGGGACGCCTCGTGTTCAATGCGCGATAATGGTATCTGTTTTGTGATATTGGTCCGGAATTGCTGCAATGAACACATCGCCCGCCACACTGGCTTTCACCCGCTTTCTTTATCTTGCTGAAGATCCGCAAGTGATTGAAGCCTGTCTGCAGGCGCCAGAAACCGCAATGCCGGTGGCTGATGCAGACATCGCCCTAAGGGATGATATTTCCACAGATGAAATAACACCCGTGGCCATCATGTCTCATTATGACGAGAAGCTGGGTGGTTTTGCCTATACGGGCGTGCACGCAGGCGGGCGCAATCCCGTTGCGCGACTTGCGGTGAGTCAGGCAGGTATTCAGGTGGTTGTGGCGGGTGCCCGGTACGGCAAGGGGTCGTCGCGCGAGCACAGTCCGGCGGCCGAGAAACATGCCGGCGTGCAGCTGGTTTTTGCGCGCAGCTTTGAGCGTATCTATCGGCAGAACGCCGATAATATTGGTTTGCTCACTTCCACAGACTTTACCTTACTCGCGCGTTTGCGCGCGGGTGAGTCGATTACGCTGGATGAGGTACTTGCCGGCCGCGAAGACCTGACACAGGCCATTGTGCGCAGCGGCGGACTGCTGGCTTATGGCAAACGCAATCTGGGCAGCAGCCGTCCGGAACCGGCAAAGGCTGCTGCAGGTCCTCAGACGCTTTTCGAGAAAATCATCTCGCGACATGTGCTGCGTACCGAACAGACGGGCACGACGCTGACACCGGGCGCCGGAATATTCGTGCGCGCTGACTGGCGCTTTATTCATGAATACTATACGGGCATGGCAGCGCATATGCTGCATCAGAACTATCCGGCACCATTGCAGCTGTTTGATGCCGACAAGGTGATTGCCTTTGAAGATCATACTTCCTATATTCAGGAGAGCCCGGCGCATTTGCGACAGGGACTGGTGCCAAACATGTTGCGCATGTGCGAGGCGCACCGGGATTTCGTGGCCGAATGCAGACTTCGTTCACATCGCACACTGACCGAGGAGCAGGCGCGGGCCGACGATGGCAGCAATGTGGCAGGTATTTCACATGCCATGATGGCCGAACACTACGCCCTGCCAGGACAGGTTGTGGTGGGAACCGACTCACATACGCCGCATAGTGGTGCACTGGGATGTGTGGCCTTCGGCGTGGGCACAACAGATATGGCAAATGCCATGATGACCGGTGCGGTGCGTCTGAACGTGCCTCCGGGTATTCTGGTACGCCTGCAAGGGCCGCTGCCACCGGGCGTGGCGGCCAAGGACATTGTGCTGCATCTGCTGGCACTGCCGCAAATCCGCAAGGGAGAGGGCGTGGGCAGGGTGTTTGAATTTACCGGCGATGTGATTTCGCAATTGTCCATTGATGAACGGGCTACGCTGACCAATATGTGTGCCGAATTGGGTGGCTTTACTGGCATTGTGGCGCCGGACGCACGCACGGTCGCGTTTCTTGAAGAACGCCGCGGTTTTTCATTCGAAATAGAAGACTGGATGCACAGTGATCCGGATGCCCAGTACGAACAGGAAATTACGGTTGACTGCTCTGCGCTGGAAGTGCTGGTGGCTGCGCCGGGTGATCCGGGCAACGGCATGCCGCTAACGTCGCTGAAGGAAACCGTCGCCATCGATATCGCCTATGGCGGCTCCTGTACGGCCGGCAAACGTGAAGACTTTGATCATTACCATGCGGTACTGGCCTGGGGACTTGAGCAGGGTCTGCGTGTTCCCGAGCATGTCAAACTGTATCTGCAGTATGGTACAACGGCGGTTCGGGATTATTGCGTGGAAAAAGGCTACGACCGGGTGTTTGAACAGATGGGCGCCATCATATTGCAACCGTCATGTGGCGCCTGTGCCAATTGTGGGCCAGGCTCTTCGGTCGATGCGAACCAGGTAACTATCAGCGCAATCAACCGGAATTTTCCGGGGCGTTCGGGCCCGGGCAGGGTCTGGCTGGCCAGCCCGGCAACGGTCATGGCCAGCGCACTGGCCGGCCATATTGTGTCATTCGCCGGCTTGCAGACGCAATTGAAAGGGCAGGTTGGTCAATCTTCATAAAAAGGAATGCGCATCGACCAGTGATGTGGCGATCTGGCCGATCTGCCGCTGCGTCTGCATGGCCTTCTTGCGCAACATCCGGTAGGCCTCGTCTTCGCTGACACCATGCAGTTTCATGAGAATGCCTTTGGCTTTTTCCACATTCTGTCTTTCTGCAAGCCGTCGTTTGGCAAGATTCAATTCCTCCAGACGCGAGCGATCCACGGCATATCGTTCGATGGCCACATCCAGCAATGACAGCATTCTTGCGGCCGGAACGTCGCCTACCACGTAAGCGGCGACCCCGGCTCTCAACGACGCACGCATGAAATTGCGATCGTTGTCGTTGGTAAACATGACCACCGGCAGGGCGCTGTCATTTGAAGTCATGCACAGGCCTTCCAGTGTGTCACGACAGGACGCGTCGGCGCTGACGAGAATGACATCCGGCTTGAGACTGGCAAGCGCTGCCGACAGATCGGCCAGCGGAGAAATTTCTGCGATCACATGAATGCCGGCCGCCTGCAGCTTGCTGCGCAGCTCATCATTCTGCTCGTCGCGGATCAACATGACATTCAGCATTTTCGTTCCTCTTGTCAGTCATTAAAGCAAAAGCCGTGCCGCTTTTGCATGACCGTCTGCGAACAGCTCATGCCCGTTTTCCGTGCGTTCATGACCGATCCGGTGATCGCGACGCCCGATGAGGGAGAGTCTGCACGCTTTTCGTGCATGCGGCTTAGCGCGTCTTTTCGTTATCGTTCCCGGCCGTTTATCACCTCTTCATTCTCGCAAAGCGCCTGTTGACAAGGCCTTGCGCATATTGACCGTCCTCGAATTGACTACCGACAAACTCCAAGACAGAGTCTGGCACGCATATTGCTTTAGTCATCGTGAAGGCCAATGGCGGTTTTCGACACTCATGGTTTACGGACAACGGCGTCCTGCAGACACATCCTGGTGATGTGTTCGCAGGACGCTTTCTTTTTGGGGTAATGATGGACAGTCGCAAGAAAACAGACGAAGCAGGCCTTTCCAAAAGGCCATCGACGACCGGGCAATCAGGCAAAGATGCAATCGCTCTCGGTAGCGTACATCGTCGTCAATGGATGTTGTCGGTCGCGCGCAGTGCTGCCGGCATCGGCGCACTTGGCATCGCGGATCCGTTTTTGCGTAGTGGCGCATGGGCAGCCGGCTCGGACGCGCCTGAGAAAACAGAGGTTAAAGTCGGCTTTATTCCGCTTACCGATTGTGCTTCGGTCGTCATGGCAGCAGAACTGGGCATCGATAAAAAATACGGCGTCAAAATCATACCCAGCAAGGAAGCCTCATGGGCAGCGGTGCGGGACAAACTCATCAACGGTAACCTGGACTGTGCGCATGCGCTATACGGCATGATCTACGGACTGCAGGTTGGCGTCGGCGGACCGCAGACCGATATGGCCGTACTGATGGGACTCAACCAGAACGGGCAGGGGATCACGCTTTCTTCCAAGCTGCGCGAGAACCAGGTGACAGATGGTGCCTCGCTCAAAAAGGCCATGCCTTCGCTGGGCAGGCAACTGACATTCGCGCAGACGTTCCCCACCAGCACGCATGCCATGTGGCTTTACTACTGGCTCGCGGCACATGAGATTCATCCCTTCCGGGACGTGCGTGTAATTACCGTGCCACCACCGCAAATGGTGGCCAATATGATGATAGGCAATATGGATGGCTATTGCGTGGGCGAGCCATGGAACGCGCGTGCGGTCATCGACAAGGTTGGCTTCACAGCGGTGACCAGTCAGGAAATCTGGCAGGATCATCCGGAAAAAGTGCTGGGGACGACAGCAAAATTTGCCGATCAGTATCCGAACACGGCCAGAGCAGTCACTGCCGCTATTCTGGAAGCGGGTAAGTGGATTGACAGCTCGCCTGCCAATATGGAAAAGACGGCGCAGGTCATTGCTGCCAAGTCATATGTCAATACGCAAGTGGATGTGATCCTGGGGCGCATGCTTGGCAAATATGACAATGGTGATGGCAAGGAAACGCAGAGTGCGCATCCCATGCGCTTTTTTGGAGATGGGGCAGCCACCTTTCCATACCTGAGTGACGGGATGTGGTTCCTGACCCAGCAAAAGCGCTGGGGCTTACTCAAGTCGCACCCCGATTATGCCGCAGTGGCGGGCAAGGTCAATCGAATCGACATCTACAAGGCGGCCGCCCTGGCCAGTGGTACACCGCTGCCCGCCAGTGAGAATCGCGAGTCGACCCTGATCGATGGCATCAGGTGGGACGGCAACAATCCTGCGGGCTATGCCGACGGTTTCGCGGTTCACGTATAGCACAGGGAGATATCAATGAACACTGCAGACAAGGCACTCGCATTACCTTCTGGAAAATGGCTGCCGACCTTCGACTGGCTGGGCAGGCTGGTTTATCCGCTACTGGGTCTGATTTCAGTTGTGATCATCTGGGGTCTGATTGCTGAAAAAATTCCGGGCATTCCGACACCCTACGATACGCTGATCTCCGCCATCGCCCTGTTTGCAGATCCTTTCTATCGCAACGGACCCAATGATGTGGGTATTGGATGGAATGTGCTGGCCTCGCTATGGCGCGTCGCCGTTGGCTTCGGGCTGGCAGCGGCTGTGGGCATACCGGCAGGTTTCATTATTGGCCGCTATGCACCGATGCGTCAGATCACGGCACCTGTCATCAGCCTGTTGCGCCCGGTTTCGCCGCTGGCCTGGCTGCCTTTGGGTTTGTTGATGTTCAAGGCGGCCGAACCAGCAGCGATCTGGTCCATCTTCATCTGTTCCATCTGGCCAATGATCATCAACACGGCAGATGGCGTCGCACGTGTACCTACCGATTATCTGAATATTGCCCGGGTGCTTGACCTGTCGGAAAGAAAAGTGCTGACCCGCATTCTGCTGCCCTCGGTACTGCCGTATGTGCTGACAGGTGTGCGACTGTCTATCGGCACGGCCTGGCTGGTGATTGTGGCAGCAGAGATGCTCACAGGAGGAACCGGCATTGGTTTCTGGTTGTGGGATGAGTGGAACAACCTGAACGTGCAGCACATCATTATTGCAATCGTCATTATTGGTCTGGTAGGCATGCTGCTTGATGCCGCACTGCTTTTTCTTGCCAGACGATTTGCCTTTGCCGAGGAGTAGGACATGGAAAAATACGTTGCCGTTGAAGCGGTCAGCCAGGTATTCGATACGGCGAAAGGCCCGTTTACCGCACTGAACAATATCAATCTTGCGATACGCAAGGGAGAGTTCGTCTCGCTGATTGGTCATTCCGGTTGCGGCAAGTCAACCTTGCTCAATCTGATCGCCGGGCTGACAAAGCCAAGTTCAGGCGCGCTGATCTGTGATCAGCGTGAGATTGCGGGACCGGGCCCGGATCGCGCCATGGTCTTTCAGAATCATTCCCTGCTGCCCTGGCTCACGTGCTTTCAGAACGTGTATCTGGCGGTAGAACGGGTGTTTGCTGCACAGGAGCCCATATCCCGCCTGCGTGAGCGTACCGCGGCTGCGCTTGAACTGGTGGATCTGGCACATGCCAGCAATAAACATCCCCGCGAGATTTCAGGTGGCATGAAACAGCGTGTGGGCATTGCGCGAGCACTTGCCATCGAACCCAAAGTGCTGCTGATGGACGAACCTTTCGGTGCGCTGGATGCGCTTACTCGCGCCCATTTGCAGGATGCCTTATTGCGCATCGTCAAGCGCACGCAAAGTACCGTGGTGATGGTGACGCACGATGTGGATGAGGCCGTGCTGCTGTCTGACCGGATTGTGATGCTGACCAACGGACCGGCAGCCACCATTGGCGAAATATTGCCGATCAAACTGCCCGGACGCCGTGATCGCGTTGCGCTTGCGGGCGATTCGCGCTATCTGCAATACCGGGCCGCGGTCATGAAGTTTTTGCATCAGCGCTACTCGAATCCCGAGCAGGGCAGTCGTCTGTCTCTGGTCACAGCGGAGCAGAATGCAAACGAGCAGAACGCAACCGAGCAGGACAATGCCAGCGTGGCCTGACCCGGATCAGAATGAATCACAAATGAATACAGGCAATATCATGAAAAAACGCAAACTGGTACTTATCGGCAATGGCATGGCCGGCGTTCGCACCATCGAGGAACTGCTGAAACTGGATGATCAGCTGTACGACATCACCATTATCGGCAGCGAGCCGTACCCGAATTACAACCGAATTCTTCTGTCCCCGGTGCTGACCGGCGAACAGACGGTACAGGACATCATTCTGAATGATCTGTCCTGGTACGAGGCAAACCATATCAATCTGATGCTGAACCAGCAGGTGACGGCGATTGATCGCGTACACCGCGAGGTCCGTACTGCAGACGGGAGTGTTGTTCCCTACGACAGACTGCTCCTGGCTACCGGTTCAACGCCTTTCATGCTTCCCGTCCCCGGAAACACGCTGGATGGGGTGGTGACATTCCGCGATATCAATGATGTCAACCTGATGATTGAGGCCGCCGGAACCCGGCGTAATGCCGTTGTGATTGGTGGCGGCTTGCTTGGTCTGGAGGCCGCCAATGGTCTGGCAGTGCGTGGTATGGACGTCACCGTGGTGCACCTGGGTCGCACGCTGCTGGATCGGCAGCTTGATGAGCAGGCGGCCACCATGCTGCAGCACAGCCTGCAGGCTCGCGGTCTGTCGTTTCTGATGGCGCATCAGACCAGCGAAATTCTGGATGATGGTCAGGGTCGTGTCGGTGCTATCCGCTTTGCCAATGGGCACGAAATGGCAACCGATCTGGTGGTAATGGCGGTCGGCATTCGACCCAATGTGGCGCTGGCCGCAGGCGCGGGGCTGCATGTGGACAAAGGCATTGTGGTCAGCGATACCATGCAGACCTATGATCCGTGCATCTATGCCGTTGGTGAGTGTGTCAGTCATCGCGGGATCGCTTACGGACTGGTCGCGCCGCTGTTCGAGCAGGCCAAGGTGGCAGCCAATCATCTGGCCATGCACGGCATTGCCCGATACGAAGGCAGTGTGACCTCGACCAAGCTGAAGGTTACCGGCATTGATGTGTTTTCTGCTGGCGATTTTGTCGGCAATGAACAGACTGAGTGTATTACGCTGGCTGATCCCGAAGGCGGACTCTACAAGAAACTGGTCGTGCAAGAGGACAAACTGGTGGGCGCCTGCCTTTACGGCGACACGGCAGATGGTGCCTGGTATTTTCGTCTTATACGCGAGAACAAATCCATACACGAAATTCGTGATCAGCTGATGTTTGGCGAAGGTGCGGCAGGCGATGCCGGTCACGCCGGAGAAAACCAGGCGGCCAGTATGCCCGATAGCGCCGAGGTTTGCGGCTGCAACGGGGTGTGCAAGGGTACGATTGTGAAGGCGATTCGCGAACAGGGTCTCTTCACGGTGGATGACATTCGCAAGCATACCAAGGCCTCCAGTTCCTGCGGCTCCTGCACGGGACTGGTCGAACAGATCCTGATCAATTGCGTGGGTGGGGCTGCCGATGTCAAGCCCAAGTCGGCCAAACCGATTTGCGCCTGCACCGATGTCACCCATGGACAGGCGCGCAAGGTCATCCGCGAACAGCATTTGCTGACAATCACAGATGCCATGCACTTCATGGAGTGGCGCACGCCCGATGGCTGCGCGACGTGTCGCCCGGCACTCAACTATTACCTGCTTTCCACCTGGCCAGGCGAAGCTCGCGATGACGGGGCCTCGCGCCTGGTCAACGAACGCATGCACGCCAATATTCAGAAAGACGGAACCTACTCTGTGGTTCCACGCATCTGGGGTGGGGTGACCAACGCATCGGAATTGCGGCGTATTGCAGATGTTGCCGATAAGTATGAGATTCCGCTAATCAAGGTCACAGGCGGACAGCGCATCGACCTGCTGGGCGTGAAAAAAGAAGATCTGACCCATGTCTGGAAAGATCTGGACATGCCTTCGGGCCACGCTTATGGCAAAAGCCTGCGCACGGTCAAGACCTGCGTGGGCAGTGAGTTCTGCCGTTTCGGTACGCAGGATTCGACAGCCATGGGTATTGCACTTGAAAAGGATCTGGTGGGCATGTGGAGTCCGCATAAAGTGAAGCTGGCCGTCTCGGGCTGTCCGCGCAACTGCTCGGAATCCGGTATCAAGGATGTCGGCATTATTGCCGTGGACTCCGGCTGGGAAATCTATGTGGGCGGCAATGGCGGTATCAAAACGGAAGTGGCACAGTTCTTTGTCAAAGTCGCCACGCAGGAAGAAGTGCTGGAATACAGCGGCGCATTCCTGCAGCTGTATCGCGAAGAAGCGTATTACCTGGAGCGCACCGTGCACTATCTGGATCGCGTGGGGCTGGAACATGCCAAAGAGAATGTGGTGAACAATGCCGAAAATCGCAAGGCACTGTATGCCCGCCTGCGATTTGCTCTGTCGTTTGAACAGGATCCATGGCAGGACCGGATACAGAAGCGCGTGGCTGCACCAGAACTGGAAACCCTGGATTTGTGAGAAAAGTGATGAAAATTTGTGAACAATGGACTCCCGTGTGCAACACAAGTGAAATTCCGGTGCGCGGCGCGCGCGTGATTCGCCGTGCCGGATGTGATGACATTGCGCTGTTTCGCGGCGGGCAGAATGATGTCTATGCGGTTGTCGATAAATGTCCGCACAAAGGTGGCCCGCTATCTGCCGGGCTTGTGCATGGCTCTTCCGTAACCTGCCCGCTGCACGGCATGGTCATTGACCTGGCAACCGGACAGGTACAGGCGCCGGACGAGGGCTGCATACGCACGATCCCCGTAAAAATTGAACAGGGTCTGGTCAGTCTCGATCTGGATGAAGGAATCTAAACGTGGATACGCCGGCTTCGCATGCGCGCATTCCTCCTGTACGTGCAGTGGCAGAACGCGAGACCTTCTCAGTCTGCTGCTATTGCGGTACCGGTTGCGGGGTACGGATTCGCAGCAAGGGCAATGACGTGCTTTCCGTAGAGGGCGATCCCGCGCATCCATCCAACGCAGGCATGTTGTGCAGCAAAGGATCGGCGCTGGCCAGTACCGCAAGACGCGATGAAGCGCGGGTGCTGCGCGCGCGCCTGCGCGACAAAAAGACCGGACGCTTTTCCGACATTTCCATGGCACAGGCGTTTGATATTGCCGCCAGAAAAATCAGTGAGACCGTTACGCAGCACGGTCCGGACTCCATGGGTTTCTATCTTTCAGGACAGTTGCTGACGGAAGATTATGCCATCTTCAATAAAATGGCACGCGCACTGATTGGCACCAATAACGTTGATACGAACTCGCGCCTGTGTATGTCCAGTGCTGTTGTCGGCTACAAAATGACGCTGGGGGCAGATTCACCGCCTGCATGCTATGAAGATATCGAGCTGGCCGACACTGTGCTGATTGCCGGTTCGAATATGGCTTATGCGCATCCCGTGTTGTTCCGCCGGCTGATGCAGGCGCGCCAGGCCCGGCCGCATATGAAGATGATTGTGATCGACCCGCGCAATACCGATACGGCGCAGGCTGCAGATCTGCATCTGGCGGTGACACCCGGAGCAGACGTGGCGCTTTTTCATGCCATGCTCAACGTCATGGTCTGGGAAGGAATGGTCAATAATGACTATATCGAGAAGTATACCCAGGGCTTTGCCGCGCTGAAAAATCGCATCCGTGAATTTACGCCAGAGGCTGCTGAAGCCGCCTGTGGTGTCCCGGCAGCCGATATCATCACGGCCGCCAGATGGTTTGCACAAAGCCCGGCGACACTGTCGATGTACACCATGGGGCTGAATCAGTCCAGCAGCGGTACGGCAAAAAACATGGCCCTGATCCACCTGCATCTGGCCACAGGGCATATCGGCAGACCAGGCACGGGGCCGTTTTCCCTGACCGGACAACCGAATGCCATGGGAGGTCGCGAGGCCGGCGCCATGGCAACCTTGTTGCCGGGACATCGTGATCCGGCAAACGCAGCAGATCGCGACGAGGTCGCAGCTATCTGGGGGGTGGATACACTGCCCGATACGCCAGGAATGCCCGCCATTGCCATGTTTGATGCGCTATTGCAGAGGCGCATTCGGGTGCTGTGGATCGCGGCAACGAATCCGGCCCAGTCTCTGCCCGATCAGGCCAGGGTACGTAAGGCCCTGCAAAGCGCGGATTTCGTGATTGTGCAGGAGGCCTTTGCCGATGCCGAAACCCTGGCTTTCGCCGATCTGATCCTGCCTGCCGCAACCTGGCCCGAGAAAGAGGGGACGGTGACCAACTCCGAGAGGCGCATCAGCCGTGTGCGGGCGGCGGTGACGGCGCCAGGCGATGCGCAGGCGGACTGGCGCATCGTGCAGCAGATTGCCCAGCGTGTTGCAAAGATCATCGCCCCTGAAAAAGCCGCACTGTTTGACTATGACAGCGCATCGGATGTGTTTGCAGAACACGCCAGCCTGACGGCAGGCCGCGATCTGGATTACAGCGGCGTGAGTTACACATTGCTGGAATCTCAGGGTCCCGTGCAATGGCCCCTTCGTGACAAAGGCACCGCGCGTCTTTATGAAGACAATGTCTTCGCGACCGAAAGCGGACGGGCGCGTTTTGCGGATGTCGGCTTCATTGCGCCGGCTGAAAGCATGTCTGCCCGGTTTCCCATCAGACTGACCACGGGCCGACTGCGCGATCACTGGCATACCATGACCCGCACCGGATTGTCACAGACGCTGATACGCCATGTGGAAGAACCCCTCGTCCATCTGCATCCTTCAGATATGTCCCGCTATCGCATTGCAGACCAGGCACTCGTTGCCATCAGATCGAGGCGTGGACAGCTGGTATTGCCTGCGCAGACCGACGACACACTGAAACCCGGGTGTGCCTTTCTGCCCATGCACTGGGGCAGCCGTTTCATGGCCGGGGACGGTATCAATGCACTGACCCACGGCGCCACCGATTCGCATTCGGGCCAGCCTGAACTCAAGCATTGCGTTGTCGGGGTCGAAGCGTTCAAACCCCAGTGGCAGGGCGTGGCGTGGATTCGGGGTGATGCGGTGATGCTGCAGCGTCGTCTTTCCCGCTGGCTTGATCAGTTTGACTATGTTGTTGCCGTTCCTGTGGCCACGGGCAGCGGCGGCCTGCGTCTCAGAATGGCCGCAGCGGCGGTTCCGGATCGCAAGCTGCTGCAGACATTACTGGCTGATCTGGACATCGACGCCCCCAGCGTGGCCTTTGACGATCCCGCGCGTGGAGTGTACCGGCGCGTACGGACTGAGTCTGGCGATGTATCCGGCTACTTTCTGGCGGGCGAGCAGATCACTGCCCAGGAGGCGATCGACAGCTGGGCCGATACGGGTAAAAGACCTGAGTCTTTGCTGGCCGCAATGATGGGGCAGGGCGCCGTTACGCAGCGCGCCCGCACCGTTTGTGCCTGTCTGGGTGTCACTGACACTGCCATTATCGAAGGCATCCGTTCCGGCATGGATTTGCAGGCATTGAAGCAGAATCTCAAATGTGGTACGGGATGCGGATCCTGTGTCGTGGAAATCAATCGCATGCTCGGCCAGTATGCCGACACGGAGGCAATATGACAGATGTAATCAAGATGACAAATGTGAAGTCCGGCAATCCAGGCAACACAGGCAATCCAGGCAACACAGGCAACACAGGCAACACAGGCAACACAGGCAACAGCCAGCTTGCGGGAAAGGTCTGGCTGGTGGGTGCCGGTCCCGGCGATGCCGAACTGCTGACGCTCAAGGCCTATCGCATCCTGCAGCGGGCCGATGTTTGGCTGGTGGATGATCTGGTCAGCGAAGACATCCTTGCGCTGGCGCCCACGCATGCTCGCATCGTACCCGTGGGCAAGCGGGGAGGCTGTCCATCGACCTCTCAGGGTTTTATTCTGCGGCTCATGGCAAGGTATGCACAATCAGGGCTGCAGGTGGCACGCGTCAAGGGAGGCGATCCATTCATTTTCGGCCGGGGCGGAGAAGAACTGGCATGGCTGAGCGAACGAGGCATTGCTGCAGAAGCGGTCAGCGGCATAACGGCAGGCCTGGCCTCAGCCAGCGCGCTGAATCTGCCACTGACGCATCGAGAGGTGGCGCGCGGTGTGGCATTCGTGACGGCACACACTGCCGACAGCAGTCGACCTGAGTGGGCAGCACTGGCAAAAAGTGAGCTGACGGTAATCTGTTATATGGGTATGAGTCGCAAGGAACAGTTGCAGCAGGAATTGCTGGACGCCGGATTTGCCGCTGATCTGCCCGTTGCCGCGATTGAACGCGTCTCCTGTCGCAATGAACGCAGCGTGGTGACGACACTGGGCAGAATGTCTGTCGATATCCGTGTTGCGGGCCTGGCCAGTCCTGCCGTACTGGTTCTGGGACGGGCCGTGGCGTATCGCGTCTGCAATAACACTGAGGCCGACCACGAGGGTCGGCCGCAGCGTGCTACAGACTCAATCTATCAGGTTTTGTGATACAGCTCTGCACCTTTTTTCATGAACTCGATGGATTTTTCCTGCATGCCCTGAGTCAGCGCCTTGTCTTCTGACAAGCCCTGCTGCTGGGCATATTCGCGCACGTCCTGGGTAATTTTCATGCTGCAGAAATGCGGGCCGCACATGGAACAGAAGTGAGCGACCTTCATCGAATCCTTGGGCAGGGTTTCATCATGAAACTCCCTGGCGGTATCCGGATCCAGACCAAGATTGAACTGGTCATCCCAGCGGAATTCGAAACGCGCTTTGGAAAGCGCATTATCGCGAATAGCCGCACCCGGATGCCCCTTGGCAAGATCGGCCGCGTGTGCCGCGATCTTGTAGGTGATGATCCCGTCCTTGACGTCTTTTTTGTTTGGCAATCCCAGATGTTCCTTGGGCGTGACATAACACAGCATGGCCGTACCGTACCAGCCAATCAGCGCGGCGCCGATGCCGGATGTGATATGGTCGTAGCCAGGAGCGATATCCGTTGTCAACGGGCCCAATGTGTAGAACGGTGCCTCATCACAATGCTCAAGCTGCAGATCCATGTTTTCCTTGATCATCTGCATCGGCACATGACCCGGGCCTTCAATCATCACCTGAACATCATGTTTCCACGCCACTTTGGTGAGTTCACCCAGCGTTTTGAGTTCGGCAAACTGCGCCTCATCGTTGGCATCGTAACCTGAGCCGGGACGCAGGCCATCGCCCAGAGAGAAGCTCACGTCATACGCTTTCATGATGTCGCAGATATCTTCGAAATGCGTGTACAGGAAGCTTTCCTTGTGATGCGCCAGACACCATTTGGCCATGATGGAACCGCCACGTGACACGATACCGGTCATGCGATCCGCCGTCATAGGAATGAAGGGAAGGCGCACACCTGCGTGGATGGTGAAGTAGTCCACGCCCTGTTCAGCCTGTTCGATCAGCGTGTCGCGGAATATCTCCCAGGTCAGTTCCTCGGCCTTGCCATCGACTTTTTCCAGGGCCTGATAGATCGGCACCGTACCGATAGGTACCGGAGAGTTGCGGATAATCCATTCGCGGGTTTCGTGAATATGTTTGCCGGTGGACAGATCCATGACCGTGTCACCGCCCCAGCGGATCGCCCAGGTCATTTTCTCGACTTCTTCACTGATACTTGAACCCAGTGCCGAATTACCGATATTGGCATTGATTTTGACCAGGAAGTTGCGGCCAATGGCCATGGGTTCAATTTCCGGATGGTTGATATTGGCCGGAATAATGGCGCGGCCACGGGCGATCTCATCCCGCACAAATTCAGGCGTGATTTTTTTGGGAATGGACGCACCAAAGGACTGACCAGGATGCTGGCGCAGAATTCTTGCCGCCAGTTTCTCACCACCAGGACCAGACTGGCGAACCGATTCAATGTACTGTTCGATGCGCATGTTTTCGCGAATCGCCACATATTCCATTTCAGGCGTAACGATTCCTTTACGGGCGTAATGCATTTGGGTCACATTGCGACCGGCCAGCGCGCGACGGGGCGGGCGCTGCAGCTCAAAGCGCATGGCAGTCAGCTTGGGGTCGGCCAGGCGTTCCTGGCCATAGACGCTGCTTGGGCCGGACAGGATTTCCGTATCCTGTCTTTCGTCGATCCAGGCACGCCGGAGTTCAGGCAGGCCCTTGCGAATATCGATGCTGACTTCGGGATCGGAGTAGGGTCCACTGGTGTCATAAACGGTCAATGGCGGATTGGATTCGCCACCGAAAAGGGTGGGCGTATCGTCCTGACTGATTTCACGAAAAGGCACGCGGATATCGGGGCGTGAACCCTGTTCGTAGATTTTTCGTGATTGGGGAAGTGCCTGGATGGCGGCGGAATCAACCTGGGCCGTGGCGGCCAGGAATTTTGGGTTTGCGCTCATGTTTGCTCCAAAATGAATGAGATTGGAGCCGAATAAGGGACAGCCTTCGTGTGGTTACGAATGATCTCCCAGCATCGGCATTATCCGTACTGGTACAAAGGGACTCTCTCAACCACGCCTCAAAGGCGTAGTACCCCTGCTTGAACTGTCAAGTATAGGTGCTAATAAGGATCCAGACAAGTCAATCCGGTGGATCCAGCGGCGCAGCGAATGCTGCTATGCCGCACGGCGGCTGGCGCCTGGATTCGATGCGGACGTATTTTGCGCGGCTTCGGACAAGGTACGTGCATCCAGAATATGCTGACCTGCAGCAACTTCGCCAATAATGAAAAGGGCGGGCGCAGCTGCCTGGGACGCCAGGGTATCCAGGTCGGACAGGACGCCACGATAGGTTTTCTGGGTGCTGCGAGTGGCATGACTCACAACAGCAATGGGCGTGTCGGCCGGACGACCCCGTTCTATCAGTTCCCGCGTGATACGCGCTGCATTCAGTGCACCCATATAGACCACCAGCGTCTGGCGTGGGCGCGCCAGGGTCGCCCAGTCTATGGCATTTTCGTCCTTACAGGTGTGGCCGGTAACAAACAGAACCGATTGCGCATGATCGCGATGGGTCAGGGGAATGCCGGCATAAGCAGACGCGCCCAGCGCGGCCGTGACACCAGGTATGATGCGACAGGCAATACCCTGATCGCGCACCGCCTGCATTTCCTCGCCACCCCGGCCGAAAATAAAGGGATCGCCGCCCTTGAGACGCACCACCCGCAGACCTTTCTGCGCATGCGTGATCAGCAACTGATTGATGTCTTCCTGCGGAACCGAATGACGGCCACCGCGTTTGCCGACAGGGACCCGATGCGCATCCCGGCGCACAAGTGTCATAATTTCTTCTGAAATAAGGGCGTCGTAAAAGACGATATCGGCTTCCTGTATCGCCTGCAGGGCACTGAGGGTGAGCAGACCCGGGTCTCCGGGACCGGCACCGACCAGCGTCACTTCGCCATGTTGCGGCACGCCTTGCTCCAGCTGCGACTGCAATATCGCCTCTGCCTCGGCCGTGTCCCCATTCTGGGCGGCGCTGGCAAAGCGGCTGCTGAAAAGCGTTTCCCAGAATCGTCGTCTTTCGGTCAGGGAATCAAAGCGATTCTTCACCGCGTCGCGCCACTTTCCGGCAAGGGCCGCCACATTGCCAAACTGCTGGGGAATCATGCTCTCGAGCTGCTGCCGCAACTGGCGGATCAGAACCGGAGAGGTGCCACCGCTGCTGATGGCAATCTGTACAGGAGATCGATCAATAATTGCGGGCACAATATAGGAACAGAGTTCAGGATTGTCCACCACATTGACCAGTTTTTTGCGCGCCTCAGCGGCTTCGGAAACGGCCTGATTGACTTGATTGTCATCGGTTGCAGCCACCGCCAGAAACACATCGTCCAGCATGGCAGGGTCAAACGCGCTGCCCAGATGGCGGATTTTATTTTCTTCTACCCACAGTGTGAGCTGAGGCGTGAGCGCCGGAGCAACCAGATGAATATGCGCGCCCGCATCCAGCAGTGCCTGCGATTTGCGCTCGGCAACAACGCCGCCGCCCACGACAAGTACCGGTCGGCCGGCCAGATTGGCAAATAAGGGAAAGGTCTGCATAAGATCCGGAAATATCGTTATTACAAGTGTAATCGTAGCGTTTATACAAATAATTAAAAAATATATATCCGCTTATAGCTTAGCACTTGCGGTAATAAGGCGCTATAGCGTGTTTCCGGGCTTATATAGTTAGAAGTAATGTTGAAATGACATATCTGTCGTTCCTGCACCATTGATTCATTGCTAGGATGGCCCGGTATAACGAGTAAAGCAATATAAATCAACAAGCGACAAGCCGCGCAGGACGCGGGTCTGATGACCATTCTGCTGCTGAGTGAGCATTGTCCGTGCGCAGGGAAATCAGAAATATGAGTTATCCTCCTCTATCGGGCTTACCGATAAATTCGGACACGCTATCCGAATTACAGAAGAATTTGTCGGGCCTGAATCCATTACAAACGGCCTGGCTGTCCGGCTATTTGTGGGCTCGCAGCCAGCAAATGGACATGCCGGCTTCAGCCGGGGCAGCCGCAGGCGCCGCAACGCCCGCCGCTGAGCCCGTCAGCCCGGTCCTGGTGCTTTCCGCCTCACAGACCGGCAATGCCCGTCGCGTGGCCCAGAGTCTACAGGAAAAACTGTCTGCTGCTGGCGTGGCATCGGTCCTGAAAAATGTGGGCGATTATAAAAGCCGTCAGCTGGCTTCGGAAAGACTGGTTCTGCTGGTTACCTCTACACAAGGTGATGGCGAGCCGCCCGAAGAGGCGCTCACGCTGCACAAGGCGCTGTTCAGCAAAAAGCCACCTGAAGTCAAATCGCTCAAATATGCCGTACTCGGCCTGGGCGACAGTTCCTATCCTGACTTCTGTCAGGCCGGCAAGGATTTTGATTCCCGCCTGAATGAACTCGGCGCCGAAAGACTGTTTGAGCGGGTCGATTGCGACCTGGACTATCAGGCAAGCGCCGATGCATGGGTCGAAAAGACCGTTGCCTGGCTGGTTGAGCATGAAACCCGCAGTGCTGCGCCCAGTGCACCAACGACTGTCAGCAACCTGGTCACGGAACCTCAGGTGCATGAGCAGATCTATACGCGCGAAAAGCCCTACACCGCCACCATTCTTACGAACCAGAAAATTACCAGCAGACAGTCACAGAAAGATGTGCGACATCTGGAATTTGATCTGGCCGATTCCGGAATCCGTTATCAGCCCGGTGATGCATTGGGTGTCTGGTTTCACAATGATGCCGGCCTGGTCGATTCCATTCTTAGCTCTGTCAGTCTGGATGGCACGGAATCAATCACACTCAAGGATGGCAGAAGTCTGCCGATACGTGAAGCCTTGCTGCGGGAACTGGAAATCACGCAGAATACGCCGGCGTTCATGAAGGGCTATGCACAGATTACGGGCGATCAGGCATTGCTTGATCTGGTTGCCGACAATAAAGCGCTGCAGGAATATATTGCCTGGACGCCAATAGACGTCGTTCTGCGCCGTGTTCCGCATGCGCTGACAGCAGAGCAGTTGCAGGGACTGCTGCGTCCGCTGACGCCGCGAATGTACTCAATTGCCTCTGCGCAGGAAGAAGTGGGCGACGAAGTTCATATCACGGTGGCGCTGGTCGAATATGAAAAAGATACCAAGCAGTATTTGGGCGGAGCCTCGGGCTATCTGAACCGCCGTCTGGAAGCCGGCGATGAAGTGGATATTTTCATTGAACCATCCGCGCATTTCCGTCTGCCGCAGGATCCGCAGACGCCGGTCATCATGATCGGTGCCGGCACCGGCATCGCACCGTTTCGCGCCTTCATGCAGAAACGTGATGCCGATGATGCGGAAGGCCAGAACTGGCTGATTTTTGGCAATCAGTCGTTCAAGGATGATTTTCTTTATCAGCTTGAATGGCAGCAACTGGCCAAGTCCGAACGCCTGTCGCGCTACAGCTTTGCCTGGTCGCGCGATCAGAAGGAAAAAATCTATGTGCAGCACAAATTGCTGCAGGAAAGCGCAGAGCTGTGGCAATGGCTGCAGAAGGGTGCGCACCTCTATGTATGTGGTGATGCCAGTCGTATGGCCAGGGATGTGGAGTCCGCACTGCTTGAAGTGATTGCCCGCGAAGGCTCACTGAGTGCCGATGATGCCGAAGCCTATCTGGACGAACTGCGCGAGTCGCACCGCTATCAGCGCGACGTATATTGAGGGATGAATGATGAGTGAAATTAAAGCACCGGCAGGCAAACTGTCGGACAACGAACGACTGAAAGGTGGCAGCAACTACCTGCGTGGCACGATCGCAGACGATCTGAAAGATCCGCTGACCGGTGGTTTCCGTGGTGATAATTTTCAGCTGATCCGCTTTCATGGCATGTACGAGCAGGACGATCGTGATATTCGTGCCGAACGGGTCGCGCAGAAACTCGAGCCGCTGAAAAATGTCATGCTCCGCTGCCGTATGCCGGGTGGCGTAATATCGCCCGAGCAATGGCTGGGTATTGATGAGTTCGCGACGTCCCATACCATGTATGGCAGTATTCGTATCACCAACCGCCAGACCTTCCAGTATCACGGTGTTCTCAAACAGAACATCCGTCCGGTCCATCAATGGCTGCATCATCTGGGTCTGGATTCCATTGCAACGGCCGGCGATGTCAATCGCAATGTGCTTTGCACCTCCAATCCGGTTGAGTCAGAGCTGCACCGTGAAGCGTGGGAGTGGGCAAAGAAAATATCCGAGCATCTGCTGCCCAAAACGCAGGCCTATACCGAAGTCTGGCTTGATGGGGAAAAGGTACAGAGCACCGATACCGATGACCTGGAGCCAATTCTGGGTAAAAGCTATCTGCCGCGTAAATTTAAAACCACGGTTGTGATTCCGCCGCAGAATGATGTGGACCTGCATGCCAACGATCTGAATTTCATTGCCATACAGGAAAAAGGAAAACTGGTTGGCTTCAATGTGCTGATTGGCGGTGGCTTGTCCATGGAACATGGCAATCTTGCGACCTTCCCGACAACGGCCTACGAGTTTGGTTTTATTCCTTTGGAAAAAACACTGGATACCGCAGCGGCCGTGGTCAAGGCACAGCGGGATCTGGGTAATCGCAGCGACCGGAAGGCGGCCAAAACCCGCTACACGATCCTGCGCGTTGGTCTTGAGAATTTCAAATCTGAAATTGAAAAGCGCATGGGTTTTGCGTTTGAAGCCATCCGTCCTTATGAGTTTACCGACAGGGGCGATCGCATCGGCTGGGTCCACGGCATTGATAAAAAATGGCATCTGACATTATTTATTGAAAACGGTCGCGTGCTTGATTATCCAGGCAAAACGCTCAAAACCGGATTGCGCGAGATTGCGAAAATTCACAAAGGTGATTTTCGACTGACTGCCAATCAGAATCTGATTGTGGCAAACGTGCCGGCATCTCAGAAGGCGGCTATTGAAAAGCTGGCTCGCGAGCACGGACTGATCAGCGACAGCGTGACCGTTCAACGCGAAAACTCCATGGCTTGCGTGGCGTTGCCTACCTGTCCACTGGCCATGGCGGAAGCAGAGCGTTTCCTGCCGACCTTTGTAGACCAGCTTGATGACATCATGGCGCGGCATGGTCTGAAGGATGAGTTCATTGTGACGCGCGTAACGGGCTGCCCCAACGGCTGTGGCCGAGCGATGCTGGCCGAGGTCGGTCTTGTTGGCAAGGCCGTGGGACGCTACAACCTGCATCTGGGTGGCAATCGCATTGGTACGCGAATTCCGCGCTTGTTCCGCGAGAATATTACGCCAGAAGAGATTCTGAGCATTCTGGACGAACACATTGGTCACTGGGCCAGCGACCGGGAAGCAGACGAGGGCTTTGGCGATTTCCTCATTCGCACACATGTGGTCAAGCCGGTGGTGAATCCGTCAGTGGACTTTCACGATGCCAGCAAAGTGCCCGCAGAACCCGTGCACGCGTGAACGGTTTAGCGAGGGTTTAATCTCGCTGATTGGAATACCGGCGTGACAGGCCGGTATTGCAGCCGTAATGATCAGCGGAACCGCACGGTACAGAAGAGCGGGACAAAAGAGCAAAGAAGAATGAAAAAGCAGCCATCTGCGGTGTCGCGCAGGTGGCTGCTTTTTGGGATTGAAGGAACAGCGGGAATCAGTGCAAATCAGGCGCTTTTCAGGAAAGCCTTGATGGTAGCAGTCAGATCCTTGCGTTGTTTGGTGTTGAGTGCGATCAGCGCGGCTGTTTCTTTTTTGGTCAGCGGTTTGAAAATCGCCTCGCGCACTGCGATTTCCGGTGCAACGTAATTGCTTTCCGGAAGAATAGGCAGTGTGCCGTTGATAAGCCAGTCGGAATTGACGCCGAAGAACACGGCGAGGCGACTGACGATTTGTGCGGAAGGGCTGATTTTGCGATTACCCATTTCGTAATTCGCAATGGTGCTTTGAGAGACGCCGAGTTCAAGGGCCAGTTCATTCTGATTCATACCGTGATGAATCTTGCGCAGGTAGTGCAGGCGCTCGGCGAAGGTGCTGAGTTTTGACACTGCGCGCAGGTCTGGCGAGGAGTCAGGATGTTTTTTAGTAGCCATTTGGAAAACCCAATAAATGTTACAGCTGGTAAATATCAACCCATAATGATAGCTGTGTTCAGGAAAATTTCTTTAACAATTGTCACTTTTTTACGAATCTTGAATTAAATTTTTAATATCCAGCGGATTTTTGTGCCGCAAATGCCCACAGCATGCAGATATTTCATAATTGATATGCTGATTGCAATATTCAGAATCGAATATTCGTTACCGCCCAAACACGATAGCAGTCAGAAAAACGCTCAGCTAACTCGCCCGTCATATGTTCAGAAGAGACATTTTCGGTGAGATCGGACGTCTTCCAGGTCAGCAATCTGACTATGTAACCGCCGCAGGAAGCGCCCTTAAAATAACTCGGATTCTTATTGTTCGTTGCGCTCTGCCACCCAGAGGCCGCACAAGCCATTCAAGCGCGAGAGACATACAAGTTCCGATTCCCCGCCATTCTCATCGCCAGCGTCGCGCGGCGTGAAGGCAGGCTAATGACAGAGAGATCATTCCTGATGGGGGTGAACCACCATATTATTGCGGTGGATCAATTCGTGGTCTCTTACCTTGCCCAGAATGGTTTCGATTTCACGGGTGGGGTGCCGCATGATGCGGCGGGCTTCTGCGGAAGAGTAATTGACCAGTCCACGGGCAATTTCACGATGCTGGGCATCAGTGCAGGCAACTACATCGCCGCGCTCGAACTCGCCAACG
This sequence comes from Pseudomonadota bacterium, assembly GCA_023387815.1. Taxonomy (GTDB): domain Bacteria; phylum Pseudomonadota; class Gammaproteobacteria; order Burkholderiales; family Burkholderiaceae_B; genus Advenella. The sequence continues at coordinate 31,591 of JAEWHK010000023.1, forward strand.
ACATCGGTCACGCCCACTGCCAGCAGGCTTTTACCCTGTTCAATCAGCGCTTTGCGTGCCCCGTCATCCAGGACGAGTTTGCCAGGCAGGCGCAAATGATCAGCCATCCATTGCTTGCGGGCCGAACGCAGGGAAGGGGAGGCGCGCAGTTCGGTGCCAATGGCTTCGCCACGTCCAAGTCGTTCCAGTACCCGATCTTCGCGGCCAGAAGCAATAATCGTGGTGGCACCACTGCTGGCTGCACGTTTGGCGGCCAGTACCTTGGTCAGCATGCCACCGGTACCGACGTGACTGCCGGCACCGCCGGCCATTTTCTGTAATTCGGGATCGCCTGCCGTGGCAAGATGGATGAAACGTGCATCGGGATTGCTGCGGGGGTCACTGTCGTACAGACCGCGCTGATCGGTAAGAATAATAAGCGCATCCGCTTCGATCAGGTTGCTGACCACCGCCCCCAGCGTATCGTTGTCACCCAGCCGAATTTCGTCTGTGACCACCGTATCGTTTTCATTCACGATCGGAATCACGCCCAGTTCCAGCAATTTGAAAATGGCCGAGCGGGCATTCAGATAGCGCAGGCGGTCGGTCAGGTCTTCGTGAGTCAGCAGGATCTGCGCTGCCCGCATATTGTGTGCAGCAAAGGCTGATTCGTAGGCCTGGATCAGACCCATCTGTCCCACCGCGGCAGCGGCCTGCAGTTCGTCTATTTCCTTTGGACGTGTCTTCCAGTTGAGCCGGGCCATGCCCTCGGCAATTGCACCACTGGACACGAGAATCAGTTGTTTGTTCTGGCGGCACAGGCTGGCGATTTGCGACGACCACTCACCAATGGCCTGCGGATCCAGACCCTGGCCATTGTTCGTGACCAGAGACGAACCGACTTTGACCACAATACGTCTTGCGCTGGCCACTGACGAAACAAATTCACTCATGTTGCAAAAGGTCCGGAAAGAAATCTAAGTAAGCAGTTCAGGCTGCCAGTTCCATTTTATCGGATGATATCCTCCGGATCCTGTTCTGTGGCAGGATCCGGTCAGTGCGTCGGCTATCTCGGGGTATCGGTCAGATCGCCCCGGGTTTCGTCGAAACGCGGATCGTCCGGAACATAGGTGCCCGCCTGTTTATCCTGCTCGACCATCTCGCGGGATTTTTCGTCATCCAGATAGTCCTGCAAAGCCCAGATGAGCGCCTGGGTACCATCGCCCGACAATGCAGAAATGGCAAATACCGGGCCGTCCCATTGCAGTTCGCGACACAGTCTGTCCTGCACATCCTGCGGATTTTCCACCATGTCCAGCTTGTTCAGAACCAGCCAGCGCGGTTTGGCATACAGATCGGCATCGTACTTGCGCAACTCTTCTGCAATGGCACGCACATTGTGTGCTGCCGTTTCCACGGGATCCTGATCGGGATCTGCGCTGGACACATCGACCAGGTGCAGCAGCACGCGGGTCCGTGACAGGTGACGCAGAAACAGATGCCCCAGTCCGGCACCTTCCGAGGCGCCTTCAATCAGACCCGGGATATCGGCGACCACGAAACTGCGCGATGCGGACGTACGCACCACGCCCAGATTCGGGTGCAGCGTGGTGAACGGGTAATCGGCGATTTTGGGTTTGGCATTGGAAATGCGCGTAATGAGCGTGGATTTGCCGGCATTGGGCAGGCCCAGCAGACCCACGTCAGCCAGCACCTTGAGCTCCAGACGAAGCTTGCGCTGTTCGCCTTCCTTGCCATAGGTGAACTGGCGCGGCGCCCGGTTGACGCTGGATTTGAAGTGCAGATTGCCCATGCCGCCCTGGCCGCCCGCAGCAAGGGTCACTTGCATGCCGTGATGGGCCAGATCGAAGAGCTGTTCGTTGGTGTCTGCGTCGTGAATTACGGTACCCACGGGTACACGCAACGTGATGTCCGGGGCTGCCGCACCGTACTGGTCGGAGCCGCGTCCGTTTTCCCCATTTTTGGCGCGGTGCAGGCGCGCATAGCGAAAATCAATCAGCGTATTGATGTTGCGATCTGCCACGGCGTAAATACTGCCACCACGACCGCCATCGCCACCATCGGGACCGCCTTTGGGAATGAATTTTTCGCGACGAAAACTCGCCGCCCCGTTGCCGCCTTTGCCGGCAATGACTTCGATCGTCGCTTCGTCAACGAATTTCATGATGATTCCTGTATTGATAATGGGTGTTGCCGAAAGCGCCGAAGGCAAATCATCGGGCGCTGCCACGGACATAACTGCCACGTATAGAATAAAAAATGCCGTTCACCTGGCAACAAGTGAACGGCACTGCATGATGTCCGGGAAAGGTTTAGTCAGCCTTTGTTACGGAAACGGTATGCTTGTTGAGTGCGCCTTTATGAGAAAAGGAGACACTGCCGTCTACCAGTGCGTACAGGGTGTGATCTTTACCCATACCGACATTGGTACCCGGGTGAAAACG
>JAEWHK010000013.1 GCA_023387815.1 Pseudomonadota bacterium
ATGTTCAAGAAGGCACTGGGCAAGCCACCCGCACAGTATTTTGCGATGCTGCAGTGAATTGACGGGGTTAGATTTCATTTGTTCCTATAATCAATACTCACGAGCCAACATCCAAGGATCACCATCATGGTCAAGTGTAATAATTCTGGATCGTTCATTGCCTTGTGCACCGCAATCGGGGTGAGCATTGGTGCTGCCTTTGGATATATCGTCATTGGCACTATCGTTGGCTTTGTCGCAGGGCTGATCATTACCCAGCTACGAGGAAAATCCACGACTCCGTAAATGGTGTGACGGCCTGTAAACGCCGCTAAAATTCAATTGCAACTAAAGCATCACTGAAGATATCGACAAGCCGGCAGATCGCGTTTGTTCCATTCTTAATTGGCGTTCGCCAGACTTTCCCGCAAGATAATACTTGTATCCAGTTTTTCGAGTCGCATGGGATTTTTTCCCTGAATCATCTCAAGCAGATGTTTGGTAGATCGGGTACCTATCTCTACCGTTGGCATTTTTACCGTGGTCAGCGGCGGGGTGCAAAGGGATGCGTACTCAATATCGTCAAATCCCGTGACTGACAGGGTGCCAGGCACGTCTACGCCGTAACGACGGGCTTCGTCCAATACACCGATTGCCTGCACATCGGTACTGCATATCAGCGCGCTGGGCTTGGCATCGAGCGACCATAGTTTGCGAAAAATATCACGTCCACCCGAAATTGAAATTTCGTGCTGGATGCGCCATTCCTGTGGCACTTCCAATCCGTGTTTACGCAGTGCTGCCAGCGCTCCCTGTTCGCGCTCCAGAGCCCGCTCGTTGGATGCATGAAATCCACCACTCAATGCGACCGCCTTATGCCCCATACTGGCGACAAGGCTGCCCACAGCATAACCAGCGTCATAATTGGAAATGCCTACGGAATGCTGCTGCGGACGGTCCGACAGCGACAGGCTGATCACATATGGGATATTACTCATTTTGAGCATGGTGAACGTGCGTTCTTCATGCATTGCACCCACCACGACCAGGCCGTCAATACCCTTTTCAATCAGGAATCGGATCACTTCATACTCGCGTTCGAACTGGTACTCGTGAGAACCAATAACCATGTGATAGCCGTTAGCGACCAGCACCTTCTGAATAGAAGCGACAAGTGAGGAATACAGCGGGTTGTCAATGGTCGGGACCGTCACCGCAATGGTGCTGGTCTTTTGGGAGACAAGGGCCTGGGCCGCTCCATTGCGGATATAGCCCAGAGATTGCACCACTTGCATGATGCGTTCCAGCGTTTCTTTCTTCAGTTTCTCCGGATGAGAAAAGGCAGTGGACGCGGTCCCCACAGAAACGCCCGCCAGGCGGGCGATATCTTTTAGTGTGGGTTTTCCGGTCCGAATTTCGGGCATAAATCAGTTCTCAGCAAAATCATATTTTGATGACCACCTTTTCGACATCCTGAGGATGTTCAATTGTGTAGTCCATCATTTCGGGTAAAGAGTCAATTCCATCTACGGTCCTGACCAGATCCTCAATTTTATCCTCAATTCCGTGCAAGGCTGCCACGGCTTCCGCAAACAGTTGCGCGCTGTTGCGTGAACCCAGCACATCGATTTCCTTGCCAACAATCGTACTGATGGGAATTGGCAGGTCCTGCTTGCTGATGCCAATCATGACCAGTCGGCCTGCAGCACGCAATACATCTACGCCCATTTGCGACGCTGGCGCAACGGCAACTGCATCCAGAACCACTGTTACACCGCCATTGGACCAGTCGCGGATTCGTTCGGGGGAGTCATTCGCAGCATGAAATACCAGGTCCGCACCGAGCTTGGCTGCTTTTTCGAGTCTTGACGGCACCAGATCTGAGATCGCCACTTGCGCGCCCAGGCGTTTGCAGGCGATGACCGCTGCCAGACCAATCGGTCCCGCCCCCAGGATCAGGACATGATCATCGGCACTTACCCGCCCCCGTCGACAGGCCTGCATTGCTATTGATAATGGCTCTGCAAAGGCCGCCACATTGACAGGCAGGTCTTTGGCTTCGTGCAGCAGAATTTCCGGCACGACCAGGTACTCCTGAAAACCACCCTGGCAATGCACACCCACCAGTTTCAGGTTCTCGCAGCAATTGTACCGACCCTGGCTGCAAGCGTAGCAGTTGCCGCAACGAATCAGGGGTTCTACTACGACCTGACTACCCACCGGCAGGCGCTGATCACAGCCATCTCCATACTGCTCGATCCGCGCACAAAACTCATGGCCCTGGATGATCGGATATTTTACATAAGGGTGCCGACCCAGATAGATATGATGATCCGAACCGCAAATACCCACAGCCGCAATTTTGAGCAGTACCTCACCGTCGCCGGGCGTCGGGATAGGCACCCGTACACGTTCGAGCGTTCTGGCGCCTTGTGTCACATAGGCAGTCTGCATGCTATCTCCTCTCGTTCCTCTCGGACAATACATTAACGCACGAACTGGTCAACAAAATCTGCACCCAGACCAACCTGTTCGTAATGCTTGCGACAGTTTTCGATTTTGGTGAAAACATCCTCATAACCAATGGCGTTGCCTTTGGCATCCAGATAGATATATCCGCCCGTGGCATGAAAAAGTGTGATCATCTCGTCGACATCCTCGGGTACGTAAAGCGTATGGATTTCCCCGGGCGGCTCGAACGCGTAGCCGCCGGCCTCGGCAACCCAATCATGCTCAAGGTAGTACCAGCGACCGCGGATTGGAAAGGCATGGACGGGGCCTGTGTGGTGATGCACCGAGAGCACACCGGATCGCCGTACCCGCAGCAGATTGATAAAGTAGCCTTGGGTCGCATGCAGCATGACGGGTTTGAAGTGGATTCGGTCTGACTGAGGCACCCACAAGCGCTCATCGCCATCCAGATCACTTAAGATTTTTGGCAGGACCAGGCCATCGGCGATGCCATGCGCCTGTGGCATGGCATAGGCTGGTGGTTCGGGATTGCCGTTATTACGATTGGGTTTTTCAATGGCATTCATATTTTTCTCCTGAATAAATGGGATTTCGCAGCTAGGTCATCAGCCAGCCGCCTGCAACATCCACAACCTGGCCTGTCACAAAACTGGCTTCTTTTTTGCTGGCCAGATAAAGACAAAGATCAGCTGCTTCGCGCGGTTCGCCCAGACGTCCCATGGGAGTCTGGTCTACGAATCGTTGGTTGGCCGCCGCACCTGCCATAGCGACCATATCGGTATCAATACGGCCCGGAGCAATGGCATTGACGGTAATACCGAAAGGTCCCAGTTCTCCCGCCAAATGACGGGTAAAGCCAATCAGAGCAGCTTTGGTCGCGCTATAGTGCACAGCACACACGTCAAGATAGGCTTTGCCGGCGACAGAAGACACGGACACAATTCGACCAAATCGGGCTTTTTTCATGGCGGGAGCCACCAGTTTGGAGAAATAGAAAGCGCCGCTCAGGTTGACCGCGACCACGCGGTCCCACTCGGCGACGTCCATCTCATCCACTCCCACACCCTGGCCCGCTTTTTTGGGCGAGATGCCTGCGTTATTCATCAAGGTATCGATATCGCCCACCAGGCTGACTGCGCTGTCGTAGGCCTGCTCGCATTGTCCAAAGTCCGCGACATCAGCTTGAACAAAATGAATGTTCTGGTGCTTTTCGCGCAACGCGCGCAAAGTCTGCTCTCCTCGCTCACCATCCTGGTCCACCATCACAACATGGCCACCTTGTTCCAGAAACGCCGTGGTGCAAGCCAGGCCAATACCGCTGGCGCCACCGGTGACGAGGATTTTTCTGTTTTCGTAATTCATAGATCCAACTTAAATACAATAAAAAAATGCACTGCACTGTGTCAGTGCCCCAAATACGCCTGCTTGACCAGTGGATTACTCTTCAGATCGTCGCAGGTACCTTCCAGGGCAATGGCGCCGTTTTCCAGCACATAGCCGCGGTCGGCGATTTCAAGCGTTGCGAGGACATTCTGTTCAACCACGATAATGGTGAGACCCTGCTGAGCAATTCGTTTGACCACGCCAAACATCTGCTCCACCAGCAACGGCGAAAGCCCCAGTGATGGCTCATCAAAAATCAATAAATCCGGCTGCGCCATCAGTCCGCGCCCGATAGCCACCATCTGCTGTTCGCCACCGGATAGAGAACCTGCCAGCTGATCCAGTCTCTCGGCCAGCCTCGGAAAAGTCTCAAGCACATTGTCCAAATGAGTGCGCAATTTCGCGCGCGCGCCGCGTCGATAGGCGCCCAGCATCAGGTTGTCCCGTACCGTCAGATAGGGGAAAAGCTGACGACCTTCCGGAATCATTGAGATTCCGCGATCGACGATACGATGTGCTTCCAGATTGGTAATGGAAGAGTCCGCGTAGGTAACCTGTCCGCCTGTACTTGGAATCAATCCGCAAAGCGCCTTGAGTAACGTCGTTTTGCCAGCGCCATTACCGCCAAGAATGGTAACGATCTCGCCTTGATTGACAGAGAAATCGATACCCCGGATCACTTCCACCGCACCATATGACACTTTCAGGTTTTGAACATTAAGCAGCATTTTTGTACCCCGATCCCAGATAAGCTTCGATCACCTTCTCGTTATTCACGACTTCATCGGGTGAACCCTCTGTCAGTACGGCGCCTGCGTCGACCACAATGATGCGGTCACACAACGCCATGGTTGCCCGCATCTGGTGTTCGATCATCAAAACGGAGACGCCCGTATCGCGGATCTGGCGAATCAGTGCCACGGCCTGATCAATATCCGTTGGGCTCAGACCCGCCATGACCTCATCAAGCAGAAGGATTCGTGGACGAGTCGCCAGCGTACGCGCCACTTCGAGTCGCTTCATACCACCAACGGTCAGTTCACTGGCCGGTTTATCCAGTTGATTTTCCATTCCGGTGATGCGTGCCACATCCAATGCCATCTGCTCAGCTTCATGGACATCTCTGGTATGCAGAAAAGCGCCCAGCATGATATTTTCCAGAACGGAAAGTCCCGAGAAAGGCTGTGCGATCTGAAAGGTGCGGCCAATACCCAGCCGCGCACATTGAGTAGGCGAAATAATATTGACGGTTTCTCCGTCTTCGGTCCTCATTCGAACCGAGCCACTATTGGGTTTGATAAACCCGGACAATAAATTGAACAGTGTTGTCTTGCCCGCGCCATTGGGGCCGATCAGTCCCAGTATCTCGCCTTGTTTCAATTGCAATGAGACATTGTTGGTGGCGACCAGTCCGCCGAATCGTTTGACCAGACGATCTGCTTCCAGGATGACTTTTCCGGTCTTCTCCTGTGCGGGCATGGTATCCCGCAGCGAGACTTTATTGGCTTGCGCCGCCAACAGATTTTGAATACGTGCTTTTTCATTGGACGTCAACGCCGCCAGGCCACCCACAATGCCTCGCGGAAATTTCAGTACGGCGAGCACGAGGACCAAACCGTAGACGGCTCCGTGAATGCCATTGGCGTAGGAGCTCAGCCACCCGCGCATCAGTTCGGCAATGGGCAATACGATCAGTGCACCAATAAGCGGGCCAAATACGGTACCGAGTCCTCCAATCAGTGCAAACATGGCAATCTGAATGGATATCGCCAGCGAAAAAGTGGCATCAGGATCAATGAACGTCAGATACATGGCATAGAACGATCCGATCATGCTGGTGAGCATGGCCGAGATAACCATCGCACGGATCCGGGTACTGACCAGATTGATCCCGATAGCTCGAGCAGCATCTTCGCGTTCGCGAATGGCCAGCAGATAAAAGCCCATTTTGTGGCGTCGAATGAGCCACGCCACGCCCAGCGTCAACAAGAGAAAGAACAAGGCCAGTGCGTAAGAAAATTCTTTCTCGCGAAATACCATCCATTCGAATCCGATATTGAGTGGAATGTTCAGGCCGGAGGATCCTCCCATCAGATCCTGATCATGTATGGCCAGAAGGCGCACCACCTCCAGGAATGCAATGGTTACCAGCGAAAAGAATGGCCCTTTTAGGCGGAAAGTCGGCCAACTGACGACGACCGCTGCAATTGCCGAAATGACCATGCCCACTAGCATCCCTATCCAGGGACTCAGTTCAAAACGCAGCATCATGATGACTGCGGTATAGCTGCCTATGCCATAGAACACGGCATGCCCCAGGGAGATTTGCCCAGCGTAGCCACCCACGATATTCCACGCGGTCGCCAGTCCGCCGAACACGCAAACCAGTACGGCGATATGCAGGAAATAGTTGGAGCCAGCAACAACGGGTGCCAGCACCAATATGACAGCTGCAATCAGAAGCACAAGCGAGCGTTTGCTGAAAAATGGTTGAGTCGACATGCTAGGCTCCGCTTTCTTTACCGACAAGTCCGGTAGGCTTGAAGATCAGGATGAGGATGAAGATGCAGAAGCAGATCACTTCCTTCAGCGCAAGCGAAATGTAGTAGCCTGCCAGACTGTCCACGATGGCAATGATGACCGATGCATAGATCGCTCCCGTCACATTGCCAAGCCCACCCAGTACAACGATCACAAATGCAAACAGTACGAAGTAGGTCCCAACGGTTGGAAATACGGGATATTGCCCCGCAATGAGCGTTGCAACAAGCCCAAGACAGGCACAGCCCAGTCCGAACGTAATTGCATAGACTCGCTTTACGTTGACCCCCATCAGCGCAGCGGAATTTCGATTTTGCGCTACGGCACGGATGGACATGCCTATCATGGTACGAGACTGAAACACGTGCAAGGCAATCGCAAGACACAAGGCAACCACAAGTGTGATCAACTGGCTTATGACAATATTGATTCCGCCGACCGAGAAAGTCTGCAGCGCATTGGGCACTTCAGTACGATGAACATCCGCTCCAAACACCAGTAAGGCCAGATTCATCAGAAATGTTGATACGCCCACCGTCGCAAAGATCTGCATATGATGGGGCGCATTCAGCAACGGCTGGATGACGATACGCTGCATTGCATACCCGAGCACAAAGAGCAACAACATCACGGGCACAATCGACTGCACCACCGATAAACCACTGTATGTGGTCAGCAGATAGGTGGCGTAAAGTCCGATCATCAGAAATTCGCCATGCGCGAAATTGACGATCTTGATCACGCCGAAAATCAGCGTCAGGCCGATGGAAATGCCGATATACACGCCAGCCAGCATCAGCCCGTTCACGATAACTTGCAGAAAAACATCCATAAATTCATCCACCTCTGTGGCGAGGGGAAATTTGCGACTTCAGCCCAAAAATCCCCGGTTTAGCCTTGATTTTTCGAAACGTTTCGGTTTCAGGAAAAATCGAGTTCTCAGAAAAGCGATCTCGCTTCAAAGGCGCATCATTCCTTGAATTGTGGCTGGGTGACGGCAAGGGACTCCGGATAGATGGCTTTGAGCTCGCCTTTTTGCCATTGCATGATAATCATGCGATAACGCGTATTCTGGCCGTTCTCGGCATATTTCACCCCATAGCCGGTCGCCTCGCTGCCCTGAGGCTCGTCCAAAGCCATCACTGCACTACGAATATCGTCCTTATCAAAGGATTTCGCCTTCTTCATCGCGTCAATAAACGATTTGGCACCTGCATAGGAAATCACGCTATAGGCCGTCGGTTCCTGCTTGTACTTGGCCCTGTATGACTCTGTAAATTCTTTCAGGCCTTTGGCGCCCTCTGGATTGATATCAACCAGGGCAAAGTCTGTGGTCACCGTGCCGTCCAGCTTGTCGCCAATGGCACGCCGCGTCTCGTGCAGAGAGTAGCCCCCGCCGCCGCCGACCAGCGCGGTAGGTTTAAAGCCCGCCTCGGCCATCTGACGATGCAACAGGATCGTGTCGTTCTGATAACCCGTGTGCATGACCACATTGACTTTGGATTGCTTCAGGCGCAGCACCGCAGATGACAGATCAACGGTTTTGGCTGAATAAGGAATGGTTTCGACAACATTCAGTCCCGCCTTTTTAGCGATTTCCAGCTGTTTTTTTGCAACGGAGGCCCCGTACAGACTGTCCTCATTCACAATCGCAATGCGTGCGTTCTCCGGGGTCAGCTTGTAGTGAGGCATGACGATTTTTTCCAGGGCTTCCATGGAAGAGGCGCCGAATGCGCTGGCAGGCGCACTTGCACGGAACAGGTATTGAAACTTGCGCTCAGTCAGGTTATCAGCCGTAGCCGTCACTTCGAAATATGGGACGCCAGCCAGCTCGGCAACCGGTGTCGCCGCATAGGATAAGCCAGAGGCGTAAGTGCCAAAAATCGCTTTTACATCCTCACGCGAAATCAGCCGACGTGTTTCACTTACCGCCTGACTGGTATCTGCAGCATCGGCCTTGACCAGCTGAATCTGATCGCCATTGATCCCGCCCTGCGCATTGGCCTCTTCGACTGCCAGTTCCACGCCCTTGAAGCACTGTGTACCAAAAGTAGCGAAATTGCCACTCAGGGGAAAGATGGCACCCAGTTTGACGGCAGCGGCAGATGCAGTGCTGCATATCAACACCAGTGCCGCCGAACAGCAGATGGCGAACGCCCGGCTGTTCGGGACACGAAATTTCATATCCATTTTCATTGCTTGTCTCCAATTAATCGTTTTGGCTTTGTATGTGAATCTATCTTAACGATAAATCGAAACGTTTCGATATTAGGGTTTATACGAGAATTACGGTTGGAATATTGCGATTGTGATCAAAGATTGTGCAATAGGCATAATCCGTTGCAAGCCGATTTCCATCAGTGAACTGCCTGAGCAAATTGCCTGGCCATGCGCTCATAAAACGCATTGGTCATCTTCAGATATTCTCCAAACTCCTGCGAATCCTTAAGTGCCGGTTCAATACCCAGGGTGGATAGCATGGCCAGAAAGGATTCATCTTTCATGGCAGGTGCAAACGCGTCATGCCAGCGTTTGACGACTTCCGGACGCATATCTTTGGGTCCGATGACCCCCATCATGCTGGGCGCCACAATATCCAGTCCCTGCTCACGCAAAGTGGGTATGTCCGGGAATTCTTCCATTCTGTTTTCGGTAAACGTGGTGAGCAATCGCAATTTGCCGCTTTTGACCAGCGGCGACCATTCTGCTGTTTGAGCTGCAGCTTCTACTTCGCCGGCCATGACAGCAGTCACGGCTTCCGTTCCACTTTTGTAGGGAACATGCGTCCATTTCACATCCAATGCCTTGCCAAGTCGTTCCATCGAGAAATGCTGCGCCGTTCCAATGCCCGCAGTCGAAAACCGGATTCCGTTGGGGTGTGCTTTGGCATAGTCAAAAAACTCTTTCGCTGTTTTCCAGGGCGCGTCCGACCTGACGACGATACCCTGTGGCAGGGTGCCAAACATAATGATTGGCGTTAATTGGTTTGTGTCGTAATCAACTTTGCGTATATGCTGATTGACCACGGCACCGATCAGCAGCATACCCAGATTCAGACCGTCCGGCGCCTGACGTGTCAGATAGGAAACAGCAACGGAGCCGGCGGCGCCCGGTTTGTTATGCACAATCAAAGGTCGCGGAATATCCTTGGCGACAAGGTCTGATAGCTTGCGTGCCAGGGTGTCGGTGGGGCCGCCAGCCGTGAAGCCGACGATCACGTTCACAGGGCCCGGTGGATTCCAGGTTTCGGCAGCACTAACCTGCGAACCAGTGATAACAGCAAGCGTTGCACAGGAAGCAAGCAATACACGGCGATACGTTTTTTGGATTTTCATTATGTAGTCTCCTCACAAGTTTGCTATTGGTCTGCCATCGTGACGCGATACATTTCGTTCTCGTTGGCTACGGCATGATCCAGCAGCACGGTAAATCGCGCAATCTTTGCGGTAAAGGGAAAAGGGGCAACGTACGCATCGGCAATGGGAACTTCAGCGTAGCCGCAAGTCAGTCCTGCAGTCGTCCCGTAAGTCCACCATACTTGCGGTAATTCCATCGTGACTGAAGGCTCTGTATTGACCGTGAGGCCGATGCGTCCCTGATGTTCTCCGGTGCGCTCAAATAAAATCGTGATGGTGGCTGAATCTGGTGGCAGCGGAGCGTCAAGTTTGTGGATTTGTGCTTCGGTGTAATGGTATTCGTAATGGATTCGACCTGCTTTAACGTATAGAACAAAGCCGGCAAATCGACTTCCCCAGGAAAACACCACGCCTTCAGTGTTCGGTTGAAGATCGGTCAGTGCAACCTGAATTTCGTAGCTGCGATCACTGATATCCGGCATCATCAGTCGATCTATCCGGGCCATGCCGGGATGAAATTCAAAGCGGCGTGCAGGATTGTGCTTGAGCGTGCCTTCTGCGCGCTCATGCTGGCGATCATCCAGAGGCAAAACGCCAAAGTGCTCAGCCTGTTGCCACCAGAGCTCAATCAATTGCTGTAGCTTTTCGGGCTGTTCCTGGGCCCGGTCCGTGCATTCTGAAAAATCTTCTTCAAGATTGAACAATTGCCACGGATCGCTTTCAAAAGGCGTGCCTTTTTTGTGCGCAGCCACCGCTTTCCATCCGTTATGCCAGATTGCCCGGTTGCCAATCAACTCAAAGTACTGCTTATCACGCGTGCCCGCTGCCTGCGGCGCATCAAAGCTATATCGCATCCCAACGCCCGCCAGAGGCAATTGTTCATATCCCAGATGTTTTTCAGGCGCCTTTGTTCCTGCGCATTCCAGTACGGTTGCCATCACATCCACAGCATGATGAAACTGTTCGCGAATTTCTCCACGAGTCCGCATGCCGTTGGGCCAGTGCATGATCAGCGGCGCGCGCACACCGCCGCCGTAGGTGTCTTTCTTGTACCACTTCAAGGGCGTATTACCTACCTGCGCCCAGCCTGTCGGGTAATGACTGTAAGCGTGCTCTGTTCCCAGCAGACTGGCGCGATCCACGATGTCCTGCGAATTACCTTTGTGATAAGTCAATTGGCTGCGCATGTTGAATGCGCCCATACTGCCGCCCTCCGAACTCGCGCCATTGTCTGACACCACGATAAACAGCGTGTTGTCCAGTTGATTGATCTTTTCCAGATAGTCCATCAATCGACCTATCTGTGCATCAGTGTGCTCCAGAAACGCTGCATACGTTTCCTGCAACAGGCAACCCGCCTTTTTTTCGACCTCGGGCAGCGCGTCCCAGGACTTCACGTCATCATTGCGCGGAGCCAGTTGTGTTGATTCGGGTATCAATCCCATCTGTTTTTGACGCTCGAATCGATCCTGACGAATCTCGTCCCAGCCCGCATCATAGCGTCCTCTATATTTTTCGATGTACGAGTCCGGCACGTGATGCGGCCAATGGCAGGCGCCAAACGCGAGATACTCAAAAAACGGGCGGTCGGGCGCGGAGGTCACGTGGTCACGAATCTGAACGATAGCCTGGTCGATCAGGTCTTCGGACAAGTGGTAATTTTCTCCTGGCTGTTTGACCAGGGGATGATTGTCTTCGTAAAGCTCGGGATGCCACTGGTCCGCCAGTGCGCCATGAAAACCATACCAGCGGGCAAATCCGCGACCCAGCGGCCAGTCGCCGTGCGGTCCGGCCGAACCATAGTCCTTGATATTGGTCAGATGCCATTTACCTGTGGCATATGAGGTATAACCGGCTACGCCAAGTACTTCCGGTAATGTCGCGGCTTTGCGCGTGATTCGCCCCTGATAGGCGGGAAATCCATTGGACCACTCCGAAATAATGCCGACACCCACCGAATGGGCGTTGCGGCCCGTCATCAGACAGGCACGGGTTGGCGAACACATGGCTGTTACATGAAAATTGTTATAGCGCACGCCACCAGATGCCAGCTTATCCATATTGGGCGTATTCACTTCTGAACCATAGCAGCCGATATCTGAAAAGCCGACGTCGTCAAGCACGACCAGCACCACATTCGGTGCGCCTTCAGCAGCCTTGAACGGCTGCGGCCATCTGGCTTCGGAATCACGATAGGTTTTTCCAATTCTGCCTTCAAATGGCAGATGATCCTGGTACGGCATGCTTGTCCTCTCCACATTGATGAATCACATCTGACATAGCCTGTATGAGCTCTGTGCGATATGCATCCGATTATAGGGAGAGCCTGAACCAGTCATAAAGGTACAGTTGCCTCCTACAGTTGAACTATGCTAGATTGACCAGCAAACAAGAGGCGACAACACATGCGTGATTTCCTTACAGACAAGCTGGCACAGAAAATTCAGAATCAGATCATTAAGGGAGACTATCGCGCAGGAGAAAAACTGCCTTCGCTGCGAGAATGCATGCGACTTTACCAATGCTCCAAGAACACCGTCATCTATGCATACGAAAAACTGATAGCCAATAACCTGGTGGAACCCCGCCGCGGAGCGGGATATTTCGTTCGCGGTATGCCCGCTGCGCGCGAAAACAGCAACCATTGGGCACCAGCAGTCAGCCGGGCCTTGCGTGAATATGGCCTGGAAGCGCCCGACGATTTCTCCACCAGCTATTCCTGGGCCGACGGATTGCCACCGGCGAAATGGCTGGAGAGCTGTCGACTGGATCGCTACATGCAGAAAATCAGCCGGCTGGGGCTGGGGTCCGCCTTTCGATATGGCGATCCCATGGGTTATCCGTCCTTACGACGTCATATCAGCGTGCGCATGGCAGCCATCGGCCTGGAATGCGAAGCATCCCAGATCCTGCTTACGCAAGGCGCATCACAGGCCGTGGATATTATCATCCGCCGCTTTATCCGACCCGGTGAGAAAGTACTCATAGATTCACCCACCTATTTTTTGACGATCAAGAAAATTCAGCTGCAGGGTGCAATTCCTGTGGGTGTGCCGCGTAACGCAACGGGGCCGGACACCATTCAATTGCGCCGACTGGCTAAAGAGACTGGTGCGCGTTTCTTTTTCACGCAATCTTTGGCGCATAACCCCACGGGCAGCGATATCAGCCTGGATGTGGCGGCGGATGTGCTCGACTGTGCCCGAGAACTGGGGCTGACAATTGTGGAACAGGATGCACTGGGTGACTACAAACCCAATCGTGCTCCCAGACTGTCCGCACTCGACGGGTTGCACAATACCATTCACATCGGCACGTTCACCAAATCACTCTCCAGTCTCATGCGCATCGGATTTATTGTCTGCCACCCGCGACTGGTTCAGGATCTGCTCGAAGTAAAGACAATCACAACTGTCAATAGCACGGAATTTGCCGAGCGGGCTGTCGATGCGATCATCACCGAAGATCGTTATTCGCGGCACATTGCACAATTGCAGCAAAGAGCCCGAAAATCAACCGCACTGGCACTGCGTACCCTGGACGCGCTGGGCGCAGAGATATTTACCCGACCCGCTGAAACGCTATACCTGTGGATACGTTTTCCTGGCGTGAGCAACTCGGTATCACTGGCGCGCGCGATGATCACCGAAGGCCTTTACATGATGCCGGGCGCCGTCTTCTATCACGAACGTAATGAAACACCCTGGCTGCGATGCAATGTGGGTTCTATGGCCGAAAAGCCGCAAAAGCTGGAATCAGCTTCAATCGCGCTGCGGCGACAGATTGCTCTGTTATCCAAAGACGCCAAAGCGGATGGGGTCTTGAAAGAGAACTGAAGAAGTGACGTTGAGTGAACATTTCGAAGCAAACATTTAAATATTCAAACCTGGCATTGATTGCGTATCGTTCATGAGCGACAGGTCTCAGCTTGTTTTATTTCGCAGCGGTCGAAAAAATTGACGAATATCTTCAACAAACTGCTCTGGTTTTTCCATCGCTGTAAAGTGCCCTCCTCCTGAGATTTCGCTCCATTGAACAAGATTGAAGTGCTTTTCTACCCAGGATTTTGGTGGCGGCAACACGTCGGCAGAGAAAAGTGCGACGCCGGTAGGCACGCTGATATCGCCCAATGGCGGCAGTGAATGCATATTGTCGTAATAAATATTTGCGGAAGAACCACTTGTTCCGGTCAGCCAGTAAAGCATGATGTTCGTCAACAGTTTATCAGCACCAAAATAGCCAAGAAGATCTCCCTTGCAGTCACTCCAGGACATGAATTTTTCAACAATCCAGGCGGCCAGACCGACAGGCGAATCGTTCAGGGCATATGCCAGCGTCCAGGGTTTTGTCCCCTGCATCAAAATATAGGCCGCCTCGGCGTTCAGCCACGTTTGTACACTTTTGCCATACCGCTGCTCTTCTTCAGTGAGCAAAGTGGCGTCTGTCTGGGGCAGGAGACTGCGAATAATGCCCACATCAGTCAGATGAATGCCAACCAGCGAGTCGGGATGCATTGATGCCAGATAACGAGTAACGCTCGAACCAACATCGCCCCCGCCTGCGCCAAAACGTGCGAATCCGAGCTCTTCTGTCATTAGACGATGCCAGAGGCCTGCAACCGTTGAATTATTAATACCCGGTTTTTCCGGGCTTCCCGACAGGCCAAATCCCGGAACCGATGGAACGATCACCTCAAACGCATCATTTGGGTCTCCTCCGTGGCTGCCAGGATCAGCCAGCATTGAAATCACCTTCTGATAACGAATGAAAGAATCAGGCCAGCCATGAGTCAGAATCAGCGGCATCGGATTGACACCCTTGCCCGGTTCACGAATGAAATGAATATCCACATTATCAATATTGCACCGATAATGCGAGAATCTGTTTAACGCCTCTTCCTGTTTTCTCCAGTCAAATCCCTTTAACCAGTAGTCGAGCAGGCGTTGCAGGGTTCTCATTTCTGTGCCGCGTTCCCAGCCTGTTCCTTTCGGTTGTATCGGCCAACGCGTTTTCTCCAATCTGGCGTAAAGTTCGTCGAGTTGTTGTTGGGGAAAATCGATCTTGAAACGTTCAATACTCATTTTTTTCTCGCGCCAGAATTGAATATTAAACTGTAGCATGGCGAGATTCAGACTGCGCCAATTGCGTTGCCGATGACGACTTACAGAGTTGACTGAGAAAAGAACCCCAGATGCTCGATATGTAGGGAAATGCACCGTACATTGAGGCTGGGCGGACGATGCAGCCTTTCCTCGCAGAATCCTGCGAAAAAAGCATCAACTGTTATGATGACCCAATACGATATGAAAAGATCCCCAATCCTACGGAGCAGCCGAATGAAGAATTTCCGTTACTTTACGAAAATGATGGGTATATGCGCGCTTGGTTTGTTCACCTATCAGGCCTATGCCCAGAATGCGAATGCACCTTCAACGCAGCGAGGGAATAACATGGCCGCTAATTCATCGATATCCGCTGTCATGTTTCCCGCCGGCACATTCGGCGGCGACGACATTCTTCTAAAGCTTGATGAGCATGGAAAATATTCGCTTAGCGGGGCCGCCGTTGAAAAGCCCCTTCATGGTAGCTGGGCTATCGAAAAGAAAGGCAAGCGCACCCTCCTGCGCCTGATATCACACCGCAAGGACGACGATTGGCTGTTTGGCGTGAGATCAAATGACGTATTGCAGGCCGTGAATGAAGACAAATTGAATGTTCTGGACCGCCCCCTCAACGCCACGGAAGACGCCGGGGTTCTGAAGCGTCAGAAATAACTTTTCAGCAACCCCGGCAGCAGGGTACAACTAGCAGGCAATTTCACCTGTAATCACCGGTACGCAGGAGCCGCCAATAGCCACATCTGTGATTTTGCCTTCGCTCTTTGTCACATCGATATGAATTAAGCTGCGTCGACCCATTTCCACTCCCTGCTCTATGGTGAGCGATCTGGCAATGTCAGTTTCGGGGACAAGCGAGACCAGATAGGCACCAAGTGCCGCGGATGCGCTGCCCGTGGCCGGATCTTCAGCAACATTGTCCAGCGGCGCAAACATGCGAGCGCGGACATGCCAGGGGGATTCCGAAGACCTGACGTACACAAAGAGCGAAAAATCGTGATTGCCCGTCAGATTCGGACCGGCTGCCTCTTTGAAATATGCCAGATTTGGTCTGGCAAGCGCGAGCGCCGACAGATCAGTCAACTCTGCCACAACAAAGTCCAATCCCACAGAAACAACCAATGGACTGTGGGTCGATGAGCGCACTGCCTCTCCCGGAATAGAAACACAGCGTGCAACGGTCTCCGGGCTGATTGTTCTGCCGGTAGATAAGGGCTGCGGTGCCCGAATCGATGCGGACAACACCTGATTGCCATCCCGCTTCAGATCCACGCGAACAAGACCGGCCTTTTCTTCAAACCGCAGGGTCGTGCCAACCGGCTTTCCAAAGACCTCAGACTGCTGACCGAGCACATAAGCCGTTCCCACATTCGGGTGGCCTGCAAATGGGATCTCCGAGATGGGGGTGAAAATTCGTACCCGCGCCGTATTCTCCGGGTTCTGGGGTGGCAGCACGAATGTAATTTCTGAATAGCCGAACTCTGCTGCGATTTTCTGCATTACTGCATCATCCAGACCACGCGCATCGGTGATAACGGCCAGCGGGTTTCCCTCGAAGCGCGTAGAAGTGAAAACATCGACCGTTGTGAAACTGACGGTATTCATGGAAACTCCAGGAAAGAATCTGATATTGCGACTGCCAACAAAGCGTCTGTCGAGCGCACAATCAGCGAATTAGGTTGCCTGATCATAAAGGCTTTCTCTGATTTTTTCACTCGCACAATATCATTTCTCGTAATTCATGCGAATATCAGGATTCTGTTTCCATGAAAGCAAATAGTTATGCGTTTTCTATCTAGCGAATTGTCTAAATGGAGTCGATACAGCAAGCACCATACAGCGGCCGATTACCAGAATCCTATACAGCGAAAAAATTTTCCTTATGCAAACGCGGATATCGTCAATTGGCAGGTAGGCAGTGGTTTACCAGGCTCTCCCATAATCTCGCTCCCAGCAGCAGATTGTCGTCGTTGAAGTCATACTTTGGATTGTGCAGCCGGGCATTGGCTTCGGCGGGACCGTTGCCGATACGGATCAGGGCGCCCGGACAACGCTGCAGCATATAACCGAAGTCTTCGCTGCCGACTTGTCTCTCTGCGTGACGTGTGACGCGGTTCTCTCCCACCAGTTCGGCGGCAATATCCAGGACAACGCCGGTCTGCGCCTCGTCATTGATCAATACTGGATACCCCTCTCGATAATCGATAATGGCTTCGGTATCATAGGCCCTTGCCGTTGATTCGACGATATCGATGATGCGCTTTTTAAGCAGTTCGCGAACAGCTTTGTCGAATGACCGCACGCTTATTCCTATTTCAGCGGAATCGGGAATCACATTCAACGCGGCACCTGACTGCAGTTTGCCTACGGAGACGACAGCACATTCCTGAGGATCAATGTTGCGTGCGACAACGGTCTGCAATGCCAAAACCGTTGCCGCAGCCGCGACCAAGGGGTCTCTGGCCTGGTGAGGTCGGGCAGCGTGGCCGCCAGAGCCCTTGATGGTGATGAATACACGGTCGCCCGCGGCCATATAGGCACCTGGTCGGGACATGAAATGGCCCTGTGCCAGTCCCGGATGGTTATGCATGGCAAAAACACGATCGCAAGGAAACTGTTCGAACACACCGGCTTCGACCATTGCTTTGGCACCGCTGTCGAAGCCTCGCTCCTCTGCGGGCTGGAAAATCAGGTTGACCGTGCCCGAGAAATTTCTGTTGCGCGATAGCATATAAGCTGCCCCCAGCAGCATGCTGGTATGCCCATCGTGGCCGCAGGCGTGCATTTTTCCGTCATTGCGACTGGCATAGGACAGACCGGTTTCTTCGTATATGGGCAAGGCATCCATGTCCGCGCGCAGGCCTATGCTGCCCTTCCCCTTGCCGCAACGCATTGTCGCGACGATACCAGTACCAACAATACCTGTCGTCACTGAAAAGCCCAATGTACGCAATATGGTGCTGATGTAGTCTGCCGTTTCATGTTCCTGAAATGCCAGTTCGGGGTTTTGGTGCAGATGATGACGTACGGAACGCAGCCGCTTGTCAAGCTCCTGTAGTGTTATCGATTCGGCAGGTATGATCATCAGGATTCCTTATCTATGGCGAATGTGTTAATCAGTCCGCGCTTCTGTATCAGAGCTTCACACCGACCTTATCGATGTAACCTTTCCAACGCTGAACTTCTTCGCGCATGAACGCTTCAGATTCCTGACGGGTCATCTCGGGCATTAAAGGTGTTCCCTGACTTTCGAAACGCTCAACGATTGCTGAATCCTTATGACCAACAGACAAAGCGTTATGCAGTTTATCGAGTATTGCGTCCGGTGTCCCGGCCGGTGCCCAGAACGCGTTCCAGGTAACGATGGATACATCCTTACCCGACAGTTCGGACAGTGTGGGCGTATCGGGAGCCACTGACAATCGCTCTTTGCTGGTGACGGCAATCGCCCGCAGTCTGCCGGACTGAACCAACGGACCCACGACAGACCAGGCGTCCACGGCAAAAGTCAATACACCGCTGATGACGTCTGACATAACTTGCTGAGAACCAGATCGGTAAGGCGCGTGCAACAGTTCGCTATGACCAAGAAGATCAGCAATGACCTTGCACGCGATATGGCTGGAGGTACCGGCGCCGTTTGAACCGTAGCTGTGCTTCTCGGGCTGTTCGTTCACACTTCGCTTGAGGTCTTCATAGTTTTTGATCGGGCTGTCTGCCGATACTACCAGGACAACAGGAACACTGATTGTTACGCCAATGGTTTTGAAGTCCTTCTCGGGCTCGTATGCCAGCGAAGAATAGACAAAGGGATTGATTGCATAGGTCGTGGCTGTACTGTAAAGCAGGTTGTACCCGTCCGCATGCGCACGCGCCACGGCGGCTGCGCCAATATTCCCACCTGCACCGGGTCGGTTCTCAATGACGACCGATTTACCCAGTTGTGCACTAATGGTTTCCGCCCAAATCCGGCCTGCAATGTCTGTATTGCCGCCAGGAGAGAATGGCACCGTCACCTTGATTGTCTTGTTTGGATACGTTTCATCCGTCTTTGCCATTGCACGCATTGCCGGCAACGTTGCCAGGGAAAGGCCGGCCATGCCGCCCAGGAAGTTTCTACGATTCAGCTGCATATTAAAATTCTCCGGAAGAATGAATCAGAGTAAAAAAGCGAGGCAGGGGATCGACGTTACTGAACATCTTGCGCGCTCAGACGTCTGTTGGAAATCGACCGATGTCCGTGGATACGCTGAAACGCCCCTTGTTGACGGAATTGTTGTGATAACGGGCAATTTCCGCGCTCGTAGCGAACCACACATCGTTGTTCTGAAGGATATGTCGGAACAGACGATCCAGAAGCCGAATGCGTGGCGGCCGCCCCGACACCCAGTCGTGAACGGTGATGATCATCAGTCCCCCCGCCTCGCGCGTGGCCTCGAATTCTTCCACCCAGGTTTCGAAAACGCTATTCGGATTGGCCGGGTGTAACTTGTCGCGACGATTTTCAGTGTAGGCAAAATAAAGAACATCATCGGTCGTCCACTGTGTAGGGATCTGTGTGAGGCCGTCGATTTCATAAGGGTGATCAAACCCCATAAGCGTGCTGTCGTACAGAATACCCATGCGCTTGAGCAGAGCCAGGCTCTCGGCAGTATGCTCAAATGACGGCGAGCGATAGCCCAGATTGCGCAGGCCTGTCTGATGTTCGAATATTTCGATTGTCTGCTTCAGAAAGGCTTCACTGGCTTCAGACGACACAGTGTCCAGCCGTTCGTGCAACTGACCATGGTAGCCCACCTCATGACCATTTTGCACCAGTCTGGGCAGCAGGTCTGGATAGGTTTGCGCGACAATGCCCGGCACATAAAAACTGCCTTTAATCTCGTGCCGCTCCAGCAGATCCATGATGCGAGTCATCCCTTGACGTGGTCCGTAGCGACGTTGTTCTATTTCGCTGACACCGCGCTTGGGTTCATGGCGGCTACGCCACAGGTATGGTGACTCGGCATCCACGTCAACAGAGAAGATCACGGCGCATTTTTTCCCTTGGGGCCATTCATAGGAGGGGAAAGACGTCCGACTGTCCGGGTTCATCGTTAGCATTGTGTTCAACCTTTATCTGTTGTGAGTTCCAGGCGACGATTGAGGCTCCCACCGCCATCCACGGAAATGACCTGCCCGGTAATAAAGGCAGATTGCTCGCTGGCGAGAAACAGGATGCAGTCAGCCAACTCTCCTGGTGCCAGCGTGCGTCCCATCGGGATCCGTTGTGAAATAGTTTGCAAATGCTCGGGGGGCAGGGAGCCACGTTCTGCATCCTGCGCAATACCGGGACGCACAGCATTCACTCGTATACCATTTCGGCCAAGCCGGATGGCGAACATCCGCGTCAGCTGCTCCAGTGCAGCCTTGGAAGCGCCGTAGACAGACCCATTCGTTCGAGCAACCTCGGAAGCGGCGGACGACACATTCACCACGTTCCCTTGCTTTCCGGATGAAATCCATCGTTTGCCGAAAGCCTGCATAAATGCCAGAGGGGCCAGGGTGTTGATATTGAATATGCGCGCGCACTGTTCTGGATCGGATGTCAACAAATCGTGAAACGGATAAATGCCCGCATTGTTTACCAATACATCGGGCAATTCATCGTCTGTCAGGCTGTCTACCCATTGATGAATTTCTTTGCTGTCGGACAGATCAAGTTCGTGAAATGAATATGACGTTTCTGGTTGCAGTACAGATTTCAGTCTGTCCGTCATACCTACGTAATCACTCAGCATGAGTGTTGCACCTGAACGGGCGAAAGCCTGTGATACCTCGAGGCCAAGCAAGCCGGTAGCGCCGGATACAAGCACGCGTTTCTCTGTGAAAGAATGGTTCAACATGTGACGACCTCCAGCAGTTCAAGCGCATTGTCTGGGCTGGCCGGGCGCTGACCCATTTCAATTTCGCGGATCATACTGACCAGGTGCTCAACTATCGGGGCCTGCATACCCATTTTCTGTGCGTGCAGAACAACGTCTGTTATCTGCGGATCGACTTCAGTAGGGCGATGGCGTACATGCAAGTCGCGCCAAATGCCACTATGCGGCTTGGCTACCCACGCAGTACGACAGTGATGCGCAATATTGTCCAGCCCTTGACGTACTTGATTCCGTGTTGTCACATGCATGAAACTGTCCGGGCTGAAACCGTCAAAGGACTCCGGCTGTACACCTACAGCATCTGCCACGCCCAAAACCTCCTCGGCCAGCGCCCGCCACAGCGGTTCAAGGTTCGGATTCTCGAATTGCTCGGCCATCGGCTCATTGCTCATTGCTGTGACAAAAAGCATCGCGCCCAGACAAACTTTGCTCCATTTGAAACCTTGCAGGTTTTCGGTATAGCGGGTGTCCGGAAATGCATGGGAAAGCAAGGAAAATGCATCGTTAGCGTGACGCGCAGAATCCTCGGAGTATGCACCGACCAGGATGCTGCCTTTGCCACCGTACTGTATACGGCCTGGCTCAAGATAATCGGCAGCAAAGTTCACATGCGCACCAACCGTACGCCCTGCTCCAACAATGTCTGCAACACGATGTTCAGTCAGCCCATTTTGCATGGAAAGTACCCAGCCGTCCGGATGCAAATAGGGTTTCAGCATTTGCGTAGCGGCTGCGGTGTGCTGACCTTTGACACATAGGATGATGCGTGTGTACTGATCGCGTAATTGATCGGGTGTACACGCATTGACTATTGTGTGGGTACTTGTGCCATCCGGGCCGACCAGCTCAAGTCCGGATGTTCGTATGCGATCAATATGCGGTTCAACGATATCGACCAGCAGGACGCGTTCGCCGGCACGAACCAGTTCACTTGCCACGACACCGCCAATGGCACCGCCTCCCCAGATAATCGTCTCATTGATCGGTATTTTCATGTTGCGATGTTTCCTTGCATACAGTGACTGAGTTATTACATTTGCAATCTATGATGGGATACGGGAATAGGAAAGTCAATTTCGAAAAAATGCCGATTACTTGTATAAAATGCAAGTAATCGGCCGGTTGTATATGGCTCTTTCCTTTGGCGAGCATTGGCTCGCGGAGAACCAATCATGAATATTCGTGGCCTTGAAGCCTTGCATGCACTGGTGCGTGGCGGCGGCATTGCAGCGGCGGCAAAGCAGATGTATCGGACACAACCGCAGGTCAGTCGCATGCTATCGCAGCTCGAAGAAGACGTTGGCTTTCCGCTATTGCGCAAGGAAGGCAGACGCCTGGTGCTGACTCCCGATGGATCTGAGTTCTATCGGCGCATGATCGGCCTGCTTGAACACAAAGACGCTTTGCAGACGTATGCGGAAAACATTCGTCTGAACCGGGCTCATCGTCTGCATGTTGTTGTTGCCAATCACATGGTGGAAGGCTTCCTGCTGGATACAGTCATTCGAGCTCATGCGCAACGTCCAGAATTGTCTATCAGCATCAATACGCGCATGCCGCTCATGCCCCAGTCCACGCTGGGAGGCGAGGGGTTTGATATGGCGCTGGCGCAGCTGCCCATCGACCATCCTGCATTGGATGCAGTTCAATTACTCACGCTGGATATGGTGGCAATCGCACCGCCTGGCCATCGGTTTGAGCGCCTGGAAGTCGTACGCGTGCAGGACTTTGAAGACGAACCATACGTATCGCTGCCGCCGCGCAGCGTGCTGCGGGGCCGATCCGAGCAAGTGCTCAATACCTTGCGCAAACGGCCATATCATCAGTTCGAAGCCTCTTTCGCCTCCATGACATGCCATCTGGTAGCGGGAGGCTGTGGCGTAGCGCTCGCCGACCCGCTCATTGCGCTATCGCAACATCATCGAGGACTGGTCATACGTCGCTTCGAACCGGCCATCGCTCTTAATTATGGACTGGCATTCCCCACCGATCAGGATCGCAGCGAAACGTGTCAGTACTTTGAAGAAGTGATTCGGCAGGTACTGGCGGAAAAGGTGAGCACCCTGCATAATGTCTTGAATATCCGTCCATGAGGATCCGGTGTGCAAGTCTCATTTCATTTGGAGGGATATCGCAGAAGTGATGCACAGAATAGGAGCCGTGAACATTATGAAAAAATGCCATATCGCACCAGGCGTATCCGCTGCCAATTCATTGGAACAAGCATTGCGCAACGCCGGTCGCAGCGACAAAGTACTGACCTTTTCCGATGACCTGAGCTGCGGACCCATTTCACCTGAAAACACGGAAACTCGTGCGGCATGGTGGCAATCCCAGGGAGGATGGCCGGAAGATCGTAATGACCTTGACACCTTTTGGAATCAGATTGATAACACAGAAGATGAAATTGTGATCTGGTACGGCCGGCATTCTGCGCGCGAACTGGCATTTTGCCTGGCCTGGGCTGCAAGAATGAGAGACAGACCGTATAAAGTTATTGATGTGACGGGTCTGCGCGTACCAGGCCATCAACTTAGGGACGGTTTAACGCCCCCCTTGAAGGCAGTAGCAGTCGCGCCGCCCGAAGGGTTGGAAACGTTGTTCGATCGCGAAGAAACGTTGCCGGAAAGCGTGCTGACCACGCGACAAAAAGAATGGGACTCCCTGAAAGGAGAGAACGCGCCTTATCGCATCGTTACGCAATCTGGTCTGAAATCAGTTCCCCTGGAACATTACGATCAGTTCCTGCTCAACGAAACCACAACTGACTGGCAAAAGCTGGATTTCGTCATCGGGAAAACGCTGTGGCGAATGAGAGAACCCTATTTTCAGGTATCTGATGGAACCTTGCTTAATCGCGCTATTGCACTTGTCAACACCGACAAACTCATCGCCAGCGGCAACCCTTACGATATGAAAACATGCCAAATTCGCTTGTCATAGTTTGACGTTAAATTTCAGTCGCGCTAGCAGGTAGTCTGAATCTATTTCTACGATTCACTCAAAGACGACTTCAAATAATCCCGCAATACGTTGGCATGATTGTGCGATTCGTCCTTCGTTGCAGATAACAAGGTGACCGTTCCGTGTCTGGCCTTGTCCTGCAATTGCTTGACGGCGTCCTGCTCTTTGTCCAGTTCAGCGCAATAGCGCTTCGTGAATTCACTCCAACGGGTCCTGTCCTCATGAAACCATTTGCGCAGATCGCTGCTTGGCGTGATGTCCTTGAGCCAGAGATCGTATTTCAGATCCGCCTTTTTCACGCCCCGCGGCCACAGACGATCCACCAGTACCCGATAGCCGTCACTTGCTGCCGGATCATCATAAACGCGCTTGACCTGAATAGCATTCTTTTTCATCGAAGCGTCCTTCATATTCCTGACTGCCCGCACCAGAGTGCAAGCCTGTCACCATCTTACCGCGAACAACGAAGGATTGCAGGACGAATCGATTACGGATGACGTGGCCGGTTGACTTGCGCGATGACGACACACGCGCCAGGCCTGCCTGCGGCCAACTGCATGATCGTATTGCAACTGTGTTTACAGCTGCTTCTGTGCGGCTTCGCGGATTTGCGCGTAAAGATTATTCCCATGCGCGTCGATCCCTACCGTGACCGGCCCCAGCCCTTTGACTCTCAGTCTGACCACGCGATAATGGGTCAGCATATCGCGCCAGCCCACTTCCAGCACGTCTTCGATCGCTTCGCTCAGCAGGGTGCACCCGCCACCAAGAAAAGACAGATATACGCAGCCCGCTTCCTGCATGGCTTGCGCGCTTGCCTCGTCCAGCCCACCTTTACCGCCTGTCGCATGCAATTTCAGCTCGCGGATCAGCCGCGGCATATGCGGGTTAAAACGCGTACTCGTCGTCGGATTGATATAAAGAATCTCAAACTGTCCATCGGTTTCCCTGCTGTAGCTTCCCAAATGAAATAAGGAGGCGCCTTGCAGGTTCATCGGAAAGTCTTCCTTCTGGTCCAGACAATCCAGAAATCTTGCATGAGTTGGCAGCCCCGCGGTAATAATGATTTCACCGTCAATAATGACCTGGTCACCGGCTCGCAACGTACGCGCATCCGAGGCGGTCAGCGGAAAAGTCATGCGATGGGTAGTGATGCTCATTTCCGTTCACTCCAGGATTTCGACACGACCGTCGTTATAACAGCGCGCGCGGGTGCGCCGGTTGATCCAGCAGTTGAAACAGACCGCCACCGGCGTGAAGCCATGCCCTGCCGAATAATTGATATGTACGGCCATGGAAGTGCTGTCACCACCGGTTCCCATCGGCCCGAAACCCGTCTTATTGATTCGTTCCAGCAATCGCGCTTCCATCTCGACCAGGATTGGCTCGCTGTTGACCGTGCCGATTTTTCGCAGCGTTGCTTCCTTGGCCATTTTCGCGGCATAGTCAAACGAGCCGCCGATGCCCACACCAATGACCACAGGAGGACAGGGTTGAGAGCCGGCCTTCAGAACGGTTTCCATCACGAAGTTTTCTATTGTCGGCAAGTCGGGAAAGCTGAATATCTCCAGCGCGGCCCATCGTCCCGAACCTAGTGCTTTGGGCGAACAGGTGATATCGATGTAATCGGCACCGTCCACCAGATCGAAGGTGGTAATCGGCATCCCCTTACCCTTGTAGCCGCGCTCCAGCGTCAGAGGATTGGTCACATGAGGAAGTAAAGGCGGATCCATCGTCGCGACCAGTTCCGCAAAGCCGTCTTCGATCGCCTGTTTCACATTTCCATCAAAACGTGCCTGCGTGCCAATCTGCATGAAATAGACAGGTACCCCAGAGTCGGAACAGACCAGCGATTGCTTACGGCGCGCTGCATCAGCGCTCTCGATCATGATCTGCAATGTCTTGCGCCCCGTTTCATTGGACTCCCGCTCCTCTGCCTGCACTAATGCCTGGCGCGTGTCGTCAGGAATCTGCTTCAGGGAACGTTCGTAGAGTTGCGCGGTAACCTGTTTGATCAATTCATATGTAATAGCCATGAGTAGCGATATCTCTTATTGTTTAAGCAGCCCGAAAGTCTGGGCGCGCATGCGTGCCAAGGCATATATTGTTGAAGCAATCGGAGTCTCGACCCCGAGTGATCGGGCCACTTCCACAAAGGCGCCTACAATCGCCTGAACCTCAACAGGCCTTGCCGCTTCGGCATCCTGCAGCATGGATGTTTTGACATTGCCAAGTTTGCGGGTCGTCGCAAGCCTAGCCTCGGGCGTCACGCCAATCGCCAGGCCGAGCGCGGACCCCACTGCGATCACTTCATTCATCAAGTCAACAAACATGCGATAAATATCCGGATCATCAATCATCAGGTCCGTGGACGAACCAGTAAGCAGGCTCACGGGATTGAAACAGACATTGCCCAACAGTTTTTCCCAGACAGCGCGTCGTATTTCATCTGTGGGTTCTGCGGCAAGGCCAGCGGCGTTAAATAGTGCCACCACTCTTTCCAGTCTATCTGTTTGCTTGCTGTCAGCCGAAGAGACCCCGATTTCACCCAGTACCAGTCGGGTGCCCGAGCTGTGATGCGATACGCCGGGTTCCGGGCTGTAGCATGAGGGGTACACGACGCTACCGATTACGCGTTTGCTGTCGATCGCCTTTTCAATAGTGCCGTCCGGGTCGACCGAGTCAAGGCGGGATGGCAAACCAAAGTCAGCCATCCCCTGACTGAACCACCATGGGATGCCATTAATGGCAGGGATCACCATCGTGTCCTCGTGGCACAGCGACGTTACTAGGGGCGCAATGTCTGCCAGCGAGTGAGCCTTGACCGCAACGATGACAACATCCTGCACCCCCAGCGCCTGCGGATCAGACGTCGCATTGACTTTGGCCACCAGGCGCTTATCTCCTTCTTCCAGTATCCACCCACGCGTCTGAATGGATTGCAGCGTTTTGCCGCGCGCCAGCACACTGACCTTCGCGCCGCTATCAGCCAGTCTGACGCCAAGGTATCCACCAATGGCACCGGCACCAATCACGCATACTTTTACTTCGCTTTGATCGCTCATATTTTCCTTCCGATATCACATCCATATGGCAAGCGTCATCATCACAGTACGCAAGGGATGTCCAGCAAAATTACATCTGAATAGCTTTTCTTTAATGTCAATAAATCATATTATTGACCTTTTAGCGCAAAATGCAAACCGAAACTTCATTTAACCACGATTTTATTCTCGTCGATGATGCGCTTCCACTTGGCTCGTTCCGTATCCATGAGGGTTTTATAAGCTTCCGACGACGCCCCGTTCTATCTCAGTCAATTTTTCTCTTGGCGCCTTTAGCTTACCGAGCCATTACCATACCCTTACCATTTGGTAAGAATGACGCACTAAGCCGGGCTTGGTGATATGGTCATCCATAGTTCTAAACAAACGTGATTTTAAGAAAGTGCTTTCATTTAATAGGGCGAGGCTGTCGCCTCACGCCCATTTCGTCCGGAATAAGTTATGTGGCAATGTCTGATCATAGAAGATGACCGAAATAATGCGCGTTATCTTGCCAACGGCCTGACCGAACTCGGGCATTTGGTCACTGTCAGCACCGATGGCGCCAGTGGGCTTGAAAACGCAATGAAGGACAAATGGGACATTATCATTCTGGACCGGATATTGCCCAATCATGTCGACGGCTTGTCGATACTCTCTGCGCTAAGAGTGCTGGGAAAGAAGACGCCGGTATTGGTCCTCAGCGCGCTGTCGGCGGTTGACGACCGTGTTGACGGGTTAAGAGCAGGCGGGGATGACTATTTATGTAAGCCCTTTTCGTTTTCTGAACTGGTCGCGCGAGCAGATGCACTGGTCAGGCGATCGCGACCCGAACTGGATGTCAAAAATCTTCGAATTGCAGATCTGACGATCAATGTGACGACCCAGAAAGTGCAGCGTGCCGAACGATCCATTTCCCTGCAGCCGCAGGAGTTTCGATTACTGCTGTATCTGATGCTTAATGCCCACAGAATTGTCACGCGAACCATGCTGCTGGAAACAATCTGGGGATACAACTTTGATCCCCAGTCAAATGTGATTGATGTTCAGGTGAGCAGGCTGCGCCGGAAGATAGATTTTATTTCCGCAACACCATTGATTCACACCATACGTGGCGTGGGATACACCATCTCCGACAGAATGGGCGCACAGGCGGAACTTGAAGAAGAATGATTCAGTTTTTCAGGCGCCTTTGGAACTCCGTCTCTTTTCGCCTGACGTTGAATTATGGTTTGCTCGCAATATTCACAACGTCGATATTGATTGCATTCCTGTACGTTCAATTCGTGGGCGCATTGCGTACCGGGTACACAAGACAAATCACAGCGACCGCCCAACGCCTCACTGCAGCCTACGAAGACGGGGGCCGGGACGCCCTTATGTCTTCGATTGAGCTGACGCTTTCCGATAGAATTGATGCCGACAGAGAGATCTATCTGCTTCTTGATAAGGAAGGCAACAAGCTGGCCGGCAATCTGGCGCCCTCTCCCAGATTCAGCTCAGCCAGCAGCGAAATCTATGACGCTGAAGTGATACAGGATGGCGTCCCGGCGCGCGGACAGTTGCAAGTCAGAACCCTGGCCGGCGGTGAAACGCTGATTGTGGGCCAGGATTTGAGTGAAATCAGCGATCTCACCGCATTGATCGGGCGCGCAACAGCGGCGTCGATATTATTGGCAGCACTCCTGATCCTGTTGGGAACCTATATATTCAGAAGCGAATTGACAAACCGCGTCAGCCATATTCGACGGACAACGCAGCAAATCGGAGCGGGAAAATTATCCAAACGCATCTCTGCACCCGGAGGTGAAGACGAGTTTACGCTGCTCAATCGAGACATCAACAAGATGCTGGATCGTATCGAGTTTCTGATGAAGAGCGCCCGACATATCTCGGATACGATTGCACATAATCTTCGAACACCGCTGACTCGCATTATCGGCGCATTACGAGAGGCGCAGCATCCTGGCGCCACCCTATCGGAAGTCAAAATGGCCAATCAGCATGCGGTAGAAAGCATCGAGCGTCTGAACGTGCTGATGGAAAAACTGTTGCAGATTGCGGAGATGGAAGCAGGAATTCAGCGACGTTCATTCAAGCCTTGCGAGCTGGATGTCATTGTCAGTGACATGATTGAAATGTATGAGGCGTTGGCGGAAGACAAAGCGATTACGCTGACCTGCCAGGGTCTGGACAGAATGACGATTGACGGGGATGCAAATCTGCTTGCGAGTGCACTCGCCAATCTTCTGGACAATTCGCTCAAATATGCCACTCATCATGTCGTGGTTTGCGTTGCCAGGCAGGGTAGAAATGGATTGATTATTATTGAAGACGATGGGCCGGGGCTTGCCGATACTGAGTACGAACACTTGGGCAAGCATTTTTATCGAACAGATCCTTCCTCTGAAGGCCACGGGCTGGGTTTAACCAGCGTCATGAGTATTATCGGCCTGCACGGCGGCACAGTTTCATTCTCTGGTGCCAATCCGGGATTGCGAGTCATCGTGTCATTTCCGCTGGAGCCTTCGAAATTAAAGCCATAGGACTTACCAGCGGTAGGCAATGATTGTTAGACGCCCAATGAAAATTGGTGGACGACCGTTCAATACAGCCCTCCACCAAAAGCCCTCCAAATGAATCCATTCCAGCTATGTCGCAGGTGCCATTCTGACGGCCGATCGCTGGCGCAATGTACTCCACACGCCCCATATCAACAGCACTGCAGTGAGAAGAAGCACCCACATGCTGATCGGGCGATCAATAAAGGTCTGTAGGCTTCCTCGCGAGAGCAGCATTGCACGTCGGAAGTTTTCTTCCAGCATCGGACCCAGCACGTAACCAAGCAGCAGCGGAGCCGGCTCGAAGCCAAGTACCCGCAAGACGTAGCCACCAACACCAAACGCCAGCACTGCATAGACATCAAAGATATTATTGTTGACTGCATAAGTGCCAATGCAGATAAACATCACGATGGCCGGATAAAGAATGTGATAGGGAATCGTCAGCACTCGTACCCACAAGCCGATCATCGGTACATTCAGAAGTACCAGTACGATGTTGCCGATCCAGAAGCTCATTATCAGCCCCCAGAACATATCAGGATGCTCGGTAAGCATTTGCGGACCTGGCTGTATGCCATGAACCATTAGCGCACCAATGATCAACGCCATTGTGACGCTGCCAGGTATGCCAAGTGTCATCGTCGGAATAAAGGACGCCTGGTCAGATGCGTTATTGGCAGTCTCGGGGGCCATAATGCCCTCGATCGCACCATGACCGAAACGCTCGGGTGTTTTCGAAATCCGTTTTTCCATCGCATAGGCCATGAAGGCAGCAACGGTGGGGCCTACGCCGGGCAGCACGCCGAAAAATGAGCCCAGACCGGACCCTCGCGCCATCGGCCACCAGGAACGCTTCATCTCATCTCGGGTGGGCAGCATGGCTTTCATGGACACGTCAACCTTGCGATCCGCCGCTTTCACATGATTGATACTGGCAATGATTTCAGTAATGCCGAAAAGGCCCATGGCAAGTGCAACGATTTGCACGCCATCCTGCAGCTCTGGAAAACCCATATCGAAACGAGACACGCCCGAATTCACATCTGTGCCAACCAGCCCGAGCAGCACACCTGCTACCACCATTGTGATTCCTTTGACCGCTGAACCGGACGATACCACAGAGGCAGCCACCAGACCCAGCACCATGATCGCAAAGTATTCGGCGGGACCGAATTTGAATGCGAATTCGGCAACGAGAGGAGCAAACAGCATCATCATGAGAATACCAACCGTCGCCCCGTAAAACGAGGCCACAGTTGTCATCAGCAACGCGACGCCTGCCCTTCCCTGCTTTGCCATTGGAAATCCGTCAAGGCACGTAACGGCGTTGGCTGGCGTACCAGGCAGATTCAACAGAATCGAAGCAGTAGATCCGCCGTAGGTGCTGCCATACCAGATGCCGGCCAGCATAATCAGCGCGGCAGTCGGTTGCAGAACATAGGTAATCGGGAACAACAGCGACATGGTTGCGAGCGTGCCAACGCCCGGTATCACACCAATCAAGGTACCCAGCGATACGCCGACGATACACCAAAGAAAATTGTCCCAGGCCAGTGCGGTCGACAGACCGAGCATGACGTTATTTAATAGTTCCATCTTAGTCTCCTGCTACCATGGCCACGCGAAGGTCTGCAGAATGACGCCCAGACCCATTTTGAAGATCACCGTCGCGCCCACGCAGAGGGCGACCCCGAGAGCCAGGGAACCTTTCCAGGACAGTTTTCGATCTGAGATACTGGCCAGAACGGTCTGCGCCATGACCGCAGGCACCAGCCCGAAAGGCAATACCAGCAAAGCGAATGCAAGCACCGACAGGCTGATCCAGAGTAGTGGTCTGACTTCGAAATTTGGCACCGGACCGGCACGCATCAGCGCCGGAATCAGGATGAGGACCCCGCAGAATACCAACAGGCCGCTTACGAGGGCCGGAAAATAGCCGGGACCCATCCGTGCCGCCGTGCCAACGGAAAATGCGGTCAATGAATGGTACATTGCCCAGGCGCCAGCGAACGTAATCAGCCCGCCGCCGATCAAGTCACGATAGTCGACTCGACGCATGCAGTTGTCTCCTTGATAATTGTGAATCACCGCTCCGGTTCAATGCGCGAAGCTACGAATCAACAATTCTCCCTTTGGCTGCCAACATGCGTCAACTTAGCTTTGACTTACTTTTTGGTCATACTTTATCGCTTTTACATGTCTGAGCAGAATTGCATACGCAATAATTTGAATCACGCTATTTATTCTTTCAACAGCGGAGTGATTTTGTACGCGCATCGGCGCGCCTGATTGAGAATATGTTCGAGACGCTCCACTCGTGCCTGCAACACCTGTTCAAATAAAGCCAACTCTGCCCGACAGAAACCCTGACAGGCAGTAGCGGCTGCGCAAATGGGGCAGTGATTCTCGATGAGCAGCATGGTGCCGTCATCCAGTTCTTCGAATTCAGCCATGTAACCTTCGCGCGAACGCAACTCTACCAAATGTGCGACGCGCGATTTTAAGTCATGGGCACCACTTAGCTCGCTCAGATACCGTTCCCGGGTGCTGCGCTCACGCAGGTCGATCAGTCGATCGATGGCCTCTTCACCATATGCCTGGCTCACTGACTCCAGTAATTGGATTGTCAATTCCGAGTGCGTGTCGGGGAAACGCTTGTGACCCGCTTGCGTCAATCTCCAGAACTGACCGGGGCGCCCTACTCCCTTGACTTGAGAATATGCCTCAACCAGGCTCGATTTGGCCAATTTGATGAATTGCTGCCGCGCAGCTTCTGGCGTCATACCAAGCACCGAAGCCACATCTGCCGCCTGCTGTGGCCCCCGTGTTTTAAGGATATAAAGCAATCGCTCGGCCGTCGAGGATACTGCGTCATTGGAATTTTCCAAGTGTTTACTTGACAAATTAATGCCTCCCTGCATAATATACAAACCAATAGCTTGTTTTATTAATATAACTCATGGCGTTCGCCCTGACAACGGACGCGTGGTCTGTGTTTGCTTGGGGGTTCTATGTCATTACAGGAAGCCGGATGGGGAGACTTGTTATCAGGCAAGAATTTGGCACGTTCACTTGCGCTTGCGGGTGGGGTCGCGCTCCACGCCATCAATGTCTTTGTCGCGACTACCGTATTACCTTCGGTAGTTAAAGAAATTGGTGGCCTGAATCTCTATGCCTGGAATACGACCCTCTTTGTCACGGTATCCATTCTTGGATCTGCGCTGACGGCAAAATTACTGGCAGCTACCGGTTCAAGGTTGGCCTATGCCATCGCTATCTTTTTCTTCCTGGGAGGCAGCATGACATGCGCCTTGTCCCCAAGTATGCCGGTAATGCTGTTCGGTCGCGCCTTGCAGGGACTTGGGGGCGGATTCTTGTTTGCCCTTTGTTACGCGATGATCTACGACGTCTTCGACGAGCGCTTGTGGCCAAAGGCGATGGCGCTGGTCTCCGGCATGTGGGCCGTGGCGACATTGCTTGGGCCGGCGGTGGGCGGCATCTTTGCGCAAATGGATGCCTGGCGAATGGCGTTCGGCATGCTTGTACCGTTGGCGTTGCTATATCTGGCACTGGTATGGATCGTATTGCCCGCCCGCAATCCTGCCAACTCACAGTCGACGAGCAAGGTGCCCATCCCGCAGTTGTTCCTGCTGACAGCGGCGGTATTGGCAGTCAGTGCGGGAAGCATTTCGCCAGACCCGCTCTGGAACATAGCCGGCTTGACCCTGGGCGTGGCGCTGACTGTGCTTTTGATACGAAAGGAGTTCACCGGCGCGACACGGCTACTACCCAGGAACGCACTACGCCTGGATTCGCCACTGCTGGCCTTGTACATCACCATTGGATTGCTCGTAGTCGGTATGACCTCCGAGACCTTTGTTCCGTATTTCCTGCAGACTCTGCACGCCCAGACCCCGCTTTGGTCGGGCTATTTAGCTGCACTCATGGCAGCAGGGTGGACGGTATCGGAAGTCTGGAGTGCCGGCTGGAAGGAAAAGAACATAGGCCGGGCTATTGTCAATGGTCCGGTGCTGATACTGGCGGGTATGATCTTTCTGGCAATAAGCGTGCCTCTGCATGCACAGGGCAATATGATGGTCCTTGGCTTAATATGCGTGGGCCTGGCACTGGTCGGGTTCGGCATCGGACTTGGCTGGCCACATCTGTTGACGCGAATACTCCAGGTTGCACCACGTAACGAACAGGATGCAGCCGCAACGTCAATTACTACGGTGCAACTGTTTGCCACCGCAGCGGGTTCCGCCTTGGCCGGCATGATTGCCAACCTGGGCGGACTGAACGTACCAGGAGGTGTTGATGGGACATCAAGTGCAGCCTGGTGGCTGTTTACTGTTCTGGCTCTTGCTCCAGTATTGGCCATCGTAAGTGCCGCACGCGTTGCCGCCATGTTGGGGGCGTTTCGGAATTAGATTACCGGTTGTTCCCAAAATATTTCACTCTCAGATCCCGAATACGGCCCTGCTCTCGCAGACCCAGCAACTCCAGCGTGACCGGCCTTAATAGTTTGCTTTGCAAGGAAAAGCCAAATCCATATTTATCTGGATGAAACACATTGCCCACAACACGAACGGGCTGCGCAGGGCGGGAATGTGTGAAATATTCCAGTACAGGTGCGTCACCCACCAGTGCATCCACCTCGTCTGAAGTCAGTGCCTGAACAGAAGCATCCATATCCGGATAGCTTTGCGTCTGAATGCCGAGTTCCTGAATATAGTCTTCGGCAACGCTACCCTCCAGCACCCCGACCGTTTTTCCTGACAAGTCCGACAGGGAATGGATCTGATTGGTCAGCGACGTGGTTGTCATGACACTCGTGATAGAAGAAGTGATGTAGGCAATGATACCGACACCGATCACCATCCAGATAGCAGACCAGATGCGCCCAATCCATCCAAATAAATTCTTATGTGTTGTTTTACCGGTGGTCAGGATAGAAACCGTGTGGAAAAAGTTATCGGCCAAACCTTCCCGCCATCGGCGCGGGAATTCGCTATCCAGCTTGCGGTCCACAAGTGTGATAATGACCGTTGCCAGCAGGGCGAGGAACAACAGCCAGGCGAACGTTGCCAGGTGACCCGTGTCTATCAGCCCGTCGAGTGTATTTTGAAACGAGCCTGAACCCTTGTTGGTCGTCATGATTCTCAGGCCGGAATCATACCAGGGCTGCGTGAATGCAATGGATTGTGCGCGCTGCCTGGTGATCGTCAGGTTCGACACTGCTGCATCGATTTCACCACGCTGGACGGCTTCAATCAATTTTCGGAATGAAGGATAGCTTTGGTAGGTAGACGACAGCCCCACTTTCTTTTCGAGATCCTGCCACAGCTCGATTGCCATGCCTGAGTACTGCCCGTTCTCCCGAATCACAAAAGGCGCACTCTCGTATACACCAACCTTTACAGGTTTAACAATGGGAGAGTCAACTTGCGCTGCAGCCGGCAGTGAATAAAGTACAGAGAAGAAGATTAAGGCAGCAGATAAAATGACATTTGTGATGAATGGATATCTGGACAAACCGTTGGCATCCCTTAAATTGAATATACTAACGTTTAGCAAAAGCGGGGTTCAGGCAGACCTTCCATTACAGTTTAACAACGAAACAAGCAGCGGGAGTCTGCCTGACGTACAATTATTTCAAACTTAAATACTGAAATTCCAGATAGGAGGATTGATGATGCATAAAGGTAAATGCCTATGCGGTGCAGTTACGGTACAGACTTCCAGGGCGGTGGATGAAATCAAAGTCTGCCACTGTGGTATGTGCCAAAGGTGGAATGGCGGCCCTGGTTTCAGTGTGGATTGTGGGGATGATCTACACATTGAAGGTCAGGAAGCTATGACTACTTACGTTTCCTCAGATTGGGGCGAGCGGGCATTCTGTAAGTTATGTGGCACGCATCTTTTCTATCACTTGATTGAGCCGTCAATGTATTTCGCATCTGCATCCCTCTTCGAAGAGAGTGAGCAGGCGAAGCTATCAATGCAGATTTACATAGATAGCAAACCCCAATACTATAATCTTGCTGAGAAAACGGCGATGCTGACCGAGCAGGATGTCATAAAACTGATGAGTACACCATTAGAATAACCTGTTGATATCGCATAAAGAAAGTGGGCTATGCCACCTGTGATTGACGATGCTGCTCGCCGCCGTCCAGCAAACGGGACAGCAATTGCCCTTCCAGAGCAGCATAGTCCGCATCTCCTCTGACACGCGGCCGGGCGAGTCTGACATCCATTTCGAACGCCACTGCATACTGGTCAATCAGAATAACGCGATCAGCCAGCGCGACAGCTTCCGCCACATCATGGGTGACCAGCACAGCCGTAAATTGATGATCTTTCCACAGATTCTCGATTAACTGCTGCATTTCGATACGCGTCAGGGCATCCAGCGCCCCTAGTGGCTCATCCAGCAGCAACAGTCGCGGCCTATGCGCCAGCGCCCGGGCCAGTGCCACACGCTGGCGCTGGCCGCCAGAGAGCACGCCAGGCCATTCGTCGGCACGATCCGACAGGCCGACCTGTTCCAGCGCCTCCAGCGCAACACGGCGTATCTCGCTGCCTTTACCTTTCAACCCCAGTGCAACATTGTCTGCAACGGTTTGCCAGGGCAAAAGACGTGCATCCTGATACATGATGCGTATGTCGTTGCGCGATTGCGCGACCGCTTTGCCATCTACCCGTATTCTGCCAACGCTGGCTGTATCCAGGCCCGCGAGCAGCCGCAAGAGCGTACTTTTGCCGCTTCCGCTACGTCCAACCACAGAGAGAAACTGCCCCGCTGCTACGCTCAGATTGACACCCTGTAGTACAGTTCGTGTGCCAAAGCGCTTGCCGGCCCCTTCAATTCTTACTTCAACTCCGCCGTTTGCCTGTTCCATGTTCGTCATTGCTCCAGTATGTCGTCGCTATCTATTTGAATGCAGGATTCCAGCGCAACAATCGTCGTTCCAGCAAACGCGAGGCCGTATCGGCAAGCTTGCCAAGCACCGCGTACAACAGAATGGCGACCACCACGATATCGGTCTGCATAAACTCTCGAGCGGTCATGGCCATATAGCCTATCCCGCTGCTGGCCGAAATGGTTTCAGCAACAATCAGCGTCAGCCACATGAAACCCAGCGCGAACCGGACACCCACCAGGATGCTGGGCATGGCTCCAGGAAGAATCACTTTGGTAAAAAGCTGCCAGTCTGAAAGACCATAGGATCGGCCCATCTCGATCAGGTCTCGATCGACGGAGCGAATTCCGTGAAAAGTATTCAGATAAATGGGAAACAACGTTCCCAATGCGACCAGGAAAAGCTTGCCTTCTTCGTCAATACCAAACCACAGAATGACCAGCGGAATGAGCGATAAATGCGGTACGTTGCGTATCATCTGGATGGTCGTGTCGAGCAGGCGCTCGCACACCCTGAATCCTCCGTTCAGAAAACCCAGTACCAGGCCAAGGGCACCACCTATGCAAAACCCGATAGCGGCACGCACGAAACTGGCCCACAAATGAACGAAGATTTCACCACTGCGTATCAGTTCCCAGGCGGCATAAACAACCGCAAGCGGTGACGGCGCAATGCGGGTTGAAAGCCATCCCGTCGAGGCGGCCAATTGCCAAAGTAAAATCAAGCCTATCGGCACCAGCCAGGGTGCCAGGTTGCTGTCGGCAATCCGTTCCCGCAACGGGCGTTTTTGCTGTTCAGTGACAGTTGATTCTGCGACGCGGCCCGCGGGCTTATCATGGACGCCAGATAACATTATTGATCTCCAATGCACGAGGAATCAGCTTTTGTGAAGAAAATGCATCTGCAATATTCTGCTGATTCTGAGCAACCTCATCAGTGATGTACGCCACACCATACGCATAGTTCTGCAGTGCATTGCGAGTGATTTCCCGACTCAGCCCGATCTGCGGCGACAGAATATCTGCCGCCTCGTCAAAATGTGCGACCGTCCACTTGTCGGTAACGTCCACCTCTTCTATCGTCCATTTCAGAACTTCGGGATACGCTTTCGCATACGCACCCGTTGAAAGATAAAAATTATAGTTGTGAACCTCATCGTGACCGGCAACCAGAATACGCGCCTCGATCTGTTCGATCGCGGCCTGGGCGAAGGGATCCCAGATGACCCATGCATCGATCGAACCACTTTCAAATGCAGCCCGAGCGTCCGCCGGCGGCAAATATTTCACATCGATATCCGTGTAGGCAAGACCTTCCCTTTCCAGTACCTTTAAAAGCAGATAGTGCACATTGGAGCCCCGATTGAGCGCCACTCGCTTTCCTTTGAGTTCCTTGAACGATTGAATGGGGGAATCTTTCTGCACGAGAATTTTTTCAGCCTTGGGCGCGGGCGGCTCGCTTGCTACATAAACCAGATCAGCACCTGCCGCCTGGGCAAAAATAGGTGGTGTTTCGCCGACGCAGGCAAAATCGATACTACCAACGTTCAATCCCTCGAGCATTTGTGGTCCGGCTGTGAATTCGATCCAGCGTACACTAACGCCTTCTTTTTTCAGCCGCTCATCCAGGTTGCCACGTGCCCGCAGCAAGGCAATATTGGAACCTTTCTGCCAGCCGACCCGAAATGTTTTAGCTTCTGTTTTCGCCGAAGCTGCCTGCAGCGGCGCAATACCAGCCAGCGCACCCAGCGCCCCCAGTAATTTCAACGATGATCTGCGACTCTTGAAAGCGCTGTCTGCCATTTCCTGTACGTCCATGTCTGATTAATGTTCCCATTAATCTTAGCAATCTGAACATTGATGTTCCCAATATCAATTTGTATTTTGCTTATGCCGGATCCGGCAGTTTCCATGGCATATACAAATGCAATATATATTGTTTGAGCCGGATCGCTGTAATGGTGTAATGAAGCGCATACTCATTTTCTTATTCTTCTGAGATCGCACTACGACTTCCCAACATATATTGCAAACGTCATGAGTCTTGATATTTTCTGGTTTCTTCCTACTTCCGGCGATACACGCTATCTTGGTACTTCAGATTTTGGCCGCAAGCCCACCAGTGAATATCTGCGTCAGATCGCTATCACAAGTGAAAATTTAGGCTATGACGGCCTGCTCATTCCAACAGGAAGCTCGTGCCTTGATCCCTGGGTGGTTGCCGCCAGTCTGATTCCGGTCACGCAGCGAATCAAACTGCTGGTTGCACTCAGGACCTCACTGGGCGGCCCTGCGCCCTCTGCCAGACAGGCGGCAACGCTGGATCAGGCATTACATGGCCGCTTGCTGCTGAATGTCGTGCCAGGAGGCGATGCTGGCGAGCTGGCAGCAGATGGCGTACAACTGGCCCACGATGAGCGCTACGCAGCGGCAGATGAATATCTGCAAATATGGAAAAGACTCCTGTCAGGAGAAACCGTCGACTTCGATGGCAAGTACCTGTCAGTCAAACGAAGCCGGAACTATCACGCTCCGGTGCAAAAGCCCTGGCCCCCGCTATATTTCGGCGGCTCCTCCGATGCAGCACACGATCTGGCCGCCCGGCATGTAGACGCTTACCTGACCTGGGGCGAACCGCCTGCGGCCGTTGCCCGTAAAATTGCCGACATCAGAGCCCGTGCGGCTCAGCACAACCGTACGGTACGTTTTGGATTGCGCGTACATGTCATTGTCCGGGAAACCGAAGAAGAGGCATGGCAAGACGCGCACCGGCTCATCAGCCATATCACCGACGAAGATATCGCGCGCGCCCAGCAAAATTTTGCACAGATGGACTCGGTAGGACAGCAGCGCATGGCAGCGCTGCATGGAGGTCAGCGCGATAAGCTGGAAGTGGCTCCCAATCTGTGGGCGGGTGTAGGCTTGGTGCGCGGTGGCGCCGGCACTGCACTGGTGGGCGATCCACAAACCTTGGCCGCCAGACTGCAGGAATATGCCGACCTGGGCATCGACACGTTTGTACTATCCGGCTATCCACATTTGGAGGAAGCCATTCGCTTTGCGGAGCTGGTTTTCCCGTTGCTGGGCAAAACAGCTGTCACCACGCAGGGCCAGGCACAGACCGGGGGTGCATTTGATCGCAGAGCGGCGCAGTAATCAGAAAGCCCGCGCCATATTTCACCAAGCCTGCAAGCCTTGATCCGAATGATCAATAGTTCCAGCAATCACTAGTTCAGAACATCGTAAAGTCGAAGAATCCAGGTGATTTGATAGATAAGCCCAACAATCACAAATGCCGTTTGAAATTTCCTGCTGGAAACGAAAACTGCGATGCCTGCGCATATCGCAAATGCAATCTGTCGTATCGGATATTCAAGCCCTAACGATTGGAAGTGC
The DNA here is from genome assembly GCA_023387815.1 of Pseudomonadota bacterium. Lineage (GTDB taxonomy): Bacteria > Pseudomonadota > Gammaproteobacteria > Burkholderiales > Burkholderiaceae_B > Advenella. Next base: position 39,666 of record JAEWHK010000013.1, read on the forward strand.
TCTAAACCCTTGATGCGCGCATCTATCAGATCCACAAGAAAGAGCAGTGCCAATAATCCATAGAACCATTTGCGGCGCGATTGAAAATAGTCTGCGTAACCTTTGTAGTCGTCCATTCGATCAGGAAACAATATCGCGGACAGGAACGCGAAGAGAATGGCATAGGCAATGAGGAAGAAGTAGATTTCAAATGTCCAGCGATGAATCGCAGACAGAGCAAACTCAAACCACCAAAAATGGATGATTGTCACCAGCAGAAACAGCACCCATGCAATATGAATCGGATAGATGTTATCGCGCTTGGGGTGCTGCACGAACCTCGCCAGGCCGGTGACAAGCCGGGTAATGCTTAGCCCGAGGACCATACCGATAATGATGCGTACGTGCACGAAAACGTCAGGATGCGCAACAGGGCTGTCCATCGTTAATTCCTTTATGTAGCGGTTAATAGTACGCAGAACCGATTGATCAGCCATTAACCAAAGACTTTCGGTTTGCCAGGCGATGCAAATACGAACTAGTAATCAGACTAGCACGAAAATTGACTGGGATTTCACACATCAGGTTCTCAGGGTCTTGAACTTGACCGTGCAAAGCCATTCTCTTAGTAGAGCTATCAAAAATAGTATTGACAAGACCACAACAATAGTTGGTGCCGGGGCGCTATCTAAATGAAAGCTCAAGATAATACTGACGAAGCACGCGAGCAACGAAATTGACGTAGATATGACCAACATCCACACGAAGCTGCGGGTAACCAGGTAGGCAATCGCACCGGGCGCAATCAGCAGGGCAATCACCAAAATAATTCCCACTGCCTTGAGTCCACCGACGATGGTCAGGGACAGCATCAGCAGCATGCCGTAATGCAACCAACGGGCACGCAAACCAACAATACGCGCCTGAACCGGATCAAAGGTATGCAGCAGCAAGTCGCGCCACTTGCATCCTATCGCCGCGACCACGACCAGGGCAATCAAACCGCTTTCAGCAAGATCACGCCAGCCAACGCCCAGCATGTCACCAAACAGAATGTGATCCAGGTGTATTTCGCTTTGTATTGAGGTATACAGGACAATACCCAAGCCAAACATGCCTGAAAAAACAACACCGATTACCGTGTCCTGCTTAAGACGGCAATGACTCTCCAGATAACCTGAACTCACCGTGCATATCAGCGCGGCAACAATGGCACCGATTTCTAATGGCAGGCCAGCGAGGTAGGCGAGAACGATACCAGGCAAAACTGCATGAGAAATCGCATCGCCCATTAATGCCCAACCTTTAACAACGAGAAAGCAAGACAGCAACGCAGTCGGTATAGACATGGCGACCGCGATCAATATCGCCTGCACCATGAAATCAAACTGTAGTGGAGCAAATAGCCAGTCAAGTGCATACATCATCTGACCTCATCTTCTGCTGCAGCCAATGGAGCCGTCCTTACGCTATGCTTGCGCGTAAGGAAAAAAGCAAACAAAAAGCACATTGTCTGAATCACAACAATAATGCCGCCAGTAGCCCCGTCCAGAAAATAGCTTAAATAGGCCCCCACGAGGCTACTTAAGGCGCCGACTCCAACGCTAATCATAATTAAACGTTCAAAGCGATCTGTGAGCAGATAGGCAGTCGCTCCTGGGGTAATGACCATGGCCACGACCAAAAATGCCCCGACGGTCTGCATGGCTGCAACAGTGCTGGCAGAAAGCAATACAAAGAAAATCGTCTTCATCATTAATGGATCAATACCTACAGAGCGAGCATGATTCTCATCAAAAAATACGATCATGAATGCTTTCCACTGAGTCAGTAAAATGAACAGAGAGACGCCGCCGATTATGATTAGTTGCCAGGTATCTTCTGGAGTGATAGCCAGAATATTGCCCATCACAATGGTCTGAATATTGACCGAGACGGGAGATACCGACGCCAAAAAAAGTCCCAAACCCAGAAAAGAGGAGAAAACCATGCCGATCACCACATCCTGCTTCAAGCGAGTACGGTGATTAAGAAATAACATTGAGCCGGCTGCCATCAGGCCCGCAAAGAATGCACCTACAGAAAACGACCAGCCAAGCAAATACGCCCCTACCACACCGGGTACCACGGCATGGGATAGCGCATCGCCAATGAGCGACCAGCCTTTTAACATCAAATATACGGATAGAAAGGCACAAACGGTACCAATGAGCATAGATACCCACATGGCGTTGACCATGTAAGTGTAGTTAAAAGGCTCTGCAAGAACCTGCATCATGAAGCATTCTCCGCCGCATCCTGCCTGCTGCGAGCCGTTGCTGTGTCGCCGTAAAATACTAACGGACGCTCATCATCCGAGAATATCCCAACTTCCCCGCCGCCGACGTCGCGCCGACCATCGATGATAAAGTGCCGCAGCACACCACCAAAGGTGCGGGACAGATTATCGCGAGTAAACACATCCGCCGTTATCCCGTAAGCCAGCACGGAACGGTTTAGCAGCACTGCGTGATCGCAAAACTCCGGCACGCTGCCCAGGTTGTGCGTAGAGACGAGAATCAGATGTCCTTTGTCACGCAGTTGCTTCAACAAGGTGATGATGTCATCTTCGGTCCCAACGTCTACACCGGTGAAAGGTTCGTCCAGTAGAATCACACGCGCCGACTGTGCGAGCGCTCTGGCAAGGAAAACGCGCTTCCTTTGCCCTCCCGATAGCTCTCCAATTTGCCTGCTGCGTAACGCCTGCATACCGACTTGTTCCAGCGCCATCTCAACTGCCTCGTGATCATGGCTTTTCGGCCGACGCAACCAATTCATATGCCCATATCGCCCCATCATCACTACGTCCTGCACAAGCACTGGGAAGTCCCAATCGACTTCTTCGCTTTGTGGCACGTAGGCGATGAGCTTACGTCGCAACGCCTCTCTTGCGGTAAACCCCATAATGGATATACCTCCCGAGGCAAGCGGTACAAATCCCATGATTGCCTTGAACAAAGTGGACTTGCCGCTGCCGTTCATACCGACCAACGCGGTAATCGACCCGGCAGGTGTTTCAAATCGCGCGTTTGTGAGAGCCTCATTGCCATTTCTATATGCAACGGTCACGTCACGAACCACCAAGCCTGGCCCTTGCTCTCTCTCTTTTGTATCGCGAGCAGTTGAGTCAACGGAACTCACTGTTCCAACCCTTTGGCAATGGTCTCTGAAGTGACTTTTAGAAGATCCAGATAAGTAGGAACAGGGCCGTCAGCCTGACTGAGCGAATCCACATACAAGACGCCGCCGTAGCGGGCGCCAGATTCACGCGCAACCTGTTTAGCAGGATTGGCCGATACGGTACTTTCACTGAACACAGCCGGAATACTATTCTTCTTTACAGTATCAATAACCTGACGAATCTGCTGTGGTGTCCCTTGCTGGTCCGAATTGATGGGCCACAAATAAAGTTCTTTAAGATCGAAGTCGCGAGCCAGATAGCTGAACGCTCCTTCGCTGGACACCAGCCAGCGCTTTTCGGCAGCGATGCCTCGCAATCTTGAACGTATGGGCTCTATTGCTTTTTGTATACGTGCTTTGTAATGCTCGGCGTTGATCCGGTACGTTTCGGCATTGGCCGAATCATACTTGACTAATGCATCCCGAATATTGTCGACATAGATCTTTGCATTTTTCGGAGACATCCAGGCATGCGGATTAGGTTTACCCTGATAGGGCCCGGACCCAATGCTCATAGGGGTAACACCTTCTGTGACGACAACACTCGGTACATCTTTGAGTCGTCTGAAGAATTTTTCAAACCACAGCTCCAGATTCATTCCGTTCCAGAGCACCAACTGGGCGCCTTGCGCTCGAACCAGATCACCAGGTGTTGGTTGGTACTCGTGGATCTCCGCAGCAGGGCGCGTGATCGACTCGACCTGCGCTTTGTCGCCAGCCACATTACGGGCCATATCTGCAATTACGGTAAATGTTGTCAATATCTTGAATTTTTCAGCCGCTGCGGCTGGAAAAACCAACGAGACCCCGATGATCGCTATCGCGAATTGGGCAATTATGCGTTGCGAAACACAGATAATGTGACTAAAACCTCGCATACTTACTCCTGTTCAAAGTATTGGTAACTTGCAGAGAGATACTTCGAGACAGGCGGCCTCGGAACTATCGTCGAACTTATGGGGTACTTATTCTTATAAAGCTTCTAAATAGGGAAAAAGGGTGTCTTTCTCAAAAGAGGTTACCAATATATATTATTTGCGAATGAGAATCAATAGCATTTAATGTCTAATTGAGCATTCTGTGTACGGGACTGAAAGCGAAAGCACCAAGTTCACTGTCAAGGCAAATCAGTATGCTGATTTATCATGCATTCATTGCGAAATGCGTTACTATTATGCCGAAATGGATACGCTGCACAAACTGCTCTCACAAAAAGGAATAAGAGTCTGGCAAATTCTGATTTGCCTGGCCGTGATGGCATTCGTCTGCAGATCTGTAGTCCCCACGGGCTATATGCCCATTTTGTCGAGCGACAAGAATGGCACAGTTGTTCTGACTTTCTGCACAGAGGACGGTAGCAATAAATCTCTGCTGCTGAATCTTCAACAACATTCGAAAAAATCTCCCATCGAAAACCATTCGGGTCAGGAATGCCCATACGGTGTGGTTTTGTCCCATGGCATATTACCTCTCCAGGATGCGCCATTACTTGCGGGGGTGGTTTGGTATGAGCAATTTCAATTTGCCAATCTCCACAATCATGCGTTGCCTCCGCTGCCTGCGCTCGGCCCTCCTTTGGGATCGCGCGCCCCACCTCCCTACCTCGGCTGATACTCACTTGTAATCGCTTTAACAGCGATTTCCGACTGGTGATTTCCATCTCCCGAGGTTTTTTCATGCCTGCTTATTCTATTTGTTCGCAAGCGACCGTTGCGTCGGTAGCTGCGCTCGCCCTCGCGGTACGGTGCACCCTAGCGATTTTTCAGTAACGGAGTTTGTATGCTGCGATTTACTAAAACTTACCGCCATCTCGCGGTGCTATTGAGCTGCCTGCTATTTCTATGCGGATGCGGGCGCTCCGATACCTTGACCAATATCCATGGTCGGAATCTGACCGATGCCAGGTTTGGCCGGGATTTTTCCCTAATGGGCACAGACGGTTCATTACATACTTTGTCTGATTTCCGAGGCAAAGTGCTACTGGTGTTCTTTGGGTTTACTCAGTGCCCTGACATTTGTCCGACGGCCCTGCTACGCGCTGCCGATGTGAAGAAACTGCTCGGCCCGGATGGGGACCGTCTACAGGTTCTGTTCGTTACAGTAGATCCCGAGAGAGACACACCGCAATTGCTTGGCAATTATGTTGGGGCCTTCGACCCGACGTTTCTTGGCCTATACGGTACGTTAGAGGAAACAAAACAGACCGCTGCGGAATTCAAGGTCTACTACCAAAAAGTTCCAACAGGATCATCATATACGATGGATCATTCAGCCCTCAGCTATCTGTACGACACAAATGGTCGTCTGCGAATAGCTATGTCCCCTAATCAAACGGCCGAAGAATATGCGGAAGATATCCGCAAAATTCTTGCCCTTAATCCTTAGTTTTTTGGAGAATGTGATGTCCATATTCAACCTTCCGAATGCGATTTTCATATGTTTGATGAGCATCGCATCAGTATCCCATGCTCAGGTATCTGTGAGTAACCCCTGGGTTCGTGCAACTGTGGCCGAACAGAAAAGCACTGGTGCATTCATGCTTCTGACTGCAAAGTCCGATAGCAAACTGATTGGAGCTTCATCGAGTGCTGCCGATCATGTTGAAATTCATAAAATGGCCATGGAAAACGATGTCATGAAAATGCGTCAAATTCCCACTCTCGAACTACCAGCGAACCAACAAATCACACTTGAGCCTGGCAGTTACCACATCATGTTGCTCGGATTAAAAAAGCAGATCAGCCCTGGGGATGAAGTCCCCCTGACCCTGACTGTTGAAAAAATGAATGGCGAAAGAAATCAGATCGACGTTCGGGCGATAGCCAGGCCAATTCAAGGCAGTCAGCAAGATCATCATCATCATTGACGAGATTAACTTATGAGTTACACGACTTCTTTACCTACAAAAGCTGCCGTAATCAGTTTTCTGCGGCGGCTGCATTTTTACATTGGCCTGTTCATTGCGCCATTTATCTTTCTGGCTGCGTTGACAGGGACGCTCTATATACTGACACCGCAGATTGAAAATATTGTGTATTCGAATGCGTTGCACGTGACGCCGAATGGCGCTGCCAAACCGCTTTCTGAACAGATCAGCGCCGCGCAGGCACACGCGGGGGCCGATGCAAAGATCTATGCTGTCAGGCCGGCGCCAACGACAATCGATACGACACGAGTTCAATTCGCTGATCAGAGCTATGGTGCATCGGAGTCCAGAGCCATCTTCATTGATCCCTACACGCTTCAGGTGAAAGGTGACTTGATGGTCTACGGAACCAGTGGCGTATTGCCGATTCGCCTGTGGCTTGATAAGGCGCATCGAACACTTCTGTTGGGCGATCTGGGAAGAAACTATAGCGAGCTGGCCGCGTCCTGGCTTTGGGTCGCTGCTTTGGGAGGCCTTGTGCTTTGGTTCTGTACCCGGACACCGCGCAATACAACTAGAAAAGAGAATGCGATCCAGAAAAATCGTCATTGGCATACTACGTTGGGACTCTTTCTGCTGGTGGGCCTGATTTTTGTATCGGTGACCGGACTAACCTGGTCTCGCTGGGCAGGTGACAATATTAACCAGTTACGCGCCAGTCTTGATTGGCTTACTCCTCAGGTTAATACCGTGTTGGCGCAGAATACACACGGCGTACATACTGACCCTCATGCGGAGCATCGCTCAGCTATGGGAGGCATGGCGCGATCGAACGAAGACTGGGCCCAGGTTGTTTCGGCCGCCAGAGGCGCTGGCATTCATGCGGAGAAGATAGAAATTCGCCCGCCAAAAGATATAAACAGAGCCTGGACGGTTACCGAAGTTGACCGACGGTGGCCTACACGGGTAGATGCTGTCGCAGTCAATCCGCAAGATTTCAGTATCGTCGATCACACTGAATTCAGTAAATTTCCTCTGGTAGCAAAACTGACCCGGTGGGGTGTGGATGCACATATGGGTATTCTGTTTGGTTTACCAAATCAATTGCTCTTGATTGCATTTGGCATAGGCCTCTGCGTAATGATCGCGTTAGGCTATCGCATGTGGTGGATACGCAGACCCGTAGTCTCAGCGGCAAATCCCGCAAGAACGCTTATGGCATCATGGAAGAACCTGCCTTCCTTGCTGAAAGTCATTTCACTTGTGGTCGCAATCCTGTTAGGTTACGCATTACCTGTGATGGGTATCAGTCTGCTTGTTTTCGTAGCAATAGATCTGTTGCGCTGGAAACTGACCAGAAACAGAACTGATGTGACCTCGCGCGTCAGTGCCTGATCGACGAACTGTTACCGCACAACTGGACACCTCAGTCCACTCAGTAAAAGATAACGGCCGCTAACGCGGCCGTGTCAATATATGCTCCCCGAGCGCTTACGTAACGATAGCAGAGCGGCTCGCTCTAGCTACTCGAATAATACGGCGGGTGCCTTATGGGCGACAGGATCCTTCACCATTCGCAACAAGGGCCTGAATACCCTAGGGTATTCAGGTCCTTTTCTTAAGTTAGCCCGGTTACAAGCATGAGGGCACGTTCTACGGTTTTCATGCGTTCTGCGTCAATGGAGCCTACAACTTTATTCACTTTAGCGCGGGGGATAGGTGACGTTTTATCAACCATTACCTGTGAAATTTTTTGCAGTCCGTTGATGGCGCTCGGTTCAATCGTCACACGGAACAGCACGTTACGTAATTCACTGGTAATAGGACAAACAAGGACGCTATCTAGCTCCTGCAACAAATCAGATTGGACAACAAGTGCCGGACGCGATTTTCCGTGATCCCCCGGTTGCGAAAGGGTAACGATATCGCCACGCTGCATTATTTCCAGCCCTCAATTAAGCTGGCTGCTGCCTCTCCAAAGCCAATAGCTTCTGCCTCGGCCTTGTCTTCGCGTAGGCTGCGACACTGTCGTTTAAGCGTATCCGCTATCTCAGGGGAACGGGTATCTAGCACCCAATATTGCACGGGCCTGTAGCCTGCAGCCTTCATGCGCTCTCGATGGCGAGTAACTTTGTTAGGAATTATAGTTTTCTCCTAGACTCAAATTTCGAGTTTCATGATACGGTTTCATGAAACCACTATCAATCCTTTCGTACTTCTTGCAAACTATTTTTTCCGTCTACAGCGTCATGCGCGGCTCCTCTCGGTGGCGCTACCACTTCCCCTGCTTACTGATGTTCGCTCTGCGGCTTCTCTCGGTTGCGGACGATATTTCCAATCTGTTCCGTATGCAGCTCTCCCCACTGACAGAGTGGCGCTAACGCACGGGCCAGCGAGTCGCCGAAAGCTGTTAAGGAATACTCAACCTTGGGCGGAATTTCGCCGTAGTCGGTGCGTTCAACCACGCCATCCTGCTGAAGCTCTTTCAGCTGTTGAATCAATACCTTGTCACTGACTTTTCCAATGGCGCGCCTCAGCTGCCCGTAACGATGTATCTCATGGGCGAGGTAAAACAGTACCAGCGGTTTCCACTTCCCGCTTAGTACCGCCAATGACGCTTCCAGACCGCAGTTGAATTTTTGATTTAGCATATAAATTCTCATTCGCCAGGTACTTACCAAAAGGTGCATACTATACTAATTATTTAATGCTGTATATGCTATGACCTTCCAATGTTGAGGAGTGCGTTATGAGTAGATTGGCAGGAAAAATAGCGGTGATTACCGGCGGAAATAGCGGTATAGGTCTGGCTACGGCCAGGCGCTTTGCCCAGGAAGGCGCGCAGGTGGTCATCATCGGTCGCCGTCAGAAAGCGCTTGATGAAGCCATTGCGCTGATCGGTCATGAAGCGCTTGCGATTCAGGGCGACGTATCAAAGCCGAACGATCTGGAACGTATTTTTTCTCACATCCGGCAAGTAAAAGGGAGAGTTGACATCCTTTTCGCTAATGCGGGCTTGGGTGAGCTTCAGCCGCTTGGAGCGATTACCGAGGAATCGTATGAGAATACGTTTAACGTTAACGTAAAAGGGACGCTGTTTACCGTACAGAAGGCGCTGCCGCTCATGTCGCACGGCGGTTCGATTATTCTGACCGGCTCGACAACCGGCTCAATGGGCACACCGGCATTTAGCGTTTACAGTGCTTCGAAAGCGGCAATTCGTAACTTTGCCAGAAGCTGGGCACTGGACCTGCAGGGAACGGGGATACGCGTAAATGTGCTCTCTCCGGGCTCCACAGCAACGCCAGGGCTGTTTAATGTACTGGAGAGCTCGGGGAGAAAAGAGAGTTTGCTGGCCAATTTCGCTCAGGAAGCGCCGCTTGGACGCATTGGAGATTCGGATGAGATCGCCGCTGTCGCCTTATTCCTGGCTTCTGACGAGAGCAGCTTTATGACAGGCAGCGAAGTCTTCGTTGACGGTGGGGTGGCGCAAATTTAAGGGGTATCGGACGTCGAAGCACATTTGCCAAGCGGAGATCGTTGGCAATCCGTGAAAACCGACACCAAAAGAAAACAGGCTCCGTTGAGAAAACGAGAGCCTGTTTACCTATCTGTATCACTACAGATTTTTTCACTAATTGTGAGAATGCATTTTCATTAATTGTGAGACTTTTTCACTCATTATGAGAATCGACACCATCAAACATCCAGATTCCCGGCCATCAGCGCATTTCGCTCGATAAACTCCCGACGAGGTTCAACCTGATCGCCCATGAGGGTGGTGAACATTTCATCGGCGGCAATCGCGTCTTCGATCTGTACGCGCAGCAGGCGACGAACGGATGGGTCCATGGTGGTTTCCCACAGCTGATCGGGGTTCATCTCACCCAGACCTTTGTAGCGCTGTTTGCTGACCACACGATCGGCTTCGCTGCGCAGCCATTGGATGGCTTCGCGGAAGTCGCTCACATACTGTTCCTTGCGTTTGTCGCCTTCGCCACGGTAGACGCGTGCACCTTTGCCGACCAAGCCATTGAAAGTATGGGCCGCGCGGGACATAACGCCATAGTCTGTGCCTTCAACAAAGCGGCTGTCGAAAACAGTGACCTTGATATTGCCATGATGCATGCGGCGCAGAACGAGGCGATATTTTTCTGTTTCCTGATCAAACTCTGCAGTCACGGTGACAGATTGAGGATTGGCCGGATCCTGCAGCGCAGCCTGCAGTTGCTGCGCAGAAGCAGTGGCAGAGGCATCGTCGTCCAGATTCAGAACCACGCCTTCAGCAATGGCCGACAGGGCTTCTACGTCCATGATTTTTGACAGACGAAGAATGACGCTGTCTGAGATCACGTATTGGCGTGCCAGTTCGGCAAGCGCATCACCGGTGATCGGCTCTGCGCCCTCTCCCACTTCCAGGCCCGCATCTTTCAATGCAACCTGCATCATGTATTGCGCTTCTTCTGCCTGGTCTTTCAGGTAACGTTCTTCGCGCCCCCATTTAACTTTATAAAGCGGAGGTTGCGCGATGTAGACATACCCACGTTCTACGAGCTCTGGCATCTGACGATACAGCAGTGTCAGCAGCAGGGTACGGATGTGTGCGCCGTCAACGTCCGCATCGGTCATGATGATGATGCGGTGATAACGCAGTTTTTCGATATTGAAGTCCGGACCGATGCTGGTGCCCAGCGCGGTTATCAAAGTTGTGATTTGTTCGCTGGCAATGAGCTTGTCAAAACGGGCTTTCTCCACGTTCAACACTTTACCGCGCAGTGGCAGAATGGCCTGGAACTTGCGATCACGACCTTGTTTGGCCGAGCCGCCCGCAGAGTCACCCTCCACGATGTAGATTTCAGATTTGGCGGGATCCTTTTCCTGGCAGTCGGCCAGTTTGCCGGGCAGGCCAGCGCCTTCGAGCACACTCTTACGACGGGTCATCTCCCTTGCGCGTCGCGCCGCTTCACGGGCTCTGGCTGCGTCCACGATTTTGGCGCAGATGGCCCTGGCATCCGCGGGATTTTCCAGCAGCCAGGTTTCCAGCGTGCGGGTCACGGCTTCTTCTACCGCCGGACGCACTTCACTGGAGACGAGTTTTTCCTTGGTCTGAGAACTGAATTTGGGCTCAGGCACTTTCACCGAGAGCACGCAACTCAGGCCTTCGCGCATGTCATCACCGGTGGTATCGACTTTTGCCTTTTTGGCCAGTTCGTTGTCGGCAATGTATTTGTTAATGACACGTGTCATTGCGGCGCGCAAACCCGTCAGGTGGGTACCGCCATCGCGCTGCGGAATGTTATTGGTAAAGCACAGTACGCTCTCGCCGTAGCTGTCATTCCATTGCATAGCCACATCCACGGTGATGGTTGGACCATCGCCATTGGATTCGGTAGAAACGGCAAAGACATTCGGATGCAGTACGGTTTTTGTGCGGTTGATGTATTCAACAAAACCTTTGACGCCACCAGAGAAAGCGAAGTTTTCTTCTTTGCCCTGACGCTCATCAATCAAACGAACTTTCACACCATTGTTCAGGAATGACAGTTCGCGCAGACGCTTGGACAGGATCTCGTAATGATATTCAATGTTTTCGAAGATCTGCGCATCGGCCAGGTAACGGACTTCAGTACCGGTCTTATCTGTTGAACCGACGATAGCCAGTGGCTCAACGCGCTCGCCGCGACGGAACTCCATTTGATGGACGTGACCACCGCGACGGATGGTCAGACGCAGCCATTCAGACAGGGCGTTAACGCAGGACACCCCCACGCCGTGCAGACCACCGGACACCTTGTAGGAGTTCTGGTCGAACTTACCACCGGCGTGAAGCTCGGTCATCACGATTTCGGCAGCACTACGGTGGAATTCATCACCGCGGTGTATTTCAGTTGGAATACCACGACCGTTATCGGTTACGGAAATGGAGTTGTCGGTGTGAATGGTCACAACGATGTCATCGCAATAGCCTGCCAGCGCTTCGTCGATCGCGTTGTCTACCACTTCGAAGATCATGTGGTGCAGACCGGTACCGTCTGAGGTATCTCCAATGTACATGCCGGGGCGCTTGCGTACAGCTTCAAGGCCCTTGAGCATTTTGATTGAATCGGCGCCGTATCCGTTTTCCTGAACTGGCTGGGTATTTTCTGACATAGTTTTGATAACTCTTCGATTAAATAACTGCTTATGCCGGAGCGAGAGGTGAAACGCTGTGGCTCTATTTCAGTTGAAATCAACCTGGAAGATGCCGGCGCGCTCGCTGATCGCACCTTGCTGTGAACAATAGCCGGCCCGTCCTTCACAAATCGAAGGACTGACCGGCTGTCACGGTATTAAATACGCATTGGCATGACAACGTATTTGAAGTGTTTTTCGTCGGGCAGGGTAATCAGGGCAGATGCATTCACATCGGGCTTGACTGACCAAATGACTTCGTCTGTTTTGGCCATGGAGAGCACGTCCTGCAGATAAGTCACGTTAAAGCCAACGCTGAGTGGCTCAAAGCTGTAATCGATTTCGATTTCGTCCTGGGCATTTTCCTGGTCTGCATTGATGTACTTCATTTGCAGCAGGTTGTTTTCCAGGTTCAGCTTGATACCCTTGAGCTTGTCTGTCATCAGAATGGAAGCAATGTGCAGACTGCTTTGCAGCGCTTCACGATTGACATTGAAATGACGGGTGTAATCGCTGGGGATAACACGTTTGAAATCGGGGAACTTGCCTTCCACCAGTTTGGAGATAAGTTCAATGTCGCCGAATGTGAAGCGGATCTGGCTGGCAGACACATCGATGTTTACCGGTTCGTCGCTGTCATCGAGCAGGCGCTGAACTTCAAGAACGGTCTTGCGCGGCAGGATCACTTCGCTGGAAGACTGAATGCCTTCAATATCTTCAGCGGCATGGGCAAGACGGTGACCATCTGTTGCCACGGCGCGAACCATACCAGGTTCAAACACCATCAATGTCCCGTTCAGGTAGTAGCGGATATCCTGCTGAGCCATGGCAAAATGCACCATACCAAACAGCTTGCGCAAGGCGCGTTGCGGCATGGTGAAAGAGACATTCCAGGTCTCGGGAACGGATACCGTTGGGTATTCGGAACCGCTGAGCGTTTGCAGTTCCAGACGGCTTTTACCGGACTGAATACCCAGTTTGCCATCCTGCAGCTTGAGTTTGACTTCGTTTGCGGCAGGCAGCGCGCGTACAAAGTCCAGCAGTTTGCGAGCAGCAACCGTTGTAGACTCCACATCGTCACCCACGCCGAAGTCGGCATGCGTGGTGATCTGGACCTCCAGGTCGGTAGCCACAAATGCAATTTTATTCCCCTCCTTACGCAACAGAATATTTGCCAGGATGGGCATCGTGTGCCGGCGCTCTACAATCCCGGCTACCGTCTGCAGCGGTTTGAGCAGCGCATCGCGGTTAGCTTGTAAC
>JAEWHK010000025.1 GCA_023387815.1 Pseudomonadota bacterium
GTGCACGGACTTGATATGGCGACGTCGGCAAAAAAATATTTTATGGAGACCTTTGAACGTGTGCTGCTGAGGCCGCGCAAAATGAACTATACGCTGCAGTTCACGGGTCCAACGGGAACCAACGCAGTGGAAGCCGCGCTCAAGCTGGCACGGCAGGTCAAAGGGCGCTCCAATGTCGTTTCATTCACGCATGGTTTTCATGGCGTCAGCGGTGGTTCTCTTGCTGTAACGGCGAACGAAAAATTCCGCGATGCAGCAGGTGTGTCCCTGCATAACACGGCATTCATGCCATTTGATGGTTATATCGGTCCTGACGTCGATACCATTGCCTACTTCGAGCGTATGCTTGAAGATCCCAGCAGCGGTCTGGATTTGCCAGCTGCAGTGATTGTGGAAACCGTGCAGGGCGAGGGCGGTGTCAATGTGGCCAGCTGGCGCTGGATCCGCGATCTGGAAAAGCTGTGCCGCAAATATGACATGTTGCTGATTGTGGATGATATCCAGGTCGGCTGCGGCCGCACAGGCAGCTTCTTCAGTTTTGAGTCTGCCGGTATCAAACCGGACATCATTACGCTGTCCAAATCCCTGTCTGGCTTTGGTCTGCCCATGTCCCTGGTATTGATGAAGCCGGAACTGGATGTCTGGAAACCCGGTCAGCATAGCGGCACATTCCGCGGTAATAATCTTGCCTTTGTGACTGCTGCTCAGGCACTGGACAGCTACTGGGCAGACGATAAATTCGAGAATGAAACACGTCGCAAGGAACGGATTGTTCGCGACTGGCTCGATAACATTGTTCACAGCTATCCCGATGCCGGCTTCAGTGTTCGCGGACGCGGGCTGATTCAGGGGCTGGTGAGCAATGAGAAACCTGAACTGGCAAACAAAATTGCCAAACAGGCCTTTAAATACGGATTGGTTATTGAAACTTCCGGTGCGCAGGATGAAGTGCTCAAAGTGCTCCCTGCATTGACGATTGAAGACGCCCAGCTCAAAAAAGGCCTCGAACTGCTCGAACGCAGTGTCGCAGAAGTCATCAATCAGGAAGGCAAGAAAACCAAAGTCCTCAAATTCGGAGCGTAAGAAATATGATAGTAAGAAATGTCAAAGACGTTATTGGAACAGATCTTGAAGTCAAGACCGACACCTGGCTGAGCCGCCGTGTGCTGCTCGCCAAGGACGGCATGGGATTTTCCTTTCACGAAACCGTCATTTTTCCAGGCACCGAAACGCATATTCACTACCAGAATCATCTGGAAGCAGTATGGTGCGTAGAGGGTGACGGCGAAATCGAAACAGTTGCTGACGGTAAAAAATATGCCCTGGGCCCAGGCGTGGTTTATGCCCTGGATGAAAATGACGAACATTGGCTGCGAGGTGGGAAAGAACCTTTGCGCGTGATCTGCGTGTTCAACCCTCCTGTTACCGGCCTTGAAGTTCATGACGAGGATGGCGTATATCCGGCAATGACCGAAGAAACCGCCTGAATCGTTAAACAGACAAGGAGTACAAGATGGTAGTAACCGATATTTATGAATCCCGTACCAGCGGAACGGCAGCAATTATTGCGAGACAGGAACCGGTAGTGTATGGCAGCGGCAAGTATGCTGATGCACTCACTGCCGACCAGATTGCATCTTACGAACGCGACGGTTTTCTGGTGCTGGACAATCTGTTCAATGAACAGGAAGTCAAGGAACTGATGGATGAAGTTCTGGCAATGACAAAAGATCAGAAAATTGCCAACAGCAATGAAGCCATCACCGAGCCCGGCAGCAATGCCGTGCGTTCCATTTTCCGTGTACATGCCCTGAACAAGGCGATTGACAAGCTCTCGCGCGATCCGCGTCTGATTCATGTCGCACGCCAGATTCTGGGATCAGAAGTCTATTTGCATCAGTCCCGTGCGAACCTGAAACCCGGTTTCAAGGGTAAAGAGTTCTACTGGCATTCTGATTTTGAAACCTGGCACACTGAAGATGGCATGCCGCAAATGCGCGCGCTCAGTTGTTCTGTGCTGCTGACCGATAATAACGAATGCAATGGTCCGCTGATGGTTGTGCCAGGCTCACAGCGTCAGTTTATTTCCTGCCGTGGTATTACACCAGACGAAAACTATAAAAAATCATTGAAGGCACAGGAATATGGCGTACCCGATCCTCTGAGTCTGGAACTGCTGGCAGAGCAGGGTGGTATCAAGGCGATCACAGGCAAAGCCGGTTCAGTCGTGTTTTTCGATTGCAATACCATGCATGGTTCGAACGGGAATATTTCTCCCTGGCCACGTGCCAATGTTTTCATGGTATACAACAGCGTCGAAAATACCCTGAATGAGCCGAAGTATGGTCTGGCGCCACGTCCTGAATATATCGCTACCCGCGAGAAAATGGACGTGCTCGAGCCGCTGGATTCGCTGCAGGAAGTGGCCTGATTATTGCCGGTTGCCCGCCATTGCATTTGGCGGGCCATCGACAAAACCCAGCTGCCGGCTGATTCGCTGTGCCTGGTCGCGAACAGTGTTTGCGGTCGGGCCGGTGAGTGTTGTGTCGAAGCTGCCACTGGCCCCCAGTACGGTAACGACGGCAGCAACCTGTCCGGCGAAATTGAAGATGGGAGCCGCAACCGCGCTGATCCCTTTCAGATTGGTATCGATAACCGTGGTGCAGTGATACCGACTGATATCCTGCTGCACTTTTGCTATCAGGGTGTCCAAAGACTCGCCCAATTCCGGAATCTCTGCCTGCTCAGGATTTAATCGAACAACATTGGGATCATAAGCACCTTGCGGCGACAATACGCGACGGCTATGAACATAACGATTGAATTCATCGTTGGCAATTCTGCGTACCAGCGGTTCATCATGCATGCCCAGAAATACACGGCCGGTTGCAGAAGTGAGCAGGGGCAGAACCGATCCAACTCTCACATTGACAGTCACTGGCAACATAGGCTCTTCCATCCGAACAATGGTCGGGCCTTTGTTTCCCATCACCGCGATGAAACTGGTAATTTGCAACTGATCACATAAGGCGATCAATCCCGGTTCAGCTATTCGTATGGGGTCCGCCTGATGCATGGCCGCCAGGCCAATAAGCATGGTGTCCAGACCCAGAATATAGTGTTGAGATACGGGGTCCTGAATGACCAGCCCGCCGTCGATCAGGCTGACCAGATACCGATGCAGCTTGGCAGGATTCTCATCAATGGATGATGCCAGTGCGGTGAGCGTGGCTCTGCCGCCGAGGCGGGCAAGTCCCTTCAGAACTGCAACAACCGTATCTGCTGACTGTACGCTTTGACGACGTTCGCGATTACGCTCAGGCTTCATAGATCCAGCACAACTCGTTTGCCTTTTGCGCGCGAACAGCAGCTCATCATTTTTTTGCCGGATGCTCTTTCTGATCGGGTAAGTACGACGTCTCTGTGATCAAGTTCGCCATCTAGGACGGCCACTTCACAGGAGCCACATAGTCCTTCTTCGCAATCACTCTGAACATCGATATTTGCCGCGCGCAAGGCTTCAAGCAGGGTTTGATCGGCCCCTACCTTCACAGTAATACCCGTCTCTTTCAGCTCTGCATCGAAGGCGTGTTCATTTTCAGGATTCAGTTTGCCCAAGGTGGACTGGAAATGTTCGATACGCAGCGCATCTTCGGGCCAGTGCTGGCACAGTTCGGCAAGGGCATCCGTCATGCGCAGCGGGCCACAGGAATAAATCTGTGTCTGGTTATCCGGTTCCCCCAGAATTGCGGCCAGATCCGCGCGGCCACTTTCATCGGCTGCGTGCACATGCAGTCTGTCGTCGTGCAACTCGATCAGTTCGTTGAGCATTGCCATATTTTTTCGACTGCGCCCACAGTAGTGAAGCTGGTAATCGATTCCTTTTTCTTTGGCCGTTCTTGCCATGGCGCTCACTGGTGTAATGCCAATGCCACCTGCAATAAAGATGACCTTTGTGGCCTGTTCGTCGAAATGAAAATGGTTGCGTGGCCCGCGGATGCTGACGGTCTTCCCGGGTTGAATGTGCTCGTGAACCCAGGCGGAGCCGCCGCGGCCGGCCGTTTCGCGCAGCACGGCAATCTCCAGAACCCGCGTATCTTTGGGATCGCTGCAAAGCGAATATTGACGCGACAAACCCAGATCATCACAAATGACATCAATATGCGATCCCGCCGTCCAGCGCGGCAGTGTCTGTCCATCGGGTGCAGAAAGGCGGATGCGCATGATCTCATCAGTCAGCATCTCGGTCTGTTCAACCACCAGTTGTCGGGAGAGGGCGTGCGTGGACGGTTCGCCCAGTCTGACAGGATGGTGCTCGGAGAGCACGCGCGGATCCTGTCTTTCCGGATTAAGTGCCGGGTCCCATTCCACCCATAAGTGTTCAGGCCCACGAAACGAGGTATTCGGAACATAGGTGAAGGTCTGCTCGGATAATTGCAAATGCGGTAAACGACGCGTGAGTTCTTCCAGAAAGATCTGCATTTCCATGCGCGCCAGGTTTTTTCCCATGCATTGATGGGAACCATATCCGAAAGTGAGCTGGTCGCTGGCATTCTCCCGACGGATATCAACAAGATCGGCATCGGGAAAATGACGTTCGTCATGATTGGCGGAAGAACTGACAATGAGCAGTTTAGCGCCGGCTTTTATGGGGATACCACCGATTTGCACATCGCGGGTAACCAGTCGGCGCCATGCCGCAACCGAGCCATTGTGGCGCAGACATTCTTCTACCGCATTGGGAATCAGATTGGGATCCTGGCAGATCTCTTCCCATACATGGCGGTGCGTAAGCAACAGTTTCAGGGCATTGGCCGATGCATTGGCGGTCGTCTCATGAGCAGCAACAATGCCGGCCATCATCATAGAGTGCAGATAGGAGTCCGTCACCACATCCGGATGGTCTTTCTGCATCCGGATGCCGTATTGCATCCAGCCTGGCTGCTCGGGATCCCTGCGCATTTTTTCAAGAATCTTGCCGGCCAGCTGCCAGAAATTGCCGACCGCATGGGCAACGGCAACCTGTTCTTCGGGCTTTGGCCGGCCCCAGGTATTGACGGTATGCGCAATGGAGTACTCGCGCAGCGTGTCCATATCTTCTTCCGGTACGCCCAGAAAATGCAATGCAACGGTAAGCGGCACC
Source organism: Pseudomonadota bacterium (assembly GCA_023387815.1). Classification (GTDB taxonomy): domain Bacteria; phylum Pseudomonadota; class Gammaproteobacteria; order Burkholderiales; family Burkholderiaceae_B; genus Advenella. The sequence continues at coordinate 5,144 of JAEWHK010000025.1, forward strand.
TCCCAAAGCATCTGATCCACCAGATCTGCCTTGCCGTCATCAATGAACCGGTCTACATATTTACGTACCAGCTTTCTGACCATGGGTTCGTGGTGCGCCAGAGCATCAACGGTAAACGGCTCCATGAGCAGACGCCGTCGTGGCATATGTGCCGGCTCGTCTTCATTGACAAGTGTGCGACTCATGCCGTAATTGTAGGATTCCAGAACAGCGTTGGCCTCAGGTCCGGTTGGTGTGATTTTTTCCAGAGCGATGGAGGGGCTGAATGTAATATTGTCCCGAAAAATCTGTTTGATATCGTCGTATCGTGTGACAACCCAGTAGCCGAGTTTCGGACTGAAAAAAACGGGTTCTTCTTCTCGTGACCACTTCACATACTCCGGTGGATCCTGCTGATAAGCATCCTCGAACGGATCAAATGCGGCGGCGCGCGCACTGACCGGACAGCCGACCGTCTGGCGATCGTGCTGTGCAGCCTTGCCCGAAAATGGGCATTGCGTTTGTGATACCTGTGAAGTGGCCTGGCTTGTCATGATATGCCTGCTTAATCCAGCGTAATGTTCAGGTCTTTAATGAGTTTGTGCCAGCGCGTCCGTTCCTCTTCCAGCAGTTTGGCGTATTCTTCTGGGGAATCTCCTACAGGTTCAATGCCAAAGTCAACCAGCTTTTTGTTGGTCGCGGGCTGGTTCAGTGCGGCAACCACGTGCTTGTTCAGGCTCGCAATGGTGTCGGCAGGTGTTTTGGCAGGAGCCACCATGCCAACCAGTGCAGCCGCTTCAACATTGGGATAACCGGCTTCGGCAAAAGTTGGTACATCGGGCAACTGTGGCAAACGCTTGGCGCTGGCAACGGCCAGTGGGCGAATTTTATGTCCCTTCAGAAAACCTGCCCCTGCGGCCAGATCAACCATCATCGCCTGCACCTGGCCGCCGGCCAGATCCGTCAAAGAGGGCGCTGCGCCGCGATAGGGGACGTGAGTCATTTTCAGATCGGCCTCACGCTTGAACAGTTCCATGGCCAGATGATGCGGACTGCCGGCGCCGGCAGAGCCATAGTTGACTTTGCCGTCTTCTTTTTTGACCTGATCAACAAATTCCTTGAGCGTTTTGCTGGGGTTGTTTGGATTGACCACCAGAATCATGGGGAAACGTCCGAGCAGGGTCACGGGCGCAAGGTCCTTGACCGGGTCATATGACAGCTTCTTGTAGAGTGCGGAATTGAACACCATGGTCCCATTGTCGGCAGACAGTACGGTATAACCATCGGCAGGCGAACGCGCTGTATCGCTGGCAGCAATTGCGGTGTTGCCGCCCGGCTTGTTGTCGACCACTACTGGTTGTTTGATGTCCTCGGAGAGGCTCTGTGCAATGGTTCGCGCCAGAACATCAGAGCCACCGCCTGCAGGATAAGGAACAATCCATCGGATTGCTTTGTCCGGAAAGGTTTGTGCTGCGGCGGTAGTCATCATGAAGGTACCAGCCAGAACGGCCAGCGTACAGCATTTGAGGGTGGTGCGAATCGCCATTGAATGTCTCCGAGATATTGTTTTCAGGTGCTGATGCCCTGTTGCGTAAATAATATACGCAATGCGTAATGAACACAACACATATGAAATAGGGGTTTCCCATGACATTTGTAAAGGCGCGAAAGGCGCCGGATGCATGTCAAAGAAACGCACCTGGCTTTAGTGATATCGGGTCTCAGGGTTTATCCGTACAGCACAGGCTATGACAAGCGTGTTTAATTGTCGGCTCATCAACCCTATGCCTTTTGGAGACTTTAGATGCCCCGCATGATTATCAATGGAGCCCTGTGTGATGCTGCCTCAGGCCAGACGCTGGACGTGATTTCACCTGTGGATGCGCAGGTATTCACGACTATTCCGCGGGGCGATAAAGCGGATATTGATGAAGCTGTAAAGGCGGCGCGTGCCTGCCTGGAAGGTGAGTGGCAGAAGGTCAATGCTGCAGAACGCGGGCGCTTGTTGATGAAATTGAGCCAGGCCATTACGGACAATTTCCAGGAGCTGGCACAACTGGAATCCAAAGACACCGGCAAGCCCATGAGTACCGCCGAAAATGACATTCGTGTGATGGCCAGGTATTTTGAGTTTTACGCAGGTGGTGCCGATAAGGTACATGGAGAAATCATTCCGTACCTGAATGACTATACCGTCATGGTACAGCGCGAGCCGCTGGGTGTTACGGCGCATATTATTCCCTGGAACTACCCGGCGCAGATGTTTGGGCGCAGTGTGGCGCCGGCGCTGGCCATGGGCAATGCATGTGTGGTCAAACCGGCAGAGGACGCCTGCCTGTCCGTCCTGCGTGTGGCAGAACTGGCGCAGGAGATTGGTTTTCCACCAGGTGCCCTGAATGTCGTCACCGGTCTGGGTGAAGAGGCCGGCGCAGCATTGGCTGCACATCCGGATATCAACTTCGTGACCTTTACGGGCTCCAATGAAGTGGGCGTGCTGGTGCAGCAGGCTGCAGCCCAGCACGCGGTGAAATGTGTACTGGAACTGGGTGGCAAATCGGCGCATATGGTGTTTGACGACGTCAATATGGAACTTGCCATTCCGGCGATCGTGAAAAGTATTTTGCAGAATGCAGGGCAGACCTGCACAGCGGGCAGTCGATTGCTGGTTCAGCGTGGCATTTACGACCGTTTCATGCAGGCACTGGCGTCAGCATTTGTTGAAACGAGCGCCGGGTCACCGGAAAACAACCCCGATTGCGGGCCGTTGATCAATGCGCGCCAGCACGAGCGTGTTCAACGCTATCTGGCACTGGGTCGGGAAGAAGGATTGACGGTGCTCGCCGAAGGGTCGATAGCCGACAATGTGCCGAAAGGGGGCTACTACGTTCGTCCGACACTTTTTGCTGCAAACTCGCATGACAGTGTGCTTCTGCAGGAAGAGATTTTTGGGCCGGTACTGGTTGCCGTTCCCTTTGATACTGAAGCTGAAGCGATTCGACTGGCCAATCAGACCCGATATGGCTTGCTGGGCGCCATCTGGACGGAAAATGGCGGCGTTCAGCAGCGCGTGGCAAAAGGCATCAAGTGTGGTCAGGTGTTCATCAACGGATTTGGCGCTGGCGGTGGGGTGGAACTGCCTTTTGGCGGCATGAAGGGCAGCGGTCACGGACGTGAAAAAGGCTTTGTCGCCATGGAAGAAATGAGCACGACCAAAACGGTAATTCAATTTCACGGACATTGACATCCTCCCCTCCCTAAAGGAAGGGGATTCCTACTGCCTTAACCGGTGAGGGCAAGTGCTTCGGTGGGTTCCTGTTTCACAGAGGCCGCACAAGAACCAACCGCATTCTTATGTCTGACTACCTCTCCGCAGGCTGCTACGCGGTGT